>NZ_JACVAN010000009.1:0-241193 GCF_014851895.1 Ensifer sp. ENS11 | reverse complement strand
TGCCGCCGGCATCGGCCAGCATATGCTCGAGCTGGACATCGGAATATTTCGCCTTGTGGGTTTCGGTCACCACCTGGTTCCACAACACGCCCGACTTCATGACGTTGCGCTTTTCCATCGAGCAGACACGGTTGTTGCGGGTGCGGGCCAGTTCGAAGGCAACGCCGGCGATGCGCTCGATCTCGTAGGTGTCGTAGACCTGGGTGTCGATGCCGCGCTTCTGGCCATTGCCGAGATCGATGATTTCCTTCGGCTCGCCGAAATAGACACCGCCGGTCAACTCGCGCACGATCAGGATGTCGAGGCCTTCGACCAGTTCCGGCTTCAGCGACGATGCGGCGGAAAGCGCGGGATAGCAGATGGCCGGGCGCAGGTTGGCAAACAGCTGCAGGTCCTTGCGCAGGCGTAAGAGACCGGCTTCGGGACGAACCTCGTAAGGCACCGCATCCCACTTCGGACCGCCGACGGCACCAAACAGCACGGCGTCGGCGGCAAGCGCCTTTACCATGTCCCCTTCCGAAATCGCCTGGCCGTGGGCGTCATAGGCAGAACCGCCGACGAGGCCTTCGTCCGTCACGAAGCCGGCGCCAAGCTCGGCATTCATGTAGGCGATGATTTTGCGGACTTCCGCCATGGCTTCCGGGCCGATGCCGTCGCCGGGAAGGATGAAAAGCTTACGATCGGCCATTTCGGCACTCCTGTCGTTTCAGTGTTTGTGTTGGTGCAGGGCGGCTCATGCGGTGACCTTCGGCCATGGCCGCTGTTGCGGACGCAGGGTCTCGAATGCTCGTGCAAGGCGCAAGACCCCGATATCGTCAAACTGCTGGCCGATGATCTGAAGCCCGATCGGCAAACCGCTGGCAGTATAGCCGCAATTGACCGAAATCGCGGGCTGTCCACCCATGTTCACCGCGACCGTAAAGGCGATGTGCTCGAACGGCTTCTGTGGGTCATTGATCGGCGAGGCCCATTCGGCGGGATAGGACGCGGTCGGTGCCGTTGGCGAGAGGATGAAATCAAAACCGGTCAACGCCGCATGGATGGCATTGCGCATGGCGTCGATCTGGGCGAAGCCGGTATAGACGTCGCGGCCGGAAAAATCCTTGGCCGTCTCGATCCAGTTGAAGATGTAGGGCAGTATCTGCGCCTGCTGTTCCGGCGAAAGACGCGAGACGTCTTCCCAACCGCGCGCACGCCAGAAGCGATCGAGGCCATCGATCATCTCGCGGGTGAGGAAGGGCTCGACAGGTTCGATGATCGCGCCCGCGTCCGCGAAGATCTTTGCCGCTTGGCTGACCGCCTGCTCGGTTTCCGCGCTGACCGTCTGGCCGAAGCCGGCATCAAGCCAGAGGCCGATCTTCAAGCCCCTTACCTTCCGTTCAAGATCGAGCCAGGGGATATCGGCATAGGGCAAGGACATCGTGTCGCGGGCGTCCGGCTTCGACAAAACGGACATGTAAAGCGCCGTATCGGCGACAGTGCGGGTCATCGGGCCGGCCACACGGCCGATGAAGGGCGGATTGATCGGAATCCGACCCGCCGACGGTTTCAAACCGACAACGCCGCACCAACCGGCCGGCAGGCGAACCGAACCGCCGATATCGGTGCCGATATGGAGCGGGCCGTAGCCGGCGGCCGCAGCCGCCCCCGCACCGGCGCTCGAGCCGCCGGGATTGGTCGACAGGTCCCAGGGATTGCGCGCCAGTTTGTGGAAACTGGAAAGCCCGGACGACAGCATGCCGTAATCTGGCATGGTGGTCTTGGCCAGAATAACGCCACCCGCCTCGCGGGTGCGTGCCGCCGGCGGCGCATCGGCCAAGGCCGGTACCAGCGGCACGGCCGCGCAGCCAAGCGGCACAGCCGTTCCCTTCGTCGCAATGTTCTCCTTGATCGTCACCGGCACGCCATCGATCGCGCCCAGAGGCTCACCCTTGCCCCAACGTGCCTCGGACGCCTGCGCCGCCTTGCGCGCCTCGTCCGGATCGTAGGCCCAAAGCGCATTGAGTTTCGGCTCAGATGCATCGATGCGCGCGATGACAGCATCGACGACTTCGACGGGAGAGAGCTTTCGCAGGCGGTAAGCCTCGACAAGATCGACGGCGGTGAAATCGGCAAGATCGGACATGGGCAATAATTCCTGCAACAAGAGCAACTCCGGAGAATTGCAGAATTTCAAAGAGTTCTAGGCAAAGTGACAGCGGGCGGACCAGGCCGGCGTCACCGGCTTGGCCATGGGCGTTTGGGCGAGACAGATATCCTGCCTGCGCGGACAGACGGCGGCATAGGCGCAGCCCTCTGAGGTCGTGGCGGTATGGACAGGCGTTTGCGGCGGGGCGTTCGACCGGATCCGCTTGCGGCGTCCGGCAAAGGGTTTCGGCACGGCGGCGACAAGCGCCTGCGTGTAGGGGTGACGCGGGTTGTCGAACACCTCGTTGGTCGGTCCCTCCTCGACGATCCGCCCGAGATGCATGACGGCGACCCGGTCGGTGATGGCGCGAACCACGCCCAGATCGTGGCTGATGAACAGATAGGAGAGCCCGAGCCTCTCCTGCAGATCCATCATCAGGTTCAGCACCTGCGCCTGGATCGAGACGTCGAGCGCCGAAACCGGTTCGTCGGCAACGATCAGCGCAGGTCGGGTGATGAGCGCGCGCGCAATGGCAATCCGCTGGCGCTGGCCACCGGAAAACTCGTGCGGATACTTGTCGACAGACGCCAAGGGCAAGCCGACCGCCTCCAGCACCTCCTCAACGCGCCGGTTGCGCTCGAGTGCGCTGGTTCCGCGTTCCAGTGAAACGATGGGTTCGCAGATGATGGTCCGCACCGTGTGGCGCGGATCGAGTGAGCCGTAGGGATCCTGGAAGATCGCCTGAAATCCCTTGCGCGCCTCCCGCAACTCTGATCGGTCCAGCGAATAGATATCCTTGCCGGCAATGGTAACCTGCCCCGATTGCGGGCGTTCAAGCCCCATGACGGCGCGCGCAAGGGTCGATTTTCCCGAGCCGCTTTCGCCAACGATGCCGAGGCTCTTGCCGGCGCCAAGCTCGACGCTGACACCGTGCAGCACGCGCAAGCTGGTCTGCTTGGAAAAGATCGATGGGCGCGGCAACTGGTACTCGCGCACCAGATCGATGGTCCTCAGAATGACATCGCTCATGGTGCCACCATCCTTTCGCGTGGATGAAAGCAGGCGGCGCGATGCTCCACATTCCTGTCGGTATCGATCAGATCCAGTGGCGGTATCGCCCGCCGACAGTCGGGCTGAACGAAGGCGCAACGCTCAGCAAAGGAGCAATGGTCCGGCCGCGCAAAAGGATCGGGAACGATGCCCGGGATTGCGTTCAGCCTTGGCCTTCCCCCGATCTGGCGCGGAGCAAGGGCAGCTCCATGAGGAGACGCAGCGAAGAGGCCCCTCGCATAGGGATGCGCCATGCGCGCGAACACGTCGTCGGTGCGCCCCGTCTCGATGACACGCCCA
Organism: Ensifer sp. ENS11; assembly: GCF_014851895.1. Taxonomy (NCBI): domain Bacteria; kingdom Pseudomonadati; phylum Pseudomonadota; class Alphaproteobacteria; order Hyphomicrobiales; family Rhizobiaceae; genus Ensifer; species Ensifer sp. ENS11. Next base: position 237,715 of record NZ_JACVAN010000009.1, on the reverse strand, counting down.
GCATACATGACCGCGATACGGTCGGTCATTTCGGAAACCACGCCGAGATCGTGGGTGATCAGCATCAGGGCCGTACCAGTATCTTCGATCAGGTCATCGAGCAGATCAAGAATCTGTGCCTGCACCGTCACATCGAGCGCGGTCGTCGGTTCGTCGGCGATCAACAGGTCCGGTTCGCAGGCGATCGCCATGGCGATCATCACGCGCTGCCGCTGGCCGCCGGAGAGTTGATGCGGGTAGAGGTCCAGATTGAAGCGCGGCGCCGGCAGACCAACCCTGTCCAGCAAGGATCGCGCCTTCTTTTCCGCATCGGCTCTGGTTTCGCCAAAATGAAGGCGTCGCCCTTCGGCGATCTGGGCGCCGATCGACTTGACCGGGTTGAGGGCGGTCATCGGCTCCTGAAAGATCATCGCAATGCGCCGGCCGCGATATCTGCAGAATTCGGCTTCGGGCAGATCTGCGAGGTTGCGGCCATCGAACATCAACTCGCCGCGCACCCGCATGCGCTGCGGCAGCAGTCCCATCACGGCGAGCGCCGTCATGGATTTGCCGCTGCCGGATTCTCCGACGATACCGAGGCGTTCGCCGCGATTGAGCTCAAGATCGACGTCGGAGACGATATCGACCTGGGTCATGCCCGCTGACAGCTCGACCGACATTCCGACCATTCGTAGCAAGGGTGCCGTCATCTTTGTCGCCTCACGCGCGGATCGAGAATGTCGCGCAGGCCATCACCGAGGAGGTTGAGGCCGAGCACGGCGAACGTGATCGCAAGTCCCGGGAAGATGGCGAGCCATGGGGCCTGATAGATGAAGGTCTGGGCATCGTTCAGCATCTTGCCCCAGCTTGGCATCGGTGGCTGGGTGCCAAGACCGACATAGGAAAGCCCAGCTTCTGCAACGATTGCTAAGGCGAACTGGATCGTCACCTGGACCAGGAGCACGTGGTTGATGTTGGGCAGGATGTGCAGAAAGGTGATCGCCACGTCGCCGCGACCGGCGCAGCGGGCCGCCTGCACATATTCGCGCTTCCAAAGCCCCATCGAAGCGCCACGGGTCACGCGGGCAAAGACCGGAATGTTGAAGATGCCGATGGCGATCATGGCATTGGTCGCGCCGGGGCCGAAGATGGCCGTGATGATGACCGCCGTCAGCAGTGCAGGAAAGGCAAAGGCAAGATCGCTCATGCGCATGACCAGGCCATCGACCCAGCCGCCGCGGGCCGCAGCCCATGCACCGAGCGGCACGCCGATGCCGGCGCCGACGAGCACCGCGACGATCGAGACCGCGATCGAGTTGCGCGCCCCGGCCATGATCATCGACAGGATATCGCGGCCGAAATTGTCGGTGCCGAACCAATGGGCGAGGCTTGGTCCCTGAAGCTTGTCGCGGAAATTCATCGCCGTCGGCGAGAAGGGTGTCCAGACGGTGGAAACCACGGCCATCGCAATGAGGATGGCGGTGACCGTCAGGCCGAACATCAGGCTTCGGCTACCAAAAAGCTTGGCCAACAGGCCTGGTTCCGAAGTGATTGCCGAGGTGCTCATCAGTGGCCTCCCCTCGACAGGCGCGGATCCAGATAGCCGTAAACGAGATCCACGAGAAAATTGATGGTGATGACGGACGCGGCAAGCAGCGTCACGAGCGTCTGCACGGTCACCAGATCGCGCTGCGCGATCGCCTGAAAGACCAACCGGCCGACACCCGGCAGATTGAAGACGTTCTCGATGATGATCGTGCCGGCAAGCAGAAACGAAAACTGCAGGCCGATGATGGTGACGACGGGGATGAGTGCGTTCGGCACCGCATGCCTCCAAAGCGCACCAGCGCGCGAGAGGCCCTTGGCGCGGGCAGTGCGGATGAAATCCTCCCCGAGCGTTTCGATGACGGCCGAGCGGGTGACGCGTCCGAGAATGGCGGCGAGTGGCAGGCCGAGCGCAAAGGCTGGAAGAATGAGCGAGTGGAGGCCGCTCCAGATACCGTCCTGCCAGCCGGCAAAGCCCGAGGCCGGAAACCATGCAAGTTTCAGCGCGAATAGCAAAATGAACAGAAGCGCGAGCCAGAAATTGGGGATGGCGACGCCAACTTGCGCGATGCCCATGACGACCGTGTCGCCGGCCTTGCCGCGATTGGCCGCGGCATAGACGCCAATGGCGATCGCAACCACGACCGAGATCGCCATGGAGAGGAGAGCCAGGGGCAATGTCACCAGGATGCGGGGCCCGAGTAGTTCACGGATCGGCACCGAATAGGTGAGACTCATGCCGAAATCGCCGACGACAAAGCCACCGATCCACTGGAGGTAGCGGATCCAGATTGGCTGATCGAGGCCCAGCTGCCGGTGCAGCGCCGCGATCGCATCCGGGTCGGCGTTCATGCCGAGCATCAGCACTGCCGGGTCGCCGGGCAGCACCTGCATCAGCAGAAAGACGATGATAGAGGCGACCAGGGTCGTCAATATGAGCGACACAAGGCGACCGCCAACAAAGGAAATCACATCAACCTCCCGGAATGAGCGAGCGTTGACCGGCGCCGGGGACGGTCAACGGCTGATCTGCATCCGCCCCCATTTGTGGAGGGGCGGATGCTGGAGCGGGATGAGGAAAAGTGTGTGCGGTTTTCAGCCCGCATACCGCTCCACCTCATGAGAAGCGATCAATTCTCCCAGTAGGTCTGGGTCTGATCGTCCGCCGGCACCGGCATGTTCTTCCACAGACCCTTCACCTTCTTGTTCCAGACGCCGATCTTCGGAAGAGCGTAGAGGAAAACGTTCGGTTCATCGGCCGCCAGTTTACGCTGAAGCTGGCCGACGAGATCGAGCTGCTCAGCTTCCGTCGACGCGAGCGTGAAGGACTTGTAGAGCGCCTTGTAGTCCGGGTTCTGGTAGTTGAAATAGTATTTGTCGCGAGCGTAAATATCGAGATCGCGGGCTTCGGCGTGTGCGATGATCGTCGCGTCGAAATCCGAGTTCTTGAACACCTGGTCGAGCCATTGCGCGAACTCGATCGGAACGAGGTTCACCTTGACGCCGACTTCGCTGAGCATGGCCGCGATGATCTCGCCGCCGCGCCGGGCATAGGCGGGTGGCGGCAGCATGATGGTCATTTCCAGACCTTCGACACCGGCCTCCTGCAGCAGTTGCTGCGCTTTGCCCGGGTCATAGGGATAGGTTTCGTTCAGATCGACATAGCCGGGCTCCACCGGGGAATAATGCGAACCGATCGTCTCGCCGAAGCCCGAATAGGTGCCTTCGACCAGGGTCTTCCGGTCGATCGCATGGGCAAGCGCCTGACGAACCCTGACGTCGTCAAACGGCTTGCGCGCATTGTTCAGCGCAAGAACCACCTTGCCGGAGGTGCTGCCGACCTCGACCTGGAGGTTGGGATCGCTTTGGAACTGGCTGACGAGTTCGGCGGCCTGGAACATCGGGAACGCATCGACGTTGCCGGCAAGAACGGCGGCTGCGGCTGCGGACGGGTCGCTGATGAACTTGAAGGTGACTTCCGTCAGCTTGGCCGGTTCGCCCCAGTAATCGGCGTTCTTGTTCAGCACGACCTTGTCGCCCTTCGCCCATTCCTTGAACGCGTAGGGGCCAGTACCGACAGGCTTGGTCTTGTTGTCGGCGGCCGATGACGGCGCGATCATGACCGCGTCACCCCATGCCATGTTGAACAGGAAGTTGGATGCCGGGCGCTTCAGGGTCACGACTGCGGTTGCCGGATCCGGGCACTCGGTCTTTTCGATCGGCTCGAAGAGGCCCTTCTGCGCATTGGTGGAGTCCGCTGCGACGGCGCGCTCATAGGAGAATTTGACGATCGAGCAGTCGAATGGCGTGCCGTCGTGGAACTTGACGCCCTGACGAAGCTTGAACGTGTAGCTTTTCTGGTCGTCGGAGATCGCCCAGCTCTCGGCCAGGAGCGGCTTGACGGTGCCATCTTCAACCACGCGCACCAGGCCTTCGAACAGGTTGCCGTAGGTGATATAGCGGATCGGCGCGGCGGCGCCCGCGGTCGGGTCGAGGCCCGGCGGTTCCAGCACCTGGCCGACGGTAATCGTGTCCTTGGCCATGGCTGTGGTCAGCGATGCGGCGATGAAGCACGAAGCAAGTGCCCATTTCGTCAAGTTAAGCATGGTTCCCCCGCTTTGCGGTTTGGTTGTTTATGGTCCCACTGCATGTTTCCATTAATCGCATCCGATTGAAGGAAACATGCAGTCAATCAAAGTGCCGCGACTTTCGTGCGCCCTAAGAGACGCGCGGCGCTGTCGTCATCAGATCGAACGCCCGCCATCGACGTCAAGTGCAACGCCGGTGATCATCGACGCCTGCGGCGATGCGACGAAGGCGGCGGCCTCGGCGAGATCCTCGGGCTTCAGCAAGCGGCCCAACGGAATGGAATCGCGGAACTTCTGGCGAATTTCCTCGGTATCCTCGCCCATGAAGGTCGTCAAAAGCGGCGTCTCGCCGGCAACCGGATTGAGGGCAACGACGCGAATGTTGAACGGAGCAAGTTCGATCGCCAGCGCCTTGGTCGCGGAGACCACCCAGCCCTTCGTCGCATTGTACCAGGCAAGGTTCGGCCGCGGCCGGTTGGCGCCAGTCGAGGCGATATTGACGATCACGCCTGTCTTGTTCTGTTTCATGTGCGGCAGCAGCGCGCGCGTCATGAGATAGACGCCACGCACGTTGACGCCGAGGATCCTGTCGAACTCGTCCGGCTCCACCAGCTCGGCGTTTTGTGGCTTGTGGCCGATGCCGGCATTGTTGATGAGAATGTCGACGCGGCCGAACTTCTCGAGGCTCGCGGCAACGGCGGCGTCGACGTCCGATGATTTGGAGATGTCGCAGACGACGGCAAACGCATTGCTGCCGAGTTGCTTGGCCACGCGCTCGGCCCCTGCGGCATCGCGGTCGACAACGACCACCTTGGCACCGCCGTCGATGAAACGCTTCGCAATGCCCTCGCCGAAACCGGAGCCTGCACCGGTGATGAGAGCGATCTTACCTTCTAGTGACACTTGTTCCTCCCGACGCTGAACTAGCCGTGGTAAACCGAGATGGTTTTCATGCTGGCGAAGCCGTAGAGGGCTTCGAAACCCTTCTCGCGGCCATGGCCCGATTTCTTGACGCCGCCGAAGGGCAGCTCGACGCCGCCGCCGGCGCCATAATTGTTGACGAAGACCTGACCGGCGTGGACGGCGCGCGCCATGCGCAGCTGCCTACCACCGTCGTTTGTCCAGACCCCGCAGACGAGACCATAGGCGGTGCCGTTTGCAAGGCGAACGGCCTCCTCTTCGCTGTCGAACGGCATGATCACCTGGACCGGGCCGAAGATTTCTTCCTGTACCGTGCGGTGCTCGTGCGGCACGTCGCGCAGCAATGTCGGTGCGACATAGGCGCCGTCAGCGGGTGCGTCGGCGACGATCTCGCCCTCAGCCGCGATCTTCAGGCCATCCTTGGCGGCATCGGCAAGGAAGCCCTCGATGATCGCCTTTTGCCTATGCGAGACCACCGGGCCAAGCGACAGATCGGCGCTGGCCGGTCCGACCCTGAGCGCGCGATATCTTTCGCTCATCTGCGCCACGACGTCTTCGTAGATGGCGCGCTCGACGAGGATGCGTGACGAGGCCGAACAGGTCTGCCCGGCGTTCTGGATCCCGGCGTTGACCAGGAATGGCACGGCACGGTCGAGGTCCGCATCGGCAAAGACGATCTGCGCCGACTTGCCGCCGAGTTCGAGCGTCACCGGCACCGCATTCTTCGCCGCCGCCGTCTGCACCATCTCACCGGTGCGCACCGAACCGGTAAACGAGATATGGTTGACATCAGGGTGTTCGGAAAGCGCGGCACCCGCTTCCGCGCCCAAACCGGTGACGACGTTCAGCGCTCCTGATGGCAGGCCCTCTTCTTCGGCGATGCGTGCAAATTCCAGGATGGTCAGGCACGCCTCCTCGGCCGGCTTGACCACGGCCGCATTGCCCATGGCAAGGGCTGCGCCGAGGCTTCGACCAAGGATCTGCATCGGATAGTTCCACGGGATGATATGACCCGTAACCCCATGCGGCTCGTAAATGGTCAGCACGGTAAAGCCGTTCTGATAGGGGATGGTGTCGCCATGCACCTTGTCGGCGGCGCCGCCATAGAATTCCAGATAGCGCGCGAGCGCGACGACATCAGCCCGCGCCTGTGTCAGGGGCTTGCCGACATCCCGCGCTTCAAGCTCCGTCAAAAGGTCGATGTTGCGCAGCACCGCTGCCGAGATCCGGCTGAGCACCCGTCCGCGTTCGGTAGCCGTCAACTGCCCCCATTGGCCGCCAAGTGCCGAGCGCGCCGAGCGCACGGCCAGGTCGATGTCATCCCGGTTTCCCCGGGCAATGCGCGCGAATATCTCACCGTTGGAGGGATCCCTGACGGCGATGTGCTCGCCGCCAATTGCGTCCTGCCACGTGTTCGCGATGAAATTGCCGTAAGTCTTCACATCATGCCTCGTTGTCAGTCTCGCCCTGCGGGAGGAGCGTTTTCAATCTCATGGCCGTCGCATGGATATGCGCGCGCGCCAGCTTCTCAGCCTGATCAGGGTCCCTTGCCGCTATCGCCTCGACAATGAGCCGATGCTCGGCAACGGCAGTGCTGGCGCGTTCGCTGGAAAGCGAAAAGGCCGGAGCGAAGACCTGAGAGGTCATCCGCAGAAGCGGCCCGAGCGACGCCAGCGACGCATTGCGCGAAGCACTGACGATTGCCTCGTGAAAGACGACGTTGGACTGGGTGTAGGCGCCGGGATCCCAGCGCTCGACGACCTTCTGCTGCTGATCGATCTGTTTCGCGAGTGCTTTGATTTCGGATGCTGTGGCGCGCTCGGCGGCATTGCGCGCCGCCACGCCGTCCATCGCCTCGCGCACAGCATAGGCATCGAGAAGTTTCGGCAGGTCGGCGGTGGCCACCCTGACACCGCTGCCCGGTTTGTTCACAACGAGCCCGTCGCGCTCCAGCACCCGCAAGGCCTCGCGAAGCGGCGTACGGCTGATGCCGAATTCGGCAGCGATCCGCTCCTGGCGCAACGTCGCTCCAGGCGCATAGACGCCGGCATAGATGCGCTCGCGAAGCGCCTGGGCAACTTCGTCGAGCAGGCGCGACTGGCTTCGCCATTCAAAGGTTTGACTCATCGATCCCTCCCAAGATCGAGGCAAATTGTATCCAGGATACAGACGATGTCAATTGCGATTGATAGGCCAGCGAACCGCCACGCGGGATCGGGACCGGAAGAGGCGTGATTTTCCGACGCAGACCCCTCGCTCGACGACAAAATTATTTACGGTTGACAATCGCACTCTAAGACATCAATCTTGCAACTAAGATATCAGTTAGCGGATAGATATGTCTGAGATTGTCACCATACCGGCACTTCCACTTGACGAGCTCCTTCGGCCGTCCCTGATCGAGGGTGCGGGCAACACGACGTCAAAGGTCTATCGCCTGCTTCGGCAACTGATCGTCGAGGTGAGGTTGCTGCCTGGCCGCGCGTTGCCGGAAAAGGAGGTCGCCGCGATCCTCAACGTCAGCAAGACACCGGTTCGCGAAGCGATCATCCGCCTCTCGGAGGAAGGCCTGATCAAGGTCGTGCCGCAGGGCGGCACGTTTGTCGCGACGATCGAGGTCCAGCGCTATATCGAGGCGTGCTTCATTCGCTTTCGGTTGGAGGCCGGAGCGGCCGCAGAGGCGGCCAAGCGCCACACGTTCGAAGATCTCGGCCGCCTTGAACTCTGCCTCAACCAGCAGATTGCAGCCGTAGAGGGCGAGGATTACACGAATTTCTTCGAGCTCGACGAGAGCTTTCATAAAGCCATCTTCGCAGCCGCGCGTCTGAGCGGTGTGTGGACCTTCGTCAACCAGGCGAAGGGCGAGATCGATCGCATGCGCCATTTGAAGATGGTCTTCGGCGTTCGCCGCACTGCAGAAGTCATCGAGGAACATCGGGCGATCGTCGATGCCATTCGTGAAGCTTCGCCGGATGCGGCCGTGGCGGCAATGAGCCGACACCTCGGCTCGCTCGAAAGCAAGATTACCGAGCTCTCACGCGACCCGAAGCTGTGGAGCTACATTGAATCGATCAATGCGACAACGACAGAAAAACGGAGGCCGCGGCGCAACCTGACCTAAGGGGTTCGCGCCGGCGGGAGGAATCAAATGTCTGCAGTTGAACTGAACGACGTAGTGAAACGCTACGGCGCACTCGAAGTCGTGCACTCCATCAAGCTGTCGGTATCACCGGGAGAGTTCGTCGTTCTGGTCGGACCGTCGGGCTGCGGCAAGTCCACGACCCTGCGCATGGTGGCCGGGCTCGAAGACATTTCAGATGGCACGATCTCGATCGGTGGCCGCGTCGTCAACCGGGTCGCGCCGAAAGATCGCGACGTCGCCATGGTGTTCCAGAACTACGCGCTCTACCCGCACCTCAATGTCGCGGAAAACATCGCCTTTGGACTGCGCGTCCGTGGCGAGAAGAACGACGTCGTCGAAGCCGCTGTCAACGAGGCGGCCGCCATTCTCGATCTGATGCCCTATCTGAAGCGCAAGCCCGCGGACCTTTCGGGCGGCCAGCGACAGCGCGTGGCGATGGGTCGCGCGATTGTGCGAAAGCCACAGGTGTTTCTGTTCGACGAGCCGCTGTCCAATCTCGACGCCAAGCTGCGCACCCAGATGCGCGCGGAGATCAAGCGGCTGCACAAGCGCATGGACGTCACCAGCATCTACGTGACGCACGACCAGGTGGAGGCCATGACGCTTGCCGACCGCATCGTCGTCATGAATGGCGGACGCGTCGAACAGGTCGGCTCGCCCATGGAGCTTTTCCTCAATCCGGCCAATGCGTTTGTTGCGAGCTTCCTGGGATCGCCGCCCATGAACCTCGTGGCAGCGCGCGTGGAAGCGGCAAACGGCGCTGCCGTTGCCTGCGTCGACGGCAACGTTCCGGTCCAGTTCCGCATGCCGGCTGCAATCGCCGCCGGCATGCGCGCCGGCCAGAAAGTTCTCGTCGGCCTGCGTCCCGAACACCTCGATATCGAAGTCGGCCGCCCGGGGGCCGACACCCAGGAGATAGCGACGGCCGTGGACCTCGTCGAGCCTCTCGGTTCGGAAGCGCTGCTTCATTGCAGGATCGGCGGCCAGCCGGTCGTCGCCAAGGTCGATACGCCCGTGGACGGGAGAAGCCTGTCGGATGTCGCCAGGCTGGCGATCCCCACCGCCAGACTTCATGTCTTCGACGTGGAGACCGGCAAAGCCATCAACGGACAGGCGTGAGGCAGATGATGGGATCGAAGATCGCCCAGCATATCAAGGACCTGGCGGAGGATCTTCGCCGAGACTGGCAGCTTTATGTGTTGTTGTTGCCGATGCTCGTCTGGTTCCTGCTTTTCCTCTACAAGCCGATGGAAGGCTTGCAGATTGCCTTCAAGGACTTCAGCCCGTTCCGTGGCGTTGCCGGCAGTCCCTGGGTCGGGTTCGAAAATTTCCGGACGCTACTCAATGACCAGATCTTCATCCGCGCCTTCATCAATACGATCACCATCAGCGGCCTGGGGCTGATCTTCGCCTTCCCGGTGCCAATCATCCTGGCCTTGATGTTCAATGAGCTGCAGAGCGAAGTCGGCCGGCGTTTCTCACAGACCGTCGTCTACCTTCCACACTTCATTTCGGTGGTGATCGTTGCAGGCATCGTCATCAACCTGCTGTCGCCAACCACGGGCGTGGTCAACCTCGTGCTGTCCAGCCTCGGCTTCGATCCGATCTACTTCCTGACACAGCCGGAATGGTTCCGAACGGTGTTCATCGGCTCCAACGTCTGGAAGGAGGCAGGCTTCGAATCGATCGTCTATCTCGCTGCCATCGCCGGTATCAGCCCGACACTCTACGAATCCGCCCGGGTCGACGGCGCCTCGCGCTGGCAGATGATGTGGCGCATCACCCTGCCCTGCATTCTGCCGACGATCATCATCATGCTGATCATCCGCATCGGCAACCTGGTCGAGGTCGGTTTCGAATACATCATCCTACTCTACCAACCGGCCACCTACCGCACCGCCGACGTTGTCTCGACTTATGTCTACCGGACCGGCCTGCAGGGAACCCAGTACGACCTGGCGACTGCCGCCGGCCTGTTCAACGCGGTCATCGCGTTTGCCCTCGTCTTCACGGCCAACCGGATCAGCCGGAAGGTCTCATCAACCTCGCTCTGGTGAATGTCATGGCCACTTTCAGCCTATACTCGCGCGGCGATCGTATTTTCGGATATGCGAATGCGGCCCTGATCGGACTGTTCGTCCTGTCGACCCTCTATCCGTTCATCTATCTGCTGGCGGTATCGATCTCGTCAGGTGCGGCGGTCACCTCCGGGCAGGTCATTCTGTTTCCCAAGGACCTGACGCTTGCGGCCTATGAATTCGTGCTGTCCGACCGACTGTTCTGGATCGCCTACGGCAATACCTTCATCTACACGTTCGGCGGCACCGCGGTCAGCTTGGCGATCATGATCCCCGGCGCCTATGCGCTGTCACGCGCTAGGCTGCGCGGACGCAAATTCCTGAACCTGATGGTGGCATTCACCCTCTGGTTCAATGCCGGGATGATCCCCTTCTTCCTGAACATGCGCGACCTTGGCCTCCTGGATTCGCGTTTCGGCCTGATCATCGGCTTCGCCTGCAATGCCTTCAACGTCATCCTGCTGCGCAACTTCTTCGAGTCCGTGCCGAAATCCTTCGAGGAAGCAGCGAAGATGGACGGCGCCAGCGAATGGCAGCTGCTCTGGAAGGTATTTATTCCACTGTCCAAGCCGGCCATCATCACCGTCGGTCTGTTCTGCATCGTCTCGCGCTGGAACAGCTACTTCTGGGCCATGGTGCTGCTGCGCGGCGAGGAAAAGATCCCGCTCCAACTCTACCTGAAGCGCATCATCGTCGACCTCACCGCCAACGACGAGTTTGCCAGCAGCCTGCTGAGCTCGCGCTACTCATTCGAAACCGTCACAGCCGCGATCATGATCGCCTCGATCATTCCGGTGCTGCTGATTTATCCGAGCATCCAGAAATACTTCAACAAGGGCATCACCCTTGGTGGGGTCAAGGAATAACGGCCAGTTCTGTTCAAGGAGGAGAAATGGAATGAGACGTTTTGGGAAAAGGCTTTCGCTACTTGCCACCTGTGCGCTTCTGCAATTGGGCAGCGCCGCCGCCGAGGACGCGTCGACGAAGATTGTCGACGATCCGCTCGAACTGACGATCCACTTCCATTTCCGCGACAAGTACGTCTACACGGAGAACTGGCCCGTCGAGAAGAAAGCGGCGGAATGGACCGGAATCCACGTCAAGAACGTGGCCTCGCTTGCCACCAGCAACAGCCGCGACGCCTTCAACCTGTTGATGGCGTCTGGCGATCTGCCTGATATCGTGGGAGGAGATGTGACAGGCGGCCTCAAGGACGACTTTATCCGCTACGGGATGGAAGGCGCCTTCCTGCCGCTTGACGACCTGATCGCCGAAAACGCCCCCAACCTGAAGAAGTTCTTCGACGATCATCCCGTGGTGCGCCGCGCCATCAGCGCGCCCGATGGGCATATCTACTTCATCCCTTATGTTCCGGAGGGAGAGTATTCGCGCGCCTGGTTCATCCGCCGGGACTGGCTGGAGAAGCTCGGTCTCAAGGAACCGCAAAATGTCGACGAGCTCTACACTGTGCTCAAGGCATTTCGCGAGAAGGATCCCAACGGCAACGGCAAGAAGGACGAGGTTCCCTATTTCGCCCGCGAGCCGATCGAAGCCGTGCGGCTCATCAACATGTGGGATGCGCGCGTCTCGGGGTCGGAACGCTACGGCGACTTCATGGTCGAGGACGGCAAGATCGTCCACCCGTGGACGACGGCAAACTACAAGACCGGGATTTCAAAGGTTGCCCAGTGGTTTGGCGAAGGGCTCATCGACACGGAAGTCTTTACTCGCGGCGCACGCGTTCGCGAATACATGCTCGGTAACAATATCGGCGGCATGACCCATGACTGGTTCGCCAGCACCTCGAACTATACCGAGGCTCTGAAGGACAGCGTTCCCGGTATCAATTTCGCACCGATGCTGCCACCGAAAACGGTATCGGGAAAGCGCTTCGAGGACAGTCGGCGTGCGACCGTTCAGCCTGCCGGCTGGGCGATCTCCTACACCAATCAGCACCCCGCCGAGACGATCAAGTACTTCGACTTCTGGTTCTCCGAAAAGGGTCGCATTCTCTCCAACTGGGGTGTCGAGGGCGTCAACTACGACATGAAGGACGGCAAACCTGTCTACAAGGACAGCGTCCTCAAGAACCCAAAGCCGGTGAACGCCCAGATGTGGGAGATCGGCGCCGGCGTGCCGCGCGGCTACTGGGCCTCCTACCCGTCCGAACAGCAGTGGACCAACAAGATGGCCCTCGACGGGATCGCCATGTACGAGACGGAACCCGGCCTGCTGCAGCCCGAATTCACCGGCGTCTCGATGAGCGCCGAGGAACGGGCGGTCTACGACAAGTACTGGCCGAGCCTGCTCACATACATGACCGAGATGCAGCAGACCTTCGTGCTCGGCGCACAGAATGTCGACGCCTCCTGGGATGCCTATCAGGCTCGCCTCGAACAGCTCGGCCTGCCCGAGGTCATCAAGGTCATGCAGACGGCCTACGACCGCCAATACGCCAAGAACTGACACATCAGGGCGCGGCGCGGCCGCGCCCTATTCACTCCCCGACTTGTTAAAGGACGTCATTTTCGATGCCCAAAGCTGACGAAGCCCCACGACTGCATTATCTCGACGAGCCGAAACCCGGCACGCTGACGATCACCTATCAGCCGAACGGCTCCGCCATCCAGGAGAACCCGCCGCGTTTCAGCTGGCTGCCGGCGCTGGACGACAATGCCCGCTATGCCCTCAAGGTGTCCCGGAATCCATCCTTTCCACCGGCCGATACGCTGCTGTTCGAAGACCTTAATTGGAACTTCTTCACGCCGGACGTAACCTTCGAGCCCGGCGTCTATCACTGGGCCTTCGCGCTATGGGATGGCGCATCCAAAACCGTTGTGTCCGCCTGGAGCAGCGTTCGAATATTCGAGATCCTGCCCGGCTTGCCGGAAACACCGCTGCCGCGCGCGCAAGTCCGCTGGAAGGCTGCGGATCTACGCCATCCCCGACTTTGGCTCGGTCCGAGCGAAGTCGGTGATTTTCGCGAACGCCTGGAGGCAGATGCCGATCATTGCGGCTGGCAGGGTTTTTTCGACAAGTCTGTCGCGCCATGGCTCACGCGCGATTTCATCGCAGAGCCTGCCCTCTACCCCAACAACGTGCGCGTCGCGAAACTCTGGCGGCAGATGTACATCGATTGCCAGGAAGCCATCTACGCGGTGCGCCATCTGGCGATCGCCGGCGTAATTCTCGACGATCCCGCGTTGATCACCAGGGCGCGTGAATGGCTGCTGGCGATCGCGCGATGGGATCGTACGGGCGCCACCGCGCGTTCCTACAACGACGAGGCAGCCTTCCGCGTCGTCACCGCACTCGCCTGGGGCTACGACTGGCTGTGGGATCATCTCGACGACACGGAACGGACGGAGGTCCGCGACGTCCTGCTGGCGCGGACGCGCGAAGTTGCCGATCATGTCCTGTGGCGTGCGCGCATCCATGTCTTCCCCTATGACAGTCACGCCGTGCGCTCGCTATCGGCCGCATTGACGGCCGCCTGCATCGCTCTTGCTGGAGAAAGCGACGAGGCGGAAAGCTGGCTCGACTATACGATCGAATTCCTGTTCACACTCTACTCCCCATGGGGCGACGCGGATGGCGGGTGGGCCGAGGGTCCGCATTACTGGATGACAGGCATCGCCTACCTGACGGAGGCCGCCAACCTCATCAAGAACTTCCTGAACGTCGACCTCTACAAGAGGCCGTTCTTCCATAAGACCGGCGACTTCCCGCTCTACACCAAGGCACCGGGTACCCGTCGCGCCTGTTTCGGAGACGATTCCACCCTCGGCGACCCGCCGGGAGTAAAGGTCGGCTACAATGTCCGCCAGTTCGCAGGCGTCACCGGCAATCCTTACTACCAGTGGTACTACGAGCGCCTTAAGGCCGACGCCGCCGGAACCGAGATGGAGTTCTACAATTACGGCTGGTGGGATCTCAATTTCGACGATCTCGTCTATCGCCACGACTATCCGCAGATCACGGCCCAGGCGCCAAGCGACCTGCCACCAGTGAAATGGTTCAAGGATATCGGCTGGGTCGCCATCCAGAAATACATGGACGACCCTGCGCGGCATATCCAGTTTCTGTTCAAGAGCAGCACCTTCGGCTCGCTCAGCCACAGCCATGGCGACCAGAACGCTTTCCTGCTCTATGCCTTCGGCGAAGATCTGGCCATCCAGAGCGGCTACTATGTGGCCTTCAACTCCACCATGCACCGTAACTGGCGGCGCCAGACCATTTCCAAGAACGCCATCCTCATCGACGGCAAAGGTCAGTATGCCGACGGCGATAAGACGATTGCAAAAAAGGCCGGGGGGCGGATTGTCACCGTGCGCGAGGAGCCGTCCCATGTCTTCATCAGCGGCGATGCGACGGCGGCCTACCGGGCCGCAGATCCTGACGTGTTGCGCGCCGAACGCGACGTCTATTTCACCGCAAGCGATTTCGTTGTGCTCGTCGACCGCGTCGAGTGCTCCCGTCCAAAGCCCGTTCAATGGCTGTTTCATGCGACAAGACCGATGGACGTCGGCACCAACAGCTTCCGCCTGACCGGAGAGCGCGCCGGCCTTTACGGGCAGTTCGTCCACTCGACCTCCGGCCCGCCCAATGTTCGCCTGGTCGAAGGTTTCGAAGGGATCGATCCCGCCGACGTCGAGGGCATGGATACCCAATACCATATCGAGGCCAGCCTGCCGTCGGCGAGCAAGCACACCCTCGTCACCCTGCTCGTTCCCTATTCGCTCGATGAGCCGCGGCGGGTCTTTAACTTCATCGACGACCAGGGGTTCAGCGCCGACATCTACTTCACCGATGTCGACGACAACCAGTTGCGCATCGTCATCCCAAAGAACTTCTGATCACGAAAGGATATTTCCATGAACGGACTGAAAGACAAAGTCGTGCTGGTCACCGGCGGCGGACGCGACATCGGCAAGGCCTGCGCCGAGCGACTTGCCAAGGAAGGCGCAAAGGTCGTCGTCACCTATTTCGGCTCGGCATCAAGCGCTGAACAGAGCGTCGGCGCTATCAATGCGGCGGGCGGCAAGGCGGTCGCACTTAGAGCGGACATGACCAATGCGGCGGATGCCCAGGCCGCGGTCGACAAGGCCGTGTCGGAATTCGGCAGGCTTGATGGCCTCGTGCACGTCGCCGGCGGCATCATCGCCCGCAAGACGCTGTCCGAGATGGACGAGGCGTTCTTCCGTGAAGTGATCGACGTCAATCTGACGTCGTTGTTCAATGCAACCAAAGCCGCGGTGCCCGCCATGAATGAAGGAGGCTCGATCGTCACCTTCGCGTCCCAGGCCGGCCGTGACGGCGGCGGTCCCGGCGCCGTCGCCTACGCGACCTCCAAGGGGGCCGTGATGACGTTCACGCGTGGCCTGTCGAAGGAACTCGGCCCGAAGATCAGGGTGAACGCCGTCTGCCCCGGCATGATCTCCACGGCTTTCCACGACACCTTCACGAAACCGGAAGTGCGCGAGCGGGTTGCGGCAGCGACACCGCTCAAGCGCGAGGGACAATCGGCCGAGGTCGCAAGTCTGGTCGCGTTCCTCGTCTCCGACGAGGCTGCCTTCATCACCGGCGCCAGCTACGACGTCAATGGCGGCACGTTCTTCTCGTAGGACCAGAACATGACAGTCACATCTCCGATCCATGGGAGCAGGGTCGCCCTGCTCGGGACCTCGCTCGTCCAGCAGAACCACGATGCCGGCGAGCGGCATATCCGATCGTCGGCCAGGGGCTGGTCGACATGGGCGGAGGTGCTGACCCATGGCCAGCTCGATATCACCGTCTTCCACGACCCACGCGTACATCCTGGATGGGAGCCGAGCGGGCGGGTGGGTGACTCGCGCGGCTTCGGTGGCCTTAACGCCGGTGTCTCAGGCCAGAAGGCCCTAGATATCGCCAACCGGATCGACCAGGTCCTTGCGCTTGATTTCGACCTCATCATCGTTGACGCGGGAACCAACGACATGATGGTGGAGACCAAGGAAACCATTCAGGCGATCCGCGAGGCGATCGTGTCCCGCCTGCTCGATGCCGGCAAGCTGGTCATCCTGCTGCCGATCCTTGCCCGCGGGACGCAAAAATGGTCGGCCGGCGGATCGGAGCGTGCCAAGGCGCAATGGATCAACCAGAAGAGCCGTGCCTTCGCGGCCCGAAGACCCCGTTGCCACATCTTCGACTGGAACAGCGCCTGGGTCGACTGGCATAGCGCGGACGGCGTTCCACACGCCGGATTCTCCGATGACGGCACGCATTTTTCTGTGCCGGGCGGTCATGCCGTCGGCAAGGCGTTGGCCGAGTACCTCCGCGGGCTGCTTGCTCCGCACGTTCCCGAACGGTGGGCGCGGGACGATCGTTTCGACCCGGTTCACAATCCCCTCGGAAGTTTTGTTCCCGATCCGCTTCCGGGCAACGCAAAGACGTTTGCGGGGCCGCCGCCCGATTGCAACGTCACGGCCAGCCGTGCCGTAAGCAGCACCGGTCATCCGGCAGGCTGGCAAGAAATCAGTCTGGAAGGCGGCCATTGCGTCCTGGAGATCTTGCCGGAAGGTTTCATCAATCCGCTGCCGGCAGGCGCCTGGGTCCGGGCGAGCTGCGCGGTCGAGGTCGACGCGCATGATGGCTGGCGGGACATCTCCCTTGTGCTTGAAGACTGTGGCCCGGAAGGTCTGACGGCACAGGCGCTTGCACCTTTCGATCTCGGTGACGGCAACCTCGCGTCCTATCCGACCGAGGCATGGTCAGGCATGCTGAGGACACCGCCGATCAAAATCAAAACGCCATCCCAGAGGCTTCGGCTCGCGCTCAACCTGCGCATTGTCTCATCTGGGCGCCCGGCAACGATGCGTTTCTCCACGCCGCAACTACGCCAGGTCGACCCGCCCGCCCTGGGCTGGCACCGCTAAACCATCTGGGACACGCTTCCTGCCTTATGGTAAGCAATCAATGCTTGAGACTCTACATCGCAGAGTGACCTCCGCATATGGTCGTAACGCCCGCCTGCGGTCGAGCAGGCCGAACCGATTGACCGGTTCGCCGTCTGCAGGACATTCCCGGTGCCCCGAGGGACTTCGAAGACCTGCCTATCCAGACACGCCCGCTGCGAAAGCGACAACGCGGTCAGGGGCCGCCGATTTGAAGCAGGCCTCTTTTGCTATCACCGTCGAGAGTATCCATGGCGGCAAACAAACGATCGCGCTCGATGAGCCAGGGCTTGAACTGCTCATTCACGTCCAGGACGAACACCAGATCTTCGGCCTCCAGATATCCCGCCACGGGTGAGTGGTGTCCTGCTCCCGCTCCAAAAATCGTCCTACGATCGAAGTTGATGATGTAGCGACGGTCGGGATCGTTAGCGTGCGTCATGTGCTCACGGAACTGCTCGGCGGTCAGGTTCCGCAGCACGGTGACCTGGTGGCTCGTCTTCTTTCGCGCAAGCTCAGCCAGCTCGTCCAAAGTGAGCCCCATTATGCAGTACCCCGTCCAGCACGTACCTGTTCCGGACAGGACGTCGGCCTCGGTCGTTTCGTCCTCACCGATCGAGCGGAAGCTGTTTGCAAGGCTTGCAGGTCCACACCGCGAACCGTTCGACTGCCACGTGACGCGTTTGTCAAAGGCAGAAGCGACCGGGAGGCTCCAGGCTTTTTCGAGAAGATCTGAACTGCGAATGACAGATGTCTCGATCGCTATGGGAGCAACGGAGGTCCGAGAAGGCACGACGAATGTCGCCGCAACGAGCAAACCCAAGGCGGCCGCAAAGCCAAGCACGACCCGATGTTTCATTGTCTGATCCCCACAATGCAAGGACGATCAGAAACAATGAACCAGGGACAAGATGTCATCAATGGAGGCCGATCTGCCTTGCACCTTCGCGAAACAGCGTCTGCTGTTCGGGCCCCAGATGAAACGCGGTCAGAAAATCGCTCAGGCTGTAACCTGAAAACCGATGATGGATCGACGCCACGTAGCCACGCCCTTCGTCGAGCCGGCCGATGAGCGCCAGCGATAGCGCCGCGATCGCCAGAATGTGGGCATGGGCATTCGGCCGAGCCGCAGCCTTGATGGCCCAGCCGGCGGCCTCCTCAAAGCGTCCGAGGCGCACGAGTGCCAGCGCCCGGCTTGCCAGCATGCCGAAGAGCAGCGGATCAAATGGACTGAGTTTTCGCGAAAGATCAGCCGCCACAATAGCTGCCTGCGCATCGCCGGACTGAGCCTGGACGAAGGCGAGCGAATAATGACCAAGCGCAAAGCTGGGGCTGAGTTCGACCGCCTGTTCCAGCTCGCCGACGGATTGGTCATGCAGCCCCCGCAGCCAGAGCGCTCGGCCGATTGCCCAATGCGCGGCCGGGTCGCGGTCATCGGCCATCATGCTTTGGCTGGCTGCCCGATACGCGAGCTCGACCTCCACGTCCTGATCCGCCCAGTGCTGGAAGGCGCTTTGAAAATGGGTGAAGGAAAGGCCCGCGTGAGCGCGGGCGAATGTCGGATCGAGGTTTATCGCGGTCTCGAAGAAGTGTTGGGCCTGTTCATTGTTGCTCCTGGTGAAGCGATACATGTGCCAGAGCCCACGGTGATGCGCCTCCCACGCATCGAGAGAACTAGGTGGCTTCAGGATTGCCCGGTTGCTCTCAAGCGCTTCGACCTCACGCTCGATGGTGACGACGATCCGACTGCCGATCTCGTCAAGCAGAAGAAAGGTCTCCGCAGCATCGTACTCGAAGACCTCGGCCCAGACGATACGGGCGGTTTGCGCCTCCGTAAGTTCGACGCAGACGGTGATGCGCCTTCCGAGGCGCTGGAACGAGCCGTTGACGACATAGTCGACGCCGAGCATCCGGCCAGCCTCGTGCGGTGTGTACCGGCGGTCGCGCAGGGCGAACATGGTGCCCTGGGCGATCACGCTGAGGCTTCGCTGTCGGGCGAGCCGTGTGATGATGTCGTGAACGAGCGCATCCGACGACCCACCCGGAATGGCCATCGGCGACGTGTCATCGAAGGGCATGATAGCGATCGAGGCACGGCGATGCGTCTGAGGTGCTGCTGTTTCGCTCGGCGCCGTTTCGGCGACGGGCGCCGGATGCACTATGAACGTCTCGTCAGCCTGAGCCCTGGCCGTGCGCCAGATCTCTCGAAGAGGTTTGCTGTCAACGCCTTCACTATCGAAAAGCTTGGCAGTCGCTGCCAGGTGCTCCTCTCCTTCCCGAACGCGCCCGTCGGCAGCAAGGCTTTGCAGCAGCAGCTCGTGGGGACGAAGGTCAAAGGAGGCAAGGGCAATCCAGCGATCGAGATAGCTGCGCACTTCCTCATGGCCGGCGCGTTGTACGATGTGATCGAGGAGAGCCGCATGGGTATCGCGCAATCGGCGCCGTTGGAACGCCAGCCAGCTGTCAAATGCCGGGCAGCGCTCAATCGCAAGGCCGTCAAGAAAATCGCCGACAAAAAGATCGGCCAGGGATCGCAACTGTTCCGGTGCAAGCGTCCTAAAGCCGTGTCGATGGGCTGCGGTAACCTCGATCGCATCGACCGAGCAATCCGACAGATCGAGGGCGATCGTATCGCCCTTGGCACGGACGCGCTGCTCACCGATCAGCGACCGGATCTTGCTCAGACACCATCGCAGTTCACCGCGCGGATCGTCGGGAACATCCCACAGAAGGTCGCAAAGCTGAGCCCTTCCAGAGGGATGAGGCGAAAGCGCCAGATAGGCAAGAAGAGCACGCACCTTGCGCGATCCGGGCAACGGCACGTCCACGCCTTCACGGCGAATTGCCAATGGTCCGAGCAGTCGGAGCGTTAACGACGGCATGTCGATCTGCCTTCGCCCGTAAGGTTCCATGGTCATTACCACGCCGGCTCCCACGCCGGTTCCCACGCTCTCTGCCTAAACCAGAAGCCGCGGAAGATCAGATGCTCGAAACAGGCCTGTGACAGACGCACCATGACCCAATCAAACTGCCTTAAGGAGGAAAAAATGTCCACATCCGCAGCTCTAGCCGACCAGAACCACCAGCCTGCCGTCGACTTCGGCGCGCTCAAGGCCCGGCAGCAAAACGCGTGGTCTTCAGGCGATTACGCCGTCGTCGGCACGACCCTGCAAATTGTTGGCGAGAGCCTCTGTGAAGCGCTCGATCTGCGCGCCGGTTCCAAGGTGCTCGACGTCGCCGCTGGCAACGGCAACGGTGCGCTTGCCGCCGCCCGGCGCTGGTGCGACGTCACCGCGACGGATTACGTCCCTGCGCTCCTGGAGCGCGCTCGTGAGCGCGCCAAGGCAGACCGGCTCTCCATCACCTTCCAGGAGGCAGATGCAGAAAACCTGCCCTTCGCCGATCAGTCGTTCGACACTGTGCTCTCGATTTTCGGCGTGATGTTCACGCCCGATCAGGAGCGGGCTGCCGGCGAGCTCCTTCGTGTCTGCAAGCGCGGCGGCTCCATTGGCCTTGCGAACTGGACCCCCGATGGCTTCATCGGGCAGGTGTTCAAGACGATCGGTCGCCATGTCCCAACGCCGGCAGGTGCCCGCTCGCCGGCGCTCTGGGGATCGCGCCCGCGTCTCGAGGAACTGTTCCCGGCCACGTCCGCCTCGGTTGCGGCAATGCCGCGGCAGTTTGTGTTCCGCTACAAGTCGCCCGAGCATTGGCTTGAGGTCTTCCGGACCTTCTACGGCCCTGTTTTGAAGACCTTCGCCGCCCTCGAACCCGCGGGACAGGACGCGCTCGCTACCGATCTGCTGGCGCTCGTTGCACGCTTCAATCGCGCCGATGGCGGTACCATGGTGGTGCCGAGCGAGTATCAGGAAGTCGTTGTTACAAGGCTCTGAGTCAAGGCTATGTTGAACCATGTCACCGCCGCGCACGCGTCTCGATCCGTGCTCGGCGGTGTACATCGAAACGGTCCAACCTTTCGACGATATGTCATCGATGAACCTCCCAAGCGAGCGATCAACGTAACGCCGACGACACTCACCCTCTCACTGGATAGTCCAGCGCCACGAACTGGCTGCTGATCGCGGACGTGCACGCGACCTGTGATCACGTGCCCATTTTCCCGACAACGCGCTTGTTTTTCCTTCGGCGGTCGGCCCGCTTGACTCCGCTAAAGAACGCATCTAGTAAGTTGTAGGCCTAACCCTACATTTGGACATCATGACCCGATCAACCTCGAATGCAACTCCCACGCTGTCGCTGACAGACCTGCCAGGCCCGGACGTGCCCATTCGCCGTTTGAGCCACCCTTGGCGCTGGATAAGCGGTGGTGCCGTCATCCTGCTGCTGGCAGTGATCGGTCGCGCCTTTGCGGTTGGTCAAATCCAGTGGACGGTCGTCGGGCAGTTTCTAACGGCCGGCGTCATCATCACCGGTTTCGGCTGGACCCTTTTGATCTCGGCTTGCGCGCTTGCACTTGGCGTGGTCCTCGGCTTCGCCTTCGGGATCATGCGCCTTTCGGAAAATCCAATCCTGCGCTTTGCCGCCTGGCTTTACGTCTGGATATTTCGCGGCACGCCGGTGCTGCTCCAGCTTCTCATCTGGTTCAACATCGCACTCGTCTTTCCCCGTCTCTACATTCCGGGCCTGGTCGACGAGCGCATGGTTGATGTGGTGACGCCCTTTGTCGCTGCCGTTCTTGGTCTCGGCGTCAACGAGGGCTCTTATCTGACGGAAGTGGTGCGCGGCGGAATCTCGTCCGTCGATCGCGGCCAGAAGGAAGCGGCCCACACACTCGGCATGACGCCCGGCCAGACGATGCGGCGCATTATGCTGCCGCAGACCCTGCGGTTGATCCTGCCGGTTCTTGGCAACAGCGCCATCGGCATGCTGAAATTCTCCTCGCTCGCCGCCACGATCGCCATGGGCGAAATGCTGAACGCGGCCCAGCGGATCTACTTCATCAACGGCGCGGTCATCGAGCTGCTGTTCGTGTGCGCCGCCTGGTACCTCGCCGGAACGACGGTCCTTTCCATCGGTCAATATTATCTCGAACGCCATTTCGGCCGCGATGCCGCTGCCGCTGCCAGCAATCGAAGCTGGTTCAAAGGACGGGCGCGGCGTCTCGCCGCTGTGAGGGAAGCATGAGTCTCGCGGTCAAGGCGGTAGGTATCCGCAAGAGTTTCGGCAGCCACGAGGTATTGAAGAACCTCGACCTCGAAGTCGCCTATGGTGAAGTGCTGTGCATCCTCGGCCCCTCGGGCAGTGGTAAGAGCACGTTCCTTCGGTGCATCAACCATCTCGAAACGCCAAACGGCGGTTATGTCTGGGTCGATGGTGCGATCATGGGCTACGCGCTCCATCGCGGCGCCCTACAGGAGCTGCCCGTCAAGCGACTACGCGCACAGCAGAGTCAGCTCGGCATGGTGTTCCAACACTTCAATCTGTTCGCGCATCTGACGGTGCTCGGCAATGTCATCGAAGGGCCGATGGTCGTGCGCGGATTGCGCCGGGCCGAAGCCGAAGCCCGCGCCATGGATCTGCTGGAGCAGGTCGGCATGGCGGCCAAGGCCGAAAGCTATCCGTCGCAGCTTTCAGGCGGCCAGAAACAACGCGTGGCAATCGCCCGGGCGCTCGCCATGGAGCCACGGGTGATGCTGTTCGACGAACCGACCAGCTCGCTCGATCCGGAGCTTGTCGGCGAGGTGCTGGAGGTCATGCGCAATCTGGCGCGCGGCGGTACCACCATGATTGTCGTCACCCATGAGATCGGCTTTGCCCGCGAGGTGGCAGACCGCGTCGTGGTGATGATCGACGGAGAAATTCGCGAGACCGGCGCGCCGGAACAGGTCCTCAGCAACCCCGGTGATCCGCGCGTGCGCACATTCCTCAGCCGCGTTCTGGCCTGAGAAATTTCAGCTTAAAAATGGGAGAACAGAAAATGAAACGACTGCTGCCAATAGTTCTGGGACTTGCCTCCACCACATTCATCAGCCTGTGTGTAGCCGGAGGGGCCCATGCCGCGGCCGATGAGAAGCTGGCCGCCGCCCTGCCCGAAGCCGTGCGCGCCGCTGGCAAACTAAACGTCACCATCAGCCTTGCCTATCCGCCGATGGAATACAGCGATGCCGGCTCGACCGACCTGAAGGGTTTCGACATCGATCTCGCCAAGGCCGTCGCCGAGCGCCTCGGCCTGACGGCCGAGTTCCAGAACGTCGAATTCCCGCAGCTCATTCCTCAGGTCGTCACCGGCCGGTCCGACATGATCATGACCGCCTTCTCCGACAAGGTCGAACGCCAGACACAGCTCGATTTCATCGACTACTTCAAGACTGGCAACGTCTTTTATTCCACGGCCGATCAGCAGGGAGAGATCAAGGTTGAAACCGATCTCTGCGGCAAGACCGTGGCCGTGGCGACGGGCACCAGCTGGGTCACATGGGCGGAAAATGTCGGCAAGACCAATTGTGCTGCCGACAAGCCGATCACGGTCATCCAGATCCCCACACAGGCCGAGCACATCATGCAGATCCGCCAAGGCCGTGCACAGGCCTCGGTCATCGGCCTGGAGGGCCTGCTCGATCTGATGAAGCAGGAACCGGGCAAGTTCTACCAGATCGGCAAGGTCGACGAGATCAATTACTACGGCATCGCCTTTGCCAAGGCGAATGGCCCCTTGCGCGATGCGGTTCTTGCAGCGCTCGAGGCGCTGAAGGCGGATGGTACTTATGCACAGATCCTCGATCGTCATGGCTTGAAAGATGCTGCCGTGGAAGAGTTCAAGGTGAACGGAACCACGAAGTAACGGAGCCAAACGGAGCCCGCCTTGACCCATCCCTCCATGCCTGACGCCCCCATCGCCGCCGACGACAGATTGTCGAGATTGCGCCTCGATCTCTATTCGAGCGAGCAACTTTACCGGCAGCTCTACCGGGCGCTTCGAGCCGCAATCCTGAGCGGCGATTTTTCCGAAGGGGAAGCCATTCCCTCGGAAAACCAAATGCGTGACCAGTTCGGCATCGCCCGGACCACGGTGCGCAATGCGATGGCGCTTTTGGTGTCGGAGGGACTGGTCCAGCAGGTTCGCGGCCGGGGCACGATCGTTTCGCACCGGCCGATCAGCCACAATATCTGGAACTTCGGCAGCTTTACGGAACTCGCCCGCCGACAAGGCCAACGCCCGACGACGCGGGTACTGGAGCATCGGGTTGAGAACGGTGAACTGTTCCTGGTGCGCGCTCGCGGGCTTGCCAACGGCGAGACCGTCAACTGGCTGAACGTCGATACGTCGCAGCTCGATCTCGCCCTCTATCCAGGCATCGACCGCTACGATTTCGCGGCGCAATCACTCTACGAGGTATTGCGCCGCGACTATGACCGCAACCCCATTCGCTCGGAATTGCTTTTGACGGTTGTGCCGCCATCCGACCGTTTGCGGGAGGTGTTTGCTCCGGCACACGACGTGCCGGGCTATCTTTGCGCCAGCGGGGATGTGCTCGACGCCAACGATCGGTTGGTCGAACGCACGTCGATCGTCTACTCGCCGGCGGTCCAGATGAAATTCGCCACCCGTTGGGGGCGTGATACCGCGCCGGCCTGATGGCGGCGCGACGCAGGAGAACGAACATGAGCCGCTTCGGCGAGACCTTTACGACGCCAAAACCCATTCTCGGCATGTTGCACCTGGCAGGCGACAGCCCCGAGGGCAAACTCGCCCAAGCCGAGGAAGAAGCCCGCATTATGGCGGGTGAAGGTGTCGATGGATTGGTAGTTGAGAATTATTTCGGCCACGCCGAGGATGTGGAGCGGGTGCTGGAGCGGCTGTTCGGCCTTGATCTCGGCACGCGCATCGGCGTCAATGTGCTACGCGATGATGCGCGCGCATTTGAACTTGCCCGACACTATCCCGTCGCCTTCATCCAGGTCGATTCCGTTGCCGGTCATTTGCCGCCCGAGACGGATGCTCCCTTCGCCGCAGACCTTGCCACCCGCCGTGAAGGCGTCTCGGCGCTGCTGCTCGGGGGCGTGCGGTTCAAATATCAACTGGTCCTGTCCGGCAGGCCGGAAGCAGAGGACGTGCGCATCGGCGCCTCGCGTTGCGACGGCCTCGTGGTGACCTCCGATGCGACGGGCCGGCCGACCGACATGGACAAGGTGGCGCGTTTCCGTGCCGCAACCGGGGGCGGTGTACCGCTACTGATCGGAGCCGGCCTTACCGAGGCCAATGCCGCCGAACAGCTTGCCCACGCAGACGGCGCCGTCGTCGGAAGCTGGTTCAAGCACGACCATAAGGACACCGGCCGGGTTGAAGCGGCCCACGTCGCCGGCTTGATGCGCGTCGTGCGTGCTGCAAGGAGTGCCGCATGAGCGCTCCGGATGCCGTCCTCGCCCGGCCGGTGACCGCCGAAAACTTTTCGCGGTTCGGTACGACCTACAACCTGACTGACGATTCAGATCCCAAGGCGATATGGACGGCGGGCGACGGCTGGCGAGACGGGTTCACCACCGCACCGCTGATTGAGGGCTCTGGCCACCTTGGCATCACGCGCGGCGGCGGCGGACCATGGCTCTGCGCGGCAATGGAGCGGCACCTGGGAACCGAAGAGGCGCTGTTCTGCGCATCCCAACCGATCGTGCTGGCCGTCGCGCCCGCATCCGACGCAGAGGCACCGCATCGCGATGACCTTGAAGCATTCGTGATTGCGCCGGGGCAAGTGGTAGTGATGCATCGTGGCGTCTGGCACGACGCTTGCCGCGGCGTTTCGGGCCCTGCGCCCTACTATTGGATGGCGATATGTGGCTTCGGTGAAAGCCCCTGGGTGCCTGTGGCTGGCGGACCACGCCTGATCAAGGCGGCCAACCAGGAAGGACTGAGCGCATGACAACCTTTTTCATCGGTGACGTGGCGCTCGACGAATATTACACCGCCGATCGCTGGCCGGGTCGTGCGGACAAGGGCATGGTCGCCGAACTGCCGGCGGAAACCGGCGGCTCTATCGCCAACGCCGCTGTGGTACATGCGGCACTGGGCGGCCGAACGCAGTTCATCTCATTGCTCAACGACAGCCCGCTGTCAAAACGGCTGATTGCCGACCTCGTGGAGAACGGCGTCGGCGTCAGCCACATGCTGACCGACCCTGCTATTCCCGAATCGCGCAACCTGATCTTCCTGGTCGATGGCGAGCACATCGTGCTGACTGTTGAGATGGGCGAACAACCGATGTGGCTGTCACCGGACAGTTTGACGGCGCTGCGTCAGCCCGGATTGATGTATACGACCCTCTATCGTGTCCGCCGGCTGCACGTGCGGACGGAAAGCGGCATTCTGAAACAGGCCGGACTTCTGGCCGACCTGCGCCAGCACGGGCGCCGCGCCATCTTCGATCTCGACGTCGGCGGCTGCACGCCTGAGGACATGCCCTATCTCAAAGGTGCGGCGGTGGTCATCTTCAACCAGGTCGGCTTCCGTACCGCCTTCGGCCATGAAGACCTGTCGTGCATCGGAGACTGGATGCGCGATCATGACATCGACTGGGTGGTGCGCACGCTGGCGGCCGAGGGCGCAGAGGCGCGTAACGGTGACACGATACTGCGCGCTAGCGGGTTTCCCGTCGATGTCGTCGACGTGACTGGCGCTGGCGATACCTTTGGCGGCGTGCTGACCTGGTGTCTTGAACAGAACCAACCCTTTGCCGATGCCTTGAACTTCGCCGTGGCTGCCGCAGCCCGCTCAGTCACCGTCCATGGTCCCCGCGGCGGCAAGGCCAACGCCGACGAAATCCTTCGCTGGTGCGATGACAGAACCCGGCACCGGCCGCGCCATTGAGCGCGGATTTCGATGATATATCGTCCCGGGCGACGGTACAGATTGCTTGCCAGCAGTCCAAACCCGTCCAGATAGCGGATGAATCCGTTTAACGGCGTACCTCAACCGCGCTCAATAGTAAGGTGAGACGCACGCTTGTCGCGGACCGTAATAGGGCTGGAATGTATCGTCGTATGCCCTATAGGAACGGTAGCGCGCGTAGCACCAGCGCATATGTGCACTGCCGCCGCCGTAGACTTGGCGGTAGTAGCGTGGCGCATAATAGCGTGGCGCATAATAGCGCTGCCGGTAGTAGTTCCCGCCATAGTAGTTCCCGCCATAGTAGTTATTGCCGTAGTAGTTCCCGCCGTAGTAACCGGGGCCATAATATCTGGGTTGAGCCAGCAGCCCGCCGATAACGGCGCCGGCGGCAAGCCCACCCAGTGCCCAAGCCCAATCGTCACCACCACCGTTGTGATGATGTCCGTGGTTGTACCCGCCGTAGCCGCCGTAGCCGCCGCGATATCGCCTGTACTGAACCAGCTGGGCTTGCGGCGCCTCAATCCCTGGCGCGGCAATTGTGGGAAATGCCATGACCGGCGGAGCGCTTGTCAGCGCAGTCGCAAGCGACAAGGCAACGATTGCAAACCTTTTCATTGGCTTCACCTTTCCTCTGCAGCGCCACACGTCGAATTCGGCGCGCAAAGGACACTGCAGTCCTTTAAATCGCGGCCTAATTCTACCCTAAAATCGAACTTGAGTTGAGGAATTATATATCGGCCGGAAAGCATCCCGTTCCGCTCACGGACGCTTGAATGAAATGCTTCGAATGCGGGAATGCCTGCCTTCTCCGCAAACCCTGGAAGGTGCCCCGCTTCAACAGCTACCGGTCGCGCTGAGACCCGTTCGCACGCAGTTTGTGTTTTCGACCAGGCGATCGCGCTCAAACTGAACGAAATGTCCGCCGGCCCTTTACAAAGCCGTTTCGCCATGGACACATTCGCGTTCGGAGGAATGGAGGAGCGTGGCAGCAATGCCATTGAAGTTCCATGGTTTCACATTCTGAACATGTCCGCGAGATCGAGCGGGTGGGACAGGGCCTGGCAACGGGACGCGACGACATTGTCGTCAAGTCGTGGCTGCGGTGCCTTGATCAGCACAAGCTGGATCCAGCGCAGACATGCGAAGCCTACATCCTGCCTGAACAGCGCCTTCGCGAGCATCGGCAGGAAGCCGAGGACCTTATCAGGATCGCGCGGTCAGGCCTTGAAAACCTCTACAACCAGGTCGCCGGACAGAACTACGTTCTGCTGCTCTCCGACAGGAAAGGCGTGACAGTCGAATTTCTGGGCGATCCTTCCTTCGACAACAACCTGCGCCGGGCCGGCCTCTACCTTGGATCCGACTGGGCCGAAGCGCGGGCGGGTACCTGCGCCGTCGGCGCCTGTCTGGAGACCGGAGAAGCCTTGACGATCCACCAGAGCGACCATTTCGACACAACGCATACGCCGCTCTCCTGCACCGCAGCGCCGATCTACGATACAGAAGGCGGGCTTTCGGCCGTTCTCGACATTTCTCTGCTCAGCTCTCCAATCCTGAAGGCAAGCCAAAACCTTGCGCGCCACCTTGTGGCCGCCACCGTGCGTCGTATCGAGCTCGCCAACCTGATGGCTCGGACGCGCCATGAATGGGTGCTGCGCTTTGCCCGCGCGCCCGAGTTTCTCGACGTCGATCCTGAGGCGGCGATCTCGATCGACGGCCGCGGCCACATCATCGGCATGACCCATGGCGGCGCACGGATCCTGGCGCGTTCGGCCGGGCTCGACTGGCGTGACCCGCAAAACCTCATCGGGCAACCGATGTCGCGTTTCTTCGATATCGGGGTTGATGGCCTGGTGGAGTTGACCCGTCGCAGGCCGACTGAGGAACGGCTTCTGACCGCGCGTGACGGAAATGCTCTCTTTGCCCACGCGATCGAACCGCAGTTTCCTGTCGGCCGGTCGGCCGGCAAGATCGCAACGGCCTCGCCCTCTCGACGGCTCGGCGGCCAGGTGCCGGTGATCGCAGCTCTTCAGGATCGGATCACCAAACTCGCGCCGACCGCATTGCCGGTCCTCATCCAGGGCGAGACCGGTTCGGGCAAGGAGCACCTCGCCCGAACAATCCATGACTGCAGCGGCCTCAAGGGTAAGTTCGTTGCGATCAATTGTGCCGCGTTGCCCGAGCATCTGATCGAGAGCGAACTCTTCGGCTATCTGCCCGGCGCCTTCACCGGGGCATCGCCCAAGGGGCGCAAGGGCCTGATAGAACAGGCCGACGGCGGAACCCTCTTCCTCGACGAGATCGGCGACATGCCCCTCACCCTGCAGACAAGATTGCTACGGGTCCTGGCGGAACGGGAGATCCTGCCGATTGGCGGGCAGGAACCGAAATCGGTGAACCTGCGCATCGTCTCGGCAACGCACCGGCCGCTGCAGCAACTGGTGCAGGAGGGGCGCTTCCGCGAAGACCTGTTCTATCGTCTGAATGCCGTCGTGTTCCATATGCCGCCGCTTCGCGATCGGGCGGATTTCGAATGGCTGCTCGCGACACTCCTCGAAAAACACCGCACCGAGGAGCGACCTTTGCACATCTCGTCGGACGCGCTGGCCGCGCTGAAGGCGCATGGCTGGCCCGGGAATATTCGCGAGCTGGATAACGTTCTCGCCGTCGCCGCTGCCGTCTGCGACGAAAACAGGATTGAACTCGGCGACCTGCCGGACCACCTCACAGCGACGCCGACAGGCAAGACTGAAGGTCCTTCCCCAATCGGAAAGACCGATGACGGCACGGCGCTCGAGATCATGCTCTCTTCCTGCGGCTGGAACATCTCCGAGGCGGCCCGGCGCCTGGGCGTCGATCGCTCCACCGTCCATCGTCAGATCAAGCGCCACCGGCTGCGCGCCAAGCACTAGCATGCAACAGGTGTGGCACCACACCTGTTGCATCCGCCTCAGGTGGACGATGCCCACCAGGTCGAGCTACGCCATTGATTAGCAACGATATTCAAACCTGACCCAGCCCTGGCACGCCCCTTGCTCCGTACTGTCGCAACAAAAGGCAGAACGGAGGAAACATGCGCGCACTCAGATTTCATGCAGCCAGGGATCTGCGGCTTGAACAGATCTCGCCACCCGATCGCAATCCGGGGCCAGGCCAGGTCCTCATCCGCAATCGCTTTGTCGGCATCTGTGGCACGGACCTGCACGAATACGCCTATGGCCCGATTTTCATTCCAAGCGAACCGCACCCGTTCACCGGCGCGCGGGCGCCACAGATTCTCGGGCACGAGTTCGGTGGCATCGTCGAGGCGATCGGCGACGGCGTAAACACCATTGCGGTCGGAGACAGGGTATCCGTTCAACCGCTGATCATGCCGCGATCCGGCGACTACTTTGCCGATCGCGGTCTTTACCACCTCAGCACCGACCTCGCCTTGGCGGGCCTCAGCTGGCAGTGGGGCGGGATGGCGGAACATGCCACGCTCAACGAATACAACGTCCAGAAGATCCCCGATGCGATGAGCGACGAGGAGGCAGCCCTTGTCGAACCGACTGCGGTTGCCGTCTATGCCTGCGATCGCGGTGGCGTGACGGCGGGAAGCAGCGTGCTCGTCACCGGTGCCGGACCGATCGGCATCCTGACACTGCTGGCGGCAAGGGCAGCCGGCGCAGCACAGCTGTTCGTCTCCGACATCAACGATGCGCGGCTCGATTTCGCAAGATCGATCCTGCCCGATCTGATCACGATCAATCCCAAACGGGACAATCCCGGCGACATCGTTCGGGCGACCTCGGAAGGCCAGGTCGGTTGCGATGTCGCGATCGAATGCGTCGGCAACGAACATGCGCTGAAAGCCTGCGTCGATGCCGTGCGCAAGCAGGGTGTCGTCGTGCAAACGGGTCTGCATCCGCACGAGAACCCGCTCGACTGGTTCCAGGTGACCTTCAAGGACATCGACCTGCGCGGATCCTGGGCCTACCCGACCCACTACTGGCCGCGCGTCATCCGGCTGATCGCATCGGGTCTGCTTCCGGCCGCCAAGGTTGTGACGAGCACCATCACGCTCGACCGGGCCGTTGCCCAAGGCTTCGACGCCTTGCTCGATCCGGCCGGCAAGCAACTGAAGATCCTGATCGACCTTACAAAATGATCATCCGGGCACGCCGGGGAAGGAGGAGCTTCCCCGGCGTTTGCCACCTGACACTCGAGCAACACGGAGGAGATACCATGCTTGAAGACAGCCCCAACACGAAGATAGACGCAGCCCTTGCCAAGCTCGGCAAGGCGCTGGAGCGCGGAGATGTCGAAGCCGCGGTCAACCTGTTCCAGGCTGACTGCTATTGGCGAGATCTGGTCACGTTCACCTGGAACCTGCGCACGATGGAGGGCCACGACCAGATCCGCGACATGCTGACAAGGCAACTGAAAACAATCAAACCATCGCGATTTCGCCAGGATGAGAAGGAACTGGCAAGCGACGGCGACGGCATCACGCAGGGCTGGTTCGAATTCGAAACGGATGTTGCGCGTGGCTATGGCCATATCCGTCTGAAGAATGGCCTGATCTGGACGCTATTGACGACGATGAGCGAGCTCAAGGGGCATGAGGAACCCAAGGGTCTGAAGCGACCGATGGGGGCGGAACACGGCCACGACCCCAATCGCAAGACCTGGAGCGAAAAACGCCAGGCGGAAGCCGCCGGACTTGGCTACGAGACGCAGCCCTACGTCGTCATCATCGGCGGCGGCCAGGGCGGCATTGCGCTCGGTGCGCGCCTGCGCCAACTCGGCGTACCTACGATCATCATCGAGAAGAACGAGCGACCCGGCGACAGCTGGCGCAAGCGATACAAGTCACTCTGCCTGCACGACCCCGTCTGGTACGACCACCTGCCCTACATCCCCTTCCCGGAGAACTGGCCGGTCTTTGCGCCGAAGGACAAGATCGGCGACTGGCTGGAGATGTACACCAAGGTGATGGAGCTCAACTACTGGAACTCGACCACCTGCAAATCCGCTTCCTATGATGAGGACAAGCAGGAATGGACCGTCGTTGTCGAGCGCGATGGCAAGGAAGTGGTGCTGAAGCCGAAACAACTTGTGCTCGCCACGGGCATGTCCGGCAAGGCCAACGTTCCCAAATTCAAGGGACAGGAGATTTTCAGGGGCGAGCAGCAGCATTCCTCCCAACATCCGGGCCCCGACGCTTACAAGGGCAAGAAGGTGGTGGTGGTCGGGGCCAACAACTCGGCGCACGACATTTGCGCCGCACTGTGGGAGGCGGGCGCCGACGTCACCATGGTCCAGCGCTCCTCGACCCACATCGTACGATCGGATTCGCTGATGGAGATCGGGCTCGGCGACCTCTATTCCGAGCGGGCGGTTGCGGCCGGCATGACGACGCGCAAGGCAGACCTCATCTTCGCCTCGCTGCCCTATAGGATCATGCACGAGTTCCAGATCCCGCTTTACGACAAGATGCGCGAGCGCGACGCCAAGTTCTATGCGGATCTCGAAAGGGCGGGCTTCATGCTCGACTGGGGCGCCGACGGCTCCGGCCTGTTCATGAAATACCTGCGCCGCGGCTCGGGATATTACATCGATGTCGGCGCCTGCGACCTCATCATCGACGGCTCGATCAAGCTGAAATCCGGTTCAGACGTTGATCACCTGACCGAAACGTCGGTGGTACTCAAGGACGGCACGGAGCTACCGGCGGATCTCGTCGTCTATGCCACCGGCTACGGCTCGATGAACGGCTGGGCGGCCGATCTCATCAGCCGCAAGGTTGCCGAAAAGGTCGGCAAATGCTGGGGTCTGGGCTCCGACACGCCAAAGGACCCCGGCCCGTGGGAAGGCGAGCAGCGCAACATGTGGAAGCCGACACAGCAGGAAGCCCTCTGGTTTCACGGCGGCAACCTGCATCAGTCACGGCACTATTCGCAGTACCTCTCCCTGCAATTGAAAGCCCGCCAGGCTGGCATCGAAACGCCGGTCTACGGCTTGCAGGAAAGCCATCACCGCGGCTGACGCCTTGAGGATTGGCCGGAGCCAGCCTTCGGCCAATCCTGTCGCATCGCTTGCGCTGTATTAGATCAGAAAGGCGCTGGCATTCTCAACTCAACGGAAAGCCCATTGCCGAAACCAGCCTGAGCCACGGCTTGCGCCATCCGCCCTTTTGGTCGGCCGTGTCGAGCGCATACATCGTGACCTGTGCCCCGAGCCAGCGAAAGGGTTCCGGCGGCACGACGTTGGGCAGCTGCGTTGCGAAATCCAGCCTGCTCTCCGAAGTCTTCGAGCCGTCGAGAATGTCGAGCGCTATGCGTGCGCCGAATCTCGACGCGGAGACCCCAAAACCTGAATATCCGCCGGCATAAACGACCTTGCCTGCGTGGTATCTCTGGAAATGCACCGCCATGCGTGTGCTGAGATCGATCGGGCCGCTCCAGGCATGCGTGAAGCGGTGGCCCTGCAACTGCGGAAACGTATCGAAGAACGCGGCCGCCAGCGGCTCATAGGTGTTGACGTCGCTATCGACGCTTGGTGACGTCGTGCCCGCGAAGGCATAGCCGAGCCTTCCCCCGAAGATGATCCGGTTGTCCTTCGTCAGCCGCATGTAGTTCATCTGGGTTCGGGTGTCGTAGACACCCTGCCGGTTCTTCCAGCCGATCGACGCCATCTGTTGCTCAGACAACGGCTCGGTCGCGAGCACCCGATCTCTGACGGCGACGACACGGCGCTTGATGCCGGGATGGCCGGAGGCGAATGCGTTGGTGGCCAAAAGCACCTTCGGCGCGGTCACCGCGCCGAATGGCGTCTTGACCTCGATCTTGGCTCCGACCTCATCGAGCGCCAGCAACTGCGTATTCTCAAAGATCTCAACGCCGAGAGAAAGGGCCGTTCGTTTCAAACCCCAGGCGAGCAAGGCCGGGTGCACCGTGCCGCTGCTATCCTTTGACCAGATCCCGGCCTTGTATCGCGGCGATGCGATCTGGTCCTGGACAGCGTCCTGATCGAGAAACACGGCCTGATGGCCATATTGAAGGTGCAGTTCGTGTTCCCTGTGAAGGGCTTCGAGATGGTCTGCATCCACGGCAACGGTCAGTTCGCCGCCCCACTCGGCGTGGCAGTCGATACCATGGTCGAAAATGGTCTGCATGAACCCATGCATGTTCTCCTTGCCGAGCCGCTCCAGCTCGGCAATGTCGTTGGGGAATACGCGCACCGCATTGGACAGGCCGTGCATCACCGACGTCGAGACGACACCGCCCGGTCGACCGGAGGCGCCGTTGGCCACGGTGCTCTTTTCGATCAGCACCACATCGAGATCGGGCTTCGCCTGTTTGGCCTGGATTGCGCCCCAGAGGCCAGTGAAACCGCCACCGACGATCAGCAGATCAGCCTTTCGATGGGCCGTCAGCGGCGGCAGCGCCTCGGGAGCATCCGGCCGATCCAGCCAGAACGGCGACATTTTCACGTCGGCAAGCGACGCTACCGACGGTCGTTGCATTGGGTGTGCCATAGGTCACCCGTCAGTCTTTGCTGTGTGCAAGACGTAGACTTTGCGCATCGTCTCCAGCACCTCGAACCGGACCTCAACCCCCTGCGGCAGCAGGTAGCTTTCGCCGGCTTGGAACGTCTCCACCGATCCGTCCGGGTTGGTGATCGAGACTTTTCCCGAGAGGATGAAGCTGTACTCCACCCCGTCAGGGTAGGAGAGCATTTCGGCATAGGGCGTCGATTGCCATGTACCGACGACGATCGAGCCGTCAGCGCTCTCGAAGTGGACGTCACCCATCTCGTCGGCAAAACCCGACAGGATCGCTTCGACGGGCACGACACTGCACTTTTCCAGCTCGCGCAGGCCGACGCCATTGCGATCGATTTTCATTACCTTGGACATGTATGCTCCTGAATGCATAGTCAGCGTTTGGCGGGACGGGACGTTGCCCGGCCCCGCCGGATGCGGTTTGGGGCTGCTATTTCGCCCGATAGACTTCCGTTCCGGCGACATAGGTCGCCTCGACATGCCGCTTGCGAATGGACCGGTCGACGGGATCGGGAAGCTTGGCGTCGAGCACGACGAAGTCTGCCCATTTGCCGGTCGAAATCGAGCCGATCTCATTGGCCCACGGCGTCATGTTGGCGCCGGCCT
Source organism: Ensifer sp. ENS11 (assembly GCF_014851895.1). Taxonomy (NCBI): domain Bacteria; kingdom Pseudomonadati; phylum Pseudomonadota; class Alphaproteobacteria; order Hyphomicrobiales; family Rhizobiaceae; genus Ensifer; species Ensifer sp. ENS11. Next base: position 202,531 of record NZ_JACVAN010000009.1, on the reverse strand, counting down.
GGGTGTAGGCGAACAGGGCCTCGTCAAAAGTGACCGCCTGCTCGGGGTGCCATGGACCATCGCCGAGCCCGAACGGGCTTTCGCGGAAAACGGCATCGTTGATCTGGGTCAGGGGGCTGAGCGGCGATGTCGCCCAGTCGGATCCGAACACGACCGGCACCTTGTGCTGCAGCATCGACTTCCAGACATAGGCATGATTCTCGCGCTCATGGCCTACCCGCTCGGTGATGTATTTTCCGATCGTGCCGGTTGCGTGGTTCGGTTGCATTGACGCGACGATGCCGAGCTTCTTGAACCGCTCGATATCGGGCGGAGAGATGATTTCGATATGCTCGACGCGATTGGGGTATTTGCCGGGCGACTGGCCTTTTTCGAATGCGTTCAGCGTCATCTGCACGCCGGCATCGCCGATCGCGTGGACGGCAGTCGGGAAACCGTTGTCGTTTGCGGCCTTGATCAGCGCGCTGAGATCAGCCTCCGACTGGAAGGGCTCTCCCTTCCACCCCGTGCGATCCGAATAGTTTTCAAGCAGGTAGGCCGTGTGGGTCGACAGCACCCCGTCGACGACCGACTTGGCGTAACCGACCGTGAGCAGCGGTCCCTTCACCTTGGTCTCGCCGCTGGCAGCCACGCGGCTGTCGACGGCCTCACGATCCTTTGCCGCCGCCGGAATATTTGCAGCCTTGTCCTCGAAGAAGCCGTACCAGACCCGCAACGACAGGTTCTTGTCCTCGACGAGTTTCAGATAGTCGTAGACGGCGGCGATGGACGACATGTCATGAACGCCGGTCAGGCCGACGCTGTTGGCAAACTTCACGGTCTGCAGCAGCGCTTCGGCACGTTCCTTGTCGGAATAGGCCGGCTTCTTGTTGGTGATGAGGTCGCCAGCGCCTTCGAGCAGGATTCCGGTCGGTTCTCCGGTCTTGGCGTCGACGACGACCTCGCCCCCGGCAGGCACCTCGGATTTCGCGGTGACGCCGCCGATTTCCAATGCCTTGGTGTTCACCCAGATCGAGTGGAAATCGATGTCGCGCAGAACGACGGGGCGATCCTTGACCACGGCGTCGATGTCTTCCTTCGTCGGAAGCTTGCCCTCCTTCAGCGTATAGTCCCAGCCGCCTCCGGTGATCCACACGCCTGGCGGCAGGCGTTCATCCGCCTCCTTGATCTTCTTCAGCCAAGTTTCCTTGTCTGGGATGTAGGAGAGATCGACACCGGTGACGTAGTCCGTACCGCTTGTCAGATGCGTATGTCCATCGATGAAGCCGGGCGTGACAGTCTTACCGCCGAGATCGAGCACCGTGGTCTTGTCATCGGCGAGCGACCGGATCTCGGCGCTGGTGCCGACCGCCACGAACTTTCCGCCCTCGACGGCAAAGGCTTCCACTCGAGGCGTATTCGGATCGACGGTCCGCACGTCGCCATTGACGGCGATAAGGTCGGCAGCTGCATTCGCGGCCGTCGACGATGATCCGGCCGCAAGCGCGGCGAGCATGGTGCCAGCCAGAAGCTGGTGCAGCAGAACAGGTGATTTCTTGGTGCGCACGTCTTTCCCTCCCGAGGTCCGAACAGATGAAGCGGATGCATGGAGTAAGCGGCAATGCGGCCGGATGCGGAATACTCCAAAGGGCTAGGTTCGCCGATCGGCGGTTGGCGCGGGCGTTCCGACCATGTCCGCAACAGGCCATGGCCATGTCTTGCGGCCGTTTCGAAACTCACCTACGCTCGCGCGAGGGAGGACATTTTCATGAACGGGAGTATCGCGACGAGCGAGCCAGGCACGGTGACGCAGTCGCCTGCAATCAATGAACTGGCAATGTCACTGATCGGCAATATCGGTCGGCTTGATTTCCAGGAGCGCTTGACTGAGGCACTGAAGCAGCACGTTTCCGTGGATGCGGGGCTGATCCTGCTCTATCGCGGCGACAGTGCGCCGAAGATACTCTTCAACGATTGGCAGACGCATCGCGGCCTGTCCGACATCCGGCATTACCTTCAGGGCCCCTACCGGCTCGATCCGTTCTATCAACTCGCTGTCGAGAACGAGGATGACGGGCTTTATCGCCTGAGCCAGATCGCGCCTTCGTTCGATCGAACCCAGTACTACCGCGAATACTATCAGCATTCCGGACTTCATGACGAGTTCAACTTCATCGTCAGCCTCGACGATGCCTCGAAGATCGCGATCTCTCTCGGCCGCAAGCGGTCGAGCATCGCGTTCAGCGCACAGGAAGTGCAGCTGCTCGAGAGCCTCGCTCCGATCCTGCGCACGGCAGTCATCCGTCATTTCCGCGACCTCAGACCCGAGACGCTTGATGGCGAGGGGTCCGCGTTGCAGAAGGCGCTTGCCCAGGCGATAGGCAATTTCGGCCGGAGCGTCCTGACGGAGCGCGAATGCCAGGTCGCTCAGCTCGTTCTGCGCGGCTATTCCGTCAAAGGGGCTGCGGCTCGACTCGGCATCTCTCCGGCAACAGTGAAGCTCCACCGCCGAAATCTCTACTCGAAGCTGGATATCACGTCACAAACGGCGCTGTTTGCATTGTTCATAGATGCAGTCTCTTCGGCCAGGAACGTCTACGAAGACCCGCTATCCGGCTACCTCGCCAAGCGCGGGCAGCTCACGGGCGAACTTGCCTGCAACTGACGCATGTCCGTTGCAGGCAACTGAGGCCTTATTAACGCCAAGGGGTCCGCCACCTGACCGAACGCCTAAACGGCAAGACTGCTCTTTGCCGATGGCCTGGAGACGATGCGTGATGCCACCAGGCCGAAGACGACGACACCAAGGATGATCGTCGAGATGGCGTTGACCTCAGGGGTCACGCCGAACTTGATCTGCGAATAGATCTTCATCGGCAAGGTCGAGGCTCCGGGCCCGGTCGTGAAACTCGATATCACGAGATCGTCGAGCGACAGCGTGAACGACAGCAGCCAGGCCGAAACGAAGGCCGGAACCATGTTCGGCACGGCCACCTTCATGAACGCCAGCAATGGTGGGCAGCCAAGGTCTCTTGCTGCTTCCTCCAGCGACGGGTCGAGTTCGGCCAGTCGGGATTGCACCACCACTGCCGCAAAGCACATGGTGAAGGTGGCGTGGGCAAGCGTGATCGTCACCGGGCCGCGATCGATGCCCAACGTCACGAACATCAACAGCATCGACACTCCCATGACCACCTCCGGCATCACCATCGGCGCCACCAGCATGCCGCTGAAGATATGATGGCCGCGAAAGCGCCGAATTCTGACAGTCACGATCGCCGCAAGCGATCCGAGAACGGTCGCGAATGTTGCCGAGATCGCCGCCACGAGAAAGCTGATCTTGGCGCCCTCGACGATCGACGGATTGGTGATCGCGGCCGTGTACCACTGAGTGGAGAACCCGCCCCAGACGGTGACCAGTCGCGAGGCGTTGAAGCTGTAGGCAACCAGAACCACGATCGGCAGGTAGAGGAAGGTGAGCCCGGCGAAGATGGAAAGCCGGTTGAACCAGGAAGGCTGAGGCATAGTCGCTCCTCATTTAGAGGTTCGAGACAAACGTGTCTGAAACAGGACGATGGGTATCACCAGGATGACGAGAAGCAGCACGGTGACGGCGGAGGCCACCGGCCAGTCCCGGTTGTTGAAGAACTCTATCCAGATCGTCCTGCCGATCATCTGTGTGTCTGCACCTCCAAGCAGGTCAGGCACGACGAATTCGCCGATGACCGGGATGAAGACCAGTGCACATCCTGCGGCAACACCCCTCAAACTGAGCGGAAAGGTGACGCGCCAGAACGCTGCAATGCGCGAGCAACCGAGATCGCGTGCCGCCTCGATCAAGGTACGGTCGCTGGCACTGAGATTGGCGTAGATCGGCAGCACCATGAACGGCAGGTAGGTGTAGACGATGCCGATATAGATCGCGGTCTCGGTGTTCATGATCCGCAGCGGCTCGGAAATGATGCCGAGGTTAAGGAGCAGCGAATTCAACAGCCCGTCGTTGCGCAGAATGCTCATCCAGGCATAGACGCGGATCAGCATCGAGCTCCAGAACGGCACGATCACGAGGAAGATGAGGAAGGAGCGCGACGCCGGCGCGCAACTTGCAATGCCGTAGGCGAGCGGATAGGCGATCGCCAGCATCAGTATCGTCGAAATCGACGCCACCTTCAGGCTCGTGAGATAGGCAAGGAGATAGGTGTTTTCACCCAGCACAAAAATGAAGTTCTCGAGATTGAGCCGAATGCTGAGCAGCGATCCCTGCCAGGCAAATAGCGGCTCATAGGGTGGCATGCCGAGGCGAACGGACGAGAGGCTGATCGCCAGCACGAGCAGAAACGGCATGAGAAAGAACACGGCCAGCCAGCCATAGGGCACGAGCAGCAGTGCGCGCCGGCCGAGATCAGGTTTTGATTGCATCGTGTCGTTCCCCTAGTCGGCCAGCAGACGGGCGGCCTGCGGCATCCATGAGGCATAAACGGTGTCACCGACCGCCAGATCGTCCTCAGCGCCCAGATTGACGCGCAGCGCGTCCAGCGTTACCCCGCTCTTCAGGCGCACCCGATAGTGGCGCCCTGCCCCGGCGTAGCTGAATTGCTCGATGACGCCCTCAAGACCGCTGCCCTGTTTGTTGAGCTCGACCCTCTCCGGCCGCACCGAGACCCAGAAGCGGCCATTGGCAGAAATATGGTCACTGGCGGTGGCAAAGATCGAACCGCCGGCCTCAGCACTTTCGACCGACAGCTCGTTGCCGGAACGTTTGGAAGTGCCGCCTTCGAACACGTTCGCTTCGCCGAGGAATTTCGCGACATAGCGGGAAACCGGTGTTTCGTAGACTTCGGCAGGCGACCCGATTTGCAGCACCTTGCCCTGCCGCATGATCGCGATGCGCGACGACACGGTCATTGCCTCATGCTGGTCGTGGGTGACGATGATGAAGGTTAGCCCCAGCTCCCGCTGAAGCCTGACCAATTCGTGCTGGGTTTCGGTGCGCAGGTTCTTGTCAAGCGCACCGAGAGGTTCGTCCAGCAACAGCACCTTCGGCCGCTTGACCAGTGCCCGCGCCAACGCGACCCGTTGCCTTTGTCCTCCAGACAGCTGTTGCGGCTTGCGATCCAGCAGTGCCGTCAGTTGCAGCTTTTCGGCCACCTCGCCCACACGCTGCCGGATCTCAGCTCCTGCCAGCCGGTCCTGCTGCAGGCCGAAGGCGATATTCTTGCCCACTGACAGATGGGGAAACAGCGCGTAGGACTGGAACATCATGTTCGTTGGTCGGCGATGGGCCGAAACGTCCGTCACATCTTCCCCGTCGAGCCGGACGACCCCCGATGTCGGCGTTTCGAAACCGGCGATCATGCGCAGCAAGGTCGACTTGCCGCATCCGGATGGACCAAGAAGCGAGAAGAATTCCCCCTTCCCGATACCGATCGAGATATTGTCGACGGCGCTGAACAGACCGAAGGACTTGGAAAGATTCTCAATTGATACGTAAGATTGCAACACGGATGTCCTTCTGCTCCCGCTTTTCAGGCAAGACATTCAGTTGCCGGCCCTAAACGCGGTCCACACCCGGGTCCGCTCGCGCGCCTGGCGTGGCGGCAGCGACTTGTCGACGAAGAGCTTGGCGCGAACTTCCGCGGGCGGATAGACGTTCGGGTCCGTGCGGATCGCCTCGTCGACCAGCGGCGTGGCAGCAGCATTGGCGTTGGCGTAAAACACGTGATTGCTGATGTCGGCGACTGTCTTCGGCTCGAGAACGTAGTCGATGAAGGCCAGTGCCTGCTCTGGATCGGGCGCATCGCCGGGCACGGCCATGGTATCGAAGGAGATGATCGTGCCTTCCTTCGGGATTGAATAATTGACCGCGATGCCGTTGTTGGCTTCCTCGGCGCGCGCTGCAGCAATGCCCGCGTCACCGCTCCACATCATCGCCAGGCACAGCTGGCCGGATGCCATGTCCGCCACCAGTTGGCCGCTCTGCATGTGCCGGATGTAGGGGCGTAACGTCAGGAGCAGGTCCTTGGCTCTGTCAAGATCTTCCTGTTTTGTCGAATAAGGATCGAGCCCGAGATAGTTCAGGGCGATCGGCACCACCTCGTTTGGCGCATCGACGATGCCAATGCCGCAGTCCTGAAACTTTTTCGCCAGTTCCGGCTTGAAGAACATGTCCAGGCTGTTAGTCGGGGCGTCGCCGACCCGCTCCTCAACGAGCTTCGGATTGTAGGCAATCCCTGTCGTCAGCCACATGTACGGGACGAGGTACTGATTGCCCGGATCGTGTTCGGCAACGAGCTTCAGGAGATCCTTGTCCAAATTCTTATAGTTTTTGAGACTGGAAGCATCGATCGGCTTCAGTGCACCCGATTGGATGAGCCGCTCGCCGACGGTCGCGCTTGGAAAGGCAACATCGAAACCGCTTCCCCCTGCCAGCAAGCGTGTCTCCAGGACCTCCAGCGAATCGAAGAAATCGACACGCGCGTCCACGCCGCTACGCTTTGCGAAGTTAGAAACTGTGTCTTCGGCAAAATAGTCGGAGAAGTTATAGATAAACAGCTTCTCATCGGCCCTCGCTCCCCCCTGCCCATAGAGCAAGGCGATCGAAGCGATGGCAACCGAGTGCATCAGCGAACGGCACGAACCAGACATGTTCCCTCCCAAGGCAGAATGGCCTTCGTTTCGGGAAAAACTGCGGGGCCAGGCGCAATGGGTCAACACTCCCTTTGGCTAGGCTGGGCGGCTGTTCGATGCCGCTGCACATGATCTTCAGCTTTGAAAGCCCATGTTTCCAAGGGCTCAGCACGACTATGCCGCGCCGGATCCGGATGCTGTGTAGAGGAACGCAGGGAGTGATTTCAGCCGAAGCACAGATTGCCTGCGGCTCCGATTTGAGCGCGTTGCCGGCGACATTGCTCCAGCGGCGTCATTGGCCGAAGCCGCGAGAAAAAGGTGACGGGCAAGGGCGCCTCGTCGAGCGAACAGAGACATACGCCTGCCAGCCCGTTTCGGTGTGAATCCTGCAGGACTTGGGCCGAGAGTTACCGTCGTCCCAATTGTTCGTCGGAGCCCGCTATGCCAGGTCTGTTGCCGTTACTGACGGAAATCAGCTTCGTGACTTCTGTCAGCGTGGGCATCGACAATCCCGCTCCCTGCCGGGTCACTGCAACGGCCCCGAACGCATTTGCAAGCCGGCAGCATTCGGATCCAGGCAATCCCGACACGCGCCCGATTATATGTCCTGCCGCGAAGGCATCACCCGCCCCTGTCGTGTCGACCGTAGCGACGGAAAACCACGGCGCGCTTTCAGCCCCGGAGTTTTGGTAGAGAGACGAACCCGTGACATCATGCTTGAGCGCGATCCTTCGCACGCCCTGACGCAACAGGGACTTGATCGCCTCTTCAACAGGAATTTCGGAGCCTTCTCCCGCAAGCGGTGCAAGATCGGCCCTGCCGAGCATGATGGTATCGAGCTTCGGCAGCAGATTGCGCACATGCGGCGCGACCGACAACGCAACACCAGCAGGAATATCCAGTGTCACGGGGATCCCGTGCCGCTGCGCAAGCTCGATCGCTCTATATGCTGCGTCGGATTGTGGACTTTGCAACAAGGCGTAGCCGGAGAGATGGAACAGCGCCGCATCCTCGAACGGTGCGTCGACGATCGATGCCGGGGACAGGTGTGCGTTGGCCCCACGATAGGCAAACATCGTTCGCTCACCGCTCTTGCCGACGGTCACGATGTTCGTTTGCGTGGGCTCAGACGGGTCCCGGCCGATCCACGCCGTCGAAACACCGATGTCCTCGAGCCACGACAGCGCCTGCTCTCCCAAGGCATCTTGCCCCACGCGCCCGATCAGCCGGCAGTCGTGGCCGGCGCGTGACAGCGCGATAGCGGTATTCGTGGCTGAGCCGCCCAGCATGTGCCGCTGGGCCGTTGCGATCGCCTCTCCTCCCTCGAGCGGATACTCGGGGATATCAAGCACGAGGTCGATATTGATATCGCCAAGGAGGACGATCGCTGCCATTGCGCAAACCCTAGAGATCGAGATGCATTTGTTCTATCGCCTGATCTACGTCGGCGATGATGTCGTCAACATGCTCGATACCGACCGAGAAGCGCACCAGGCCATCGACAACGCCCATCGCCTCCCGCTCCTGGCTGGGAATATCGAGAAAGGCCATGGTCGCCGGCATCTGCGTCGTGGTGCGCAGTCCGCCGAGGCTTGCCGCGAACGAACCGAGCTTCAGCCGCTTCAAGAGCCGTACGCCCGAAGCCTCGTCTTCGACGCAGAAGGAGAGCATGGCGCCACCGCCGCGCAACTGCTCGCTCGCCGAGGCATGGTTCGGATGCGAGGGCAGCCCCGGATAGAAGACACGTTTGACCTTGGGATGCGCTTCAAGATGTTTTGCAAGGGCAAGCGCATTGGCGCACTGCTTTTCCAGGCGGAGTGCAAGCGTCTGCGCACCGCGCAACAACAGCCAGGCGTTGAACGGCGACAGCGGCGCGCCGAGCTTGTTGAGCGTATTCCAGCGGACGTCCTCCAGCCAATCCGCAGGCAGGATGTCGGACTTCAGCGTGATCACCCCGCCGACCGCGTCGTTGTGGCCGCCGATGAATTTGGTGGCGCTTTCGACCACGACGTCGACGCCGAATTCGTGAGGCCGGCAAACGGCCGGAGACGCGAAGGTGTTGTCGCAAATGACCACGATGCCGCGCGAATGGGCGAGCTCCACCAGCGCTTTGAGCGGCGGCACCTTCATGGTTGGATTGGCGATCGCCTCGACATAGAGAACTTTGGTCTCATCGGTAAACGCGTTTTCGACCGCTCGGACATCGGTGCAATCGACAAGGCTCACTTTCAGCCCGAAATCGCCAGCGCGGTGATCGAAGAATTCGTGCGTGCTCGAATAGGTGGTGAGATCGGCAACGATGTGGTCGCCCGCTTTCAGGATGCCGAACAGCGCATGCGAGATCGCGGCCATTCCGGAAGCGGTCGCCAGGCATGCCGTGCCGCCTGTTAGCTGGGCGATATGTTCCTCGAACTTGTATTCGGTCGGGTTGCCGCAGCGCGAATAGATGTTCACTTCCTTGCGCGCACCGGCGACGATCTGGTCGTAGATGTCGCCGCCATACTGGAAATTCGCCGACATGTAGATCGGATAGCTGATCGACTGGGAATGCTCTTCGGGCGTGTAGAAGACTGCCCGGCTGGCAAAATCGAGCTCTTTAGGCGACATGAAACTTCTCCTGCATTGGACCCGGACTTGAGCCGGGTCATTAACGGCTATTCCTTGACGGCACCGCCGAGCAAAGCGGCGGTGATCTGGCGTTCGAAAAAGATGAAGAGAACCAGCGGCGCGATGGCGGCGATCAGGATGGCCGCCAGCATCACCGGATAATTGGTGATGTGCTCGCCGACGAAATCCGTGAGGCCCACGGGCAACGTCTTGCGCGCCGGATTGTTGATGAAGACGACCGGAAACAGGAAATCGTTCCAGACCCAGATCATGTTGACGATCGCCGCGGTGAACATCGCCGGGCGCGCGATCGGCAGCGCGACGCGGGCGAAGATGGACCACTCGGAAGCACCATCCATGCGCGCCGCATCGAAGAGTTCGCGCGGCAGCGTGTTGAAAAAGGCCTGCATGATGAAGATCGTGACCGGTACGTTGAAGGCGGCAGTCGGCAGCACGACACCCATATGCGTATCGAGCAGTCCGGCGCCACGAAGCATCACCACCAAGGGCACGAGCGCGACATAGGCGGGGATCGCCATGGCCGCCGTCAGGCTGAGTTCGACGGCAGGCATCCAGCGTGGCCGATAGACTGCCAGCGCGTAACCGGCGAGGGTTGACACCGCCACGGTGAGAACCGTCGCGCCGGCCATGATCAGCAGCGAGTTGACAGCGTAGCCGCCAAGCGCGCCGCCGCTCCAGGCGCCGACATAGGCGTCAAGCGAGAAGCTCGTGGGCAAAGACCAGACCGAGCGCATGAACTCCTTGTTGGTCTTGAAGGTGCTGTAGATCATCCAGATGAACGGGAAGACAACCAGCAGCACATGCAGCGTCAGGAGAACGAGGACCACCGTATTGGTGACTGTCCAGCGGCGAACGGCAGCCATGGCTCAAGTTCTCCCGCCGACGCCGGCTCTTTTCAGATACCGGAAGACGAGCCACGCGCCGACCGCCGTCAGCAGCATCTGCGTGAAGCCGATGGTTGCCGCATAGCCCATCTCGAAACTGCCGAAGCCCATCTTGTAGAGGTAGGTGGAGACCACCTCGCTTGCGTGGTTCGGGCCGCCATTGGTGAGCACAAAGACGAGCGAGAAGGTCTTGAGCGAACCGATGATCGCCAGCAGGGAATTGGCGCGAACCGCGTCGCCGACCATGGGGATGGTGATCGAGAAGAACTTGGTGAAATGGCCGGCCCCATCGATCTCGGCGGCCTCGTAGACGCTTTCGGGCACACTCCTGACCGCCGCCACGAATAGCAGGACATAAAGGCCGAGATAGGTGAAGCTCATCACCACCACTACGGCTGAGAAAGCCGTGCCGGATTCGCCGAGCCAACCGCGCTTCAGGCCATCCAGCCCAAGCGCACCGAATGCCGCGTTCACCAGACCGAAATAGGGATTGTACATGAAGCGCCAGAGCAGCCCGATGCAGATCTCGCTGACCATCACCGGCACGAGATAAAAGAACAGGAATATTCGGCTGAACGCAGGCACGATGCGCACCAGGCAATAGGCGATGCAGAGCGCAAGAAACACCTGAAAGACCATGGCCGAAAGCGCGACGAGAAGGTTGCGGCCAAGCGCCCGCCAGAAGATCGGGTCGCCGGCAAGACGGACGAAATTACCCGCTCCCTGAAATACCGGCGCAGACGCTCCGTCCCAACTGAAGAGCGAGAGCCAACCGGCATAGACGACGGGATAGGCGACGAAGGCTGCAATGAGCAGGAATGCAGGCGACAGAAACAGGAGCGCCGCTCTGTTGTGGCTGTTGGCAAAGCCCTTGTTGGTACTCATCGTTCTTGGGCTCCATGGAGGGCTCGCGCGGCGAGCGGCTTGCCGCGCAAGCTGGTCATGTTGCTGGCGCCAACTACTTGTCGGTCCGCAGCGCATCCTCGAGGCGCTTGGCCGCATCGGCCGGCGGCACCGAGCCGTCAAGCACACCCTGGAGCGACGTGTAGTAGATGTTGGTCGCAGCCGGCGGCATGGCGGTGTCATAGAAGGGATCGAGGTGGCCTGCCTTCGCCATCAGCTTGCCGCTGATATCGAACAGGACAGGCCCTGCGGCTGCCTCGGTCGTTGCGTCCTTCACCGTCACCATCGTCTTTCGAAGCTCGACATACTTCGTCATGACCTGGCTCGACGTCAGGAACTTGAGCAAGGTCACGGCATCGGCCTTGTTTTCCGCCTTCTGCGAAATGCCGAAGGTGGCGGCGACGCCGGCCAGGACGTCGGACTGGTCACCAGCCCCGTCCTTGACTGTCGGGAATGCGAAATAGCCGAGTTCGAAGCCTTCGGGCGCATCGGCGGACGCGCCGATCTGCCAGGTCCCGTTCAGCATCATGGCTGCCTGGCCGTTGAGAAAGAGCATGTTGGCTTCCTGGTCGCCCATGCCGTTGAAGCCGATCGGGAAATAGCCTTTGCTCGAAAGCGCGGCGACATGTTCCAGCGCCTTGGTCGCTTCGTCGCCGAGCGCGGCCTTGGCATCCTTGTTGACGAAGGCGGAAACGACGCCGGATCCCTTGAGGCGCATCTCGAGATACTGGAACCAGAACGTCGCCGGCCAGGCATCCTTGTTGCCAAGCGCAAACGGGACAATGCCCGCGCCCTTGATCGTCTCGGCCAATGCCAGAAGCTCATCGTAGCTCGACGGCACCGTCCAGCCTTTTTCCGCAAAAAGCGCCTTGTCGTACCAGAAGACGACGGAGTCGACATCGACGGGAACGGCGTAGGCGTGACCATCCTTGCTTGTCTGCGCGAGGGCGCTTTCGAGGAAACTGTCGCCCCAGCCGTCCTTGGCAAGGTCTGCGTCGAGCGCATACATCTGCCCGCCATTGACGAAGGCATTCAGAAAGCCGCCGGGCAGCGTGTAGAATACGTCAGGCGGGTTGCCCGACGCCATGGCCGTGTTGAGCTTGGTCTTATAGGCCGACTGTTCGGCCGCAACGACATCCAGCTTGATGTCGGGATGCGCCTTGGCGAATTCGTCCAGGGCGAAATTGATGAAGTCGACCTTGTCCTGTTGGCCCGCATAGGCGTGCCAGAAGGACAGCTCACCGGCTGCGGCCGGAAGGGCGGTCAGCACCATGGCCGCACCAGCAATCAACAAACGCTTCAGTCCCATGACATCCTCCCAGAAGTCCAGCAGCGCATCTTCTCGCGTTGATGTAGTGATGCCACATCATATAAGTCGTGTCTATAGTGACACCACAACATGACTATGCTAGCCTCTTCGCCAAGGCGCACCGCCAACCCGAAAAAAGGCCCCGTCAATGGTCAATGATTTGCGAGGCAACAGCAGCATTCCGGCCAGCATCCGGCTGCGAAGTGTGTTGCCGAAATTGTCAGATTCCGAACGGCGCGTGGCGCTTTGGATGCTCGACAACAGCGACAGCGCAATCCGCCAGTCGATGTCGGCAATCGCGCAGGCGACGGATGTCAGTGATACGACCGTGCTGCGCATGTGCCGCACCGCGGGCTTTGAAGGGTTCACCGATCTCAAGCTGGCGATGGCTCAAGAGCCGCGCATCGTTCAAGCCGAGATGTCGTCCGAGCCACAGACAAGCGACCTGCAGGCCGCAAGCCGATTGTTTCGCGCAATCGGCCAGGCCCTGACCGATACGCTCGGTGTTCTCGATGAAAAGACCCTTGCCGAGGCGATCGATCTGATGGCCGGTGCCAAGCACATTTTGGTCGGCGGCGTGGGCGGGTCCGGCATCGTCGCGCAGGCATTTTATCAACGCTGTATCCGGCTGGGACTGCGATGCGATGCGCCAGTCGATTCCCAACTGCAGATCATGCATGCGGCGCTGACCGGACCGGGCGATCTCGTCGTCGCCATTTCCTATTCCGGCATTACCAGCGATCCGGTTCTCGTGCTGCAGGAAGCCAAGGCGCGCGGCGCCTCAACGCTCTGTATCACCGGCAACAGCAGCTCACCGCTGGCGCGCCTCGCCGATGTCGTGCTCGTCAGCGTCTCGCATGAGCAGGGCAGCGAGCCGATGGCAGCGCAGATCGCGCAGATGACATTGGTCGATGCGCTCTATTCCGTTTTTGCCGCACGCAATGCCGAGCGGGTTCAACTCACCGAGGAGCGCATGGTCAAGGCGATCCTCCCGAAATCAATCTAGCCAAAACACGAGCAGGGCATTGAAAACACAAATCTATACCATGCAGACAGTTGCCGAGGCCCTGGCTGCGGCGAAAGTCGGCGTCGACTATCTCGGCCTCACACCTTCGAACCGTGGCCTGCCCGGCGAGATCAGCTTCGCCACTGCGCGCGAGATCGCCGATGCCCTTAAGGGCAAGGCACAACGGGTGGCGCTGTCGGTGGAGAGTGATCTCGAGGCGATCGCCGAGATGGTGGACGCGGTGCAGCCTGATGTGCTGCATCTGTGTGGCGACATCGAGCTCGTGACCCCTGAGCACGTCAAGACGTTGCGCACGAAGCTGCTGGCAAAATACCGCGACCTGAAGATCCTCCAGGCCATACCGATGACCGGGCCGGAGGCGCTCGATCACGCAGCTCGCTTCGAGCCGTTTGCGGACATCTTCATCCTGGATTCCGTCGCTGCCCATATCGGCGGCATTGGCGCTGCCGGCGTCACCCATGACTGGTCGCTCAGCCGCGAGATCGTAAAACGCAGCAAACGGCCGGTGATCCTGGCGGGCGGCCTCAAGCCGGAGAACGTCGCAGCTGCGATCGAGGCTGTCCGGCCCTGGGCGGTGGACTCACTCACCCATACGAATCGCGCTCTTCCCGAAGGTGGCTTTCGCAAGGACATCGACAAGATTGCGACCTTCGTGGCTGCCGCGAAGCACGCCTGAAATTGACGTGCTTTCATCTCGTTCCTCCGGGATGGCCTGACGAACCCGAGCACCTCGGCCGCCAGGCAGTTCGGGAGAGACGAGACTTGTCCTACTGCATGTTTCCTTAAATCGTCTTTGATTTAAGGATAAAAACATGCAGCAATTCAAAGTGCTACAGCGACCTTTGCGCGTCTAATAAGACGGGCGGCGCTGTAGCTTTCGCCGGCGTGGTCGTCTTGCAGGTCCACCAGCGCCCGCCGATCCGCCGCTGTCACCGCGCAATAGGGTGACCGGCACCCGATTGTATTGACGAACCTTGTGGGGGAACGCCCTGGTCGGCCGCTGCAATTTCGAACGCTTGGCACGCCGCTGCAGCAAGACCATCGAAACGGACAGAATACGGCGGGTCGCGCGCATATGGGTCTGTTTCAGTGGCGTGCCGGTCTGCCGCCTGTTACTGAAGCAATGTATCGCTTAGTTGAACGAGCGGGACGACAGGACCCCATCGGCCACGAAAGGAAGCGACCATGGCGACGACACCACGAAGACCATCCAATCCAAAAGATGCCGCCGAGGCGCTGTTCAGGCCGGCGAAGAAGGTGGCAGCTCCCGCGGTCGAAAGACCTGCGATCCCGAACACCAAGGAACTCGTATCGCTGAAGATCGACAGCGATGTGCTCGCCCATTTCCAGGCGGACGGGCCCGGCTGGCAGGATCGTATCAACGATACCTTGCGCGCCGCCATGAAACCGTCAGTTTGATCGTCGGCGCTGAACGCGGCGTAATTTAGCGCGCCTTGAGCGTCATCGAACCGCAGATCTCTCACTCATCGCTGCGCGCTATTGCTGCCCCCCGGCGCCTTTGGGAAGGCATCGCCCGTCCGCGAAGGCGCTTCGGGTAGCCGGACGCCCAAATAGCGAGGGGAGCGCGACGGCGCCAACGGCATCATAGGCTAGCCTTGAATACCGGTGTCAGAAACGACTCCGCCGCTTTGCCGGGCCGGGCGCTGATCTGGCTGCGCAGCTATCCTGTCTGAACGGATCCAGACGGCAAGAAGGTCATAAAAGACGCTGAGCACAATCGGGCCCAGAAACAGGCCGATCAATCCATAGGCAAGCGTGCCGCCGAGTACCCCGACCAGGATGACGAGCATTGGTGTGGAAAGGCCACGAGCGACCAGAATGGGCTTCATAATGTTGTCGATCAACGCGATCGGAACGAGGAGAAGCGTCATGAGCAAGGCTGACTGGAACTCCATTGTCATCCATCCCCACACGATCAGGGGCAGGAAAACAGGAAACGGCCCGATTTGCACGATACACAGGATCATCACGACAAACGCGATCAACCCGGCTGCGGGCACCGCGAAGAGCTTCAGAACCAACGCGCACAATATCGTCTGAATGAAGGCCACGCCGATGACGCCTCTTGCGACGTTTCGGATCGTGGCGGTTGCAAGACGTACGAACCCTTGCCCTCGCTCTCCGGCGATCCTGTGCGCAAACACATTCAAGAACTCGGAGATCTTCAAGCCAGGGCGAAACAGAAAGCCGGTGACAATCACCGACGCAATGAAACCTACAAATCCCAACCCGATGCTGGCAAGAACGCCGATGGCCTTGCTGCCGGCTTGCAGCAGTGCCGGTTGGAACCGGTTAAGGGCGGCCGCCAGATTGTTTGAAGCAAGACTCCAGGCATTGTAGATCCGCTCTCCGATGATGGGCCAGTTCCGAACGGCCTCTGGCGGCGCCGGCATGATTGCCTCGCTACCCTTGAGCTTTTCGTACACCACTTGCGCGCCGTCGAGCGAACCGAAGATGAGAGCCGACAATGGGCCGATAATGAGGGAAAGGTTCACCAGCGTAATGAGCACGGCCGCGAGCTTTCCGCGACCACCAAGCATTTTTTCAAGCCTGCGATAAAGCGGATACTGCGCGACCGCCAGGATAGCGGCCCATATGCCGATAATGGCAAAGGGTACCACTAGCGTCAGCGACCAATAGGCAAACAGCCCAACGATACCGAACCGGACGAGGTCCGTGATCCGTGTTTCGATTGAGGCCGTCGCCACCGGAGCAGGCGCTAAACTATTGCTTTTACCAAGTCGATCGTCATCCATGACAGCGCCCCCGCCCCCTCGCAAGACGAACATATGGCAAGGCAGTTAGATCCTGCCCTGCCACCATTTCGAGCTAAGCTATTGGCGCTTCCCAGTTCAGGAAGAAGCCGATATCCCCGGGTATCCCCCCAGGGAACGTGACCACCATTGCCTTCAGCTTGTAGCCCTGAGGTTGCGCGGCAGCTTTAAATCGATCGTACAGTTCCTTGGCCTTGCCCTGCAGCGTCTCGGGCCATTGCGGATCGGCATTGTTGATTGCCCTGCCGTTGTCGGTGCAGAAATCGGAGGGAAACGTGTAGACGAGCGCCTCCATCTTTCCATCTGCAACAGCCCGCATGACCACCTTGCGGATGATTGCCCGCTCCGCTTCGCCGACGTGATCCTTGAAGAATTCATCGGCGAACTTCGCGCGTTCCTCACGCTCCCGATCCCTGATCTTGTCGTCGCGTTCCATTGCGGCGAGCTGTTTTTCGAGCAAGTTCTTGCGCAGATCGGCCGCGGTCGGAATGGCGGCGGGCTGTCCTGTATCTTTTTCCGCACTCATCGCTTTATCTCCAACAAATTGTTCGCTCATCGAGTGGTTCAGGCATCGAACGGGGAATGCAGGCGTCCCAGCACCATCGCTCCGTCGTTGCCTGCATTTCTAGTGACCGGCGGATCCCTGGATATCCGGCACCACATTACGCGGGCTCGTGTCTTCAATAAAGCCCGACGGCCGCTTCTGACGCTTACCGAGCTCGGGTTCTTCGAACTTCACGCGCTCGTAGGGTATCGATTTGAGGATGTGCGAGATGCAGTTGATGCGCGCGCGCTTTTTATTGTCCGAGGGAACAATCCACCAAGGCGCGAGTTGGCTATCCGTCATCCGGATCATCTCGTCATAGGCACGCGTATAATCCCACCAGCGGCGATAGGATTCCAGATCCATTGGGCTCAGTTTCCATTGCCTCAACGGGTCATCGATACGGCGGCGGAAGCGACGCTCTTGCTCATCCTCGCTCACTGTCAGGAAATACTTCAGCAAAGTGACGCCATTCTCAACGATCGCCGCTTCAAACCGCGGCAGCGCCTCGAGAAAGTGTCGCGCCTTCTTTTCCGTACAGAACCCCATGACGCGCTCGACCCCCGGCCTGTTGTACCAGCTGCGGTCAAAGATCACGACTTCCCCGGCGGCAGGCAGATGAGCAATGTAGCGCTGCATGTACATCTGGGACTTCTCCCGGTCCGTGGGTGCAGGCAGGGCGACCACACGGAAGACCCGCGGGCTCACCCACTGGGTTATGCGCTTGATGACGCCCCCCTTTCCGGCGGCATCACGTCCCTCGAAGATGATGACGATACGTGCTCCTGACTTTTGCACCCAGGCCTGCAGATACGACAACTCGACCTGCAACTTTACGAGGCGCTTTTCGTAACGACGCGCCTCTTTCTTCGTTTTTTTTTCACTTTGTGCCTCAATGGGCCTATCGGTTATGTCGTCCATTTCTTTGTCCTCACGTTTCTCCACCCTTCGATTTATTGCCTTGTCGAAAGCACGTCGTTTGCCCGGCTGGACAGGCGCACACGAAGGGATCAGTTCGCGCGTCAATGGAACGCGTCCTGCCCGAAAGCCTTCTTGGCGACCGAATAAGACTTGCTGCGCTCGCCCTTGCCTGTGCGGGTTTCCTCAACGACACGAGTTGAGGGTTCCGCACCCGGTCCGGGGCATCGAATTCGGGGCTTGATTGGATACGGGTAAGCTGTGTTTCTAATTCAGCGTCGGTCGGCGTTGTCGCGCAAGCCGCCTCCGAGCCGCCTTCAATGCCAAAATCCATGTTCTTCCCCCCAAAGTCTTAAGGAGGGCGCACGAGCCAACACCGCCCGATGCTCGCTGCGTGTTTGCGCTCGTGCCGCACAACGTCAGGCTACATTATTATCTATGCATATGCGAATGTTTTGTCCGGACCATAATGCCTATCATTAACGATCCACGTCGCTCCAAGCTGGAACACTTTGGCGGCGCCTTGACCGGAAGTTACTACCGTGTCGGACATGCTGATGCGGAAGGCTCGGCGCCCTTGTTGAGGCCGGCTTAAGTCCAAAGCCAGGAGGCCCTGTCTCTTTCGTAATCGACGAGGACAGCTTGCACCTGTTCGATGAAGCAAGCGGGATGTCGCTGTTGAATTCGTGACGAAGGAGGAGCGTCAGCCTTGGTATCGAAACGGCCTGCCCGGCGCCAACCACTTTGAAGCCGAGCGCGCCGCGTCGCTAGGTCGGCATATGCGGCGCGATCAACGTCAAAGTGGGGAAATAGGTCCGATAGCGGCCGACATCACGCGTCAGTAACGGCAAGCCGCTGACGGCCGCATGCGCACCAATGAAGAAATCGGGGAGCACTCCGGTCCTTGTGCCGCCTGCCTTGCGATATCGCGTAAAGACCTTGCTTGCCAGAAAGAGAGCCTCGCGAGGCACTGCCGTCAGTTCCAAGCCTGCCTGGTCAACCAATGTTTCGACATCTTCGATCCGATCGTAGCGGACGACCAGTTCGGCATAGACAATGTCGTTGATCCACAGTTTCCCGCGAAGGCTTGCGTTTTCGAGCTGGGTTATGGACCAGTCAACCCATGTCGGATCGTCGGTTACAACGTCGAGAAGAACATTCGTGTCTACCAGTATCACGGTTCGCCACGCGTCAGGGCCATGATAGCGTCAGTATCCAGCCCCTTGCCGGCGTGTCCTCGCAGCTTCGAAAAGCGGCTGGGTTGCTGCTTTTTAGCCGCATGTACCAGCACGATGCTTCCATCCGGGGCGCGCTGGAAATCAACCTTGCTTCCAGGCACGATACCCAGGAGGTCGCGCACTGGCTTCGGGATCGTAACCTGCCCCTTGGCTGTAACTGTCGTGGTCATTGTCGGTACCGTTGTAAGGAATGGTTTCATCAAGGTATTACTTCGCAGCCCGGCTTTCAAGAGGAGCGGCCGCACAGCGTCTGGTTGCGACACGCCCCTCAGGCTAAAGGTCGGCCGACGCGATAGGACACGATCTCAGCTAGGTGAGGCGCGTGGGTTATCCAGACGCCGAGACGGTGGCGTGTATGCGCGTTCAGGTCGAGACGCATTCCGGTGCGCAGCAGCACACGAAAATCGTGCGGGTGAGCGGGAGCCGCCCACCCGCGAACGCCACATCCCTACACCTTGACACGCAAACCCTTCGGATCATAAGCCGGGGAAAGATGCGCGGTCACGGAGAACCGATCACCGGCAAGCTCGACTTCGAATCTCCCGCCCCCCAGGAATTCCTTGTTCACGCCAGAGGAATGTTCGATCAGGCCAAGGGCGACGGAGCGGCCGAGCGTGTGGCCGTAGGCGGCCGAGCGGACTTCGCCGACGGGCTTGCCATCGCGAAGAACCAGCTCACCGCCCCATAACATCGGCGACGGATCATCGACGGTGAACTGCACGATGCGCCGCGTGGGCACCCCCTTCTCCTTTGCGGCGATCAACGCGTCACGGCCGAGAAAGCCGTCCGGCTTGTCGAGCGAGAGCGCGAAAGCAAGGCCCGCCTCGTAAGGGTTGACATCAGGCGTCAGCTCGCGGCTCCAGGCGCGATAGCCCTTTTCCAGCCGGAGCGCCTCGAGCGCATAGTAGCCGCAATCGCTCAACCCCAAATCGCGCCCGACCTCGTGCAACGCCTCGTAGACACCGACGGCGAACTCCGTCGGCACGATCAGTTCCCAGCCGAGTTCACCGACATAGGTCATGCGGTTGGCATAGGCCGTGGCATAGCCGATATCGATCTCCCGGATCGTCGCGAAGGGAAAAGCGGCATTGGAGAGATCGGCTGATGTCAACCGCGCCAGGATATCCCGCGCACGCGGACCCATGAGCGCCAGAACCGCGTAGGCAGAGGTGACGTCAGTCAGCGTCACATGCGCTTCGGCCGGCAGGTTCTTGCGGATCCAGTCGGCGTCGTGCACCGGCTGCGCCGAACCGGTAATCAGAAGGAAGCGGTCCGCAGCCAGCCGCAGCACCGTCAGGTCGCTTTCATAGCCGCCGCGCACATTGAGGAGCCCGGTATAGACGGAACGACCGATCGCAACGTCGATATCGGCTGCGCAGATGCGGTTGAGTGCTGCTGCGGCATCGCGCCCCTGGACGAGAAGCTTGGCAAAGGAGGTCTGGTCGAAGATGCCGGCCACCTCGCGCGTTGCTTTCATCTCGCGCTTGACCGCCTCGTGCCAGTTCTGCCGGCCGAAGGCATAGTCCGTCACCGGCTTTTCGCCCTCGGCCGCAAACCAGTTGGCACGCTCCCAGCCCATTTTCGAGCCGAAGCAGGCGCCCTTTGCCGCAAGCCGATCATAGAGGGCTGAGCGGCGGAAGGGCCGCGCCGTGTCCAGCTCGCGGTTGGGCCAGGGCATGGCATAGTGCAGCCCGAGCGTCTCCTTGACGCGGTCATGCAGCCAGCGCGGATTGTTGTTGAAGTTTGCAAAACGACGGATGTCGACCGGCCAGAGGTCCATGGTCGGCGCGCCGTTGACGATCCATTCCGCCAGCGCACGCCCGGCGCCACCGGCGCTGGCGATACCCATCGAGTTGAAGCCGGCGCCGACGTAGAAGTTCTTCAGTTCCGGCGCCTCGCCGAGCATGAAGTTGTTGTCGGGCGTGAAGCTTTCAGGGCCGTTATAAAACTTCTTCACCTCTGATGTCGCCAGTTGTGGCACCCGTTGCAGGGCGCTTTGCATCAGGATTTCAAACTGGTCCCAGTCATCAGGAAGCAAGGCGAATTCGAAATCATCCGGAATGCCGGCCATGCCCCACGGTTTTGCCTCCGGCTCGAAACCACCCATGACCAGGCCACCCACCTCTTCCTTGAAGTAGATGTAACCATCGGGATCGCGCATGACCGGCAGGTCCGGATGCACGCCTTCGATCCTGCCGGTCACGATGTACATATGTTCAGCCGAATGCAGCGGCACCGACACCCCGCACATCAGCCCGACCTTGCGTGCCCACTGGCCGGCGCAATTGACGACGATCTCGGCGGCGATCGTCCCCTGATCCGTTTCCACCCCGGTAACCGCACCATCAGCGGTGACGATGCCGGTGACGCGCACACGCTCGATGATGCGCGCACCACGGTTGCGTGCGCCCTTTGCCAGCGACTGCGTCAGATCGGTCGGATTGGCTTTGCCGTCACCGGGCAACCAGACGGCGCCGGCCAGGTCGTCGATGGCCATCACCGGCCAGAGATCCTGGGCCTCTTTCGGCGAAATCACCTCGATGGCAACGCCCTGCGCGCGGGCGGACGCGGCCGTGCGCTTCAGCACCGTCATACGGTCGGCCGATCGCGCGACGGAAACGGAGCCGCAATTCTTCCAGCCCGTGGCGAGCCCGGTTTCAGCCTCCAACTCGCTATAGAGCTGCGTCGAATATTTGATGAGGCTGGTCATGTTGGCGTGGCTGCGCAGCTGGCCGACAAGGCCGGCTGCGTGCCAGGTGGTGCCGCCGCTCAATTGCCCTTGCTCCAAAAGCACGACGTCCGTCCAGCCGAGCTTGGTGAGGTGATAGGCGACCGAACAGCCGATAATGCCGCCGCCGATGATGACGACCTGTGCCTGCGTTGGAAAATTCTGAGCCATGAAACAGCCTCCCGAAGCCATGGAAGGCCACACCATAACAACGGAAGAGCAAATAACAAGACAATAAGTTACAAAATATTACATTACGTCGCGACAATCAGGCCTGGACCTCGGCGCTCCAGCGCTTCGCAGATCGCCTGCGGCGGTCGCGCATCGACGATTACCCCGGCTGCCAATTCGAAGCGCGGAATGCGCAGCGGCGTCAGCCGGCCGAACTTCGAGCTATCGAGAATGAAGTAGGCCTTCGCTGCCATCGCGATCATGCGCGAGCGCTGCTCAGCACCATTGCGGGTAAAGTCAGTCACCTCACCGTCCGGCGACAATCCGCCGCCGCCGAGGAAAGCCACATCCACCCGGAAATGGCCGATCGCCTCAAGCGCATCGATACCGACGGCCGCCTCTTCCGCCGGGTCGATCTCACCACCGAGCATATGCACCCGCACCAGCGGCTGGCGACACATCTGCAGCGCTATCGAAAGGGAAGTCGTACAAATCGTTAGGTTTTTTCGCTCTGACAGGGCATGGGCCACCGCAAGCGTCGTCGTGCCGGAATCGAGAAACACGACCATGCCGTCGCGCACGAGACCCGCTGCAGCCCTGCCAATCGATGCCTTCGCCGCAGCATTCTCACCACGCCTCTCTGTGAAGGCGGCCTCGGTCGGCTCGAACAGCGTCGCGCCGCCGTGAACGAGATCAAGCTGGCCGCGCTCCGCCAGGTGCCTCAGGTCGCGACGGATCGTCTGCCGCGACACATCGAAAAAATCGGCAAGCTCGGTGATGCCAACCGTGCCATCGGCGGCTAGACGGCGGAGGATTTCGCCATGACGGCGGGGAGCAAGGGCACGAGCGCTTTGAGTATCTGACATGCGGGTATCTGCGATCATTTTTGGTGTTTTGACAAGACGCGTCGCAAACCGCGTCACCGCAACCCAATTTCGCCTTCATTCGCCCGGTCTGAAGCGCATCAAACCACTGGGCCCGCGCATAATCACGCATGAAAGATGTCTATTTATGTTGCATAATGTAACTATTCTTTGCATCTTGATCTCAAGCACTCATTGACGCAAAGGGAGGCAGGCAGTGCAACAGGCATGCACACAAGGCCGCCGATTTACCTTCTACCTGCTCGACGGCTTCACGCAGTACGCATTCACCTCAGCGCTTGAAGCGCTTCGCCTCGCCAATGATGTCCTGGGCAGGCCACATTACAGCTGGCGTACCGTGACACGCGACGGCCAGCCTGCGCTGTCAAGCTGCGGCATGCGCTTGATGGCCGACGCAGCGCTCACCTCGGAGCGGGACGGGCTGCAACAACCGGGGCGTCCCCACATGATCGTGGTCTGCGGCGGCCGCGCCATTCCCCCTGCCGACGGAAAGGCCGAAGGCTGGCTGCGGCTGTCCCGGCGGGGAAGCATTGCCATCGCCGGGCTCGCAGGCGGCCTCTACAGCCTGGCACGGGCCGGCGTGCTCGACGGGCGTCGCTGCGCCGTGCATTGGGAGCACTTTCCGGATTTCTCCGAACGGTTCTTCACGACGAAAGCCCGCCAGACGGCCTTCGAGATCGACAGCGACCTCTATACCTGCGCCGGCGGCAATGCCCCGTTCCTGCGCATTGTCGAAGATGATCTCGGACGGGACGTAGCAAATCGCGTTTGCGAGCTGGCTCTATCGGAACGGGTCCGCAGCGCCGGAGAGCGCCAGCGGCTGCCGCTTCAGGCCCGCGTCGGCATCGATAACCGTCTGCTGATTGACATTATCGAACAGATGGAGGCGAACCTCGCCGATCCATTGAAACTTGCCGACATAACTCCCACGACTGGATTGTCGCGCCGTCAGATAGAACGCCTGTTTCGGCGCGAGATGGGACGCTCCCCCAAGCGCTACTATCTCCAGCTGCGGCTGGAGCGCGCGCACCTGCTTCTCGTCAATTCATCGCTTCCCGTCTTCGAGATCGCCGTGGCATGCGGATTTTCCTCGGCCTCGCATTTTTCCCGGACCTACAGGGAGACCTACGGCTGTACGCCGCAGCGCACGCGCCTGGCAGAACTGGCGCACCGCCAGCCTTCGCGATCGACATCAGGAGAGCCTGGTCGTGTGCTGCCCGACATGAAGGTCGCCTAGGCGCCGGCGGGGCCTCGGCCCGAGATTGCCAGGGGAGAAGCCCGGCATCTCACGCCGACTCCCGGCAGCCGAACGCCACCCTGCGCCGACACCGTAAGGCCTACCGCCACGCCTGCGTGCGCGCGAGTAGCCCGCGTGTGACCCCCGCATGGATGAGCTTGGCGACGACATTGGTGTAGAAGATCATCATGCCCATGGCCGCAGCCGGCGCGATGTCGCCGGCATCATCCATGTTGAGCACGGCGACCGACGCAAGCTTGGTGTCGGTTGAATAGAGAAAGACCACGGCGGAAACCGTCGTCATGGCGTTGACGAAGAGATAGATGCCGATGTTGAGGATCGCCGGCAGGCAGACCGGCAAAGTGACCCGGAAGAACAGCCGGTGGAAGGGCTGCTTGAGCGACGCCCCGACGGATTCGAATTCCGGATCCATCTGCTTCAGGGCGGTCAGGGCCGTCAGATGCGCCACGGTGTAGAAGTGCGTCACCGTACAGACGACGAGGATCGTCATCGTGCCGTAAATGGAGTTGAGCGGATTGGCCGGGTTGTTGAAGAAGAAGATGTAGGCCAGGCCCAGCACCATGCCCGGCACGGCCATCGGCATCATGGCGAGAAAATGAAAGACGCCTCTGCCGAAGCGGAACCCGTCGGCCTTCTCAACCATATAGGCGCCAGCAAAGACGATCACCGAGCCGAAGAATGCCGTCAGCAAGGCGAGCTTGATCGAATTGGCATAGGCCGCCCAACCGCCGCCATCCATCAGGTCGAAGGCAAAATTCTTGGTCGTCAACGTCAAGTCGTACGGCCAGAACTTCACCAGTGCCGCGATCTGACACATGGCGATCATGCCGAGAATGAACAGGCTGACGAGGCACGAGAAGGCAAAGCAGAAGCCGTCCATGCGGACATTGCGCTTCGGCGCATAGGGCACCGCCCGCGCCGACAGCAGCGCCACCTGGCGCTTCTGCATCCTGCGGTCGACGGCAAAAGCGAGCACCGCCGGCACCAGAAGAATGACCGAGACGACAGCCCCCATCTCGAAATTCTGCTGGCCGATCACCTGCTTGTAGATATCGACTGCCAGCATGCCGTATTGCCCGCCGATCACCTTGGGCAGTCCGAAATCGGTGATGACCAAAGTGAAGACGACGAAGGCGGCCGACACGAGGCCATAACGCGCGCCCGGCACCGTCACGGTGGTAAAAGTACGCCACTTACCGGCCCTGAGCGATGCCGCGGCCTCATAGTGGCGCGCATCGGCAACGGACAGGGCCGTCAAGATGATGAGGAAGGCATGCGGCAGCGTGAAGAACACCGAGCCGATGACGATGCCGATCGGACCGTAGATGGAATAGCCCAGCAGCCAGTCCTTGAAGACACCCTGATTGCCGAAGAGATAGACCAGCGCAATGCCGGGCAAGAGCGACGGCACGAGGATCGGTATCGTGAGGATGCCCCGGAACAGCCCCTTGAGCGGCATGCAACTGCGCGTCAATGCATAGGCGAGCGCAAACGCGATCGAAACCGTCACCACCGTGCTGATCGACGCCATCAGAACCGAGTTGTAGATCGAACGGGCGAGCGCCGGCGTCGAGAAATAAGTCTTGAAGTTTTCGACGCCGATGGTGCTGGCCGGGCGCAACACAACCCGGCGGAAGGTGGCGGAATCATATTCGCGCCACTGCGTACCCTTCTCCAGCGTGGAGCCGGCGAGGAACGCCGTACCGTCCGTGGTCCCACGAATGCGATAATGGACGGGGCTGCGGAAGTTGAACTGCGGGAAGAATTTCGTCGCCGCCAGGCGGCCGTCCGAGTTTGTGACAAGGTCCTTCTCGGCGACAACGCCGAGTTCCCGGTTGAGCGCATCCGCAGTGACTGCCGTCGCCCAATTCTTCCCCGTCTCGTCGCTCACCTGAAATTCGAAGGCGCTCAGATCGAAGCGGTAGGTTGACATCGACTTCGACAGCATGACGAAAAGCGGCGCGCCCAGTGCGACGATCAGGTAGAGCCCGATGACGGCCATGAAGCCGAGTTTGACGAGGTCGTCGCGCGAGGCCTGCTGGCGCAGTCTTTTGCCCGGTGGGGCGTAGTCGATCGTTATGCTCATTGTCAGATGCCCCTCGGATAGAGCAATAGGCGTTCCCGCGGTATCTCGACCTGGATGACCCCGCCCGTTTCGATCCGCAGCCGGCGCACCGCATTGACCGAGAAATCGGCGACGAGGGGCCGATCTCCGAGCCGCGGCGCGGTCAGCCGCGTCCGCCAGAACATGCCGAGGAACTCCATCTCGTGCACTTCGGCATCGATCAGATTCTGCGGCGTCGCCGGCCGATCGAGCGAATGGACCGCGTGTGCGTCGGCGCCGTGCGGGATGATATCGACAGGGCGGACCACCGCCGTGGTCGGATCCCCGACGGCAAAGCCATCCGTTGGACAACAGAAGGCGGAATTCCCGATCTCGACCTGACCATCCGGCAGGACCTTTGCCTGGAACTGGTTGGTCTCGCCGATGAAGTCGGCAACGAACAGGGTCTTGGGATGACGATAGATTTCGGTCGGCGATCCGACCTGTTCGATGACGCCGTGGTTCATCACGACGATCCGGTCGGCCATGGCGAGCGCTTCTTCCTGATCGTGCGTCACCATGATGGTCGTGACACCGAGCTTCCTTTGCAGCGACTTGATCTCATGGCGCAGATGAACGCGCACCTTGGCGTCGAGGGCAGACAGCGGTTCGTCGAGCAGAAGCAGCCCAGGGGATATGGCGATGGCGCGGGCAAGAGCGATGCGCTGCTGCTGTCCGCCGGAAAGCTGGGCGGGATATTTCTTGGCTTGCGCCGAAAGCCCAACCGTTTCAAGCAGTTCGGCAACACGTGCCGCGACGTCCGCCTTCGAGCGGCCGGTGTTTTCCAGGCCGAAGGCAATGTTCTGCTCGATGGTGAGGTTGGGAAAGAGCGCATAGGACTGGAAGACGATGCCGTAGTCGCGCTTCGACGCGGGCAGAACCGAAATGTCGCGGCCATCCTGCCGAATGACGCCGCGTGTCTGCAGATCGAGGCCGGCGATCGCCCGCAAAAGGGTCGTCTTGCCGCAGCCCGACGGGCCGAGGAAACAGACGAATTCACCCTTGCCGATATCGAGCGAGATGTCGCGCAGCGCCGTGAAATCGCCATAGCTCTTCCAGAGATCGCGGATTTCGAGACAGGGGGATGACGGTGTGGTCTCCTGGTCAGAGGCGCGGGGAATGCTCGTGGGTGTCGGTTCGATCGACATGGCATGTCTCATCTGCAAGCTCCGCTGGCTGTCAGGGATTTCTGCAGCGCCGCGCGTCATAAGGGACGCACTAAGGTCACTGTAGCACTTTGAATTGCTGCATGTTTTCATCCTTAAATCGAATGCGACCCAAGGAGAGAATGCGACAGGCGGAGCGCGCATGCGCTCCGCCTGGGCCGATCAGCTCTTCGGTTCCGACTTTGCGTCGTAGCGCTTCTGCCATTCCTTCAGAATGGTGGCGCGATTGTTCGCGGCCCACTCGAAGTCGTTGTCGATCATCTTTGAAGCGATGTCGGTGGGCAGATGCTCGACCGGCTTGGCGACACCCGGATAGGCGACCACGGCATAGCCGGCATTGTACATTTCGTTGGCTTCCTTGGTGACCGACCAGTCGACGAGGGTCTTGGCGGCTTCAAGGTTTGCCGTGCCGGCAATGATCGCCGTCGCCTCGGCTTCCCAGCCCGAGCCCTCGCTCGGGAAGATGATGTCGATCGGCGCGCCGGCGCTCTTGGCCTTGGCGCCGGGGAACTCGAAGGAAACGCCGATGACAGCCTCGCCAGCACCGGCCATCTTGCAGGGCTTCGAGCCGGAATGCGTGTAGGCCGAGATATTCTCATGAAGCTTGTCCATGAAGGACCAGGCCTTCTCCTCACCCCACATCTGCATCCAGCCGGAGACGTCGAGGAAGCCGGTGCCCGACGAGCTCGGGTTCGGCATGACGATGTGGCCCTTGTACTCAGGCTTCGTCAGGTCGTCCCAGCTTGCAGGGGCCTTCAGCCCGAGCTTTGCGCCCTCGACCGTGTTGTAGCAGAGGGCCGCAACATAGGCGTCCATTCCCACCCAGCTCGGCGGTGTGTCACCGTCGACGAACTTCTTGTCGAGCGCCTCGACGCCGTTGGGCTGATACGCCTCCAGCATGCCCTCAGTCTTCAGGAGAAGCAGCGATGTGGCAGCAAGTCCCCAGACGACGTCCGCCTGCGGGTTGTCCTTTTCGGCGAGCAGTTTTGCCGTCATGACGCCGGTTGAATCCCGGACCCAGTTGATCGTGATATCGGGATGCGCCTTCTCGAAGGTTGCCTTGTAGCGATCAAGGTCGACAGCTTCGACAGCGGTGTAAACGGTGAGCTCGGTCTGGGCGGAAGCAATGACGGGAAGAGCCACGGACATGGCGCCGGCAAGCATAAAAAACACGTGTCTGTTCATGCTGAAAATCTCCTCTGGAGGCCTGGAAAAATCCGGGAAGCATGGCGGGCAATCTGAAGCTGCCCTTGTCTTGCACGCTTCAGGAGCCATTCTGCGTGGGTGCATTCAATTAGTAAAATTTATTATTCTTATCATTAGCAAAGTAAAATCTATAGGTCTTCTGCCGTCTCACTGGCATCTGCTGCCGATTGATGAAGAAGCGAACGCCTGCATCAGCGAGCGGCAGATGCAGACAATGCGGCTCGCAACAGGCCCCAAGAAAAAGGGAGCTGTCGGTCGACAGCTCCCAGAAATGGTGGTCAGGCAGGGGACACCCGGATCACCAGGGCCCTGATCACCAGGGCAGGGAAAACGTCTTGACGTTGGTGAAGCTCTTCATCGCTTCGATCACACCTTCTTTGTAGCCATTGCCGGAATCCTTGATGCCGCCGAAAGGAGACATCTCGATGCGATAACCGGGCACTTCCCAGATGTTCACCGTACCGACCCTGAGACCGGCGATGTATTTCTGCATGCGGCGGAAGTCGTTGGTGCAGACGCCCGACGACAGGCCGAAGGCGGTAGAGTTGGACAGCGCAATCAGGGCATCGTCATCATCGGGTGCCCGCACGATCGGGATGATCGGCGCGAAGGTTTCCTCCATCACGAGTTCGCTCGAATGCGGCACGCGATCGACCACGATCGGCGGCAGCAGGGCGCCGCGGCGGCCGGGATCGTAGAGGATCTCCGCTCCCTCTTCGGCAGCCTTGTGCACGCGACGCTCGAAGGTTTCGGCGGCTCGGGCATGGACGACCGTGCCCAGTTCCGTTGCCCGATCCATCGGGTCACCGAAGCGCAGCTTCTTGGCCCGTTCCAGAACGAGCGGCACGAAGCGGTCGGCCACGCTTTCCTGGCACAGAATACGTTTGACGGCCGTGCAGCGCTGGCCCGAGTTCTTCGTCGCGCCGGCGACCGCCAGGTCCGCCGCCTTTGCCAGGTCGTCATCCGACAGATCATTGAGGATGATCAGCGGGTCGTTGCCGCCGAGTTCGAGGATCTGGCGCTTGTAGTGGGCGTTCGCCGCGATCAGCTTTCCGACTGGCACGCTGCCGGTAAAGGTGATGAGGTCGAAGTTTGGGTTGGTCATCATTTCCATCCCGATATCCGCCGGCCAGCCGGTCACCACCGACAGCATTTCCGGCGGCAATCCGGCCTCATAGAGAATGTCGGCGAAAATGAGCGCCGTCATCGGCGTCAGCTCCGTCGGCTTCAGCACCACGCAGTTGTTGGTGGCAATGGCCGGCGCAACCTTGTGCGCCACCATGTTGAGCGGGTGGTTGAAGGGGGTGATCGCCGAGATGGCGGTCAGCGGCTCGCGCATCGTGAAGATCTTGCGCGCCTTGCCGTGCGGGGTGAGATCGCAGGAGAAGATCTCGCCGTCATCGCGAATGCACATCTGACCCGACAGCGTCAAAACGTCGAAGGCGCGGCCGACCTCGTAGAGCGAGTCCTGCTTCGATATGCCGAGCTCCAGCGTGATGACATCGGAGATCTCCTCCTTGCGGGCGAACAGCATTTCGGCCGCCTTTAGCAAGATGCGCTGGCGCTCGTAGCGTGTCAGCTTCGGCTGGTAGGCCGCCGCGATCTCGAAGGCCCTGCGAGCATGTTCGGCGTTGCCGGCTGGAACGGTGCCGATGACGGCATCGTTCCAGGGATAATGCACCTCGATCAGCCCTTCGGCATCGACGTGTCTGCCGGCGATACGCATCGGCTCATGGCGAATGGCGAATGTCGTTTCCACCTTGGTCATCGTCCGCTCCCTAGTTTGCCGGCTGCGCCGCCGCGACGAGCGCATAGTAGAAGGCGTCGAAGTTGCGCAGCGTGGCCGCGGAAACAAGTTCGGGCAACTTGCGGTTCGAGATGAAGGGCACCTCCTGCTCGGTGAGGCCGCCATGCGAGCGTAGCGGTTCGTTCAGCGCAGCAAGATCGTGGCGATGCTCGCTGGTGCCAAGCGTCTTGTTCTCCGACGAGATGATGACGATATCGCCGATGCGGTCATCCGGCAGTTCGAAACGAATGCAGGCTTCGGGCCGCGAAAGCACGAGGTCGATGCCGTCGATCGCTGCCAGCCGCTCGATGATCTCTTCCTTGTCGGCGCGTTCCGGCAGGTAGGCGGTCGCAAACGAACCAAGCGCACCATGGTGCACGACGTAGGGATCCGTGATCGGCAGGATGACGCGGGCAGCGTCCTTTCCGAGCCACTCGTCGAGCACGTCCTGCACGTAGATGACATCGGGAGAACCGTCGGCCTTGTGCTTCGGCTTCATGCCGTGATCGGCCGTCACGATGATCGCCGCACCAAGCGCGTCGAGTTCGGTCAGGTACTTGTCGAACATCTCGTAGAAGGCGTTCGCCGCCGGGACGCCCGGTGCATATTTGTGCTGCACGTAATCGGTCGTTGTCAGGTACATGACATCGGGAGAAAACTCCTTCAGCAGCTTCACACCGGCGGCAAAGACGAACTCCGACAGTTCCGCCGAGTAGACTTCCGGCACCGGCCGCCCAAGCCAGGCCGAGGCATTCTCGATGCCGTGTTCCGCCTTGGTCGAGGTGTCGGATTTTTCGGACGAGAAGCAGACCGCCCTGCCCTCGTCGAACTTCAGGCCGTGACCGAGAAGCGCACGGAGCTTGTCCTTGGCGGTGACGACCGCGACCTTCGCGCCGGCATCGTAGAAGGCCTTGAAGATGGTCGGCGCGCGCAGGAAGCGGGGATCGTTCATCATCACTTCGTTGCCGGTCTGCGGTTCGTAGAGGTAGTTGCCGCAGATGCCGTGAATGGCCGGCGGACGGCCGGTCGCAATGGAGAGGTTGTTGGGGTTGGTGAAGCTCGGGATGACGCTGAGCGCGGTGCGCTCCGTGCCCGTCTGGCGCATGCGGGCAAGTGTCGGCATCAACCCGGCCTTGATGGCCTCGTCGAGATAGGCCGGCTCGCAGCCATCGAGGCAGATGGCGATGGCTGGGACGTTTGGCCAGGGATAGCTGCGCCGGTTCGCGGTGACGGCGACGTTGATCTTGGACATCTGGTTCATCGGGAAAATCCTATCGTTCATTCAGGCGGCGAGACGGCTGCGTTCGGCAAGGGCGATCGCCGGAGGCGCAGCACTGGCGACCCCCATTTCGGTGAGGGATGCGCGCGCGGCCTCGACCACGCGGCGCATCACATGTTCATCCATGCGGCCGATGCAGCCGACGCGGAAGCTGTCGACGACCGTCAGCTTGCCGGGATAGATGATGAACCCCTTCTCCTTCATCAGGTCGTAGAAGCGATCAAAGGCGAAAGCCGGATCGGCAGGGCTGAAGAAGGTAACGATGATCGGCGACAGCCACCGGTCGGCAAGCAGGGTCTCGAAGCCTGCCTCGCGCATGCCGGCGACCATGACGTCGCGGTTGCGGGCATAACGCGCGCCGCGGGCGGAGACTCCGCCTTCCTCGCGATGCAGCCGAAGGGCCTCCAGGAATGCAGCGACGACATGCGTCGGCGGCGTGTAGCGCCACTGACCGGTCTTGTTCATGTAGTCCCATTGCGCGTGCACGTCGAGGCTGAGCGAGTGGCTGCGGCCCTTGGCGGCCTCCAGTTCGCTTTTGCGGGCGATGACGAAGCCGAAGCCAGGCACGCCTTCGATGCATTTGTTGGCTGAGGAAACGATCGCCTCGTAGCGGAAGTCGGCAACGCCGGCCGGTACGGCACCGAAGGCGCTCATCGAGTCGACCAGCAGCTTGCGGCCTCTGGCATAGACGACCTCGGAGATTTCCTTCAGCGGATTGAGGATGCCGGAGCTGGTTTCGCAGTGGACGACGACCACGTGGGTAATGGCCGGATCCGCGTCGAGCGCAGCGGCAACCTCGGGTCCGCGTGGCGGCATGTAATCGCCCTTGTCGATCGTCACGTGGTCGCGGCCGAGATAGGCGAGCGTCTGGGCGATGCGCTTGCCATAGGCGCCGTTCATCAGCACCAGCACCTTGCCGTCGCGGGGAACGAAGCTGCCCAGCATCGCCTCGACCGAGAACGAACCGCTGCCCTGCATCGGAACGCAATCGAACTCGCCCTTGGCATCGCCGGCAATATCGAGAAGCTGGCGACGCAGGTCGGCAGTCATCGCACGGAAATCACCGTCCCATGATCCCCAGTCCCTAAGCATAGCCTCCTTGACTTCATAGGCCGTCGTCAGCGGACCGGGCGTCAGCAGATAGGGCTCGCCCAGTCTCGGCGTTTCCAGCGGTGCGATGGTTCTGTCAGAAGCGGTGTTTGGCATTGTCCGTCCTCACGTTGGCGTCTCCGGAACCGACAATGCGGTGGACGGGTATATATGTAAAATCG
This sequence comes from Ensifer sp. ENS11, assembly GCF_014851895.1. Classification (NCBI taxonomy): domain Bacteria; kingdom Pseudomonadati; phylum Pseudomonadota; class Alphaproteobacteria; order Hyphomicrobiales; family Rhizobiaceae; genus Ensifer; species Ensifer sp. ENS11. The sequence goes on along the minus strand of NZ_JACVAN010000009.1, from coordinate 169,826 downwards.
TTCTTTTGTATGAATCTATAAGCTTCACTTATACATCTATGCCGCCGGAACGAGGCGGCTTTCGAGCAGATCCCCGGTCTCGCGAAGACGGGGATAGGCCATCGTCGTGACCAGTGAATTGAGCTCTTTCAGCGCACGCACGATCTCCAGATGCATGTCGCTCGATTGGATGCTGGCAGCAATTCCCTGCCTCAGCCGCTCAAGGTGGCTTTGACTGCTTTCCTGCACCAGCCGGCGCACGTGTTCCTTCTGGCGCACCATCTCGCGGGCAATCACCGGTTCGGGCGAGACCAGCAGATTGGCGGCAAGTTTCACGTTCGAAAACACTGCGTCATGCAGCGCCGTCAGTTCGTGCCAGCCGGCTTGCGAAAAGGCGCCCGCCCCTTCCAGCCGCTCCTCTGCCATGCGCAACAGGCTCTTCGACACCACGTCGCCGGCATATTCCAGATGAATGGCCGCCTCGGTGAGTTCGATGCCGCGCCGGGACTGCTCCTCCGTCAGCACACCTCTATTAACTGCGGCGATAAAGAGCTTGATCTCGCTATGTGCGCGATGGATGTCGCCGTCGATGCGGCGCAGCGCATCGACCGTCTCGGGCGTTGGCGACGCGATTACCCCCATGACCGGTTCGAGTAAACGCGTGATCAGGTTGCCCATATGGAGCACTTCGCGAGCGGCCGCCGCCAAAGCCTGCGCCGGCTTTTCGATCAGAGACCGGTCGAGCGCACTGACATGCGCTGCAAGACCCGCATCTTTTCCCCCAGCGTTGTCAGGCGTGAGAACGCGAACGATGCGCGCCATCAGACCACACGATATGAGACCCAGGAGCACCAGTGCAGCATTGAACAGCACGTGCAGATTGACGAGCTCGGCAGCGACCGTCGTGCCAGGCAGCCACGCAAAAGAGAGCTGCGCGGAAAACAGCGCAAAGACTGCGGCACTGAACAGCGCGCGAAAGACGAGATTGCCAAGCGGCAGCCGCCTGCCTTCCACCGGCAGGCCTCGGGTCAGCCACAGGGCGATCAGCCCACCACCAAGGTTGACGCCAAGGATCAGGGGAATGCCGACATCGAGCGGCAGCAGGCCCTTTGCGGCAAAGGTCAGGATCAAAAGGATGGCCGCGACGCTGGAATGCAGGCCCCAGGTGAAGACCGCAGCCACGATCATGACCGTGAGAGGGTCTTTGCTCAGCATGTCGATCGCTGCCGGCAGCAATGGGCTTTGACCAAGCGGAAGGGTCGCATGGCCGATCATCTGCAGCGACAGGAGCAACAGGCCGATCCCGAGAACCGCACGCCCGGCCTCGACCGGCTTGCGAGCGCACGCCTTGAGATGCAGGAGGCCGCCGGCGGCAATCAGCAATGGCGCCAGCCAGTGCAAATCAAAACTCAAGATCTTGACGACAAGGGCAGAGCCCAGGTCCGCGCCGAGAAGGACCGCCAGCCCGACTTCGAGGCTCAGAGCTCCGCTCACGGCAAAGCTGGCGGCGAGCATCGCAACCGCCGTCGAACTCTGCAGGGCAATTGCAATCAAACAGCCGTAGGCTGCCGCGCGGGGCCTGCCGCCAGCCCCTCCAACGGCACGGGTGACCACGTCGCCGCAGGCAGCTTCGACGCCCTTCTTGACGAGGCTGACGGCATAAAGCAGCAGGACTGTTGCGGCGGTAAGTTCAAGGGCGACAGCCGAAAGATTCATAGGCGCGCTCCGGAAAGGGTTAACTCCGGAAATTATCTTTTGCCCCTTTACATAAATCAAATCGTTCGTTCTGATGGTTCCATAGATAGAATTTATCTGTGGGGATGTTACCGTGCGCTATGTCCAGCTCCGTGCCTTTCACAATGTGGCCATCCACGGCGGCTTCTCGCGGGCAGCCGAGGCGCTCTTCCTGACGCAGCCCGCCGTCTCCGATCAGGTTCGCAAGTTGGAGGAGGAGTATGACGTCCTGCTCTTCAATCGAAACAAGAAGCAGGTGACGCTGACCCAGGCGGGCCAGCAGCTTCTCGAAGTCACCCGGCGCATGTTCGACGTCGAGCAACAGGCACTCGATCTTCTCTCGGAGTCGCGCGCATTAAGGGCTGGAAAGCTGCGGATCGTCGCGGATGCCGCACACCATCTGCTGCACATCCTGGCCGCCTTCCGGCGGGCCTACCCGACCGTACAGGTTTCGATCGATGCGGGCAACACGGAAACCGTCATCACCAGCCTGCACGCCTATGAAGCGGATATCGGCGTTCTCGGCGAAGTCCCGCAGGCCGGCGACTTCGACGTTCTGAAGCTCAATTCGACGCCGATCGTCGCCTTCGCAAGCCGCGATTATCCTTTGGCGACATGTCAGAGCGCCACCTTCGCAGAGCTTGCAAAACATCCGCTCGTCATGCGCGAGCGAGGTTCCAAGACCCGCCAGAAGCTCGAGGCCATGGCCGCACAATGCGGCGTCACGCTGACGCCGCTGATCGAGGCCGAGGGCCGCGAGGCGGTTCGCGAGATCGTCGCTGCCGGCGGCGGCGTCGGTTTCGTCTCATCCGCCGAGTTCGGCCAGGACACGCGTCTCGTGCCGATCAAGATCGATGCCCCGGAAATGCTGATGGACGAAGCGCTCATCTGCCTGCGCGAACGCAGCAACGGGAAACTTGTCCATGCATTCTATGAAATAGCGCGCAAACTTACACAAAGTGCAGAAGACGTCACGGCAGGCGATGCCAAGCCGTCGGGCGCAGCAACTCGCGCCTGACCGGCGATAGACCGCAGTTTTAGGAGCAACGCCTTCGCAGCGGTTCACCACGCAATTGGAGGCATGCAGAAGACCCGCTCCAGCCTTGACGGCAAAAGTGTCGGAATGTGCTGGAGCCGAGATAGTGCGGGCCGAACAGCATCAACCGTCCGAATTCCTATCCGAAATCGGCCATGCCTGCCGAACGGCCACGCGCTCTTCTAGCAGTTATAAACGCCTGCGGCACAGCGCCGGGTCGTGCGCCGCGCGGCACCGGCCACACTGACCGGCGTCAACGGCCGGCCGACCACGGCAACGGCGTCAGAGGTAAAGGTGGGGATCGCGAGAACTGGCACATCCTTCGCCAGCTCGCCGATGCCAAACAGAACTGCCCAAACAAGGCAGATCATTGCTGCGCGCTTACGGAAGGTCATTTTTTATCTCCTACCTTGAAGTTCTCTGGCAATTCACCCAGGTTGTGCTGGAGGTCGTTCACATCGATCTTTTCGGCATTCGACGCATTCTTGAAGTCGAAATCACCCGGCGCAACGGCCGCCCCGGATTTCCAATCCCTGATCTGGATGCTGTATTCCGGCCCACCCTTCACCTGCCCGGAGGTTATGACCAGGCGGCAGGGATAGGGCTCTGCCCCGTGCGCGATCCAGATCTGGAAATCGACATCGTCTTTGCGGAAGGCGAGAGAATCGCACTCCACGCCATTGACGACGCCGCTTCCCAGATCCTTAGAATCATACACCCCTTGCATCAATTCGTCATATGCACCGGTCATCAACAGGTCGGCGGCCGGCAAAGGCAAGTTGTACTTGTCCTTCAGCTCGTCGATCAGATGATCGACTGTCCCGGGTATTTCGACCTGCGTGTATTTGTTGAGGTTCTTGCCCAGGAGTGTCAGCGTCTTTCCATCGAACAGCGCCTCGCTGTCGACAAAGCCGCCCGAACGGGTCGTGTGTACCTTGTCGGGCCGACTGAGGGTCACTGTCCCCGAGCTTGCCAGTCCGAGTTTCTGATCACTGTTGGTGACGACCTGGAAGGTGGAATCATAGCCGAACGACAGGGCATTCTGAGCCGCCAGGTAGTCGGTCATGGCCTTGAGCAGTTTCTTGGCTTCGGCCGAGTCGGTGACCCGGACGAGCTCGACGCGGCGGTTGAGAGCCCGGCCATCGGCCGTATCGTTGCTGGCAATCGGCTGGGCCTGTCCGACGCCTCCCGTCGTCAGCCTGGCGGCATCGATTCCGCGTTCGACGAGAGCCGCCTTGATGACCTCTGCACGCTCGGCGGAAAGGCGCAGGTTGGTCTCCTCATTACCGCTGGTATCGGTATGGCCGACAATTCTCAGGCCCCATTCAGGGAAGTTCTTGAGCGCCGCAGCGATGTCGTCAAGAAGTCCTTCCGCTCCAGGTCGCAATGTCGCTTCCGACATTGCGAAGCGCAGACCGTGAACGTCGTACTGTTCCCTGGTCTCTAGTGCCTGTTGCATCTCTTCCTTGCTGTATTGCTTGGAAGGCTCCTGCATGTTCTGGGCCAAGGTGGGGGCGGCCGCCAAAAGGGCGACCGTCACGAGCAGTCGTCTGACCAACCCGCGATGCCGCGATGTGATCCCGCCGGCTCTCTGTCCGATACCTTTGTGTTCCTTGTAGTCGAGCATCGTTGTGGATGTGCTTAGCATCGAATGACTCCTTCTCACTGACGTGTGAATTTGACTATCGCGCACTGCTTGCTGGTACGAACAACATCTACCTCTGACGGTAGATACCTCGTCGGACGTCTTGCGCCGCAGCGAGCCGAGGCCGTGACTCGCGCAGCGAGAGCGGTTCGCAGTAATTTGCGAACCGCTGTTGGAAAATCTGCCGGCATGCCGGAAGGGGAGTGTTACTTCCCTTTCAGCGCGTTGAACGTATCCACATAACCGCGCCCGACTGCACGGACCCCGCGGCCGATGTCGTCGTAGACATCGTCTGGAAGATTGGCGAAGGAGACGCGGACGCTCCAGTTCGGCGCATCGAAGCCGCCGCCATTGAGCAGCACGATCGAATGATCCTCCGCCAGCCGGTAGACCAGATCGAGCGGATGCACATTCGCTTTCAGCCAGGCCACCATCTCCTCGCCGACATATTTGCGCAGCCAGAACTCGAAATCGATCGTTCCATAGTAGCCGGCAAAGTTTGCATTCGGCTGCAGGTCGAGCGGCAGTCCCTCGAGCAGCATGTTCACCCGGTCGGTGCAGATCGCCATGCAGGCCTTCTGGTAAACCTTGTCCGTGTCCATCAGTTCGCTGATCGAGAACATGGTCATCATCACCTGTTGCGGTAACGAGAGCCCCGCGGTGTGATTGAGCGCGACGTCGCGGCTATCGGCAACGATGCGATCGATCATCTTGAGCTTGCGCGGTTCGAGCGTGATCGAGCGGTATCGATTGTCCAGCGCCTCCAGTTCCTTGGCCGGGAGCTTGGTCAAGAGATCGTCGAGAATGTTTTTCTCGTTGATGCCGATGACGCCGAGACGCCATCCCGTGCAGCCGAAATACTTCGAATAGGAATAGACGCAGATGGTGTTGTAGGGCAGCTCGCACATCAGCGAGCGGAAGTTCGGCACGAACGTCCCGTAGACGTCATCGGTCAGAAGGATGAGGTCCGGCCGCTTGGTATTGACCAGATCGACCAGCTTTTTCATCGTCTGCGGATCGATTGCCATCGACGTCGGATTGCCCGGATTGACGACGAAGAATGCCTTGATCTTCGGGTCCTCGAGCTTGCGGATCTCCTCGTCGGAATACTGGAAGCGGTGCTCCTGCGTCGCTCTGACATGGACGGCCTTGAACGCATAGTCCTCGAGTTCCGCAATCTCGATATAGGGGGTAAAAATCGGCGTGCCCATCGCGATCGTGTCGCCCTTCTTGAGGATGCGATTGGCGATCAGCGACTTGAAGATGTAGCACATCGCCGCCGTTCCCCCTTCAACGGCGTAGAGATCGAACTTGCCGATCGGCGCATTTGCGCCCATTGCCCACATCAGGTAGCGATGCGCGACTTGCTCGGCATGCACCAGCATCCGGTCCGGGACGGGATAGTTGTCGCCGATTATCGAGTCCGTCAGTTCGAAAACGAAGGCGTCGGCATCGAAACCGAACATCTTGACGCCGTGCTCGACCATCCTCGACAGGAAGTCGGCGCCCGGGTCCTCGGCATGTTTTGCCAGCCACGCGTCGAAGCGCGCCGCGATACCCTTCATCTGGGGCATGCCACCGAGGCCCGCCGCCGGGTTGTCCATGGTCCGCCGGCTTTCGGTCAGGGCGAACTGGCCGAAGAGGAAGAACCCCTCGCGCGGGGTCGTTGCGATCCAGTTTGGATTTCCACGGCCGGCATTGAGCAGAGCATTCGTCGATTTCTGTGCGCTGCGCTTGGCAAGCTTCATGAGGCCGTCCTTGATTTCGAACGGGCTCATCTTCTCGTATTCGCGATAGTCGATGTCTGCCATGAGTCATTCCTCCCTGTGAACTGCAAGGTCCGCCGAAGCGGCCAAGTCGAAACAATAGTGAACGAATGCACGATGATCGTGTGGCACGGCCGGCAGCACGCTGCCGACTGTTGCTTCAGAACTTTATTCTGGCGCCGCCCAGAACAGCGAAGCTATCCTGGAGGTCGGCGGTCTCTTGATCTAAGGAGTAGGTCCGGGCTCCAAGATAGAGTTCCGTCTGCAGATAGTCGAGATTCTGGACAATCTGTGCCCCGAAGGAATCGCTGTTGCTGCCCTTGCCCGCAATGTCCTTGCCGAAATAGGCGTCGACCGAAAACGCGGTTTTGCCGACGTCGAAAATATCAGTCTGATAGCCGACCTTCACGTAGCCATAGTGTCCATCGACCGTTTCCTTGTCGGAATAGGCCGCGGCAAGGGTGAGGCTGAGACCGGTATCGATATGCAGGACGGAAACGGACGCGTCGTAAATCGAGTTGCCGTCGCCTGGCCTCGAAAAGGCAACTGCGGCACCGACCTTGAAGGCATCGTAGGTCTCATCGTATCGAACCGCCATGTCCCACACGGTAACGTCGGTTTCTTCGGGCACGACCTGTGTGCCGACCGAACTCGCAAAGCTGAATCCGCCATACGAAGGCGTGTCATATCGGGCGCGGAACTTGCGGCCGAGACCATCATAGTTGGTGAACGCGTCCTTGACCTTTACCGTCGAAAGCGTCCCGTCATCGTTGCGGAAAAACGGTCCCCCGGCCATATCGGAAACAAGCGAATAGCCGACCACGCCCGTGCCGGACAGATCTACCTCAGCCGTCGAGTCCGACGCCATGCTGCCCTGGCCGAGCCAGAACTTGCCGTATTCCTTCGAGTCGAGGTAAATTTCCGCCTTGCGCAGCAGGTCAGTCCCCCAATCATAGTGGTCCTTGTTCAACTGGTTGACGTTGGTTGTCGAATAAGGGTTCCATTCCCATTCGAGATTGGCGCCGAACGACCAACCCTTTTCCATGAGGGTGTATGCGCGAAAGCCCGCCCGCGTGGACGAGTTGCCGTTGTCGACCGGAAAGTAGTTATCCGTTGCCCCGCCGTCATCGTAGACCAGCAGGCCCTTGTTGATCTGGCCGTAGAATTCAAAATAGGCATTGTCGTCGCCGACCCGCAGCTTGGGAATCCAGTGTTCCGGAGCCTTGCTGGCCTCCGTGGGCTGCACCGCCGGTTTTACCGCCTCCTGCGCCGACACAGGCTCTGCGGCCGCCAGTGCAGCGATGAGAAGTGCGGGCGGAACAATGTATAGTGTCTGTCGCATCAAAAGCACCTTTCAGATCATTGGCGATTCGCATCGTCGATTCGCATTCAGTATTCGTCTTTTTACTGTGAAAGTCTGTTGCGAATTCTAGCATGCAGCAGCGTCGCCGCTGATTGATTAAACCTGCCTATTTTCATCCCGCGACGATACCGACAATGACCGTTCCCCAAGTCGTGAGCAGGATATGGCCGATGGGGACCGCCGGCGTGTAGCCAAGGACGGCAACGGTGCTTCCCGACCTGTCCTGAACGGCCGCCATGCCGGCTGTCATGGTCTGCGCCCCTGCGAGCCCGCCCAGCAGCAATATCGGGTTCATGCCAAGCACGTAGCGCCCGAAGTACAGACCAACGATCAGCGGTATCATGGTAACGATCATACCGCCGAACAGAAGACCGATACCCGCTTCGGCGATGGCGGAGGCAAACACGGGTCCGGCATGAAGGCCGGTCATCGCGACAAAGGCGGCAAGACCAAGCGAGGTCATGAGCGACACGGCGGCATCCGGTATTCGGCCGAAGAGCGGGAAGCGCGTGCGCAGATGCCCCACCGTTAACCCAGCCAGGAGCGTGCCCACACTGGTGCTGAGCGAAATCCGCATGTCACCGATGGGAAAAGTGACGAGAACGCCGACAAGCCCACCAAGGAATATCGCAAAACCAAGGACCAGGAAGTCTGTCGCCGTCGTCGGCGCGACCACAACGCCAATGCGCTTGGCGGCGCTCGACACGACGGCTTCCGGCCCCACCAGGCGCAGGATATCACCACGCTCCACCGTAATCCCCGGCGCGATAGGAATATCCTGCCCCCCGCGCGTAATGGCGCGCAGGTAGAGGCTGCGTGTCCAGCTTTCCTTAGCGACATCCGCGATGCTTTTCCCCTTGAGATCAGGGCTTGTCAGCAGCACATCGGAAACCGATACCGGGACATCGAGCAGTTCACGGTCCTCGATCTCCTCGGCGCGCGGCCCAAGGACGCTGACCAGCGCCTCCCTCGTCCCGGATACAGCGACGATATCACCGGGGTTGATCACGACCTCCGGGGCCGCCTCGATGATTGCGCCCCTCCGACGCAGGCGCTGAATGAAGAGCCTGTGCTCTGGATACGTCGCCTCGGCGGCGGCTATTGACAGGCCAGCGACTGGCGCGGCGTCCACGATCTGGTAAGCGCGAATTTCGAACCTGTGCCAGGCGGAGGAGACACCGGCCACCTTGCGGGTAATTCCGTACTCCTTCTCCAGTTTCAGCGCCTCGGCAACGAGGTCGATGCCAAGCAGCCTGGGGCCGACGACACTGCAAAACAGAATGACGCCAACCGCGCCGAAGACGTAGCAAACAGCGTCAGCCACAGCGATATGCGCCACAAACCGCGCGCGATCCGCCTCGGGCAGCGGCAACGCATTGATCGCTTCGGTTGCCGTGCCCATAGCCGGGCTTTCGGTGAGGGAGCCGGACAGAAGCCCGGCTGCAAAGCCGGGATCGAGACCAAGGATTTTGGCGACCACGACAGACATGAGCAGCCCGGTCACACAGACGACGACCGCAAGGAGTACGGGCTTCATCCCGTCCCGCTTCAGGGCTTGCAGGAACTGCGGTCCGACCGAGTAGCCGATGCCGAAGAGGAACAAGAGAAAGAGCAGCGATTTCGCCATCCCGGCAATCGGCACATGGGCGAACTGCCCGATCAGGATGCCCGCAAACAGCGAGCCGGTAACGGGTCCGAGGCTGAAGCCACCGAACTTGAGACCGCCGATCAGATATCCAATGCTGATAGCAAGGAATACGGCAAGCTCGGGATATTTGATCAGGAATTGCTCGACCCAAACCATGTCCAGATTAGCTCCCCCCTCGCCCCGATCCGGGGCTACGACGCCTTCACTGCCGACCCCAAACGCTCATGCAAAAAGTTAAGCCATAAAAAAGCGACCACGACGCACCGGGTCGTAATCACCCAGCCAACCGCTGTAGCTGGCTGCCGCTCCGGTCGCCCGTGCGCGCTGGATCGCCACGAGAATGACCAAATCGAAACAATTGAGCGCCGATATATCCCGGCGCTACCGTGCTTTTGATTGACGCTTCGCCTTGGTGGCGACTGCGTCTGGCTTGACCAGCTTCAGTCCGCGCGCCTTCTCGTAGCCATGGATCTCCTTCACATCCAGTTTGCGCATGAAGTCGATCGTCTCCTGCGTCAGTACCTGACCCGGCACCATGATCGGAAATCCGGGCGGATAGGGAATGACGAAGTTGGCGGAGACCATTTCCGGCCCGTCCTTCAGGCGCCGATCGCATTCGGCACCGATGAGCGGCACATATTCGCACACAGACGCGTCATAGGCGTTGAAGAAGGCGGCTCGCATATCGCCCTCCGGCGTCGTTCGCCCTGCATCGCTGCGATACACTTCGTGGAAGTGGCTGAAATTGGGAAGGTCGGGCACATCGGTCATCAGCGACTTTACCCGTGCCGCGAAAGCCGCACGCTCGCCCTCCCCGCCGTCGGCCAGGCGCTTCTCGATGCCACGGCAGATCTCGACCAGAACACGGATTAGATGCGCAATATCGCTGCGGGTATTGTTGATGTTGGACTGTAGCAGCACACTGTTGCGCGACGTCTTGTTCAGCTGGATATCATATTCGTTCGCCAACAATCCCTTGAACTGCGTTCCATCAAAACCAGCCGTCCCGCACACCAGCGTCATGCGCGTGGGATCGAGGTAGAACTCGTCCTCGTTCATCGCCTTGACCGCTGTGGCCCAGGTCGAGCCGGGCGCCAGATAGTCCTTGAATCCTGATTGCCGGTACTCCGCCGGGATCATCTCATCGGCACCAAGAACACGGAAGTATTTCGAAATCAGCGGGTGCTCGTTGATCGCCCGGCGGATCTTGAGCGCGATCTCGATCGCGTTCATCACCAGTCCGTAACCGTCGAGTTCCATCTGCCTGCGTGCAATGTCGAGGCTGGCGATCAACTGCTGGTTCGGACTGGTCGAGGCATGGGTGAATACCGCCTCGTGGAACTGGGCCTCGACGTTGTGAAAATCGACATCCTTGACCAGCAACATTGAGCCCTGCCGGATCGCCGACATTGATTTGTGCGTCGAGTTGGTCTGGTAGACCCGAAGGCGGACAAGGCGCGGATCTGGGATCAGGCGAGCGGCGAGCAGTGCTTCATCGGAGGGATCCTTGCCGAGGTCGGCGCGCTGCTTTTCATAAGCGTCGACCGAGGCCGGATCGCGCAGCCAATCCTCGATATCGGCTGCCGCCCCCATGGCCGTGCGTGGACGCAGGAAGGGCGAAAACCGGGCAAACCCGGACCACGCCTCGTCCCAGAGGAAGATAAGGTCTGGCTTGATGGCTAGGCATTCCTCCATCACCCGCCTGACATTGTACATATGTCCGTCGAAAGTGCAGTTGGTGAGGTCAAGCAGCTTCAGCCGGTCGAGGCGCCCTTCCGCCCGCAAGGCCAGCAGCGCGCGCTTGATGGTGGCGAGCGGCACGGCGCCATACATCGAATACTCCGTCATCGGGAAAGCTTCGACGTAATAGGGCTGTGCGCCGGTCAGGACCATGCCGTAATGGTGCGACTTGTGGCAGTTGCGATCGACAACCGCGATGTCGCCGGGCGCCAGAAGCGCCTGCACCGCCATCTTGTTGGAGGTGGACGTGCCATTCGTCACGAAGAAGACGTGGTCAGCGCCGAAGGCGCGTGCGGCCAACTCCTGAGAGCGCTTGATCGTGCCGGTAGGCTCCAGGAGACTATCAAGGCCGCCTGTCGTCGCGCTACTTTCCGCCAGGAACAGGTTGAGCCCATAGAACTCGCCCATGTCGCGGATCCAGTCCGACTTGAAGACGGACTTGCCGCGGGCGATGGGCAGGGCATGAAATGTGCCGATGGGCCGCCGCGCATATTTCTTCAGATTGTCGAAGAAGGGCGTTTCGTAGCGCGCCTGCACGCCTTCAAGGATGGCGAGATGCATCTCCAGCGGTTCCTCGACCGCGTAGAACACACGCCGAACCGCATCTGCGGCCGGATCGCCGGCGATCTTTTCCACCTGACGGTCAGACAGCAGATAGACGTCGAGCTCCGGCCGGATCCGCTTCAACCCGCGCGCCAGACGCAGCGCCGACATGTCCGGTCCCTCGGCTTCTCCAAGCGGATCAAGCACGGAGCGGAGCACCGGCGCGTCGTGACGCGAGCGATAGGGAAAACCCTCGGCGAGCACGACGGCAATGATGGCCGGGTTCAATGCGGCCGCACAGAACGCATCCTCAAAGGATCCCACCAGAACAGGCTCGTAGATGAAGCCATCCTCGGGCCGGCGTAGCCTGCGGATCTCGGCTGCGAACGCCTCCCACCGCACGGCCGGCTGGCTGTTGACGAACAGAACTTCGAAGTATGGCCGGCGGCCGCCCGCTTCCCCGGTTCCGGGAGGCATGATATCGGGCACGTCTGTCACGGACATCTCGTCATGGACATCCCACTCGCTCGGGCGCCCGCGATAGGAATGGGAAAGAAGCCCGTTGGAGATGCGCCGCGCGAGTTTCGCCGCCCCGCCGGCATCGTTGGTGGCGATGCGCTCGGCCAGCGCCGAAAGCAATCGCCCACCCGGATAGGCGTGGTACTCCTCGGCCGGTGCCACTTCGGCGATCGCCGCCTCCAGCGCTGTCCGCTCACCCCGGTTAGCGGCCCAGGCATCGGCCAATGTCGTGATCTCGCGCCAATTATCGGCCCGTGCCGAATGGATGAGCAGAAACTGATCTACATGTGTGGTTTTGCTTGGCATAACGCGCTCCCAACTCTGTTCTGAATCGGCTGTCCACTGTCACCAGTCCGCGGCTCTCACTCAGTGGCAGCTACAATTCCGGTCGCAAAATGAGACTTATGCACTTCGAAAGACGATCCCTTACGGTCCGAAACAGGTCGCTAGAGCGTTTCCGATTTAAACGGAGTCGCAAACGCACTATCTCTTTGTCTTTACGCATTTCCTGACAGAAGACCGCTTCGCACTGTTCCTCGAAAAGCTCTAGGTCATCATCATCACAAGCACCATGCCCCAGATCGTCAGCAGGGTGTTGCCGACGGCATAGGTAACGGTATAGCCGAGCCCGGGGATCTGGCTCTTGGCGCGATCGTTGATCATGCCGAGGGAGGCAGTCGTCGTGCGCGCGCCGGAGCAGCACCCCAAGAGAATGGCGGGGTGGAACCGGAACACATATTTCCCGACATACATTGCCAGTACCAACGGCACGGTCGTTGCGAAAATGCCCCAAAGGAACAGGCTGAAACCAAGCTGCTGCAGGCCTGCAACAAAGCCTGGCCCTGACGATATGCCGACCACGGCGATGAAGACATTGAGGCCGACTGAATTCATGAACCAGACCGTCGATGTCGGTATGCGTCCGAACTTCGGCCGCACGGAGCGCAGCCAACCGAAGAAGAGCCCGGAGATCAACGCCCCCCCTGATGTGGACAGCGTAAATGGCACATCGCCGACCTTATAGACGAGTGCGCCGATCAAAGCGCCGATTGTAATCGCAGCGCCGATGAACGCGACGTCGGCAACGTCGCTCGGACGGTCGGCCACCCCGAGTGCCTTGGCGGCCGCGGCAGTATCTTGCGTCCGTCCGACGATCGTCAGAATGTCCCCGCGATGGATCTGGGTGTTCGGAAGGATCGGAATTTCCGTCGCCGTGGCACCACGCGCGATCCGGCGCAGGAACACGCCACGCGATGACGGCCATTGCGCCAATTCGGCCAGCGTCTTCCCGTTCGCTTCTTTGGTCGTGACAAGGACATCGACACCTTCCACAGGAACGGCCAGCAACTCGCGATCGTCGACTTCTTCTGCAGCATGACCGATCAGGCTCACCAGCACTTCGCGTCGGCCTGCCACGGCAACGACATCGCCCGCCTGGATGACCGTGTCCGCCGTTGCATCCTCGATCTTCGATCCTCGGCGGATACGCTCGATGAAAACCCGCTGCTCGGGGATCAAGGATTCGGCTTCACGTGCCGTCTTGCCGACGACCGGCCCTCCCTCCCGAACGCGATAGGCGCGCAACTCGTAGTGATGCCAAGCGGTTCCCGCCCCGCCAACTTCCTTCTTGCCGCCCTGTTCCGCCTCGTAGCGCTTGCATTCCGCCTCCAGATCGATACCCAGCAGCGCGGGGCCGATCAGGGCCAGCACAATAGCCGACCCCACCGTGCCGAAAATATAGGTGACGGCATAGGCGACCGGCATCGCGTCCAGCAGCCGCTTGGCTTCTTCCGGTGCCAGACCAAGACGATTGATTGCGTCCGTTCCCAAACCCATCGACGCGGAGATTGTCTGCGAACCGGCATAGAGCCCCAGCGCGGAACCGACATCATAACCGGCTATCTTGGCGGCAATAAAGGGCGCCCCGAGGCAAAAGACGCACACAACCACGGCGAACAATGCCTGCGGGATGCCATCCTTGGCAATGCCGCGCACGAATTGCGGCCCGACACCGTAGCCGATCGCGAACAGGAACATCAGAAAGAACGTAGCCTTGAGCGGTGGCGATATGGTGATCCCGATCTGCCCGATGATGACGGCAGCAACGAGCGTGGCGGTCACTGCACCAAGGCCCAGGCCCTTGTAGGTGAACGAACCGAAGTAGTATCCAAGCGCCAAAGAGAGAAATATTGCAATTTCGGGATAAGTGCGAAGCGTATTTACAAACCAGTCAATCATAGAGCTTCCCCTGTTACTCGGAAATCGGGAACCAAATCTGACTAAATCCTCATCGCTATTTCTGCGAGAATACACCCTTACACACTCGTTTCAAGGCGTTATTCAGAATAAAAATAGTATGATATCCGAAACTTTCAAATACGGCGCCAAACCAAGGAACACACAGTGTTTTGGTTCTTTTCTGGCCCTTGAACTGATTGATGCGTCATTACTTCCCGAGTTTGGTCGGAAGGCGCATCCACGCCTTGGAACTATGCTCCAGGAGGAGCGGCCGAAAACAAACACAGTGAAGCGCGAAAGCCGGATCCCGGTGCGCCGACACGTCAGGTCGTTGCCGCACCGGGCTGTGACGGCGCGACCGTGAGGCTGTCCTGGTGGTGGCGGATACCAGAGCGGGTATTGAAGAACATGCGGTCAGGGCCAAGCTGGTCGGCAAACCCCGATGCCCTGATATAGGCGAGCACATCCGGGTTGAGGCCTGCGAGCCAGAGTTCGATGCCCCCGCGCGCAAGGCTTCGCTCGCCATCAATGATCATCTGGAGTGCCGAGTATTCGATGTCGAAAACGCGACTAAGGTCCAGCATCAGAACGCGCGGCTTTTGTTCATTGGCCAGCGTACGAATACGGTCGCCGACCTGCTGGGCGTTCACGAAGAAGAGCCTCCCCTCCGGGCGCACGATCAGCATTCCCTCGAAGGTTTCGTCGTCTGGATGCTCGGCCGAAAGCGGCCGCAAGACGTCTGCGCCGCGTTTGCGGCCTACGACATGGACGCGCGGGTTTGCCGCCTGGCCCGAGAGACCGACGAGCGACAGAGTGATAGCGACCAGAATGCCCTGGAGCGTGCCGAACAAGAGCACGCCGAGGAAGGCGGCGAGTGCCCAGCGAAACTCCATCCGGCGAACCTTGCGTATCGAGACGAACTCGGTGGGTTTGATGAGACCGACGGAGTAGACGATGACGATGGCCGCGAGCACGGCCTGCGGCAAGAGGCCGAGCAACGGTGCAAGAACGAGCATCGTCGCCGCTGCCGCCGCTGCCGTGACCAGCGAGGCCTTTTGTGTGCGCCCACCGACGGCGCGCACCACCGCCGTCTGCGATGTGCCGCCGCCTGCCGGCATCGCGCCGAACAGCCCGCCGGCCAGATTGGCAGCGCCCGTCGCCATCAGTTCGCGGTTTGGCTGGATCGGAGGCTCCCCCGCGACCGAGAAGGCTCGCCCGGCAGCAATCGTCTCGGTGAAGCTCATCAATGCGATGCCGCACGCCCCAGGGATGAGCTGCAGGACCAGGTCGATATTCGGCAGTACCAATGAAGGCAGAGCCTGCGGAATGTGCCCGACTGTGGCGACGCCTGCCGGTCCAAGGCCCGCCAACCACGAGATCGCTATCCCGGCCGCGACTATAGCGAGCGGAGCCGGAGAATGCGGCCAACGGCCTTCCATGACCAGCAGGAGCACCAGCGCCGTGGCACCGACTGCGAATGTAACGAGCGACGTCTCGGGCAAATGGTGGACGAGGCTCAGAATATCCCGGAAGAACCCCTCCTTGGTAAAATGCAGCCCGAACAGTTTTGGCACCTGGTCCAACACGATGACGAGGCCGATCCCGGCCTTGAAACCCGTGAGCACCGGCGACGAAATGAAATTTGCCACGAAACCCAAACGAAGCGCCGAAGCCGCGATCAAAAGCAGTCCCGTGAGCGCCGTCAGCGTTGCGGTCGCTGTGAGCAATCGTTCAGGGTTCCCATCCGGTACGACGAGCGCAAGCTGGCTCGCGGTCAGGATCGCGAGCGTGGTCGTCGAACTGACGCTGAGCACGCGCGAGGTGCCGAGCAGGGCATAGACGATCATCGGTACAAAGGCGGTGTAGAGCCCGACGCTGACAGGAAGGCCGGCAACGGTCGCATAGGCCATGGCCTTCGGCAGCACCACGGCAGCCGCCGTCAGGCCCGCGATCATGTCCGGGCGCAGGGTACCGGCCGATGAATGGGCGGATTGGTCGGCATGCGGTAACGGGACCATTATCTTGCCCTCTTATGGCTATGTGCCAGGTCAAAACGACCATCACTTGCCACGACAGCGCAGAATCATCCGCTCGCCACCCCGGAGATCCCCACGCGCAACAATCTGAACACGATCACGATCGCTCGCCAAGCCCTCTTAGATTTGACGAGGATAAATTTCGGGTTTCGCATTGTGAGCACCGGCGTGCAGGAGGCGGCAGCCAGTTTTGCTCGCCACAAACAATGCATGCTTCAGACGAGAACGTGCGCCTAAATGCAGAACCGTCGGTGCATCGAGGCAAGGCTCGACCAGGCCGGTAACGCGGGTATCCGCTGGCAAACATGAAGGGTATCCCGCGCTCCGTCAGGCGGTATGCCACGGGGGATGATTGTTTGCCGGCCAGGTTGATGTCCAGGATGGCGAAATCGAAGTCTTCATTGTCCGCGGCAGCCAAGGCGACTTCTACCGCATCGCCGGCCCAATGATCTGATGGCCAAGATCGCTGACCGTATCTTCAATGAGCGTGGCAACGAGTATTTCGTCCTCAACAATAAGTATCCGCGCGATTTAGACACCGCCCGCCGCCGGCTTGTAGGCGAACCGACAGATTGCACGGCGCCGCATTGATCTGGCGCTTACTAGTTGACGATCCTGCCAATGTTGTCGGCCATGTACGCTCCACGCGCTCCCATCGGCAGTGGAGCGCCAGTCGTAGTGTCTCGAGATGTCTGGTGCTCGAGTTCGGCATTGAGTTCGGCCCCGACGATCAGAATGCATACCGATAACCAGATCCACATCATAAACCCAACGAGACCGCCTAAAGCGCCGTAGGTTGCATTGTAGTCGGCGAACTTGTCGAGGTACCAGGAAAAGCACAGGGTCATGACTACCCAGGCCAAGGTGGAGAAGAGCGCGCCCCAGGTCAGCCACCTAAGCCTGGCGGGCTGCCGGCTGGGCCCGAAGCGGTATACGGCGGTCATCGCCAGCAACGATACGAGCATGAGGATGGGCCAGCGAACAAGCAACGCCAGCGTTTCCTTCCATGGCTCGAGCCAGACAAGTTGCAGGATCGCAGGCAGTAGCGCCATTACGCCTATCAGGAAGACTGCGGCGAGTATTGCGCAGAACGTAAACGCAAGCGCTATCAGGTTCAATTTGACGAAGCGACGCTTCTCGTTTTCCTCATAGGCCACATTCATTGCGTCAAACACAGCCAAAGTGCCGTTGTGCGTGCTCCAGACAGCGATCATGAGCCCAACGAGGAACGCTATCCCGAGGGTGGTGTCTCGCCGCTCGACAAGGGCATGGAGTTGCTCCGAGAAAACTTCGAACGTTCCGGGTGGAAGCATGCCTGCCAGGTCGCGGAGATGGTCGGAAATAACGGCCGGATCTGCCATCAACCCATAGAGCGATACGAGAGCAGCAAGCGCTGGAAACAAGGCGAGCAGCAAGTAGAAGGTCACTCCGGCCGCAACGAAAGCCACCCGATCTTCAGCAACCTCATGCACGACTCGCCAAAACACATCGCGCAAACCTCGCGCTGGCAATTGTTCCGGCACCGATGCATAGCGTCCGTGCTCATCCTCCACAATCGAATGCTGGTCATTGGACATCGATACTCCTCGCGCGCGTATCGCTGTCTGCCGGGATAAAAGGAAACTGACGGCGACCATCGCTACCGCAACTACGGCTATTGCCGCCGCAGGATCCGTTGTGATGCGTTTCGGCAACATCAGACGCTCCGATGATTTCAAGGCGTCAACGTTTGACCCTCCATTTGGATGCATTGGGCTTGGCAAATACTACCGGCTTTGGCTCCCTTCATTTTCGAGGCCCAGCAATGGCAATCTGGATCCCGGTGAGTCATTGATGATCGAACCAGCCCCCGCCTGTGGAGGGAAACGGAGCCACAACCATGACGAAGAGATCAGGTAGCTGCCTCTGCGGGCAGGTCAAATACGAGGTGAAAGGCGAACCCATCCGAGTTGGTATCTGTCACTGCGCCAATTGCCGTCGGGAGAGCGGATCGGCATTCACATTCTACGCCATTTGGGCCAGAGACGATTTCGCCGCTAGCGGGGAGACGACGCTTGCCCATAACGGACAGCGTTTCTGCACACGCTGCAGCTCCCACATGTTTGCCTATGACGAAGATGAAGCCGAGGTCCAGCTTGGCACCTTGAACGATGCACCGACCAAACTGGTTCCGACCTATGAATTGTGGGTGAAGAGACGTGAGCCCTGGCTTGCCCCAGTGCCGGGCGCCGAGCAACATTGGGAAGACCGCCACACAAGACGAACAGGCGATGACAGCGCTTGACGCGTCCGCGTCGAATGGGAGGCAGATTTGACCGGAAATTGGTCAGTGGATGAGCAATTCGAGATCATTCGGGCACTCGGCGTGCCAGGCGCGTTCGATGCAGAGAGGGAAGCAAGAGAGCGGATTGCTTTTTTGGCCGGCTATTTGCGACAGGCAAATGCCCGGGCCTATGTATTGGGTATAAGCGGTGGGGTCGATTCCCTGACTGCCGGCTTGCTTGCACAGGCCGCCGTCCGGGCGTTGCGCGAGGACGGCTATCTCGCGCAGTTCATCGCCGTTCGGCTGCCCTATGGGACACAGGCTGACGAAGCGGCCGCTCGCGAATGTCTGGCGGTGATCAACCCCGATCTTGGCCTGGAAGCAAATGTCAAACCGGCTGCCGACGCTTTGTTCACTGAGGTTCGAAAATCCGCTGGCGATCTTTTTGGCACGGCTCGCGACGACTTCCACCTCGGCAATGTGAAGGCGCGTCAGCGGATGATCTACCAGTACGCGATCGCCGGTGCCGCAAACGGGCTGGTGATTGGAACGGACCATGCCGCCGAGGCCCTGATGGGCTTCTTCACCAAGCACGGAGACGGCGCCGCAGATGTCGTCCCTCTCAGTGGGCTGAACAAGAGACGGGTACGCGCCATCGCCACTTACATGGGCGCACCGTCCGATCTCGTCTCCAAGGTCCCCACAGCCGATCTGGAGACAGACGCCCCGCTGAAGCCCGATGAAGAGGTCTATGGAATTGGCTATGACGCGATCGATGACTTCCTCGAAGGAAAGACCATAAGCAAGTCGGCCGCCGAGCGAATTCTTGCTGCGTATCGGGGGAGCGGACATAAACGTGCGCTGCCGATCGGCCCTGCTTTCGTCGCGGATCCCGCAGCGGCGCCTTGATCAGAGTTCATGGTGGCGCTTCGCCCAGGGCGAATGACAGAGATGCTGCAGCGGCCGGTCCCAGAGGAAGTGACGACGCTACTGGCGGTTTGCTGCCTATAGAACCACAGCGCGAAATGCGCATCTAAGATGCGTCCCTCAACTGTCGCCTTGCGATCGTTGTCAATCAAGGCGGTCTGCGTCGTCACGCCCAACGGAAGATGGGATCGCTATGATCCCGGTCTCCAACCGGGACGCACAGGCGTGCCGCCATGGCGCTCGCCGCCGCGATGCCCGGGACGACATCGACCGCAATGCCCCTTTCTTCCAACCGGGCGATCTCCTCGCGGCCACGGCCGACAATCGCCGGGTCACCGGATTGCAGCCGGACAACCCGTTTGCCGGCACGTGCCCAGGATACCATCATGTCGTTGAGGTCTTCGTGGCTGCAGTTCGTGCGCCCACCACGTTTGCCGACAAGCAGACGCTTGGCTTCGCGCCGGGCAAGCTCCAGCACCTCATCGGAAACAAGATCGTCGAAAAGGATGACATCGGCTGCTTGCAAAGCCCGCACCGCCTTCAGCGTCAGGTGCTCCGCGTCACCCGGCCCGGCACCGACGAGCGTGACGCGGCCGGTGTCGGTCCGGTTCGCCGCAAGGCGATCCACCTCCGCCACCAGCCGCATCTCGACACCCTCCTCCGGTGTCTCCTGAAAGGCACGATCGACAAAACGCTCCCAAAAGGCGCGGCGTGCCGCGCCGGGCTTGAGGCGCGCATTGACCTTGTCGCGGATCGCCTGTGCCAGCGACGCCCAATCCTTCAGGACCGGCGGCAGCAAGGTCTCGATGCGCCGGCGGATCGCCTGGGCAAGAATGGGCGCGGCGCCGTCAGTCGATATTGCGACAATGACCGGCGAGCGATTGACGATGGAGCCGAACTGAAACTGGCAATAGGCCGGTTTGTCGATGATGTTGACCGGCACGCCAGCCGCATTGGCCGCCTCGAAGAAGGACCGCGCGTCCTCATCGCCCTCGCAGTCGGCAATCGCAAGCGCCGCGCCAGCGATCGCTTCCTTTGTCCAGGCCTCGCGGTGATGAGTGAACCTGCCGCCTGGGTGAGAGGAACCGGCCTCGAACAGGCGGGCGCAGGCCTCTCCGATTTCCTCAGGCGGTGCATAGACATGCACCTCGGCACCGCAGGCCGCCAACAGTTCCGCCTTCCAGGCGCAGGCGTCGGAGCCGCCGGCCACAACGACACGGCGGCCTTCGAGCGCAAAGAACACGGGCAGCTTCGCTAAAGGCATCATGCGCGGCGGGTCCGCGCGCAGGCGCCTTTCATTCCGCGGCAGCAGCAAGGCATCCATCGACGATCCCCCTGATCTCGGCGCGGCACGAGCCGCAATTGGTTCCGGCATTCAGCGTCTGGCCGATAGCTTCGACCGAGCGGCAGCCGCCACGGACGGCAGCAACGATCTGGTTGATCCCGACATTGAAACAGGAGCAGACGGTTGCTCCCGGATCGGGCTTATCCGCACCCGGTCGGCCGGCCACGAGCGCAAAGCGAAGTCGCAGATCGGCATGCGAGGCGCCGAGCTGCTCCACCGCCCAGCTGCGGGCAACGGCGACGGGTTCTGGCGCGAGATAAAGCGCCAGCAACAGCTTGGCGCCATCGAAGAAGGCAAGCCGGCGATGGCCGGACGGCCCGTCGGCATAGCCGATTGGTTCGATATCCGCCGGGATATCGAAGATGCGTCGGCACCACGCGACCCAATCATCAGGCTCGGTCTGCGACGCCAGTTCGAGCCGCCACCCGCCCCTTGCCTTGGCCAGCGCCCAATAGGCGCAATCAAGCCCTTCCGGCCTTGCGGCACTGACTGCAAATCCATAGGTGGAGGCTGAGAAACGGCGGGCGGAAACGGCAACGTTCTTGGAGGCGGGCTGGCCCGAAACAGGATCGGTGATCGGCGGCACCAAGGCATCGATGCGCGCCTTAGCCGCGAACTGGTCGTTCCAATGCATCGGCACGAAGAGATTGCCGCGCGCCTGGCGGTCGGTGATCAGTGCTCGGACGACCACCGCACCAAAAGGGCTTTCCAGCACCACGAGATCAGCCGGAGAAAGATCAAGCTCCATCGCATCGCGGGGGTGGATCTCGACGAAGGGTTCGCCGATATGGGCGGAGAGCCGCGCGCTCTTTCCCGTCCGGGTCATCGTGTGCCAATGGTCGCGAACGCGCCCCGTATTGAGGGCGAATGGGAAGGCATCGCTGACGCGATCGGCGACCTGGCTTGTGGTCGCGATGAAGCGCGCGCGACCATCCGGATGGTAGAATCCGCCTTCGGCGAAGAAGCGCGTCGCAGTACTTGCCGTGCCCCGCGGCTGCGGCCATTGGAACGGCATGAGTGCATCATAGCCGGCACCATCGATTTCGGCATAGGCGCCGACATCGAAATCGCGCCGGCCATCGTTCTCGAAACCGGAAAGACCGGCATGTTCGGCAAAGATTTCGGATGCCGATGCGTAGGCAAAGGCGCCGGCAAAACCCATGAGGCTGCCGACTTCGGCAAGTTGCCACCAGTCCGCCCGGGCTTCACCAGGAGCCGTCAGGAAACTGCGCTGGCGGGAGATGCGGCGCTCGGAGTTCGTAACGGTGCCATCCTTCTCGCCCCAACCAAGCGAAGGTAACAGCACATGCGCATGACGGGTCGTATCTGTTTGCCTGATGACATCGGAGACCACGACGAAGGGACAGGCCCTGAGCGCCGCCTCGATCGCATCGGCATCCGGCATCGACACGACCGGATTGGTCGCCATGATCCAGATCGCCTTGATGCGCCCGTCGGCGACAGCGCGAAACATGTCGACGGCCTTGAGGCCCGGTCTTGCGGCGATGGCCGGCGCGCCCCAGAAACGTCTGACCTGATCGCGGTCTCCCGCCTTCTCGATGTCCATATGGGCGGCCAGCATATTGGCAAGACCGCCGACCTCGCGGCCGCCCATGGCGTTGGGTTGGCCCGTCAGGGAGAACGGTCCCATGCCGGGTCGGCCGATGCGGCCGGTCGCCAGGTGACAGTTGATGATGGCATTGACCTTGTCGGTGCCGGAGACCGATTGGTTGACCCCCTGGCTGTAGCAGGTGACAACCTTTTCGCTGCTCTCGAAAAGTTGGAAGAAGGCGGCTAGTTCCTGTTCGGCGAGCCCAGTTAGTCGCGCCAGTGTGGCTTGATCGAAGGCGCTTGCTGCGGCGAAGGCCTCGGCGAATCCGCTGGTGTGCGCCGAAATGTAGCCCTGATCAAAAGCCGGGCTGGAGGCCAGGTGCGCAAATAGACCATTGAAGAGCGCGACGTCGCCATCCGGCCGGATCGCCAGATGCATGTCGGCGATATCGGCCGTCATGGTGCGGCGCGGGTCGATGACGACGACCTGCATTTGCGGCCGTGCAGCCTTGGCAGCAACGAGGCGCTGGTAGAGTACCGGATGGCACCAGGCGAGGTTGGAGCCCGTCAGCACCACGAGATCGGCAAGCTCCAGATCCTCGTAGCAACCTGGAACGGTGTCCGATCCGAAGGCGCGGCGATGACCGGCCACCGATGAAGACATGCAAAGGCGCGAGTTGGTGTCGATATTCCCCGAACCGATGAACCCCTTCATCAGTTTGTTGGCGACATAGTAGTCCTCGGTCAGCAACTGACCGGAGACATAGAAGGCGACAGAATCTGGCCCGTGCTCGGCAATCGCCTGCGAAAAGCGATCGGCGACGAGGTCGAGCGCCTCATCCCACTCCGCGGCCTGTCCACCGATCTCGGGATAGAGCAGCCGCCCGTCGAGATCGAGCGTCTCGCCAAGCGCTGCCCCCTTGGAGCAAAGCCGGCCGAAGCTGGCCGGATGATCCGGGTCGCCTTTCACACCGATGCCGCCGTCATCGCCAACCGTCGCGACCACGCCGCAGCCGACACCGCAATAGGGACACGTGGTTTTGACTTCGGTTGCCATGACTACTCCGCCGCGATCATCAGGCTTTCGAGTGCGATAAACAGCGCACCGCCATCGTTGCGCACTGGGATGGTGCGCACGCCCCCCTCGTCTGCACCCAGCGCCTTGCCGGTTTCGAGCGAGATCACCCAGTTGTGCAGCGGGCAAGTGACGGCCGTCCCGTGGACAATGCCCTGCGACAGCGGCCCGCCCTTGTGCGGGCAATGGTCTTCGATCGCAAAGACCTCGTTTTCGGCGGTGCGGAAGACGGCGATCTTGCCCTCGGGCGTGCGCACGCAGCGTGCGCCGCGAAGCGGGATGTCGGAGATGTCACCGATTGAGATCCAGTTCATGTCCATCCCCTCACTCCGCTGCTTCTGAAAATCCGACCGTCGCCATCGGCCGGAACTCGTGCTTGTCCTTGCCGGAGACACGCTCCGACCATGGGTCGACCTGGGCGAATTTCTGGCTGAAGACGAAGCGGTCGAAGAGCGCCTTGCGCCGTTCGGCATCGTCCATGATCTGCCGGCGGATTTCTTCAAGACCGATGCGCTTGGCCCACTTGTAGATGCGCTCGAGATAACGGGCCTGCTCGCGATACATCTGCGTCAGCGCCACGATATGTTCGAGGGCGTCGTCCGCGGTCCTCACCAGACCAAGAACCTCGGTGCCCTTGATGTCGAGCCCGGCTGCACCGGCGAAGTGGATCTCGAAGCCGCTGTCGACGCAGATGACACCGATATCCTTGCAGGTGGCTTCTGCGCAGTTTCTCGGACAGCCGGAGACGGCCAATTTCAGCTTGGCCGGCGTCCAGGACCCCCACATGAATTTTTCGATGCGGATGCCGAGGCCGGTGGAATCCTGGGTGCCGAAGCGGCACCAGTCGGAACCAACGCAGGTCTTCACCGTGCGCAGGCCCTTGGCATAAGCCTGGCCCGACACGAAGCCGGCCTTGCCGAGATCGGCCCAGACGGCCGGCAGGTCTTCCTTCTCGATGCCGAGCAGGTCGATACGCTGACCACCGGTGACCTTGACCATCGGGATCTCGAACTTGTCGACGACGTCGGCAATCGCGCGCAATTCCCCGGAATTCGTGACGCCGCCCCACATGCGCGGAACGACGGAGTAGGTGCCGTCCTTCTGGATATTGGCGTGCACACGCTCGTTGATGAAGCGCGACTGGTAGTCGTCGGCATATTCGTCCGGCCAGTCGCAGACGAGGTAGTAGTTGAGCGCCGGGCGGCATTTGGCGCAGCCGCAGGATGTCTTCCACTCCAGTTCCTGCATCACGGCGGGAATGGTCTTCAGGCCCTTGGCCTTGATCAGGCGGCGGACATCGTCGTGGCCAAGCTCGGTGCAGGTGCACATCGGCTGGACGGCGGCGGGATTGTAGGTTTCGCCAAGCGTCAGCGACATCACCTGCTCAACGAGCCCAGTGCACGAACCGCAGGAAGCGGACGCCTTCGTATGCGCCCTGACATCGTCGAGCGACGTCAGTCCCTTGCCCTGGATCGTCGCCACGATCTTGCCCTTGCACACGCCGTTGCAGCCGCAGATTTCTGCATCATCCGGCAAGGCTGCAACGGCCGCCATAGGGTCCAGCGGGGACCCTCCCTGATAGGCCTGGCCGAAAATGAGCGTTTCGCGCATTTCCGAGATATCGGTGGCTTTCTTCTTCAGATCGTTGAACCAGGCGCCATCGGCGGTTTCGCCATAAAGCACTGTGCCGATGATGCGGTTGTCCTTCAGCACCAGCCGCTTGTAGACGCCGCCGGCTGCATCGCGCAGCACGATCTCCTCGCGATCGTCGCCTTCGGCAAAGTCTCCGAGGGAGAACAGGTTGATGCCGGTGACTTTGAGCTTCGTCGGCGTGTCGGAATGCACGAAGGCGGGCGAGCGATCGCCCGCCAGATGCGATGCGGCGATGCGCGCCATTTCGTAGAGTGGTGCGACGAGGCCGTAGACCATGCCGCCGACCTCGGCGCATTCGCCAAGCGCCAGGATATCGCCATCGGAGGTCTGCATGCCGTCGTCGACGACGATGCCGCGATTGACCGCTAGGCCGGCTTCCTTGGCGATGCCCGCGTTCGGCCGGATGCCGACAGCCATGACGACGAGTGTCGCGGGAATGATCGTGCCGTTGTCGAGCTCGATTCCCTCGACCTTGCCATCGCCGATGATTGCCTTGGTATTGGCCCTGCAGATGACCTTGATGCCGCGCTCCTCGACGGCTTTCTGCAAGAGATAACCAGCCGCCGGATCGAGTTGGCGCTCCATCAGAGTTGGCATCACGTGCAGTACGGTCACATCCATACCGCGCGAGGCAAGTCCGGCGGCCGCTTCAAGCCCGAGCAGGCCACCGCCAATGACGACAGCCTTTTCGCGCGACTGCGCGGCAAGCAACATTGCCTGCACGTCATCGAGGTCGCGGTAGGTAATAACACCGGGCAGATCTTTGCCGGGAACCGGGATAATGAAGGGCACTGAGCCTGTCGCAATGACAAGCTTGTCGTAGCTTTCGGTCACACCGTGATCAGAGGTCACAGTCTTCTTCGCGCGGTCGATCGCCACGACCTTGTGGCCTTTGTAGAGCGTGATCCCGTGCTTGATGTACCAACCATCGCCGTGGATGATGATCTGCTCGTAGTCTTTTTCGCCGGAAAGGACCGGCGAAAGCATGATGCGGTCGTAGTTGACGCGCGGTTCGGCGTTGAAGATCGTGACCTGATATTGCCCCGGCGCCTGTTCGAACAGGTGCTCCAGCATGCGTCCGGGCGCCATGCCATTGCCGATGATGACGAGTTTTTCGGGCGTTTGATGAGCCATGGGAAATCACTCCGCAGCTTCGACGAAACGGTGGCGCTCGTAGAGGAACTTGAGCACCGCTTCGCGGCATTTGAGGTAGGTTCGGTCGGCCGCCAGTTCGATGCGCCGGCGCGGGCGGGCAAGCGGCACATCGAGGATTTCACCGATGCGCGCCGAAGGTCCATTGGTCATCATGACGATGCGGTCGGAAAGCAGCACCGCCTCGTCGACATCATGGGTGATCATCAGCACCGTATTGCCGAGCTCGGCGTGGATCTGCATCACCTGGTCCTGCAGATGGGCGCGGGTCAGGGCATCGAGCGCGCCGAACGGCTCGTCGAGCAGAAGAACCTTCGGTTCCATGGCCAGCGCCCGGGCGATGCCGACGCGCTGCTTCATGCCGCCGGAAACCTCAGACGGACGCTTGTCGGCGGCATGCGCCATCTGCACCAGCTCGAGATTGCGCATGGTCCATTCGTGACGTTCGGCCTTGCCCTTGGTCGCGCGGAAGACCTTGTCGACGCCGAGGCGGACGTTTTCGTAAACCGTCAACCAGGGCAGCAGGGAATGGTTCTGGAAGACGACGGCGCGGTCCGGTCCCGGCTCGTCGGCAACGCGGCCATCGAGGAGCACGACGCCGGTGGTCGCCTGCGTCAGGCCGGCGACGATATTGAGCAGCGTCGACTTTCCGCAGCCGGAATGGCCGATGATCGAGATGAATTCGCCCTTGTCGACGGAAAGCGAAACCTGCTTCAGAACGTCCGTCCTGACACCGCCGCGTTCGAAGCTCTTGTCGATAAGCTCAAGCGAGAGATAGCTCTTGGTCATGGTCTTTGCCTTTCTCACGCAGTTGCCGTGCCGCGGGTGACGACGCGACCGATGAGGGCGATGAGACGATCGAGGAGGAAGCCGACGATGCCGACGTAGATGAGCGCAACGATGATGTCGCTGATCAGCGACGAGTTCCACGCATCCCAGATGAAGAAACCGATGCCGACGCCGCCGATCAGCATCTCGGCGGCAACGATCGCAAGCCAGGACAAGCCGATGCCGATGCGAAGGCCGGTGAAGATGTAAGGGGCGGCGGCCGGCAGCATGATCTTGGCGAAATACTCGAAGGCATTGAGCCGCAGCACCTTGGCGACGTTCTGGTAGTCCTGCGGAATGTTGCGGATGCCGACGGCGGTGTTGATGATGATCGGCCAGATCGCGGTGATGAAGATCACGAAGATCGCCGAGGGGGTGCCGTCCTGGAAGGCGGCGAGCGACAGCGGCAGCCAGGCGAGCGGCGGCACGGTGCGCAGCACCTGGAAGATCGGATCGAGCCCGCGCATGGCAAGGGCGCTCTGGCCGACGAGTGCGCCGAGCGCGATACCGACGACAGCGGCGAGCGCATAACCGATCGCAACGCGCTGAAGGCTGGCCGAAATATGCCAGAACAGGCCTTGATCGACGCCCTGTCCGACATAGAACGGATGCGCGATCAGCTCCCAGCTTTCCTCCAGAACACGTGTCGGCGCCGGCAGGCTCGAGTCGGGCGCAGAACAGATCACCTGCCAGGCGACGAGGATAAAGCTCAGGGTCACCACCAGCGGGACGAGGTTGGTCAAGGCTGTGGCGAGTGCTGCCGGCAACCGGCGGCTGCCGCCGGGCTTCGTCGCACGGGTAAAGGCGATGACCCGGGCCACGGGCCGCTGAGCAGCCTCCTGCGGAAGCTTGAGATTGGTGACGGACATACCGTTCTCCTAAAGGTTCAAGTCGAGCGGCGGCGGGCGAGCCCGCCGCCAAAAAGGCTCAGGCGACGCGCGAAATGCTCAGGCTCTTCAGGTAAGCCTGCGGGTCTGCGGGATCGAACACCTTGCCGTCGAAGAATTTCTCGATGCCGCGTGAGGTCGAGGTCGGGATGTCGGAGACGCCGAGCTCCTTTGCCGCATCGCGCCAGATATCCTCGCGGTTGACCTTGGCAACGAGCGCCTTGATGTCGGTGTCGGGAGCAAACTTGCCCCAGCGGATGTTCTCCGTCAGGAACCAGCTGTCATGGCTCTGGAAGGGATAGGAGGCGTGGTCGCGCCAGAACTTCATGAAGTGCGGGCTCGCCTCGACGACCTTGCCGTTGCCGTAGTCGTATTCGCCCTTCAGCCGGTCGACGATGTCCTTCGGCGGCACGTTGAACCAGCTGCGCTTGCCGACGATCTTCGCCAGTTCTTCCTTGTTGGCCATGTCGTCGCACCATTGCGCGGCTTCCTGGATGGCCATGGTGAGCGCCCTTGCGGCGCGCGGGTTCTTCTCCACCCAGTCAGCCCGCATGGCGAAGGATTTTTCCGGATGCTCGTTCCAGATTTCGGCGGTGTTGACGGCGGTGTAGCCGATCTTCTGGTTGACGAGCTGCTCGTTCCAGGGCTCGCCGACGCAGAAACAGTCCATGGTGCCGACCTTCATGTTGGCGACCATCTGCGGCGGCGGCACGACGATGGTCTCGACATCGGAGTCCGGATCGATACCGCCAGCGGCAAGCCAATAGCGCAGCCACAGGTCATGCGTGCCGCCGGGGAAGGTCATCGCCACCTTGGCGGCAGCGCCTTCAGCCTTCTTCTTGGCAAAGGCTTGCTTCAGCGCCGATGCATCGAGGCCGACCTTGAGATCGGCATAGGCGCCACCGACCGAGATTGCCTGCGCGTCGAGATTGAGGCGCGCGAGGATCGCCATCGGCAGAGGCTGGTTGTTCTGCGTCACCTTGCCGGTCGAGATCAGGTAAGGCATCGGCGTCAGGATATGGGCGCCATCAATACCGGCGCCGGCCGAACCGAGCACGAGGTTGTCGCGTGTGGTGCCCCAGGAGGCCTGCTTGACCACGTCGACTTCGGTCATGCCGTATTTGTCGAACAAGCCCTTTTCCTTGGCGACGATCAGCGGCGCGGAGTCTGTCAGAGCAATGAAACCGAGAACCGCCTTGGTAGTCTCGGGACCGGCCGACTGTGCAAAGGCGCCGGTCGGGAAGGCCGTCTTGACGGCACCGAGTAGAGCGGCCGTCGCTGTGGTTTTCAGCAGGCCGCGGCGGGTCAGTCCGCCAGTCGAAAACTTGATCATGCGCAGGTTCCTCTGCTGCTGCCGGGCAAAACCGGACATAAAAAAACGCCGCTTGGAGATTGCGTCCGGGATCAGGAGGATTCCTCGGGAAACAAAAACCGTGCGACGTCAGTGTCTCTGGCAAACGCGATCTGGCGTTTGAACTCGCTTCAATCGCCGTTGACCGAAGCAATTTCTTAAAAGCAAGAGCCGTGCCAGTTCGACAAACTAGGAACTAATAGCTTGATATCGAATGATAAAAATACGAACGAGCGTAATTGCCCAGCAAAACAGCTATTATAGAATCTGCTGAATTATTGTGCGCTGCACACAACCGGCTCGGC
Source organism: Ensifer sp. ENS11 (assembly GCF_014851895.1). Lineage (NCBI taxonomy): Bacteria > Pseudomonadati > Pseudomonadota > Alphaproteobacteria > Hyphomicrobiales > Rhizobiaceae > Ensifer > Ensifer sp. ENS11. The sequence continues at coordinate 140,242 of NZ_JACVAN010000009.1, read as the reverse complement.
CGCTCTGCCCAAACAAGCAGCGGCCGAACCATCAGTTGTCAGCGCCAGATGCGGCCACGCTGCCCTCTGCGCGCACAGGAAACGCCTCGACATAGGCCTCAATCGCCGCAGGATCGAAAACATGCCCGTCCATGAAGCGATCCTCAGCGGATGCGCCCTCGATCCTGATATCGGCATCCGCAGGTGCCGCGTCGGCCCCGAGCGCAAGTCGATAAAGGTCCGAGCGATAGGCCGAAGCTGCCGCCGTCATCGCTTCCCGGCTTAGATCGGCCTGTCCCCAGCGCGCCATCTGGCTGTAGATCCACAGTGCGTGGCCCGGGCGGGGATAGTTGGCGAAGTTGCGGTGGAAGACGAAATAGTCGTCGATGACCCGACGCTGTCCTTGAGCGTCGATGGTGAACTCACCGGAAAGCACGCGGCGGATGATTTCAACCGGAGCGCCGACATAGCGCTGGTCAGCGAGCACTTCGGACAAGGCATCGCGATTTTGCGGATCGTCGCACCAGCGCGCGGCAGCATCCAGCGCCACGATCAACCGCGAAACGGTTTCTGGATTGGCTTCGGCCCACTCGGGGCGCATGCCGATGACCTTTTCGGGCGCCGACGGCCAGATATCCTGCTTGGCGGCGACAATACGTCCGACACCGCGCTCGGATGCGACCATGTTCCAGGGCGCGCCGACGCAGAAACCGTCGATCGCGCCGGCTTCGAGCGCGTCGGATGCCATCGGCGGCGGCACGACCACAAGCTTGACGTCACGATCCGGATCAACGCCGCCGGCAGCCAACCAGTACCGGAATTCGTAATTGTGCGAGGAGAACGGATAGGTGACGCCCAAGGTCGACGGCGCATCGCCATTCGCTTTCATGCGCCCAAGTACGGCGGCGAGCGCTTGGGCATTGGCAAGCGCGTCCTCGGCGCCTTCAAGCCCCCCCTCCTCCACCATGCGGGCAAAGAGCCGATTGGACAGCGTGATGGCATTGCCGCCGCGCCCGAGCGAGAAGGGCGTGATCGTCGGCGAAGGATTGGAGCCGAGCCCAAGCACGGCAGCAACCGGCATGGGAGAAAGCATGTGGGCAATATCGAACTGGCGGAAAGCCAAACGGTCGCGGACATTTGCCCAGGACACATCCTTGACCAGGTCCAGCACAAGACCTTCCCTGCGCGCAAAACCGAACTCGGAGGCGGCGATCAGGACCGAGGCATCGACGAGCGGGATGAAGCCGGCACGAAGCGTGCGGGCGCCCTCGCTGCGCATCTTTTGCGGCGCCGGCAAACCGTGACCGGACGAGGTGAGGCCGCTGCCGATATCGCCGAAATTGGCCATGCTGTTCACTCCATTCACTCCTTGCGACCAAGCAGATGCGCCGCGCCCGCCATCACATCAGCAGGCCGGCGGCCGTCACCACGCTTTGCGCGATTTCAGACATCTTCTTTTTTTCGTTCATCGCCGTCTGCCGCAGCAGGGCAAAGGCTTCCTCTTCCGAGAGACCACGGATCTTCATCAGGATGCCCTTGGCGCGCTCGATGACCTTGCGCTCCTCGAGCGCGGACCTGGCATCGGCCAGTTCCCGTTGCAATCGGCTGAAGGCGTTGAAACGACTGACGGCCATGTCCAGGATCGGCTTGACGCGCTCCTTTTTGAGACCGTCGACGATATAGGCGGACACGCCTGCCTCCACCGCTGCCTCGATCGAAGCGGTGTCGGAGCGATCCACGAACATCGCGATCGGCCGCCCGACCGTGCGCGTCAGCTGGAACAGATGCTCCATCATATCGCGATTGGGGTTTTCGATGTCGATGACGATGACATCCGGCCTGAGACTGTCTATGACGCGCGCGACACCCTGAACCTCATGAATGACAGTCACCTTGCGATGCCCGGCCTCATGCAATCCTTCCTCGATGATCGAGGCACGAATGGCGTTCTCGTCGATGACGAGAATGGTGAGGTCGCGGTTTGTCATGAGGCGATCATGATGCAGCGCAGCAATTTCCGCAACAGAATTGCCTATTTTCTTAACAAATTTTCCGCTGCCTATTTTTTAGTCGATGCCGCGTCATTTGTAAGGTCGGAACTTTGCTCCAGACAGCGCTTCCGAAGCCGTAGGCTTCTTTCCGCAGAGATTATTCCCAAGACTATAGAATCCGGCAAGATGCTCACGGGGCATTCTGCGATCGCCTGGCTTCTCAGTAGTCGACGTAGTGGCGAGGGGCCCCATGCAATTGCTGCCAAGTCTGATCTGCGTCGATATGATGCCCGCAGGGCATAGGCCAGAATTGCGGTAATACCCCCGAGCAATCTCGAGCACGGAGTGTCGGAATCTCGCTTAGTCGATCGTCTTCAAGACAGACGAGCTATGGAGAACAGCGATGACTATCACCATTACCGCATTTGAACAGTCGCCCGATCGCGGCAGGGGCATGGCGCGTGACATGCGCGTTCGCTGGGCGCTCGAAGAAGTGGGCCAACCTTACGACGTTCGTCTTGTTTCGTTCAAAACGATGAAGGAACCCGCGCATTTAGCGCTTCATCCTTTCGGACAGATCCCGACCTATGAAGAAGGCGATCTCGCCCTGTTCGAGTCCGGGGCCATCGTGTTCCATATCGCCGAACGCCGTTCGGGCCTGCTGCCACACGATGCGAATGCCCGGGCACGCGCGATCACATGGATGTTTGCCGCGCTCAACACGATGGAGCCGCCGATCGTGGATCGCGAAATCGCCAGGTATCTGGAAGGCGATGAGACCTGGTACGAGCAGCGGATGTCTGCCGTCGAGGGCCGCATCCGTAAACGGCTGAGCGAACTTTCCGGGAGGCTTGGCAATGCCGATTGGCTCGACGGCGAGTTCAGCGCCGGTGACCTTCTTATGGTGACGGTGCTGCGCAGATTGGCAGGATCAGGCATACTGGACGAATATCCGAACCTCGCCGCCTATATCACCCGCGGCGAAGCGCGACCCGCCTACCAGCGTGCTTTCGACGCTCAATTAGCGGTTTTCACCGCTGCATCAACAGGCCGATAAAGGTCCGCTACGATGGGCGTTCCAGACGGAAATCTTTACCGGCAGCCTTCAGCCGGAGCATTTGCGTGAACATGGACGCAACGGCGGAAAACGATTGAACACACGGCAGGCTTCCAGGTGACGGTATGTTGGAAACCGCTCCGATGGCCCATCTCGCCACCAACTGCCTGTCTCAGGGCTAGCCTATCTCTTCAGGAATGAAGCCGCCGGTCTGGCGTTTCCACAGACGGGCAAACAGGCCATCCTGTTCAACCAGTTCTTCCGGCCTGCCTTCTTCCACGATGCGCCCCTGATCGAGTACGATTATCCGGTCCATGATGGCGATGGTCGAAAGGCGATGTGCTATGGCAATCACCGTCTTTCCCTCCATCACCAGGTTGAGTTTTTCTTGGATGGCAGCCTCAGATTCGCTGTCGAGAGCGGAGGTCGCTTCGTCCAGCACGAGGATCGGCGCATCCTTCAGCAGAACGCGGGCGATCGCCACGCGCTGCCGTTGACCGCCCGAGAGCTTGATGCCGCGGTCGCCGACGAAGGCGCAATAGCCCTTACGGCCTTCGCCATCAGCAAGATCGGCGATGAACACATCGGCCCTTGCCGTTTTGGCCGCCTCTTCGACCTCTTCCTGCGTCGCCTCCGGTCGGCCGTAACGGATATTGTCGCCGACCGAACGGTGCAGTAGCGCGACGTCTTGCGCGATGACCCCGATGTTGCGGCGAAGACTTGTCTGTGTGACATCGCGGATGTCCTGCCCGTCGATCAGGATCGCGCCTTCGTTGATGTCGTAGAAGCGCAGCAGCAGGCTCACCAGCGTGGTCTTGCCGGCCCCGGAGAGGCCGACCAGCCCCACCTTCTCCCCCGGCCGCATCGTCAGCGATAGGTTGGCGATGACGGGCTTGCCGGACTTGTATGCGAAGCAGACGTCTTGGAAACGGATCTCGCCGCTGTTGACCACGAGGGCCGTCGCGTCAGGCCGATCTGTTATGGTCGGCGGCGTCGTCATCACGGGCATCGCATCCTTGATCGTCCCGATCGCCTGGAAGATCTGCTGGCCCATCTGCAGGAAGGTGAAGGTGTGCCCGGACAGCCTTTGGAGGATATAGACCGCCCCGACGAACTCGCCGACCGTGAGAAAGGCGTTGACGAGGCCCGAAAAACCAATCGAAAGCATCGCCAGCCAAAGTGCCATGTTCAGTGCCACGACAATGAGTTCAGACGTGCGGTAGATGCGCTGTTCCCTGTGCTGCGTCTGTATGGTTTTGTGAATGATGCGACGGATCGCGCCGGCCTCGCTGTCTTCCGCAGCGAACTGCTTGATCATTTGCATGTTGGTGTAAAGGTCGGTGATGGCGCCTGACACCAAGCTTCGCTGCTTGGCAGTGCTGCGCGAGCGTTCCACGAAAATCGGGGCCATCTTGACGGCGAGTGCCACATTGAGCCCGATCCAGACGATGACCGGCAGGGCGAGCTGCCAGGATAGGGCGCTCAGCAAAACGACGGAACCGACCATCTGCAGCAGGAAACGTGGAATGGACTGGAAGGCGGCGATGATCTGCTGCTGAACGGCGGATGATACTTGTGACAGGCGCGAAGCGACCTGTCCGGCAAAAAGATCGTGGAAGAAAGCCAGATCCTGCCGCTCGACCGCCTTGTGACCCTGCCATTGGATTGCGGCCGGCATGCCGACGCCGAGCGTATGCGAGTTGAGCGTGTTCAATAGAAACGAGGCGACTGGCATGGCCGGAAAGATCAGCAGCCCGAGAAAAGCCAGGAGGGGCCATTCGCTGTGCAAGAAGGCGGATGCACCGTTCTGCGATACGCCATCGACGATGACAGAAAGCCCCCAGACGATGGTCAGGTTGATGGCCTCAATCGCCATGGACGAAAGCGCGAGCGCGATCAGCACGCCGCGGAACATCGATATGAAATGCAGAAGGACGGTTGCGGGCCCCTTGGACGGCAGCGGTCGGTAAGGAATATCCAGGGGCCGGATCAAGGTTTCGAACGGACGGTAGATCGCATCTGAAATCGACATGGGCCACTCGGTCAAATAGCGGATGGGAAGGTCAGCGACGCAGATCGCACCTTACCACCCTCTCCCTGCAATCTTAATTAGAATATTTTGGTAAAATCCGGGAATTTTGCAACTATTGGGAGGGAGCGAAGACCTCGGATATGTGTTCCCAGACCCGGCGTCTTTACCAACCACGCACGGTTGCCGAAAAGCGACCGCGGGCAATGTGCTCGCGATCGCATCCGCGTACAGAGGCATCCCAGTGTTCCGGCAAATCACCAGAACGCTGGGATGCCATTCTCTTGAAGCTGACGTACCGGCGGTTACGCGGCCGCTTCCCGCTTGGGCAGCACCCAGTTCGCGCGCGGAAAATGGCAGGTGTAGCCGTTGGGATAGCGCTCCAGGTAGTCCTGGTGCTCCGGTTCCGCTTCCCAGAAATCTCCAACCGGCTCGACTGACGTCACGGCTTTTCCTGGCCACAGTCCCGACGCGTCGACGTCGGCGATGGTGTCTTTGGCTATTCGTCTTTGCTCATCGCCAAGAACGTAGATCGCAGATCGGTACGAACTGCCGATGTCGTTGCCCTGCCGGTCGACCGTCGTTGGGTCGTGAATCTGGAAGAAATACTCCAGAATCCGGCGATAACTGATCGTCTCGGGGTCGAACACGATCTCAATACCTTCGGCGTGGGTGCCGTGATTGCGATAGGTCGCATTCGGTACATCGCCGCCGGTATAACCCACCCGGGTCTTGATGACGCCGGGCAACGCTCGGATGAGATCCTGCATGCCCCAGAAGCAGCCACCGGCCAAAACAGCTTTCTCGGTCATTTGAAAGTCTCCACTTGGTTGAGATAGGCACCATAGCCCTCGGCCTGCATTTCGCCGAGCGGAATGAACCGCAGTGCCGCGGAGTTGATGCAATAACGCAATCCACCCCGATCTGCGGGACCGTCGGTGAACACGTGGCCGAGGTGACTATCGGCATGAGCTGAGCGCACTTCGGTGCGGATCATGCCATGAGTACCATCAGACAATTCGCGAACATTTGCATGTACGATCGGCTTCGTAAAACTCGGCCAGCCGCAACCGGATTCGAACTTGTCGGCAGAGGCAAACAGCGGTTCGCCTGAAACGATGTCGACGTAGATGCCCGGTTCCTTGTTGTCATTGTACGACCCGGTAAAGGGCCGTTCCGTCGCATTTTTCTGGGTCACTTGGTACTGAATCGACGTCAGCCTGGCGATCGCGTCGTCGGTCTTCGTGTACTTCACAGCCATTACTCCTATTGGACTTGCTGCCAGAATATGGCGCTGGGTCGGCGATTTTCCCAATAGAGGGCGTGCATAGATTCAATAGCGATGCCATGGGGCGTTCCGGCGCCTCAGGCCCAATCGTGACGGGCTGCCATCTGGGCGATCTTGCGCATCTCAAGTGGCGTGCCAGAACCGGAAACGGATGCCAAGACCACCTCTCGCTCCAATGACATGCCTTCGATCCTGCGGGTCACTATCCCCTCAACCACGACCGAACGCTCGGGCATAATGCAGATCGCGCGGCCTTCCGCCACCAGTTGCTGGACCCAGTCCTCACGATCGGCACTGAAACGTGGCTGCATCACCGCGTTGTGGTTCATCAGGTGCTCTGTGATCTGGGTATGGAACTCGCAAGCGAGCCGGTCGACATATGGATACGAGGCGAGGGCCTTGACGCTGACGACGTCATTTTCAGCAAGTGGGTGCCCATCAGCGCAGGCGAGGAGAAATCGCTCACGAAACAGCGGCACGATGTTGAGCTTGGGGTTGAAACGCGGCGCTTCCGGAAGGATGCAGGCATGATACTTGCCCGACAGCACCTCCAGCGCACCCTCGCCGGCCGACAACTGATGCATGTTGAGGTTTACGGCAGGGAGTTGGCTGAGCACTTTGTCAAAGAATGCCGTGAACTTGGCGGGGCCGATCGTCGGGGCAACGGCAATGTCGAGAATACGGCGGCGGCCGTGGACCGTGCTTTCTGAATGTTCGCGCACGTTTCGAAGAGCGAGTTCCACCCGCATGAATTCAGCCTGGACGTCGCGACCAAGCGCTGTCAGGCGGCTGTCCTTGCCATCGCGGTAGATCAGTGGACTGCCCAGTTCTTCTTCGAGGCGCTGAATTGCGCGCGTCAAGCTCGGTTGCGACACGCCGCTTCGACGCGCGGCTTCCGTGAAGTTCAACGTTTCAGCCAGATTGAGGAAGTATCCGACCTGATTGATATCCATGTCTGATGCTCCACGTTGGTTGCCTGGCTGCAGTCGCAAAGTTGGCGCGCTTGTCACCCGCGAGAACGCAGCTTGCCGCAACGCTTGGCTCAGGTGAAGGGCACGAGCAGAATGGGTCCGGAACGAATCCGGGTAGCCGGTCGTCGCTGCTCATATAGACTGCGCACGTCCCAGCAGCGAAGGAGCATTCCTATGGCTTTCAGTTCGCAACGGCTTCAATTTGCCGGCCATTCCGGAGCAACTCTTGCCGCCCGGCTCGACTTCCCCAGCGGGCCCCTGCGCGCCTACGCTCTGTTTGCCCATTGTTTCACCTGTTCCAAGGACCTGGCGTCGGCGCGCCGGATCGCAGCGGAACTGGCCCGAGAGGGTATCGCTGTCCTACGTTTCGACTTCACGGGGTTGGGATCGAGTGAAGGCGAATTCGCATCGACGAATTTCTCCTCGAATGTTGCCGACCTTGTCTCGGCGGCCGACTATCTACGTCATCACTTCCAGGCACCCTCGTTGCTGGTCGGTCATTCGCTCGGCGGGGCCGCAGTGCTCGCGGCGGCCAAGGACATTGCTGAAGTCCGCGCGGTTGCAACGATTGGCGCACCGGCCGATGTCGGCCACGTGTTGAAGAACTTGGGCGCGAGCCTCAAGGAGATCGAGACGTCCGGTTCGGCGGAAGTGGATCTCGCCGGACGCAAGTTCCTCGTCAAAATGCAATTTGTCGAGGATGCGCGTGCGCACCGCATCAAGGGCGCCGTCGCGTCGCTGAAAAAGCCACTGCTCATTTTGCATAGCCCCTTGGACGAAACCGTCGGCATCGACAACGCTACCGAAATCTTCGGCGCAGCCAGACATCCCAAAAGCTTCATATCGCTGGACAAGGCAGATCACCTGCTCACAAATCTTGAGGACGCGGCCTTTGCCGGACGTGTCATTTCAGGATGGATGACGCGCTATCTCGCTGCCGATGCGCCGCAAGGCGCGGAGCCGATAGAGCATGTGCGGGTGACGGAGACAGGCGGCGGCAAATTTCAGAACACCACCCAGGCCGGCAGCCATCGTCTTTTCGCCGATGAACCAAAGGCAATGGGCGGGCTCGATTCCGGTCCGTCACCCTATGACTTCCTGTCCATTGCGCTCGGCGCCTGCACGTCGATGACGCTGCGCCAATACGCCGAATACAAGAATCTGCCGCTCGGACGCATCGGCGTTGATGTCTCCCACACGAAGATCCATGCCAGGGATTGTGTGGAATGCACGGAATCTGAGCGCAGCACTGGCGGCAGGATTGATCGCTTCGAACGCGTCATATCAATCGACGGCGAGGTCTCAGAGGAGCTTCGAGGCAAGATCGCTGAAATCGCCGACAAATGCCCGGTCCATCGTACGCTGGAGGGTGTCGCAAGGATAGAAACGGTCGTGAAAGCGCCGTTGCGATAACCGCTCTCGATAGAGGCGCCGCCGCAATCCGCCTGCGCGGATACAAATGATTACAGAAACGCCCCTAGGCAGACATATCCGGTATACGCGATCGCAGGAAGATGGGTTCGTTGGCATCAGATACAAACGCTTGAGAAATCTAGGTTACGTCTACATGCGCAACGAATACCAGTGTTCCAGGTGCGTTATCGATCTGTGTCAAGGCGTCGAGACTTGCCTGCGGGCCATGTGGTTTGGCGGTAAATGGTCGGGGCAAGCAGCACTTGGAACACTGGCCGCGGATTGGGCGCCAATATCAAAGCAAGGCACGTGAAATGTCCGGCATCATCAATCTTTTCCTTGCCTTCTGCGTCGCCGCAGCGGCCTCCCTGTTTTACTCGGGCGATTTCAAGAGGGCACCGTTCGTGCCAATCAGTCGGTCCAGTGCCGGTCTCCTCGCCACAACTGAGGCACACGGAACGCTCGCTCCGCCTTTTCATTTCGAGGATCTCGATGAGGAGTTCTCACCCAGAACCCCGCGCCTCTAGCTGACAAGCACCGGCTGTGATTGATCGCGATCACCAGCGCTCCAATAAACTGCCCCTTGCTGGCCTCAGGCTCCGTTCTTTCGCCCTTGTGCACGCGAGTGGCGGAGTATGTTGACCGCCACCTTTGAAGGTTGGCACATTGGATCCGTGATCAGGCTGTCAGAAAAGACCGACGGATTGGGCCGGTGCCTTCCTCATCGCGACGATGTGCAGCGATGAATAATTTCGAGAAGGCGGTCACAAGACCGCTCGACATATTGCTGAGGACACGTGGCAACGCCCAAAAGCAGACCGGGTTTCGCGAAGGCTGGCGACGCGTGCCATACCGACAAGGGTGCCGGTGCCAGGCCGAACGGTAGCGTTTCGCGCACGATGGAAACATCCGGCGCGCCATCGGCGAGGCGCAACAGAACGGCCAGACCCGCTGTCGTGACGATGATCCCGTCTGCGCGCGCTTCCAGACACCGCAGCAATGCGTCTCGGCGTGCCGTGTATGCGCGTTTCGTGCGCCGCAGATGCCGCAAGAAATGCCCCTCGCAAATAAACTCCGCGGTGGCGAGTTGTACGGATGGCCCGGGCGGAGGCGCCAAACATGCCGCCACCTCGGCGAAGCGGGCTTCCAGAGACCGCGGCACGAGGACAAAGCCGAGGCGCAATGTCGGACTTATGGTCTTGCTGAACGAGCCGATATGGATGACCCGGCCTGCACGATCAATCGAGGCGAGTGCCGGCGCGGCGCGGCCTGTCAGTTGCAACTCGCCCAAATAATCATCCTCGATTACCCAAGCTCCCGCCTGATCCGCCCAATCAAGAAGATGCAGCCGTCGCCCGAGCGAAAGCGTCATTCCAGTTGGAGCCTGCTGTCCAGGTGTCACAACGACTAGCCCCGCGTCCGGAGCGATGCGAAGGCCGTAGTCGACATCGATGCCGTCGGCGTCAACCGGGACAGGGACAGGCAACAATCTCGCCAACTCAAGCCCGCGCCGCGTGAACGGAAATCCAGGATCCTCCATCCATGCCTTGCGTCCTTCGAGCCCAAGCGCGTGGAGGGTCAATCCAAGGCCGCTGGCAAAACCGCAAGTGATGAGGATCTGAGAGGGCAAACACTCGATCCCGCGCGCAATGGCAAGATAGGCGGCGATCTCTCGCCGCAGCTCGAGTTCGCCGCGTGGGTCCGGATACATCGCCGGTGCGCTCGCCTCGGCGCGCACACTTTGGGACCGGATCCTGGCGAAGAGTTTTGCGGGAAAGGTCTCCTTCGCCGGCACGCCCATCTGGAAGATTGCCGGGCCCGCGATCATCTCCTGATACCGCTCCATGAAGGAGCCAGGCTCCGGTGGGGAATCCTGTCGCCGGGATAGGATCGGTCGCTCCGTTACACGCGTTCCCGTTGTGCGAGATGCAACGATAAGCTGAGCCGCCGCCAGTTTATCGTAGGCCAGCCGAACGGTGCCACGGGCGACGCCAAGTTGGGCCGCCAAGTCTATCCAGGAGGGTAGGCGCGCGCCTGATGCCAATACGCCACTGTCGATCGCGGCAGTGATGCCCATGCAGATCTGGTCCGCCAGCGGGGTCTTCGCAGTGCGATCAATCTGCAGCTCAAGCGGTTTAGCCATTCCGTCCCGTGGTACAAGATTTTCGTGCGTTCCTGGTGCTTAATACAGGACCAGTCGAGGGGTATTTATAGCGAGTAGATGAACAGGCCACAAAGGAGAAATGTCATCATGAATGCACGATCCATCATCGGTGCAGCCTGCGCCGCAGTCGCCATTGCCGTTGCGATGCCCGTCGCCGCGCATGATCCCCTCGAAACAGTTACGCCGGCCTTCGAGCAGAATATTCCGAACATTCCCGGCAAGTCGGTTCGCGCCGTGGTCGTCGATTACGGTCCAGGCGGAGCGTCACTGCCACATGTCCATGCAAAATCGGCGTTCATTTTTGCCTATGTTCTGTCGGGAGAAATCGAGTCACAGGTGAACGATGAGCCCAAGAGGACCTATCGTCCCGGCGAAAGCTTCTACGAGACCCCTGGCTCCAGCCACCTCGTAAGCCGCAACGCGAGCAAGACCGAACCCGCGAAGCTTCTGGCTGTCTTTGTCGTCGACACCGACGACAAGGAACTGACCACCACAGCCAAAGCAAAGGAATGAACCGATGTCAGCCCGTCTGGACTATAACCAAATCGCTCCTGCCGGCGCGAAAGCGCTGGGCGGTGTCTACGGTTACGTCATGCAAAGCGGCCTCCCATCCGTTTTGCTCGAGCTGGTCTATCTGCGTGTTTCCCAGATCAACAACTGTGCCTATTGTCTCGACATGCACACGCGGGATCTTTTGAAGAAAGGGCAGCAGATCGAGAAGATCGCGTTGCTTCAAGCCTGGCGGGAAGCCGGCCCTCTCTTCGACGAGCGCGAGCGTGCGGCGCTCGCATGGGCCGAAACAGTGACGCGCGTGGCAGAGACGGGTGTGCCTAGTGACGCCTATGACGCTGTCAGCGCCGTCTTCAGCGAACGCGAACGCGTCGATCTCACGATCGCGATCAGCCTCATGAACGCCTACAATCGGATGGCCATAAGCTTCAGGAATGTGCCCCACGCGGCGATTGGCAGATAGCCTCGAAACAGCGCTCGCGGACCGCGGCCGATCGCGCGTCCGCAGCGCGGCCCAACGCGATTTGGCGGTGGAGCCCGGGCTGTTTCACTGTGAGCAGCGCGCTCGTCACTGCACTAACATCGAGAGGAAAACACATGCCGGATGTCTCAAAGACCTTCTCAGGAAAGGCATGGCGCGTCCATCAGTTCGGGCCGCCAGATGTAATGCAGTTGGAGCGCGTGGACACTCCAGAGCCAGGGATGAACGAGGTCATCGTCAAGGTCCATGCGGCTGGTGTTGGCCCTTGGGATGGGTGGATTCGCGCCGGCAACAGCGCCCTGCCCCAGCCTCTCCCTCTCATTCTCGGTTCGGACATCTCAGGCGAGGTCGGGGCGGTCGGCGCTGGGGTGACGCGGTTCAAGGTTGGAGATGATGTCTATGGCGTCACCAACAAGCGCTTTTGTGGTGGATACGCGCAATACGCAGTCGCCAGTGCTTCCATGCTCGATCACAAACCAGTGTCGATTGACCACGTCGCTGCGGCATCGCTGCCCGTGATCGCGGTGACAGCATGGCAGGCACTTTTCGATCAGGCTGGTTTGGAAAAGGGCCAAACTGTGCTGATCCACGGTTCGGCGGGAAACGTCGGCGCCTATGCCGTGCAATTCGCCAGAGAAGCGGGCCTTCGGACAGTGTGCACCGCCGCGTCGGGTGACATCGAAAGCGTTGTTGCTCTCGGTGGCGAAACGGTCATCGACTATACAAAAACCAGATTTGAGGACGAAATTCGCGATGTCGATGCCGTCATCGATCTGGTGGGCGGAGAAACCCAAACGCGATCGTTCCGGGTGCTGAAAAAGGGAGGGCGATTGATTTCGGCCGTTTCGGTTCCGGACCAGGCTCTGGCCGCACGGCACCAGGTCCTGTCCAAATTTTTTCTCGTCGACGTATCGACCGAAAGCCTTGCCCGCATCTCCTCTCTCGTCTCCCGGGGTGCCCTCCGGATGAATGTCGGGGCGACATTACGGTTTGAGCAAGCGAAGGACGCGCACTTGATGCTCGAAGGCGAGCTGCCGAGACCGAAGGGAAAAATCGTCCTGGCAATGGGTGAAGCCAACTGACGAAAATCGCGCCAGGCTACCGGAGAAATGGAATGATGGGTCGCTTCAACAGGCCCTTCTTCCGTGGAACACACGGATCGCCAGAACGACCCCGGCGATCAGTATCGCAACGCCGGCGCCTTCCAAAACCGTCGGTATTCGAGCATGGACAATGAGCCCACCAATGACGCCGAAGGCCGTTTCTGAAACGATCAATTGAGCCGCCAGCGCGACCGGCAGGCTGCGCGCGGCCACATTCCAGGTCCAGACGCCGCCAACTGTCGCCACCAGAGCGAGCGACACACCCCACAGGTACAATGGTGCAGCGGTGCCCCATCCGAAACCAAGCTTGGGAAGCTGGAACAGCCCCATCGCTGCGCCAATCGGGTAGAAAACCAGCATCAAAATGCCGCCGCCGATGAGGATGAGAGCCGACCACACACCTGAAGGCATGCCCGGTCTGGCGGCCAGTGCTGCCTGGTTAGCAATGGCAAACCATACCCACAACACGACGGCTGCGATAGAAAGTGGAACCCCAATCCAGAGTGAACGCACAGAATCCAATCCGACCTCGGTGAACGCGGCGCTGTTGACAAGAACAAGACCGAACAACACCAGCATGAGCGGCATCATCAAAAATCGCCACGGCAGGGATCCCTGCCGCCGATTGCCGATGAGGGCCAGAACGATCGGGACAAGTCCGAGGAATGCGGGCGCAATCACCGGCCCGGCATAGATGGCCGCGCCCGTAACCGTGAGGAAATAGCCGACATAGCCGATGAAGGCGAGCCACGTGGCGATGAGCCAGTTGCCGGGGGTAAGGTACTGCGCCACCCCCTTGGTGATCACCAAGATATACACGCCAACCACCGCCGAAACGACATGGCGGATCAGAGCAAAATCGAAGGTAGAGTAATCGCCGATGACGAACGGCACGATGAAGTTGAGGGAAAAGGCGAATGCGGCAAAAATCGCCGCGAAAACGCCGATATAAAACTGCCTGTCCATAACTGGCCCCGATCTGCCAAGCCAAGCGAGGCGGTCCCGCCGTCTGCTCGTTCCATGGCCAATGTTTCTCTATGCTACACAGCGATAGAGCCTTCGCGCTTCCCTTGATCTAAGACGTTCGTTCGAGGGCACTGCCGGGCGTCGACGTTGTCGCCCGTGTGCCCTCAATGGTGGTCAGTTGGCCAGGTAGCGGTCGGCGGGTTTGTTCGTAGACAGATTGTCGGCCATCGCCTGGCGGGCAGCCTCGAAGGTGTCCCACTGGCCGACATCGTGAAGGCTGGGGATCGTAACGAATTCGTTGCGGGCGAGACCCATGAGCGCGGCGTCGACCAAGGCATCGGCCGGCATGACGATTTCCTGGGGCAGGTGCTGCACGGGCAAGCCGGCGATATCCCAGAAGTCGGTCGCAGTGGCGCCTGGCAACACGACCTGCACATGAACGTTGCTGTCGGCGAGCTCCTGACGCAGGCTCTGGCTGAAGGCGAGAACAAAGGCCTTCGTGCCGCCGTAGACGCCATTCAGTCTCTCAGGTGCAACCGCCACGATCGAAGCGATATTGATGATGGTGCCCCTGTTCCGCTCGACGAAGGCAGGCACCGCGGCATAGGTGAGGCGCATCAGAGCGTCGACGTTGAGTGCGATCATCGCGCTCATGGCGTGAGCGTCAGATTGGAGCAGAGGCGCAGTTGCGCCGACGCCGGCATTATTGACCAGCATAGTTATCCGCGGATCACCGGCGATCTGCGCCACATCGTCCGCGACCGTCAGGTCGGCCGTGACCGTTTCAACCGTGCGGCCCGTCTGCTCGTGAATGGTTGCAGCAGCTCGCCACAGCCGATCGCCGTTTCGCGCGACGAGGATCAGATCATAACCCTTCCGAGCCAGGCGATCAGCGTAAAGCGCACCGATACCGCTCGATGCACCGGTAATGACAGCTTTTCCCAACGTCTCTTGCATCGTCGTTCCTCTCTGATTGTGGTGAAAGCAGGCCGTCATCGCTGGCGAGCTTCGGTCCCTGCTCATGCCCTTTAGATTAGGCTGGACACCCAGCGACCGGTACTGAGGGGAAATGAGAGCCAGCCTCTCGTTTCGTAGTCTCGGGTCACACAAGCCGCCGATATCGCGGCGCCAACTCGCCATTCACGAGATCATCGAGCAGCGTCTTGCGCGCGTGTTCGTACCGCGCCCATTGGCTTGCCTTCGCCAGAGAGGGAATGGTCAGCGGCTCGTGACGGTCGAATCCGACCAATGCGGCATCCACCACGTCGGCGGCACTCATCATTCCGGGCAGAAGTTCGGCTTCACATCCCGCAAATGGCCAGACATCGGTGCGGATTGCGGCGGTCAGAACCAATTGTACATAAACGCCGTGATGTCCCAGTTCGTGTTGCATCGTGCGGGCCAGGGCGATCAGGAAGGCCTTGCTCGCGCCATAGACGCCGGTTGCAGTTTCGGGTGCGATGCCGACGGCCGACGCCACGTTGATAATCGCACCGTGGCGCCGAAGGGCCATGCTCCGGGCGGCGGCCGCCGAAATGCGCGTGTATGCCCTCACATTCGTGCCAATCAGGCGGTCGAGATCTGCCGCAGAAGCTTCGGTCAGTGCCCTGCCGGGAGGCAGGCCGAGATTATTGACGGCGACGTCAAAGCCGGTTCCTCGCGCGAAACTGGCTTCCACGTCATCCAGGCCGCGATCGGTGCAAAGGTTTGGAGTGATGATCTCGACCGCCGCATCGGTTTCGGCCCGCAGAATACGCGCAAGCGCGGCTGGTCGATCAGCACCATTTGCAAGCATCACAACATCGTATCCGCGGCGCGCCAGCCGATCGGCATAAAGGAGACCGATCGCGCATGACGCGTAGGTCACAAGGGCCTTCGGGTGCGTTCGCGACATGACATTTCGTCCTTTCGCGACCGGTGTATGTCATTCCGCTCCGTTTGGGACTTGCCGACATCAAGAGGCTGCCTCTCGCATTCTTGCTCTACCGGCCGCGGGCGTGGCGCTCAATTCTTATGCCAGGTCCTGAGCGCGTCGCTGACGACAAGCAGGGTGATTGAGCCACTATTTCCGAGCCCTCTGGGAGAGAGACATGCACATACATCTGAAACGGAA
This sequence comes from Ensifer sp. ENS11, assembly GCF_014851895.1. Lineage (NCBI taxonomy): Bacteria > Pseudomonadati > Pseudomonadota > Alphaproteobacteria > Hyphomicrobiales > Rhizobiaceae > Ensifer > Ensifer sp. ENS11. The sequence goes on along the minus strand of NZ_JACVAN010000009.1, from coordinate 124,177 downwards.
AATCGCATTCGCCCTGTCGATGGGCGTCGTGACGACGGGGATCATCTCCTTCTCGCTTCTCGCCTTCAATCTGGGCTTTTCGAATGGATTTGTCCTGACGTGGCTGCGTTCCTGGGGGATCGGCTACGTGATCGTCATTCCCGCAATCCTCCTGATCGGCCCTCGCCTTCAGGCGCAAGTCGATCGCCTGGTCTACTGATCTGACGCTACATTGAGGAAACTGACATGCCAAAATCATCCATTCGGACGTTGTTTGCAGCCGCCGCCGTGCTTTGCTCGGCCATCGCACCGGCAAGCGCCGAAGACACCCAACAACCAAAGGCCAACATCGACTTCCTGAAGATCGATGCAGACATCACGCTTAGAAGAATGGTGGTGCACAACCCGAGACCGAAAGGGACCGTTCTCTTCCTGCATGGGTTTCCGGAAACCCTCTATGCCTGGAAAGATGTTTCGCTCGCCCTTGGCAATGACTACGAGGTTCATGCTTTCGACTGGCCAGGCTACGGCCTCTCATCAAGGCCAGCGGTCGACAGATTTTCCTATGCACCCAAGGACTACGCGCGCGTCTTGAACGAATACGTGGCGAAGGCGGATATCGACACATCGAAGCTAACGATCTACGCAACCGACATCGGAGCCCTGCCGGCGCTTCTCCTGGCGTTGGAAAACCCTGATATCGCCAAGACGATCATTGTTGGTGACTTCGCTCCCTTCAACAGGCCCCAGTACATGTACGAGAGCCTGCAAGGCCTGAAAGTGGCGGGAGCGACTGGTCAGGCGCGTGCCCAGCTGAACAAGAATCGCGCCGATATCCTCGAGAACGCCTTCAGACGAGGCCTGCCCAAGGAAGCGCAGTTCGAGGTTTCGCAGGAATTCAAGGACGACATGGCCAACGGCTGGAACCATGGCGCTTTGACGACGGCAGACGCTTTCTCATTCTACTATTCTCACTTCACGCGGGACCAGGACTATTTTGAATCGCAATTGGCCCGGTTCAAAACACCCGTAAATGTGGTTTGGGGTGAGAAAGACCTCTACATCAAGAAGGAAATGGGGCTCGAACTCGCCTCAAGGCTCCCCGCAAAACTCAATCTCCTTGCCGGCGTTGGGCATTACCCTCATCTGCAGAGCCCGAAGCAAACGATTGAAGAGGTTCGCGCATCATTTCGGTGACGGCGCGTAGCTGTCAGGCCGCCGATCCATACCCACTGCAAGTCGTACGAAGCCGCGGCAGGGCCCAGTCGATGAAGGCGCGCACCTTCAGTGCGAGAAGGCCTTGACGCGAATAAACGATGTGGATCGGTTTCGCCTCGCCGCCATAACCTTGCAGGATCGGCACAAGCGCGCCGGTGGAGAGCTCCTCTGGCACCTGGTAGTCAAAGACCCGGGCGATACCGATGCCACTTAACGCGGCGGCAACACAATTGGCCGCCGTGTTGACTTCGATCCGGGCGATCGGAAGAGCTTCGATCAGTTTACCGTCGAGGTCAAATCCCCAGAAGAACGAGCGGTTGTTGAACATGATGCCGTCATGCTTCGGCAGGTCGCTCGGATGCTCAGGCACGCCATGCCGCTTGAGATAAGCTGGACTGGCAACCGTCAGAAGGCGAAACTCGCCAGCCTTGACTGCGTAAAGAGAGCTGTCGGCAAGTTCCCCGAGACGAATGGCAACATCCACCTGCTCGTTGACGAGATTGACTGAGCGGTCCAACGACAAGATGTTCAAGGAGACTTCCGGGTGCTTGTCCATGAAGTCCAATGCAATCGGCAGCACGTAGCGGCTTCCGAACTCCACCGGCATCGTGATCGTCAACGTTCCGCGCGGTGTTTGATATTCACCCGAGGCGCGTCGCTCGGCCTCCTCCAGGTCCGCCACGATCTTCCGCGCCGCTTCGACATAATCACGACCGGCATCAGTAAGTTGCAGGTTTCGGCTTGTGCGAATGATTAGGTTTGCACCGAGGTGCCGCTCGAGATCAGCGACTTTGCGGCTGACACTCGGCAAGGGAGCATTCAGCTTGCGGCTGCCAGCCGACAAACTTCCGGCGTCGACCACCGCAAGCAGTACCCGCATGGCATCAAGTCGATCCATTGGACCCCGCGACTAGAGCATCCCGCTTTCAAGTGGAATCACCGAAAGCGGATAAGATGCTCTACAATCAAAGTGCTAGAGCGTCCTTTGTGCGTTCATCTGAACGCACGGCGCTCTAGAATTTGCCCATAGGTACTGCATTCGTCCGATGGTGACTACAGGCCTTGACCAGACGTCTGGAAGTCACACACGTCGTGGAGGGGCAGTCGAACCCTAGCTCTTCTCGACTTGTTCAGCGAGACGTCGAAGCCCTGGCAGATCGCAGAGAAGCAGCTTCTGTCGTCCACCCTGCACCAGTCCCCGCCCCTCCCACGCGCTGAGAATGCGCGAGACGGTGTGGAGCGTCGTGCCGGTCATTTCGGCTATGTCCTGCCGGGAAATGGGAAAATCGATGCGCACGCCAAGCTCTTCGCGCTTACCCGCCTGTTCGGCCAGCCGCAGAACCGCGTGCGCGACGCGGCGTTCGACTTCCTCGGTCGACATCTCGCGGATGCGGGTATGGGCCTCGTCGAGCCGCTGGCCGATCGTGTGCATCGCATTGATGGCCAGATGCGGATTGCTCTCGACGAACACGTTCCAGAGCTCGGTCGGCCAGGCGAGGACGAGGCTTTCCGTTGCCGTCATCGCCGTTCCCGGATAGTCGCTGCGCTGCAGCGCGCGGGCAAAGCCGAACAGATCGCCCGGATTGACGACACGGACGATGATCTGTTGTCCGTCGCGGGTGACCTGAGTGACCTTAAGGCGTCCGTGCAGAAGCAGATAGAATGAGTCGGCCGCAGCCCCCTGCTCGAAGACGGCCTCATTCTGGGGGACGCGCCGCACGGTCGCGTGCGCCAGGAGCTTGTCCAGCTCCTGATCGCTCATCTTCTGAAACAGCGGGAGTGATTTGACGAGTGTTCGGTCCAGTGCAGCCACGTCGTTTCCTGTCTCCTGCGGATCGGCGATGCGGGCTGCTATATCACGTGCGATCGGGAGGAAGAAGCGGACAACACCCTTTCGCCGCCCTTAAGCGGCGATAATCAAGGCCCCGCGCTGTTACACCGCACCGGGGAAACGGCGCTCGAAGGCGTACAGCATGTTCGCATACCAACGATCGTCGCGAACCAGGCGGAAGCCGAGATTGTCCGGCGGCACGCCGACCGCGCAACCGCCGCTCTTCGGATCGCGAATGAAAAAGCTCATCGACGCACGGTGCTTGCCGTCGACGACGTAGATCCCGCAGGCTGGCGATATCTTCAGCACTTCGCCATCGACGCCGATCGTCACGCGACGGTGGCAGGTCTGCGTCCATTCCCAGACATTGCCGTCGAGATCGGCGACGCCGAATTCGTTTTCGCCGAACGTGCCCGACGGTTGCGGCATTGGGTTCTTCGACTTCTGCCGCGCGGATTCGCGCTCGTAGTCGGCAAGCCACCGGAGCGCCGGATTGTCCTTGCTGCCGTCAATGCCGAGCGCGTCGTCGGGAAATTTCCGGCCGGCCGCAAAGGCCCATTGCCGATCGGTCGGCAGACGCCAGACCTGCCCCGTCTTTTCCGTCAGCCAGGCGGCATAGTTGCTGGCGTCGGTGTAGTTGACGCCGGTCATCGGGGTATCATTGCCGAGGCTTGCCGCCGGCTCACCCTTCTCGCAGGCGCCGTCTTCGACGCAACGCTGATAGTCCGTGCGGCTAACCTGGTACTTCATGATCCTGAACGGTTTCGCGAGCGTCGCATCAACCAGCGGTGCATCGACGGCAAAGCCATTCTTGATGAAGTGGCCTTCGGCCCGGTATTCCATGCGGCGCGGCTCGATCGTCACTGTCACTGGCGCTTCGATGCGGGTGTCGACCGTTGCGTCGAGGTCATCCAGCAGCCCGACCTTGGCCGAAAGCACCCCGCCGATGGCAACCAGCAGCAAAGCTGGAACGGCGACGGAAAACACCGAAACCGAATTCTTGTGACGTCTATCGCGCATGTTCTTCCCCTTCTATTGGCATGCGCCGATGGATCCGGCGCATGCCTTTGTCGCTGCCTCGCGCTGCCCAAAGACCTCTTCGGGCAACGCGGCCAATTGTCATATCGGGGCTACATCGAAGCCGGCTTGACGACCGAGGTCATCAGATCGTCGTTCCACTCGCCGGTGACCTTGAAGTGTCCGGCCGCGCCCAGTTCGAAGGCCTCGATCAGGTTGTGGTTGACGTAGGCATAGATGCCCGGCTGCCGGAATGTGTAGAAGGCCGCGCCGGCCGTGCCGCCCGGAATGAACCAGGTTTCCTGATCGAGCTCGGGCGGATTACGGAATTTGCCGGTTGCCCAGACATAGTCGCCGTGTCCACCGATCAGGTGTGGCCGTGTGTCGCGGTTGGCCTGCGAGTGGATGACGAGCACATGTTCGCCAACGGCCGCTGTCAGCGCCCTCTCTCCAGTCAGCGCTCCGACCGCGCCATTGAAGACGACGTGGGTCGGGGTCAGCGTGCGCATCACCTTGACGGTATCTTCATAGGCTTCGCCGGGCGTTTCGTATTTCTTGTAATTGCCGGCTTCGTCGCGTGGGATGTAGAAATCCTGCTCGCCCACGTAGTAGACCTTGTCATAGGTCAGCGGCTGTCCCTTCTCATCCTTCAGCCCGTCACGCGGCAGCACCATGATGGCGCCGTTCATGCCCGAGGTAACGTGCCAGGGCACCATGCCTTCCGGCGCGCAATGGTAGACGAAGACGCCAGGTTTGGTCGCCTTGAAGCGCAAGGTCGTCTCCTCGCCGGGATTGACCTGCGTCAGGCCGCCACCGCCCAAGGCCCCCGTTGCTGCGTGAAAGTCGATATTGTGCAGCAGCGTGTTGGTGGCGGGGTTGATCAATCTGAGTTCGACATAGTCGTTCTCGTGGACGACCATCAGCGGACCGGGAACCGAGCCATTGAATGTCATGGCGTGCACTTCGGTGCCGTCGCCGTCAATGACCAGCTTCTTTTCTTCGATGGTCATGGTGAACTCGACCACGCGCGGGCCGGTCTTGGCGACCTGATCGTGAGCATGAACGAAGGGCGGAGCGACGAGGTCGACCTTGACCCGTTCCAGTGTCGCAATGTCGACCGGCGCCGTGTCCGCTGCCGCGGGAGCGGCGGCCGTTGCGGCCTGGGTCGAGGTCGCCGTCAGGATCGGCGTCAGCGCGCCAGCGAAGGCGGCGCCGGCCAGAATCGTCCGGCGAGTCATCTGCAGCTGTTCTGTCATCATTGCTCTCCTTGGGCATGACCGCGCGACCGGAGTGGCCGTCCGAAAATCATGCCGAAATTCAACGTGTTACGGTGTCCTCTGCCGTCCCTGGCGGGCTCACCTCAGGTTTTGACCACAGGTTTTTCAGTAGTCATGCCTCAAGTAGAACCGAGAGCGAATGACGTCTTTGTCTTGGAACAAATCGCCCCGGAAAGTGGATGTTTTTCTGCAAATCTTCACGGGGGCGGCGTTCGCCAGGCTCTATAATTGCGTTTTCGCAAAGATGCCTGGGCAAGCCCCGGATAAATCGATCCCATCCACCCGTCCGCTCGACGAAAGAACAGGATCGAACAATGTTTAGTTACTTCAGCAAACCAAGGCCTAGCGGAGGAATCCCGCGCGGAATCGCCACCACCGGTCCCGTTCTATTTTCCTATGGCTTCAGACCCTTCTTCCTCGGCGCCAGTCTCTGGGCGATCTTCGCCATGGCCGGATGGATTGCCGCCCTTACCACGGGTATCGACATTGCCGGCGAATATGGCCCTGCCCATTGGCACGCACACGAGATGCTCTTCGGGTTCTCATCCGCCGTACTCGCAGGCTTCCTTTTGACCGCTGTTCCGAACTGGACCGGCAGGCTGCCAGTTTCTGGCAGGCCGCTCGCCTACCTGTTCGCCCTGTGGGTTGCCGGGCGGCTGGCGCTGCTTGCAACCGATGTTATCGGATTGAAGTTCGCAGTGATCATCGAGGCCGCCTTCATGCCGGCGTTGCTCGCGATCTGCGCGCGCGAAATCATCGTCGGTCGGAAGTGGAAGGATCTGAAAATCGTCGGCGGTCTGGTTCTCCTTTCAGCCGCCAATGCGTGGTTCCATATCTCCGTCGTCCGTGAACTCGACGTCGATGCGGCGGCACGGCTGGCGATCGGCGCTTATGTCATGCTGATCATGATTGTCGGCGGCAGAATTCTGCCAAGCTTCACCCGCAACTGGCTGAACAAGTTCGGCCGGACCGACTTTCCGGTTCCCTATAACCGCTTTGACACACTGACGATTCTCGTCGGCGTCGCTGCTCTTGTCTGCTGGACCTTCGCGCCGCAACATATCGTCACGGCTACGGTAGCGTCCGCCGCCTCGTTGCTGCAGGCGGCCCGGTTTATCCGCTGGCGCGGGTGGACCACGTGGCCGGACAAGATCGTGTTCGTCCTGCACGCGGCCTATGCCTTCGTTCCACTCGGCTTTGCCGCCGTTGCGGCAGGCGCGGTCGGCGCTCTCGACGCGTACCCCGTCATGCATGTGATGACCGTTGGGGTCATAGCCTGCATGATGCTGGCCGTCATGACGCGCGCAAGCCGTGGACACACCGGACGGCCCTTGGCTGCATCGAACCTCAGCTGCGCCTCTTACATCGCCATCATCGGCGCGGCGCTGGCGCGCCCCTTCGCCGAGATCCTGCCGGCGCACTATCATCACCTGCTCGCGCTATCGGGAGCACTCTGGATCACAGCCTTTGCGCTGTTCTGCATCGAATACGGTCCGATGCTGGTTCGCGCCCGGCGCGCGCCACGGGGTACTGCCTAGCGCCCCGGGTAAGTTGGTTCTGCATAACCAAAAAAGAAGGTTGCCGCCGCTGCGGCAACCTTCCGACGAGGCCATGTACTCATAAAGACGTCGCCCCGCAGGATCGAAGCTTGTGCCTCCGACAGCGCGCGTGAGGCGAACCTCTCGAAAATCGCTAGCGCAGCCAATAACCGGTCATTGGCTGCGCTAAAAAAAACGATGGGGGCAGAAACACTTGCCACGGCGGCAGACGCAAGAAATCTAGCACTCATGCAGTGCCTGTGGTTCATTTCTTCGATGACTTCCCAGCGGGTCGGGTGTCGGACCGTATGCAAAACATCCGGAACCCGCGGCGCGTGTTCAATCAACCTTCTCGAAGTCGCCTGGCTTCCAACTCTTGTCGAACCATGGCTCCAATGGAGCATACAGCCGCAACAGCGAATTCCAGCCCTTGCCAGGTATGGTTTGAACCCAGTTTCCCTCTTGTCCCGACGGAGCCTCTGGAGAGAACCAGACTGTCACCGAACCGTCCTCGTTCTTCTTGATGCCCGGCTGGTTGCTGTCGATGCCTGCGAGCTTCTGGTCAGTCTCCAGCATTGATCTGGTCTGATTGTCATAGACCGTGAACGACCAGAACTGTCCGACCGGAACGGGGGCAGGCAAGGTGATTTTGTATGTCTTGCTGCCGTCGAGATAGGTTCCGGTCGAGTCCCTGACCGCAAACGCGTAGGCTGAGCCGGTGCCGGGCTTCGCATCTGCCATCGCAGGTGTGATCCCCGTCGCCGCGTAGTGGAACATCGTGCGCGCGTCGAGCATGCGTTCGCCGTCGTTCAGGAACTGATAGCTGTTGCCGATGAAGCCATTGTTCCATTGACGGTCGGGGTAAAATTTCGCGCGTTCATCGCGGGGAGCAAAGACCATGGACCGGGCCGTCGCATTGCCGACCGCAACAGCCTCGGTGAGGATTGCCCTCATGCGGGCATCAGGCGCGAACGGCTTGCCCTTCTTGATGCCAATAGATGCGAACAGGCCGACAATTTCGGGATCGAATGCATCGCCCGGCTCGGTCTGGATGACGCTGTTCAGCTCCTCGTAGAAATGGAAGTCATTGGCATGGACCGTATTCATCTGCTTGCCGGAGATGTTGATAAAGGTGGTTTCCGGCGGCTCCTTGCCCGCCGACAGCGGATAGACACGCGCATGGTCCTTCACGCTCCTGACTGCCGCAGCGATGTCGCCGTCCTTTACGAAGGCGCGGTAGAGAATCAGGTTTGTGTTGGTCGGCGACTTGGTGGCAAAGTAGCCTTCAGCAGGCAACTCGCCGGAATAGTCTGGTGGCACGAAAAGATATTTCCCACCTTTACCGCGGTCGGGTCCGATGAGGCCCACATCGGTGACGTAGCGGAAGTATGCGTCGTCGACGGGTCCGAGGACGCCTGGAGGTACCTCCGCGACGACTGGTCCGTTCGTAAGATCAACGCAGAAAAAGACGTAGACGGTTGTCGTATTCGCGGTCAGAAACAATGAACGCGCGTCCATAAGATTTTCCGTAATGCCGATGCCCTTGTTTTTCGCGGCCCCGACGTCCTCCAGGCCCTGGCACAGTGCGTAGACAGATGCGGCTGGCATTCCCGATAGAAACGCTTCGACGCCCCTTGAAAAGTCGATGTTGTCATAAACCTTCTGCACCGTCTCTTGATCGGGAAGACCGTCCGAGAACTTCAGGGTTCCGATGCGAGTTTCCACGGTATCCGGCGTCTGGATGCTCGCTGGGACATCGGCCATGAATTTGGGCCCGAAATGGTCCTGCGCGGCAACGGACGTCGCTGAGACGAGCGAAAACAGCGCCAGCGCTGGCAATCGATTGAACCTGACCATGCACACTCTCCTGGACGTTGTCGGAGCGACATTAGCTGCAACCTCCCGATGAGCAAGTGTTGCAGCAAATCTCGACATAATCGCACACAGATTTCATTTGGACGGGTCCCTCGTTCATTCACTTGCGGATCGGGCAACCGCATACGGACTCAAGGCGACATTGAACGCGAGCCTGTCTGGGATCATATCCTGAGAGCGATCTCGAACCTGAACGGTGCTGTGGTTCAGATGATTGACAGCACAGTGCGCACCAGCACGCTACATGCGTGCAAGTTTACACGTCCACGACCTAATACCTGGCAGATGCCTCGCGCATCATTTCCGGGGTCCATGGCGGCTCGTAGGTCAGCCGCACTTCGGCATATTCGACGCCGGGAACGTACCAGACGCAGTTCTGCACGGCTTCCTTGAGAAAGGCCGTGGCGGGGCAGGCCTTTATCGTCGTGGTCATCGTTACGCGGACGATGCCGCCATCCTGGACAGCAATGTCGTAGATCAAACCGAGATCCACGACATTGGACCCCATTTCCGGATCGACGATCATCCGCAGGGCGCTGCGAATGCTTTCGACCAGCTCTTCGCGTTCAGTCGGCTGCATTTTCGTCCCCCTTCTGTCCACCGACGCGGATCAGGATGCGATAGGTCTCGCCCGCCGCGTCGAAGTTCCCGGCCCATTTGTGACCGCGTTTGGCTAGTTCGGGGTAGAGAAACAGCGGCTCGCGCGCGAGAAGTGCGAAAAGCACCTCGCCGGCCTGCATCTTTTCCACCACGGCGAGGATGCGAACCATCGGCTCGGGCGGGTCCAGATCCGTCAGATCGAGCTGGCGCGCGGGATCCGGCCATGCGTCCAGATCCGTGTCGCCGGCGGAGACCCTGATCTCATCGACCTGTTCCTCCGGCGTGAATAGAACCTCCCAGTCGCCGTTGCCGAGCGGCTGGTCCTGGTGGGCAAAGCCGCGGCCGGCCATGACGCTGAAAAGCGGCACCGGCCTGAACGTTGCAATCAGTTTGAGCGGTTGTCCGGGTGCCAGACCGTCGACGGCGCGCATGATGGCCTGGAACGGATCGCTACCGCTCTTGAGAAGCGGCCGGACGTCGAGCTCGATGGGGTCTTTGGTCATGGTTGTCTCCGTGACTGAAACGATGGGAAGAAGAGATGCGGACGGGCGAAGCCGCCAGGAAGCCGAAGATTACTGGGCACGTTGCTGAGCCTTCGTGTTGCCACGAATTCCCAAAGCAACGCATTGACCGCAATCAACTGGCCAAAGCTGCTCGCCTGAAACAGCAATGCGTTGTCGAAATAGAGCGCTGTCGAGGCAACGATCACGGTGAGATAGTAGAGGCGAAACCAGAACGTCGCACGCGTTTCGACGACCAGATCCTGAACGCGCGGCGTCGGCATGCGTCCAAGCAGCGCGCCGTAGCATTCGAGCCAGGTGATGAAGGGAACGATCTTGTAAAGCTGCGCCAACCCCATGCCCGTCAGCCAGCCAAAAGTGACGAGATAGACAAGCGCGCCCACGCCTTCTTCGATTTGGCCGCTGACGATCAAAGCTACGAAGAACACGGTCGCGACTATCAGCGCCACGAAAGCGCCGATGCCGGCGCGGCTGTTCAATTCGATGAGCTTGCGTTTGCGCTCGCGGTAGATCCGCACGATGTCCGCCATGTAAATTCCAATGGCGATCACACCGGCGAGCGCCGCACCGACGAGAAGGGGCGTCCGCCCGTCCGAACCGGAAAGGATCATCGGCACAATGCAGACGATCATTCCGAGGGCAACAGCACCCAGCGCCCAGACGATCCTGCTACTATGCCGTTCGCGGTCCGGCGACAGCATGAACATGGTCAAAAGACGGTAGCTGACCCCCATGGTCGTAAAACTCAGCCAGCCGCCCAGCCCCAACGTGGCATGGAGCGAAACACCTTCGAGCGTCAGATCGATCGCGGCCGGCGCATCGGCAAGTCCGGCAAGGACGAATGCGTAGATGCCACCGAGAAAGAAGGTCATGACCAGCGAGCCAAGACCAACGGCGACGAACCGCGCGGGCAAGGGCAGCGGTCGCGCCTGCCAAAGCGTCGATGCAAAGATGATGATGAGCAGGCCGAAACCGGCGATCGTCACAGTCGCCCCGAACGGCAGAAGGAGCGGTGAAAGGCTGTTGGCGCCTGCGAGGCTGGCAAAACCAAGCACCAGGCTGGTTATGCCGACAACCAGCAGCACCAGAGCCGGAAGAGCCAGGTGGGGAAGCGAAAGCGGCCGACCAACGAGAACAGGCACGAACTGCAGCAGGGCCCCCGCCATCAAGAGGCTGAGCCATCCGAGCGCAATGGTATGGACGAGCGCCAGCGTCTCAGGGGCCTCGATGGATGAAACCGGATATCCGAAGCCGAGGACCATCATGATCTCGCCGATGGCAAGAAAGATCAGCGCAGCCGCGAAATAGGACATCGTCCAGCGGGAAAGCGTGGCACCGAACATCGCGGTTCATCCAGAAGAGCGCATTTCCAGGAAAGTGCGAAGCGGCTTTCCGGCCGGAAATGCGTAAACACAAAGAGATAGAGCGTTCCTGCGGCTACGCCTAAACTGGAAACGCCCTAGCCGGGACACTCGTATCAGTGGCCGCTGCTGCTGCCGCAGCAGCAATCGCAGCCGGAGGCCTGTTGCCGGCCGATCTCGACCCGCCAGACATCCGGTCCCTGCTCGAGGTAATCCCAGGTAAATTCGCCGGGGTAGCGGCTTTCCAACTGATAGTGCAGCGGACGCGGATCATGGTCGTTGACGATGATGAAGGAGCCGCCCTCGGCCAGCGCATTGAGCATGCCGAAGATCTTCGGATGGCGCTCCACCGGCGGGATGGTGCGCACGTCGATGAAGGGCTTGGTTTCTGTTTCTGCAGTGGTCATCTCAGTCCGTTCAGGGCGCCGTTGTTGCCTCAGCTTCCGGGAAACGCCGGCGCAAACGGCCCGGATTTGCAAAGGCTAATGCCGACGGCAACGCGACATTTTGTCGAAGCGCAAACAAATCCCGCTTTGCGCCTTCATGGTCGGTTACTTGGCATTTCGCAAAGAACGACGGGGGCACGCGGCCTAGAAACGGATCGATTGTTTCGACAAGCCGATAGGAACCGCCATGCAGTCCACCGCCCTTTTGAAATATGCCGAGATGCGCTTGCCGCGCTACACCAGCTACCCGACCGCACCGCGTTTTTCCGCCGGTGTCGATCGCACGACCTACGCCGATTGGCTCGGCGCGGTTCCCGAAGATCGGGATGTGTCTCTTTATCTGCACATCCCCTTCTGTCGATCGATGTGCTGGTATTGCGGTTGCCACACCACGATTACCCGGCAGGACGAACCGATCCTCGATTACCTCAACGTGCTGAGGCAGGAGATCGGCATGGTGGCCGATCATGTGTCCGCGCCGCTGCCGATCGGCGAGGTCCATTTCGGCGGCGGGACGCCGACGATCATCGAGCCGGAAGAGTTCCTTTCCCTGATGGCCCTCCTGCGCGAACGCTACCTGTTTGGTCAAAAGACAGGCGTGGCTGTCGAAATCGATCCCCGACGCCTGACCGCAGCCATGGCGCAAGCGCTTGGCGAAGGGGGCGTTGGACGCGCCAGCCTCGGCGTACAGAGCTTCGACCCGGTCGTCCAGAAGGCGATCAACCGCATTCAGACAGAACAGCAGACGGCGGATGCAGTGGCGCATCTTCGCAAAGCCGGTGTCACCGGAATCAATTTCGACCTGATCTATGGATTGCCGCACCAGACGGTTCGCTCCTGCGTCGAGACGGTCCAGGCGGCAGTGGCGATGCGGCCGGAGCGCTTCGCCGTCTTCGGCTACGCGCATGTGCCGTCGTTCAAGAAACACCAGCGCATGATCGACGAGAACGTTCTGCCCGACGCTTCGGCGCGCACCGATCAGGCGCTCGCCATCAGCGAGGCGCTCTGCGAAGCGGGTTACCGCCAGATCGGGCTCGACCACTTCGCCCTGCCCGACGACGATCTCGTGCTCGCGCAATCCTCTGGCACGCTTCGGCGGAATTTTCAGGGCTATACCACGGACAATTGTGAAACGCTGATCGGTTTCGGCGCCTCGGCAATCGGCCGGTCACAAGCCGGCTACGTGCAGAACGAGGTTCCCCCAGGACTTTATGCAAGCCACATCGCGTCTGGACGGCTGGCAACGACCAAGGGATATCGTTTGACCGATGAGGATCGCCTGCGTGCCGCGATCATCGAGAGACTGATGTGCGACTTCACGGTCGACATCAAGGCAATCGCCACCGCACACGGACGCGACCCGAACGTCCTTCTCGGTGGCAATGCACGGCTGACGACGATGGCCAATGACGGCGTGCTGGATATCGCCGACGGCGTCATAACGGTAAGTCAGGATCATCGCTTCGTGATCCGCGCCGTGGCCGCAGCATTCGATGCCTATATCGACGACGCGCCACGCACGCACAGCAAGGCGGCCTGAACCTCGGCTGACCACAAACACGAAAAGGCCCGGTCGAGACCGGGCCTTTTCGCGTTGTACCTGACCGTTCTATCCCGCCAGGCTTCGGTAGATCGCCGGCAATGCCGCCGGCAGCCGGGCGATATTGCCGACCAGCGCATAACCGTTCTGGCCGAACATGGCAGGCACATAGGACCGCGCCTCCCGGTCGACGGTGACGGCAAAAGCGCTGATGCCGCTTCGGCGCGCTTCCATCACCGCCCTGCGGCTGTCCTCCAGCGCGAAGCGTCCCTCATAGTGATCGACGTCGTTCGGCTTGCCGTCGGTCAGGACCAAAAGCAGCTTCTTGCGGTTGGGCTGCCTCTGGAGCTCTGATGTGGCATGGCGGATAGCCGCACCGATGCGGGTGTAATATCCCGGCTTCAATGCGGCGATACGGGATTCGACCAGCGGGCTCATCGGCTCGTCGAAAGCTTTGACGCTTTCCACTTTCACCCAGTCGCACCGCCGCGAGGTGAAAGTGAGGATCGAATGATTGTCGCCGCAGGCCGAAAGGCCATGGGCGAGAATGAGCAGCGCCTCCTTTTCGACGTCCAGCACCCGGCGATTGTCGGACCAGGCATCGGTTGAAAGCGAGACGTCGACCAGGATGGTGACGGCGAGGTCGTGAACCTGCGGGCGGCTCATCAGATGGATGCGATCGCTCCCCTGCCCGCCGGCCGCCAGATCGGTGCGAGCCCGCACCACGGCATCGAGATCGAGATCGGCGCCGTCGATCTGCGCGCGCAGGATCTCGTTGCGCGGACGCAGCACTTCGAACTGGCGCCGTACCCGCCGGATCAGGCTCCTGGTTTCCGGTGTGAGTTCAGCCCGGTCCTCCATGCCCGAGGCTGGGCTGGCCAGCACCCGGCAATGGTCTTTCAGATAGCTCGACGTCCTGTAGTTCCATTCGGGATAGGTCAGTTCTGATGTCAGCGGCGTCGGGTCGACGGCTTCCGGCGGCAGGTCGAGATCGAAGCGAAAACGCGCAGACGGGCGGCCCTTCCGCTCGCCAAGCGTCATCTCGTCAAGATCCTGTGCGGCCTTGTTGTCGTGTTCGTCGCTGTCGTCGGATGGCCGGTCGACATTGACCATCTCGGCCATCGCCAGAATTTTTTCGAAGCGGTTGAGGATGAAGGGGCTACGATCGCCCTTGCGGTTCTCCGGGTTTTCCCTGACGGCCACGTGCCGTTCGGTCTCGGCGATCTGGCTGGAGGCGGCACCTGTTGCCGCCACATCGTCATCGCGTTCGGTAATGGTCTCGGGTCGCAGCAAGGTATCGGGCCACAGCGGCACCGGCAGCAGCGGCAAATATCCCGGCGGCGCGCGATGCGGGAAGATTGCCGGCAAAGTCGTATCCGGCTGTCCGGCCGCCTTGCGCAACAGCCGCAGGACACGGTTTTCGACATGCTGCTCTACCGACGGGAGTGAACCGCGCTGGCGCTCGATAAGAACGGCTTCAGCCAGGCGGCAGTATTTATGGCGCATGCCCGGAAATCGCTGAAAGACCTCCGCCACGGTTTCCTGCGCCTGCGACAGATACGTAAGGTCGGCCTGTAACGGGTCGGCCTCATCACGCGGGGCAAGCGGCATGGTCGCCATATAGGCGACCAGCCAGAGATAGAGGTCAATGTTGAGTTTCCGGTCGGGAAAGATGTCGATCTCGCCGGGCAGCATCAACGAGGCGTGATCCCGGCCAGGCTGAACGAGCTTTTCCTCGCCGAGACCCATTTTCTGTCGCCACTTCAGACGGTGGCCAGACGTGCGGCCGCGTGCGGGGACGATCTGGACCGCGGTCTCGCCGCCGTGTCCTCGAAAGCTGATCGCCAGCATCGGCATCATGTCGGCCAGTTTGACAGCCTGCTCGGGATAACGTCGCCAGGTGCCGGTGTTGCCAATGAACCGGTGCCAGGCGCGCCCGACGGTTTCTTCGAGTTCTAGGAAATCCAGCATGGGCCTGTCCTCAGGCGATCAAGGAGGCGGCGACTTCGAGAAGGGCTGCCCGCACGTCCGGCTCGTCGGTCAGCGGCTCGATCATCGCAGCGCGCACCGCGTCCCTGATCGGCATTCCGGCATCGATCAGGCAGGCGCAATAGACAAGCAGCCGTGTCGAGACGCCCTCCTCGAGATCATGCCCTTTGAGTGCGCGCAGGCGCTGAGCGAGGTTGACGAGTGGCGCGACCTGGCTTGCGGCCAGTCCGCTCTCGCGGGAGACCACTTCGATCTCCTGGTTGCGTGGCAGGAAATCGAACTCGATTGCGACGAAGCGCTGTCGGGTGCTCGGCTTCAGGCTCTTGAGCAGGTTCTGGTAGCCGGGATTGTAGGAGACGACCAGCATGAACGCTGAAGGCGCTTCGAGCAATTCGCCGGTCCGCTCCAGCGGCAACATGCGGCGGTCGTCTGTCAGCGGATGCAGCACGACGGTGACGTCCTTGCGGGCCTCGACGATCTCGTCGAGGTAGCAGATCCCGCCTTCACGCACGGCGCGCGTCAGGGGGCCATCGACCCAGATCGTATCTCCGCCCTTCAACAGGTAGCGTCCGGTCAGATCCGCTGCGGCCAGATCGTCATGGCAGGAGACGGTGGAAAGCGGCAGGCCGAGCTTTGCTGCCATATGGCTGACGAAACGCGTCTTGCCGCAACCGGTCGGCCCCTTGAGCAGCAGCGGCAATTGCCGGACCCAGGCATTCTCGAACAGCGCGCATTCATTGCCGGAGGGGCTATAGGCCGGAATGTCGATCGATACCGGTACCAGGCTTGGTTGAACAATGCTCATGGCATGACTCCGTAAAAAAGGAGGAAGGAGATTGGCCGGTCCGGGCAACCCGGACCGGCACGTTCATTCATTCTGCGGGCTGCATCGATGCGCTCAGCGTCTTGCTGCGTTCCCGGCCGGGGACGAGGATTGCCCAGACGAACATCAATGCCGAGATCAGCACGAAGACGCCGGAGCCAAGGCGGATCCAGTAGAACAGAGCGAGTTGGTCCTGGACGTCCATGTAGCTTTCACCGAGCACGCGCTGAAGGTGGGCCTGCAGCACACCGGCGAAGGTGAGCGCGAAGGTCATCACCGACATGGCCGTGCACATGATCCAGAAGCTGACCATCGAAAGCATCTGGTTATAGGGTGCCCGCCCGCGAATTTCGGGGATCGCATAGGCCATGACCGCAAGGTTGAGCATGACATAGGCACCGAAGAAGGCGAGGTGCCCGTGAGCGGCGGTCACCTGCGTGCCGTGGGTGTAGTAGTTCACCGACGACAGCGTGTGCAGGAAGCCCCAGACGCCGGCGCCGAAGAAGGCCATAACCGAGCAGCCGATCGACCACAGCAGCGCCGCCCTGTTCGGATGCTTGCGGCCGGCCTTCCAGGTCATCACGAAGGTGAAGATCACCATGGTGAAGAACGGCGCAACCTCGAGCGTCGAAAACAGCGAACCGATCCACTGCCAGTAGCCCGGCGCGCCGATCCAGTAGTAGTGGTGGCCAGTGCCGAGGATGCCCGAAAACAGTGCCAGGCCGACGATGACATAGAGCCACTTCTCGACGACTTCCCGGTCGATGCCGTTGAGCTTGATCATCAGGAAGGCGAGCACCGACGCCATGATCAGTTCCCAGACGCCTTCGACCCAGAGATGAACGACGTACCACCAGTACATCTTGTCGAGCGCGAGATTGATCGGATTGTAGAAGGCAAAGAGGAAGAAGATCGCCACACCCCAGAGCCCGAAGATCAGGATGTTGGTGACGGTCGTCTTGCGGCCCTTAAGGACCGTCAACGTGATGTTATAGAGGAACATCAGAGCGACGATGACGATGCCGACCTTGATCGCGAAGGGTTGTTCGAGAAACTCTCGGCCTTCGTGGATGTGCAGGAGATAGCCGACGACGGCAATCGCAGCTGCGATCAGGAAGATCCAGAACTGCGCGATTGCGATCTTCGTGCTGTAAAGCTCGGTCTCCGCCTCTTCCGGCAGGAGATAATAAGTGGCCCCCATGAAGCCCATCAGCAGCCAGACGATGAGCGCGTTGGTGTGCACCATGCGAACGATGTTGAAAGGCAACAGTTCGGACAAGGTATTGGGAAGGACGTAGATGGTGCCGGCAAGGACGCCGAACAGCACCTGGGCGAGGAACAGGCCGATTGCTCCGTAGAAGTAGAGCATTGCGACCTTCTGGGTCTGGTATTTCATGATTTCACACTCCAATCGCAACGCTTAGCCGGCCTCGTTCGGCGGCCAGTTCTGGGTCTTGATGCGGCTCGTCCACTCCAGGAAATCGGCGAGGTCGTTGAGTTCCTGTTCGGTCAGGTTGAACTGCGGCATCTGGCGGCGCCCTTCGATGCCGCTCGGCTGGGCCGCCATCCAGGCCTTCATTGTCTCGCGCGCACCTTCCGGATCGGTCTCGCCGCCCCAGCGTTTCCAGACATTGCCGAGCTCGGGCGCGAAATAGGCGCCTTCACCGAGAAGCGTGTGGCAGTTGATACAGGCGTTCTTTTCCCAGACGTGCTTGCCGCGGGCGACGGCGTCCGTCAGGGTCGACTCATCGGTCGAGACAGTCCGCATGTAGTAGTGACTGTGGGCGGTAAGCCCGACAAAGATTGCAAAAAAGAAAAAGGACCCGCCGTAAAAGACGTTTCGGGCCCCGGTCTTGGTGAGGCGTTCTGCCATCACGTCATCCTTTCGACTTCGGCCGGCCGCAAACACCGTGGCCGGCTTATCTGATCCCCTCCCCGCTTGGCGCCGCGACGTGCGGCACCGACGAACTGTCGGGGCGCGACCCATGTCTAGGGATTTCCGAAGGGCCTTCTTTGCGTTTTGGCAAACAAGACAGAGAGTGGTTTCAAGCGGATAGCACCACGTCCATCGCAAGCTTGGCCAGGGCCAGAAGCGCAAGCATCATCGGCCAGGCCAAGAGGCCAAACCGCAGGCCAGCCGGCGCCTGGCCAAGGCCCATGAAATCGAGGGCAACAAGCCGGCATTTGATCACCGCCAGCACCAGCAGGGCCGCGATCACGAAAGCCGTGCCGCCGCAAAGCGTCATGATGGCCATGCCCGAAAGCACGATCGCGATCAGCACGGCAAAGGTATTGCGAAGTCGGCGCGCATTGTGATGGGTCATGGCGTTCACGCGAGATAGATGATCGGGAACATCACGATCCAGACAAGGTCGATGACGTGCCAGAGCGTGGTGATCAGAGCGATGTTTCCCGGGCTTGGGCGCCAGGCGACCAACAGCAGAATCACGCTGCCGAAGGCGACATGCAGCAGGTGGAAGCCAGTGATGAGGAAATAGAGCTCGAAGAAGGCGCCGAACTTCGGCAACCCGGCGACGGCGACTTCGGTCGAATATTCGAACAGCTTGATGGCGACGAAGGCGAAACCGAAGAGCGCGGCAAGAACGAGCGCGCGCCGGCGCGTCGGCGTCGAAGCTGCCGGACGCGTCGCCAGAGCCGCCTGCCAGCCGCTGGTCAGAAGAACGAGCGTATTGATACCTGCGAGCAACGGGTTGAGATGTGAACGGGCGGCGGCAAACGCGTCCGCCTGGATGACACCGACCACGAGAAAACCTACGAGCAGGATGCCGAAGGCGGCCAACTCGCTCCACACCAGCACCCAAAGCAGAAGGTCATCCGCGGATGCGTTCTCGTCTGCGTCTTGAACCGGGAGTGCCCGTCCGTCCATGCGCCAACTCCTTTGCCGGAACCGGCCGACACCTAGGCAGGCGGGGATGACCTGTCTTTGCGATTACGCAAAGAGGCCTGGCAACTGGGCTGATAGCAGCAGGATCATTCCAGGAGTTTTTCGATGACAGATGCTCAAATCGGCCTTTCCGTCGCAACCCCGATCATTGTCGGGTTCGCCATCCTTCTCTATCGCATGGGGGTCCTGCAGCGTGCGGCAACGCTGTCGGCTATCCTGTTTTCCGTCGCGATCGCCGTCGTGCTCTTCCTCGACCCGTCGCAATAGCCATGTCGCGGATGTCTCCTCACCAGGCGGTCACCATCCAGTTTGCGAAATGTCAAAGATCGCCCTTTCGATTGCGCCTAGACGTTTGAGGGATGACAAATCTCGCTGACGGAGCTGCCCATGCCCGGACGGACTGCCTTGGAAGAAGGCTATCAGAGCCTACTCGGATTGTGTGATCGCCTCGAGGCGATTGCCGACTCCCTGCCGCGCCGCATCGATGCGGCCGCTTGCAGCGAGATTGCAGAGAAGTTGCCATCGACGCTGCTGGCCGTGCACAGGCTTGAGGATCAGATCCTGTTTCCAGCCATCATGGCGGCAAGAAGCCCCAACGACGGACAGAGGCTGATCGAGCGTTTGCGCGACGAGCACCGGCATGACGGAAAACTGGCCGAGCAAGTCGCCCGCGTCCTCCATGAACTGCTTCACACGCGCTGCCCGCACAGCTGGGAGGCGATCGGCTACATGCTGCGCGCCTTTTTCGAAACCGTCCGGCGCCATATCGCGACAGAACGGTTGCTCCTTGCTGAGAGGATCTGAGGCCCAGTGATGTACAATTTTCTCGCGGCATTCGCAGTTTTCCTTGCCCTTCATATGGTGCCGGCATTGCCGACGCTGCGTCAGCGGCTGATCACACTATTGGGGCGGCGGACCTATTTCACCGTCTATTCGCTGCTGTCGATCGTCGCGCTCATCTGGGTTTTTCAGGCAGCGCTTGCGCTCGATTTCATCCCGCTCTGGGAGCCGGCCCCGTGGCAGGCGTGGACGACATTCGTCCTCGCGCCACTCGGGCTCTTCCTCGTTCTCGCCGGCCTGTTCAGTGAGAACCCGCTGTCGATCTCCATTTACCAAAGCAACGCCCGGAAGGGTGCGATCGTCAGCGTCACACGTCACCCGGTGCTTTGGGGCTTCCTGCTGTGGGCTCTCGGCCATGTCGTCACCAATGGCGATCTGCGCTCTCTGGTGCTCTTCGGCGGCTTCGCGCTTTTTGCCCTCGGCGGTTTCCTCATGGTGGAAAAGCGTGTGCGGCGCCGCCTGGCGGACAATTGGTCGATTGCCCAGCAAGGCACCTCGATTTGGCCCTTTGTCGCGATATTGAAAGGTCAGGCGTGCCTGCGCCTCGATCCGGTGATGATCCTGTCAGCCTTCGCGACCGCGGCGATCACGTTCTGGCTGCTCGCCGGTGGCCACTACGTTATGTTCGGGGCAGATCCGCTGTTGCAGGCGTTGCCTTTCGACTGAACCTCCCCCTGCCAGGCGGTCGCAAGCGGGCCGATCGGCAGCGCGAGGAGATCGATCGCCCTTGCGGCGAGATGATCGATGATTGCCTCGACGCTATCAGGCCGATTGTAGAACGCCGGCACCGGCGGCATGACGATCGCTCCCATCTCGGTCACCGCACACATGTTGCGCAAGTGGCCGAGATGCAGCGGCGTTTCGCGCGCCATCAGCACCAGACGACGGCGTTCCTTCAGGTGCACGTCCGCGGCGCGAACGATGAGATTGTCGGCAAGCCCGTTGGCGATCGCAGCAAGCGTGCGCATCGAACAGGGCGCGACGATCATGCCGGCGGTCGGAAACGACCCGCTGGCGATCGCAGCGCCGATATCGTCATGCTCATAGGTCCGGTCCGCCTTCTCCAGCAACCGCAACAGCGCATGTCCGCCAACCTCATGGGCAAGTGTGCGATGGGCCGACGGCGATAGCACCAGATGCATCTCCACTTCCTCGATCTGTGCAAGCCGCTCGGCAATGCGCAACGGTATGGCAGCGCCCGACGCACCGGTGATGCCGACGACAATTCGGTGCCTGCTCATGATGCTTTCCTTTCAAGCCCAAGATCGGCCCAGATGGCATCCACCTGGCTGATGACATCGGGTGTCATATCGAGGACGCGTCCCCATTCCCGATCGGTCTCGGAACCGATCTTGGCGGTGGCATCCAGCCCGAGCTTGCCGCCGAGACCGGAGCGCGGCGACGCAAAATCGAGATAGTCGATCGGTGTGTCGGCAATGATGGTGACGTCGCGGCTGGCATCGAAGCGGGTCGCCAGCGCCCACATGACGTCGGGCCAGTGGCGGACGTTGATATCCGGGTCGACTGCGATGATCAGCTTGGTGTAACTGAACTGAGGCAGCATCGACCACAGACCCATCATCAGACGTTTCGCCTGTCCCGGGTAACGCTTGTCGATCGCGACCACCATAGCGCGATAGGAACAGGCTTCCGGCGGCAGCCAGAGATCGGTGATCTCGGGGAACTGTTTCTTGGCGAGCGGAATGAACAATGTGTTCATTGCCTCGCCGAGCCTTGAAGGCTCGTCCGGCGGGCGGCCGGTGTAGGTGGAGAGATAATAGGGGGCACGGCGCGTCGTGATGGCAGAAAGCGTCATGACCGGAAACGGCTCGACCGAATTGTAGTAGCCGGTATGGTCACCATAGGGGCCCTCGTCGGCGGTCTCGGTTGCCGACACCGTTCCCTCAAGCACGATCTCGGCATTTGCCGGCACGGCCAGCGGCACCGATGTGGCGGCGACTAATTGCGTTCGGCTGCGCCGCAGCAATCCGGCAAAGTTGAGCTCGCTCAGCCCCTCCGGCAGCGGCATGACCGAAGCGAGGATCGTCGCAGGATCGGCGCCGATTGCTACGGCAACCGGCATGTCGCGCCCCTGGCGCTGCCACAGGCGATGGTGTCGCGCGCCGCCGCGATGGGCAAGCCAGCGCAGGATCACTCGATCCCGGCCAAGCACCTGCATACGATAGATGCCGACATTGACATCACGCGGATCGTCCGGTGCGCGGGTGATCACCAGTGGCCAGGTGATCAGCGGTGCGGGTTCGCCCGGCCAGCACCATTGGATCGGCAGAAGGCCAAGGTCGATGTTCGTACCGCGCCAGACGATGTCCTGACACGGTGCTGATGTCACATGTTTCGGCCGCATGTAGAGCGCCGAGCGCAACAGCGGCAGCCGGTCCCAGGCGTCGCGCAGCGATCCCGGCGCCCGCGGGTCTCGCAGTTCCGCCAGGTCTCGCGCAAGCCCGGTCAGCCCGCCGGCCGTCAGTCCGAAACCACGTTCGATCCGACGCTCGGTGCCAAAGAGATTGGCCAAGAGCGGGATGTCGTGGACGCGCCCTGACGCATCGACCGGCCGCTCGAAGAGCAAAGCCGGGCCCTGATCTGCCAGAATGCGCCGGTGGATCTCCGTCACTTCGTGCACCAGGGACACGGGACGGGAGATACGCTTCAGCTCCCCCTCGCGCTCCAGCGCACAGGCAAAACCCTGAAGCGAGACGAAACCCTTGGCGGGAAGGAAGCTCTTGTTCATACCGCCTCTTACGGGCGGCAAATGCCCGATGTCTTTGACGTGGGACAAACAGCGGTGGCGACGCGCCGACTAGCATGCGGCCATTCTTTGCTCCGTTTTCATGCAGGCAGCCTATGACCCTACCCTTTGCGATGACCGTGCCGCTCCGGATCGTACCAATCCCCCTCTTAGAACACGCCGCGCGGCTCGTCTTTGCCCAGGTCGTCGAGCAGCATCCGGATCTTTTTGACCGGCTCGGGGAGCACGCCGGCAAACGCTATGCGTTCATCCCGACGGACCTTCCGGTAAGCTTTCTGGTCGAGCCGGCCGCCCGGCGCATCTCTGTTCACCGCGCTGCCCATCTGCCGGCCGCTGACGCCTGCATGGGCGGCAAGTTCGTGCTGCTTCTGGCGTTGCTCGAGGGCCAGATCGACGGCGATGCCGTGTTCTTTTCCAGAAGCCTGACGATAACGGGCGACATGGAAGCCATGTTGGCGCTGCGCAACGCGCTCGACGACTGCAATATCGACCTGCCCGCAGATATCGCCCGCATGAGCGGGCCGTTCGCGCCTTTGGTTCTGCGCGCGGCATCTGAGATCAGGACACGCGCATTGTCCGGGGAGGCAGCCAGATGGAACTGATCTGTCCGGCAGGCACGCCGGCTGCCTTTCGCGAGGCCGTCGATGCCGGTGCCGATGCGGTCTATTGCGGCTTTCGCGACGAGACCAATGCACGCAACTTTCCCGGCCTGAACTTTTCGCGCGACGAGCTGAAGACGGCGATCGCCTATGCGCGCCGGCACAAGGTGATGACCTTCGTTGCCATCAACACCTTCATGCGGGCTGGCCACGAAAAGCTCTGGCATGACGCCGTCGACGATGCCGTGCGTCTGGGGGCCGATGCCGTGATCCTCGCCGACTTCGGATTGATGGCCTACACCGCCGAGCGCCACCCTCAGCAGCGGCTACACGTCTCGGTCCAGGCTTCCGCCTCCAACGCCGATGCCGTCAAATTCCTGGTCGAAACCTTCGGAGCGAAGCGCGTCGTGCTTCCGCGTATTCTGACCATTCCGGATATTGCCCGCCTTGCACGCCAGATCAGCTGCGAGATCGAGGTCTTTGTTTTCGGCGGGCTTTGCGTGATGGCAGAAGGCCGCTGCTCGCTGTCGTCCTATGCCACTGGCAAATCGCCCAACATGAACGGAGTCTGTTCGCCGGCAAGCCACGTTCGTTACCGCGAGGATGGCAGCGAACTGGTGTCGGAGCTGGGCGACTACACCATCAACCGATTTCCGGCCGGCGAGGCTGCCGGCTATCCGACGCTCTGCAAGGGACGTTTCGACATTGCCGAGGAGCGTGGCTACGCCTTCGAGGATCCGGTTTCTCTCGATGTCATGGATCATATCGATGCCTTGCGCGATGCCGGCGTCGGCGCACTTAAGATCGAGGGTCGCCAGCGCGGCAAGGCCTATGTCGCCGAGGTTGTTTCAATCATGCGCCGCGCCGTCGCTGCCGATGCGGCCGAAAGGCCCGCCTTGTTGTCACGACTTAGGCGGCTCAGCGAAGGACAGAAGACGACGTCGGGCGCCTATGAAAAGCGGTGGAGGTAACGACATGTCCGCAACAACCCACCCCTCGCTCAGCCTCGGCCCGGTGCTTTACCTCTGGGACGGACCCAAATGGCGCGACTTCTATTTCCGTATCGCCGACGAAGGCCCGGTTGATCATGTCACCCTCGGCGAGGCGGTCTGCTCGAAGCGCCTGCATTTCATCGAGCCGCATGTCGCGGAAGTAATCGAACGGCTGGAAGGCGCCGGCAAGAAGGTCAGCCTTGCCTCGCTTGCACTCGTCACCCTGGAGCGCGAGAGCCAACTCGTGCGCGGTCTGGTGCGCGACAGCATCCACCCGATCGAGGCCAACGATCTGTCCGCGCTCGGGCTCCTTGCCGGCAAACCGCATTCGATCGGACCTCTGATCAACGTCTACAACGGTGCCACCGCGAGACTGCTGGCGTCACGCGGTGCGACCAGCATCTGCCTGCCGCCGGAGTTGCCCATGGCATCAGTGCGCGACATCGTTCGCGATGCGCCTGATGTCGAATTTGAAATCTTCGGCTTTGGCCGCGTGCCGCTGGCAATCTCGGCGCGCTGCGCCCACGCCCGCTCCAAGGGGCTGGTCAAGGACAACTGCCAGTTCATCTGCGGCGAAGACAGCGACGGCCTCATTGTCGAGACGCTCGATCGCCAGCCGTTCCTCACGCTCAATGGGGTCCAGACCCTGTCGCACACCTGCCAGAGCCTGCTGCAGGAGCTTGCCGAACTGCCGGCCGTCGGCATCAGCCGAGTCCGGCTGTCGCCGCAGGACTGCGACATGGTGACGGTCGCCCGTATCTATGAGGATGTTGCAACCGGGCGGATCTCGGCCACAGAGGGGCTCGAACGGCTGGCGATCGCCTATCCCGGCGTGCCGTTGTCGAACGGCTTTCACCATGGTCAATCCGGCGCGTCGTGGATCTCAGCCCCGACCGGCTCACCCTAGGGAGGCGCGCATTGGCAGCTGCGTTGATCCACGCGGCCATGGTGCCGACACACGATGCCAACATCGCTGACTTCGTTGGCAGCATCCGCCGTCTGATCGATCACGCCACGCTCGTTTGAATTTGCCGGAAGAAAATCGATCAATTGCTCCAGCAGGTCGTGAGGCTTCCCCCCGACCGACTGCCTGAGCGAGCCGGTTGACGATCGGCATGCTCAGGCTGCTTGGTCGTGGGCTCGGCGCAACCGATTACTCTCCCGATCCCGTTTCTATCCGCTTCTCGGCGGGCGCTGCGGTCTCGTCGCTCAAGCCGTTCTTGAAGCTGCGAATGCCCTTGGCGACGTCGCCCATCAACTCCGGGATCTTGCCGCGCCCGAACAACAGCAACACGACTGCCAGCACGATCACCCAATGCCAGACACTAAAAGATCCCATATCGTTGTTTCCCTGATCCAATGAACCGTTACAATGCCGCGCGGCGATGGCGCCGCTGGCGACAATCGGGAAGCTAGCGGGCCATGAGGCACCGGTCTTTGTCAGGTCGCAAACATTCAAAGCGCGCGGCGCTCGTTCACCAGTCAGTCCGATCTGGTGGTCATTGGCGCTAAACCGCTACCAGAGATTGCCGGCCCGGTGGCATCCTTGTGTCGCCGACGGCGCATCCCGACGAGAAGCGAGCCAAGGCACTGCGCGCAATCGCCGGACTGTTCGACGCGGGGCAACTTCGGACGGATGTCGGCACTGTCCAACCGCTCAAGGAGGCACGGGCTGAGCATTGGTCGGCGCGCGCCCAAGTGAAGAATCAGGATAACCAGTCGTCCATCGGCTGCGCTTCGCCAGTCGCCGACTGCACTTCATCCAGAGCATAGGCATGAATATAGTCGATCTGCATTTCCGCTCCGTCGCCGAAGTCTGCGTTCGGTTCCCCCGCTGCCCCTCCCACCGCCAGATTGACCACCATGTACATGGGGTCGTGCATGTCCGCGGGCGTATCGGCACGCGCCACGGCGACGTCGTCGTAATACCAAACGATTTCATCCTCTTCCCATAGCACGCCGTAGGTGTGAAACCCTTCGGTACTGGCGACCTTGACTGCGGTCGTCTCGCTTGTCTGTTCACCGGTCTCGTTGCTGTGAACGGTTACGTTGACAATGTTCGGTTGCTGCCCCCGCATCTCGACAACATCGAGTTCGGGGGGCCAGGAGCCATCTGCCGGCAACAGCCAGAACGCCGGCCAAGTGCCGGTTTCGGTCGGCATGTCCGCTCTGATTTCGAAATAGCCGTAGGTCTGCGCAAAGGTCGAGTACGTCGTCAGCATTCCGGACGTGTATTCGTACCCATCGATCTCTGATTCCAGTGCATCCGGCGTCGGCTCTGCCTTAATCGTCAGCACGCCATCTTCGACCGAAAATGGATTGATGGCAGCGGTCTCCGCATGGTCAGGATTGATGTACCACTGCAGTTCGCCGTTGCTGGCCAAGGTTCCGCCTTTTTCAGGCGCCCACCAGAACTTTGCATCCCATACGCCCTGATCGCCATCATGAAGGGAGAGGCTGTCAAACTCGTCGGCAAAACTCAGCGCAAGGTTTGAGCGATCGAGACTAAGCTGAAATTGCTCCGGCGCGAGATCGGCCACGGTCGTGTCAGCAAACAGCAAGCTCTCGCCGTCGCCGAGGTTCAGCCTCAAATCCGTGCCTTCCTGTGTCGCAAGGCTGGTGACCTGCTGGAAGCTTGTGAGATCGTAACCATTCAGCCGGACCGTATCGGAACTGTCGAAGTCGGCAATCAGATCGCTGCCGCCACCTCGGCCGACGACGAAGATGTCCGCGCCGCTGCCGCCGACCAGAATGTCGTTGCCGCCGCCGCCGTCGATCGTCTGGCTACCGGAAGCCCCCGAGATAATATTGTCGGCGTTGTTGCCGAAAGCATGCCGGCCGCTGCCGGTGACGGTCAGGTTTTCGAAATTCTCAGGCAAGGTATAGCTCATCCAGGTGTTGATGGTATCAACACCAGCTCCAGCCGTCTCCATGGCACGGTTGATGCCCGAATAGAGGTAGTAAATGTCGTCACCCTTCCCGCCCGCCATGGTGACATCGACGGAGCCATCGCCCCAGATCGAGTCGTTTGCCTCAGTGCCGTAAAGCACAGGCCCCGATCCCGTCGCAGAGAACCACGCAGTCGATGCTCCACTGTAAAAAAGCGGGGTGCCTACGGCGTTGACGATCGATTTTGGCATATGGTCAGCTCCTTCGTTTCCTCCCGAAGGCAAGCTAACATCGCTCGGCAGACGGTGGCACCGCCTGCATTTATGGGTTTTTGATGTGAATTGCGGCGCTGGAAAACGCAGGTGATCGGGATGATCTCAACGCTTTGCCGCAGTAAATGACACGACCCAGGTCACATCGCTGCAAACAGAATTTTGTCGCGTATTGAAAGGCTTAGAGGGAAATCCTGCCACATCCTCAGAGATCTTGCATGAACGCAAAGGTGTGTTCCGGCGTGCATGTGTGGATGCTCCCGGTTACGCAAGTAGGCTTCGAAGCATGCTGCCGAAATTGTCCGATTCGGAACCGCACGTGGCGCCTTGGATGCTCGGCAACGGCGACGGCGCCATCCGAAAAGCGGCACCGAAGCACCGGTTCGGGTGTGCTGGAGAACGAATTTCCGTTCGTGACGATCGCAAGCAACTCGTATCGTTGCCGCCGCCTACTGCATATTTTTATCCTTAAATCGCATTCGACTTAAGGATAAAAATATGCAGTAATTCAAAGTCCTACAGCGACCTTTGCACGTCTAATAAGAACGCGCGATGGGTGGCTGCGGCATAAACGATCTTGTCGCCTCGCTAAACAGCTGGTCGCGAACTACCTTGGACGATGAGGCGCTTGACCGCTCCGGAAACTCATTCACGTCGATATGGATGCGTTCTGGGCCTCAGTCGAAGAGCAAGACAATCCGGGACTGCGTCGCAAACCTGCGGCCGCCTGCTTTAAAGCAGCAGAGAACGCCTCAGGGGCGATACCATCGGCGCGCAGAACCTGCCTGATAAGTGGATCTCTCAGAACTTCGGATATCGTCATGTCCGTCGTCATCACGTTTCTCCTCCACAGATCCGCGGATGAAATTTACCTCATCGGCGTCAGCTCGAATGTTCCACTGGTAACAGGAGAGAGCGGGACAACGTCGCGATCTAAATGGCGTACCACTCCGGCGTGACGCGCGCTTGGATCCACAGGTCGATCCGCCCCATCGGCAGAGTGCAGCCCTTGCCGACTGCCGCGACCGCTCATTGGTCAAGACAATCGAACGTCCGGCGCAATGTTCTGTGTTCTCCGGGTCGTAGACGCGTTTGATCTTCTGAAGTCTCGAATAGGTTTCAGCGCCGAGAGCATTGCGAACCAGGTTGTCACCCTCGCCGAGCCCGGGAAAATTCAGGTAGAGGCGACCCGTGGAATGTGGCTGCATGTCCTGCCATGCATTGCGAACCCAACTGATGTTCGCGTCATCATCTGACGGATCGGACCAGATCGCATCAAGGCTCAACATGTAAGGTATGTTGCGATCGCCGAAGGCAGTGGCATCGGAAGCAACGCGCTGCATGGCTCCGCCAAATTTCCAGATCGACGCGTAGGTCATCTCGGAGGGTCGTTTAATCAGGCGCTCGATGATCGCGCCGATGACATCGTCACCAAGGCCCGAAAGGTAGGTCGATTTCCAGTAGCAGCGGTCACGCCCCTTGGGGAACAATCCGTCATAAATGGACTGGAGCTCGCGATAGGGCATCTGACCACTGAAATCGAGCAACGGCTCACCAAGAGCGCGCAACGGCTGCATGACGCGCTCCCCTTTTTCAGCGGGACCGTCATAAACAGTGGCAAGCGTTATCACTCGCCTGCCCCATGTCTGTTCCGGATAGGCCTGATCACTCGGTATGGTGGAGAATTCGGCGAGACCACTGACTTCGTCTGGGGCTGAAGCCATATGGTCGCGCCACTGTGGGATGACGTCGACGGCGTGCTCTTCCGGATAGGCAGGCGCGCAGAACATCACCGGATCGGCGATTTCGTGAAGACGAAGCTCGAAGTTCACGACGATGCCAAAATTCCCGCCGCCGCCCTTTAGCGCCCAAAGCAAGTCGATATTCTCGACTTCGCTGGCGCGGATGAGCCTGCCATCACCGGTGACCACATCGGCAGCAATGAGATTGTCGCAGCTCAGGCCATGGGTGCCGCGCAACCAGCCAATGCCGCCCGAAAGAGTGAGCCCGGCCACGCCTGTCATCGAAATCAGTCCGCCCGGCGTGGCCCGCCGAAAAGGCGTGGTCGCCGCATCGACATCGCCCCATGTCGCCCCGCCTTCGATCAGCACACGGTCGAGCCCAGGCGCGATGTGGACGGCATTCATGGGCGACATATCGATCATCAGACCATCATCGCAAACGGCGTAGCCGGCGACATTGTGCCCGCCGCTGCGAACGGCGATGGTGAGCCGATGCGTCCGCGCATGGTTTACCGCTGCGATGACGTCGGCAGCATTGCGGCATCTGGCAATCAAGGCAGGCCGCCGATCGATCAGCCCGTTCCAAACCACTCGAGCAGCGTCATAAGCCGAAGTTCCGGGCTCGAGCAGCTCGCCACGCAGTACACTGCGGAGCACATCATGGGACATGTCGAGACCTCCTCTTGGCTGAAAGAGCCTAGTCGCGTTCGACGCTTGGTACTAAAGTCGAAAATGCTGGAAGGCGGTCATTTCTGCCATGCTTGATCAGGACAGCCCTATCAATGTAGCACTTCTCGCGGTGCCCGAAGTCACGGCCTCCGCCTTGTTCGGAATGTTCGATCTGTTTTCATCTCCCGGCCGCGACTGGCCGTTCATCGTCAAGGGTGAAGCGGGACAACAGCGCATGCGCCCCTATGTCGTTGCCCGTTCACACAGTGGTTTTCGCGCCGCCAACGGCATTTGGGTCAAACCAGACTTCGCATTCGGCGACTCCCCTCCACCGCAGATCGTGTGCATTCCGGATTTTTTCATCAATCCGGGCGACAGCGTCGCAGGGCTGTATGAGCCTGAAGCAAGATGGCTAAGGCGAACGCATGAGGATGGCGCGTTGCTGGCCAGTGCCTGTTCCGGTGCCGTCCTGCTCGGCGAGGCGGGACTGCTCATCAATTGCGAAGCGACGATCCACTGGGGCTATGTCACGACCCTTTCCAACAATTACCCTGGTGTCAGGGTGCGCCTGGATCGGTCACTGGTCCTGAGTGGTGAGGCGCAGCGCATCGTTATGGCGGGGGGCGGGTCAAGCTGGCAGGATCTCGCTCTCTACCTCATTGCGCGGTTCGTCGGCCTCAAGGAGGCGATGGAAGTGGCCAAGGTCTACATGCTGCAATGGCATGACCTGGGGCAGCAGCCATTTGCGTCACTCATGAGCCTCCGCCAGACGGTCGACGCGGTGATCAACTCCTGCCAAAAGTGGCTCGCGCTGAACTACAAGACCCGCGCGCCCGTTGCCGCAATGGTGGCTCTTTCCGGGCTGTCGGAACGCTCGTTCATCCGCCGCTTCACCAAAGCGACAGGTATGACGCCGCTGGCCTACGCACACGCGCTTCGTATCGAAGAAGCAAAGCAGATGCTGGAAACAACCGACCTGACGATCGAGGCGATCGCCAACGAAACAGGCTATGAGGACGCAAGCTTCTTCAGCCGCCTGTTCCACCGTGAAACGGGCCTGACCGCCGCGCATTATCGCCTCAGATTTGGCTCGCTGCGCCAAGCCTTGAAACATACCTGATTGGAGCCGCGTTTCGGCACAGCCGGCGACGATCGCCGATATCGATCTCGACCGAGAGGAACCGAAGGTGCCTTCGGTTCGCATATTTACCTATTGCCAGTTTCGGGCGAATACTTGCCTGCTGATAGGCACTACACCGGAGATCGGCAGAATAATGGATCGCATTGATGCAATGAAAGTGTTCGTGACCGCGATCGACGAGGGCAGCCTCGCAGGTGCTGCCCGTCGGCTGAAGCGCTCCCCGACGGCGGTCAGTCGCGCGCTGAGCTTCCTGGAAGCGCATGTGGGTGCCGAACTGCTGCATCGAACGACCCGCACACTCAAGCTCAGCGAGGCCGGCCAACGCTACGCGACTGCCTGTCGGCGGGTGCTGATCGATCTCGAGGAGGCCGACATGCTCGCCGGCGGTGAGCGTGCGGCTCCGCGTGGAACGCTGACCATTTCCGTGCCGCCGATCATAGGGGACGAGGTTATGCGTCCGATCCTGGATGATTTCCTCGACGTCCACCCGGCTGTTTCTGCCCGGCTGCTGCTGCTCGATCGGTTCGTCAACCTGGTGGACGAAGGCGTCGACATTGCGTTGCGTATTGGCCATCTGGCGGATTCGTCACATATTTCCACCCGATTGGGCGGTGATGTCAGGCGCGTGGTGGTCGCTTCTCCCCGCTATCTCGCCAATCATCCCGTCATCGAGGTGCCAGCCGACCTCACAAAGCACCAGATCATCGCCTTTACCAATTTCGGTCTCGATTCCTGGAACTTCACACCGGCAGAAGACTCGACCATTCCGCGGACGGTTCACTTCACGCCGAGATTGATCGTCAACAGCGTTCGGGCCGCCGCTGCTTCGGCCGTCGCGGGTAGAGGCGTAGCCAGGCTCTATTCCTATCATGTCGCTGAACATGTCAAAGACGGGCGACTGAAGATCGTCCTCGCCGACGCCGAGCACCCACCCCTGCCCGTTCATTTGCTCGCACCCCAGGGGCGCATGTCCGTGCCCAAGGTTCGAGCCTTTGTCGATTTCGCCACGCCACGTCTGCGCTCCGAATTTGCCCGACTGGCTGCAGAAGCAGGTACGCTCCCTTGATTATGCCGATATTCGAATGACTGACGTCCAACTTCTGACCATTCTCCCGATCTCAGGATAGATCTAAATCAATAGCACCAACGCCGAGGGCGTCGGGCGGGCGTCGATCAGACGGTCGCTGCCATTGAGAAAGGATCACATCATGAATACCGAACAGAAGGTCGTCATTATCACCGGCGCGTCACAAGGCATCGGCGCCGCCCTGGTTCGCGCCTACCGTGACCGAAACTTTCGCGTCATAGCCAGTTCCAGGTCGATCGCGGCCACGGCCGACCCGGACATTCTCGCCGTGCCCGGCGACATCAGCAGGCCGGAGACCGCCGAACGGATCGTCCGCGAAGGTATGGAGCGCTTCGGTCGCATCGACTCGCTTGTGAACAACGCCGGCGTGTTTCTTGCCAAGCCGTTCATTGAAATGACCCAGGAAGACTATGATCACAACCTCGGGGTCAATGTCGCCGGATTCTTCCACATTACCCAGCGTGCCGCGGCCGAAATGTTGAAGCAGGGCTCGGGCCACATTGTCAGCATCACCACAAGCCTGGTCAATCAGCCGATCGTCGGCCTGCCTTCAGCGCTTGCTTCCCTGACCAAGGGTGGGCTGAACGCGGTCACCCAGTCGCTTGCCATGGAATTCTCGAAGAGCGGGGTTCGCGTCAACGCGGTATCTCCAGGGGTTATCAAGACCCCCATGCACGCGCCCGAGACACACGCGGCCCTCTCTGCGCTGCATCCGGTTGGCCGGATGGGCGAAATCCGCGATATCGTCGACGCCGTACTCTATCTGGAGAACGCGAGCTTCGTCACCGGCGAGATCCTCCATGTCGATGGCGGCCAGAACGCCGGGCGCTGGTAACCTCATGGTGCTGGCTCGGGACGATCCCCGCGCCGGCCCACCAAATCCGATGATTTACCGAACCAACTCTCGGCAAGGAGACTGCAATGCCTATTGTCACCGTACAGGTTACCCGCGAAGGAACCACGCCCGGCCGCAATTCGGTGTCGGCGGAGGAAAAGGCGGCCATCATCAAGGGCGTCAGCGAGGTGCTGCTCAATGTTCTGCACAAGCCGCTTGAATCGACCTATGTCGTGATCGAAGAGGTCGATCTTGATAACTGGGGCTGGGGTGGGCTTCCGACGGCACAATACCGCACACTGCGTGCTGCCGCCGCCAAGTCCTGAAGCAGTTGGCCAACCGATTTCAACGGTCTCTGCCCAAACGTGTGGGCAGAGACCGTTGCGATAGTGGAAACGCCGGATTTCGTAGCGCAAAGCATGAACGTCGAATCTCTGTCAATCAACCTCGACGTTCGTCCATTTCTCCAACCATTTCAGGAAAACGCCTGCCATGCCGAATTCGACGGGCCTTGAGGTCTCGTAAGCACCGACCACCGGCAACACCGACGCCGCCAAGGCTAAGCTAACCCGATCTCAGCTCGTGTTCGATAAACAGCGGGCTTGCCTGTCCTACTCCCAATCCCGAGATACAAGCGTCGATCGACGCCTCGTCGGTATCGAAAGCGATGCTTCCGCCCCGAGGCTCGAACGTGAGCGCCGCAGAACTGCACCAGCACCGCCAAGACCATGCGTCTGCCGTGTCCAGCAAGATGGGCAAATCGAGGATGTCACTGGCCTCGAGCTGCCCCCTGCTTCCGGCTATCAATTTCGGCGAGCAGACCGCCATCGTCCTATCCAGCAGGAACGCCGATGACACTTCGCGAGCGTCGGCGCTTCGCCGATATGTGATGGTTAGGTCGGGCCTCTCAAGCGAGCCCAGCGCGAGCGATTGGATGACAAGATCGGCGGTCGGATTCTCCTGCCGGAACGATCCGATGAGTGGGATCAACCGTCGTTCAGGTTCATGTCAGGTTCGAATGGCCTGTTGCGAATGTCGGTAGACCTTCATCGCCTGCGATGAAGGTCATGACGCAAGGTATCAATCGGATTGCGACCCATGGCCAACAAGGCACAACACCTGCATCTTCGCTCCAGCGGGAAGGACGAAGTCTTTGCCCGCGACGACCAACAGGTCGGGGATTTCGCCTTCAACGCAACGGTTGCGGATGTGTTCGACGACATGGTCGGCCGCTCCGTTCCTTACTACGAGGAAATGCAGCGCA
The DNA here is from genome assembly GCF_014851895.1 of Ensifer sp. ENS11. NCBI lineage: Bacteria > Pseudomonadati > Pseudomonadota > Alphaproteobacteria > Hyphomicrobiales > Rhizobiaceae > Ensifer > Ensifer sp. ENS11. Next base: position 90,160 of record NZ_JACVAN010000009.1, on the reverse strand, counting down.
TGGTGTGCGAGCTTGCGCGTGATTTCGCGCAACCCGACACCAACGTCTATGACATCGGCTGCTCCACAGCCACGACCCTTCTAAGCCTCGACGGCGTCATCGAGCCGAGCGTTCGCTTCGTCGGCATCGACAATGCGCCCGACATGCTCGACAAGGCGCGCCAGAAGATAGACGCATCGGCACCCCGCAGGCAGATCGACCTCAAGGTCGCCGACCTCCATCAGGGCGTGGACATGGACAATGCGAGCGTCGTCACCATGTTGCTGACGCTGCAGTTCATTCGTCCGCTCTACCGCGAACGCGTTATGCGCATGATGTATCAAGCTCTCAACGATCGAGGCTGCCTGCTTCTCGTCGAGAAGCTGACGGGTGAAGATACGACCTTCAACCGGCTCTTCATCCAGCACTACTACGATTTCAAGCGGCGCAACGGCTACTCCGAGATCGAGATATCCAAGAAGCGCGAAGCCCTGGAGAATGTCTTGATCCCCTATCGCCTGGAGGAAAACCTGCAACTGCTGAAAGAAGTGGGCTTCCGCAGCGTCGAAGTCTTTTTCCGCTGGTACAATTTCTGCGGCATCGTCGCAGTCAAGTAGGGCGCCGACATGAAGACGCTGATGATACAGCTCGGTAATTTCTTCTTCCGGTACCGCAACCAGGTCTTCCCGGCCATCATCCTGGCACTATTCATCCTGGTGCCGCCGTCAACCGAAATGTGGGGCAGCGGGACAGCGAACCTGCTGAAGACCGCGGCCGCCATTGCTGTTGTTCTCGCCGGGCTGGCATTACGCACGGTCGTGGTGGGCTACGCCTACATTAAGCGCGGCGGGTTGAACAAGAGGGTCTACGCAAAGGACCTGGTCACCGAAGGCATGTTCGGCGTCTGCCGAAACCCGCTCTATGTGGGCAACATGCTCGTCTATACCGGCATTTTCCTGCTGCACGGCAATCCGCTGGTCATTGCGATTGGCGTTGGCCTGTTTGCCTTCATGTACCAATGCATCGTCTATGCCGAGGAAGTTTTCCTGGAGCAGAAGTTCGGCGAAGCCTATCGCGCCTATTGTCGAGACGTGCCGCGCTGGGCGCTGCGGCTTGAGAACTTCCGTCACTCGATCGACGGGATGTCATTCAATTTCAAACGCGTCGTCGCCAAGGATTATTCGACTGTCTCAGCCGCTCTGCTCGCCATCCTCGCAACGGAAATGTATCGGTTCGCCATCGCCGAGAACCTTGAGCACCGGCGATCCTATCTGCTTGTTCTCGCTGCCCTGATGGCGCTTGTCGGCATGGCGACCGCATTGGTCAGCCACTTCAAGAAGCACGGTGCGTTTCGCGAACCGAAGACATCGCTCTAAGGGCGCCGTCTGCCGTGGCACCCTGCCGGAGACGACGGCTTCCATCGCCTCCGCGCCTCTCAGGTTCATGTCAGAAATCCCGCAGCCTACGATCCACAACTCGGCGCCGTTTCGGCCTGAAAGGGAGCCATGGCTCATGAGCAATCCGACCGATCGAAAAACAATCGACTTGACGCATGCCTATGGGCGACAATAGGCAGAGGTTGTTTGGTGGCGGATGGTAGCTTGCGCGTTCTGCTTGTGGAAGACGATCAGGTCCTGGGGGAGGCGCTGCGTGATCACGTCGCCACCGCGGGCCATGCCGTAGACTGGTTCTTAAGCGTCGTTGATGCGATGTCGGCAACGGGGACGGTCGAATACGGGCTTATCCTTCTCGACCTGAGATTGCCGGATGGAGATGGACTGTCATTGCTCCGGTCTTTACGCTCACGTCAGGATGCAACGCCGGTCATCATCCTGACAGCGCACGATCAAGTATCCGATCGGATCGAGGGACTTAACAGCGGGGCAGACGACTATCTCGTCAAACCCTTCGACCTCGACGAATTGACTGCGCGCATGCTGGCGGTATCGAGGCGCTATGCGGGCAAGCCAACCTCGACCATTCGCCTACCCGGGATCGAGATAGACCAGATCAACCGAAACGTGGTGGTAGACAATGAGGTCCAGCTCTTGAGCGCCCGCGAATGGGCCGTCCTGGACAAACTGGCGGCCAGACCCGGAGCAATTGTGTCCAAGGCACAGCTTCACGAGGAGCTTTACGCCTTCGGCACCGAGATCGAAAGTAACACGGTCGAGGTCTACATCAGCCGGCTGCGAAAAAAGATCGGCCATGACCGCATCGAAACTGTTCGGGGTGTGGGCTACTGCATCAAGTGAGTGACCATGTTCCAGAAACCAAGCATGACCCGCAAGCTCGTCGTCGCGATCACAAGTGTCGTCGCGGTTTTCTGGCTCGTCGCCATGGGATTTGGCATCCTCATCATGCAGGACGAGTTTTCCGAGATTTTCGATAGCGGCATTCAGGAAACCGCCGAACGCCTGCTTCCGATCGTCATCGACGATCTGGCCGGGCGGGATGCGGGCGATGCGCTACGACGCCCGGCAGAAAAAGCAGCCAGCAACCGCGAATATCTTGTCTACCAGGTTCGCGGTCGGGACGGGCAGATCCTGTTGAAATCGAGGGATGCGCCTGCCGAGCCCTTCCCGGCCCCCCTCGAGGTCGGCTTCTCGCAGAACGATACGCACCGGATATACACGGCCGGGACCGCGGACGGCTCATTCTACATCCAAGTGGCGGACTCCCTCGACAATAGGCGCGAGGCTGCAATCGAGGGGGGAATGGCGCTCTTTTTCCCGATCCTGGCACTCATTCCCGCCAGCATCATTGCCATCATCCTCGTCGTCCGTATGACCCTGTCTCCAATTGAAGGGCTGCGCGACGATATCGGCACCAAGGATGGTGGCAACATGGTCCCGGTGGATGAAGCCGGGCTCCCGGTCGAGCTTCGCCCGATCGCCCGCTCCGTCAACTTGCTGCTGGATCGGCTGCGCGCCGCACTCGAATCCGAGCGGGAATTCACCGCCAACAGCGCACACGAGTTGCGCACACCGATTGCCGGCGCGCTGGCGCAGACCCAACGGCTGCTCGCGGAGGTGCCGCCTTCGCTTTCTGCCCGTGTCGGACAGATCGAACGATCGCTTCAACATCTGGGGCGGCTGGCGGAAAAACTGCTGCAGATGTCGCGCGCTGAAGCAGGCATCGGCGTGTCGGACGAAAAAACGGACCTCTTCCCGGTCCTGCAGGTTGTCATCGAAGACATCGGGCGATCTGCGTTGGGCGCGGGGCGCATCGTGCTTCATGCGCCAGATGAGGCGCGCCTCGAGCGGCAAATCCGCCCGGATGCCTTCGCGATCGTCGTGCGCAACCTGCTTGAGAATGCACTGGTCCACAGCCCGTCGGGCAGTGTCGTCGATGTCTATTTCGGCACTGATGGCATCCGCGTCGTCAATGAAAGCGCCGTCCTCGATCAACCGACATTGGCGGGCCTGACGAGACGGTTCACGCGCGGACCAACGCAAGCGGCCGGCTCTGGACTTGGGCTGTCGATCGTCAAGCGCTTCGTCGAGCAGATGAACGGCAGCCTGGCACTCCAATCTCCTGCGACCGGGAGGTTGGGCGGCTTCGAGGCCGCCGTGCGCCTTTAACCCAGCGGGAGCCCGCCTTGTCCAAGATCGCCGCGCTAACCGAACGGTTTTACAGACGCATGAGGGCGTATGGGCCGCTAGGCATCGCCGCCTTTGCACTGGCATCCGGAGGCGCCTTTGTCTTCATTAGGCTGACGAGCGAGGTGGTCGAGGGAGAAACGCGCGCGTTCGATGAGGCGATCCTGCGCGCGCTGCGCCAGCCCGGCAACCTCTCCGCTCCCATCGGGCCCGGATGGTTGACGCATGTGGTCACCGACATCACCAGCCTCGGTGGCACCACCGTACTGACCCTCGTCACTATCGTTACAGTCGGCTATCTGGTTCTCGCATCGCGTCGCGCCACCGGTATGTTCGTACTGCTCTCGGTTCTGGGTGGATGGTTGCTGAGCACGCTTCTGAAAATCGGGGTTGCGAGACCTCGACCCGACATCGTGCCCCACCTGGTCGATGTGCATGATCTCAGCTTTCCAAGCGGGCATGCGATGCTGTCTGCGGTTACCTATCTGACGTTGGGCCTGCTTCTCTCGCGGGTCCAATCGAACCGCGCCACGCGTCTCTACGTCATCGCCGTGGCCCTGGCGCTGACTTTGATGGTCGGATTGAGCCGGATATACCTCGGCGTTCACTATCCGACAGATGTATTTGGCGGTTGGTGTGCGGGTGCGACATGGGCAACGATCTGCTGGATGATCGCCAGGCGTTATCTGCCCCGCCCCGAGGAGAGTGCCGGTTAGAGCGCTTCCGATTTACGCGGTGTGAAAGAAATGCTCCATCTCTTTGTTTCCAAACATTTCCTCACGGAACGTCGCTTGGCACTTTTCCTGGAAATGCCCTAACCGGCGAGGCCGAAGACCTTCTCCAACATCTCCCAGTTCTCATCCATTGCGTAGCTGGGGGAAAGGTAGGGGATCCCGATGTGCCCGAAGCGTATCGACAGCTGTTTTTCGGCGGTCTCTTCGTCGGCCTTGGCGATTTGCTGGAGATAGATGACCGAAGCAAGCCCCGTGCGGTCGGCGCCTGACCGGCAGTGAATGAGGGCCGGTTTGGGAACATCGCGCAGCAGCAATACGAGGTTCAAGGATTGATCGAGTGTCATCTCGTGGCTCGCGGACATCCCGAAGTCCACATGTTTCAGACCGAGCGCTGCGGCAGTTGCGACCTCATCGCGATACCAAGCCGCGCCGTTGTCGACACCACGAAGATTGACGATCGACCTAATGCCAAATCGCTTGGCGTAGTCGGCGATCTGCGCCGACGTCGGCTGGTTCGAACGGTAGAGCTCGCCCGGAACAACCTCGTGGAAGTTCCCGGAAAGCTGGATACCGCCGAGGTACCCTCCGATGATCAATGCGGCCGCGAGTGTCGCCCACAGGATTGGTCTTATGGATCCAAATTTCATCCAACCTGCTCCTTTTCGAGCACCATGGATGCAACCGCTGACATGAAGCTGAACGCCAATGTTGTCAATGTTCGCCTGCTGCGGCTGACCATTGGAAGCTGGAGACGGCGTCATCGCCGCTTGCGAAGAAATCCGTTCCGGCGTCTTCCGAAAGATCGCCGTCCAGCAGGACGATCAGGGGTCTCTCGAGGTCGAGACAAACCTCGAGAGACGCCATCGATTGCCTCAGCCAAGGATCGCCTTGGGCTCAAGATGAGCCTCCAGGCCCACGACGCCGCGTTCGCGGCCAATTCCCGACTGTTTGAACCCACCGAAGGGTGCCAGGGGCTCGTGGGGTGCTCCGTTGATGACGACTCGCCCGGCCTCCAGGCGCGCGGCAACCCGTCGCGCCCTCACGGGATCTGACGACAGGACATAGGATTGCAAGCCGTAGGTCGTGTCGTTGGCGATGGCGATAGCGTCTTCCTCCGTGGCGTAGCCGATCACGCTCAGCACAGGTCCGAAGATTTCCTCGCGCGCGATCCGCATGTCGTTGGTGACGTTGGCAAAGACGGTCGGCTGCACGAACCAGCCGCGCTCAAGGCCTTCAGGTCGGCCCTCGCCGCCGACCAGCAGCGTCGCGCCTTCCTCCTGTCCAAGCTTCAGATAGGATTGCACCCGGTCCCACTGCTTCCGGCTGACCATTGGGCCAACGGACACTTCGGGGTTGGTCGGATCGCCGGCGCGGACCGCCTCGACCTCGGCCTTCAGCCTCGCCAGGGTCTCTGCCATTCTGCGTTCCGGGACGAGAACCCGCGTCCCCGCTACGCAAGCCTGGCCGCTGTTCATGAAACCGGACGCCACCACCACTGGGATCGCCTCATCGAGATCGGCATCGTCCAAAATGATTTGCGGCCCCTTGCCACCGAGCTCCAGCGTCACGCGTTTCATCGTCTCTGCGGCCGACCGCAGGATCGACCGTCCAACTGCTGTCGAACCGGTGAACGTCACCTTGGCGACGTCGGGGTGAGAGGCGAACTCCGCACCGACGACATCACCCCGTCCGGTGACGATGTTGAACAGACCTGCAGGAGCACCCGCCTCATGCAGCGCCTCGGTGACGATCCGGGTCTGGATTGCGCTCATTTCGCTGGGTTTGATCACGATGGTGCAGCCGGCGGCGATAGCCATCGCCATCTTGCCGCAGATGAAGGAGGCATTGCTGTTCCAGGGCGTGATGGCGGCGACGACGCCCAAGGGCATCATGCGCACGTCCGCACGGCCGATGGTCTGGTTGAAATCATAAGCCTCAAGCGTTTCCGCCGCCTCCAGAAAGGCAGTGGCCGCCATGTTCACCATCCAACCGGCGCGGCTCTTCGGCGCGCCGTATTCCTCGACGATAGCGTCGAGCTGATCGTCGAACCGGGCGGCGACCACGTCATGGAAACGGCGCAACAGGACGATCCGCTCCTCCTTGCTGGTCTGCGACCACGCCGGCAGCGCGCGTTTCGCAGCAGCAATTGCGGCGCGGGCGTCCTCGACGTCGCCCAGGCGCACCGCGCCGATCGCTTGTTCGGTAGTCGGGTTGAAAAGCTGGAACCGCTCAGTCCCGTGCGGCGTGACGAAGGCGCCATCGATGTAGATTTCGTTGATATCGCGCATAGTCGTTCTCCTGTTGAAACCAGGATGTAGCGCCTTCCGATTGCGTGTATAAGACCGTGAAAGAGACGCAAACTGTCCCGGAAACCAGCGCAATGAATCGCAGCGGCCTGATTGAACTGGAAGCCGTGGTGGCGGTGGCCCGACGCGGTGGATTTCGCGCCGCCGCCCGCGACCTTGGCATGTCCTCCTCAGCCCTCAGTCACGCGGTCGCGGGTCTCGAGGCGCGGCTTGGCGTACGCCTGTTCGATCGCACCACCCGCAGCGTTTCCCTGTCGGCGGCGGGCGAGCAGTTCATCGCGGAGGTCGCTCCGGCCCTTTCGCAAATCCACGCCGCCATCGAGAATGTCGATCAGCACCGCGAGCGCCCTTCCGGCACGCTGCGGCTGAACACCTCGCTCGGCGCAGCGCGGATGATCCTGTCGCCGCTGATCCTCGAATATCTCCGGCGCCATCCGGAGATGAAGGTCGAGCTGGTGACCGACAATCGGCTGATCGATCTTGTGGAGGAAGGATTTGATGCCGGCTTCCGCCTTCAGGAGAGCCTGTCGGCGGACATGATCGCCGTGCCGTTCAGCCGGACGATCCGTTCCATCGTCGTCGGGTCGCCCGCCTATTTTGCGGGCCGCGAACAGCCGCGCGTGCCCGCCGACCTGCTGCGCCATGTCTGCATCCGCATGCGCATGTCCTCCGGTTCGATCTATCGCTGGGAATTCGAGAAGCGCGGCGAGACGGTGGAGATTGACGTTCCCGGCGTCCTGACGCTCGACGAAACCGCATTGATGCACGAGGCGGTTCTCGCCGGCGTCGGCCTGTTGCTGATCACGGAAGACCTGGTCGCCGAGGATCTGGCGGCGAGACGGCTGATCCAGGTGCTGGATGACTGGACCCCGGCCTATCCCGGCCTCAGCCTCTACTACCCCGGGCGCCGGCACGCGCCCGCCAAACTACGCGCCTTCATCGATCTCGTGAAGGAACGATCTCGATAAGCGATAACGTCTCCTTGGCCCCCTTGACAGTATCTGTAAAAACATTGCATCGTTAATTGAAGCGTAGGCCTGTGCCTCGCAAGAATTGCCCCGTTCAACCCACGTTGATGACGATCCGGAGTTCGCACCTCCTGGAACAGGGTCCTAGCGAAACTGGCCAATTGCCAGTTCAACTATGGAGCTGGTGGGGGCATGGAAACCGAACTTCCCTTTGGTAATATTTTTTGCTTTCAGCATGATTGGAAGACCTCAACCGCTGGTCGGTTAGTCTATGGCTTTCATTGCGTTATCTGCCGCAATACGCGCCAGTCTGACGCCCGTCGCAAGTCCCCTGCCAAGAGCGACGTGGTCGCATCAGAGCTGGTCGACGTCCACTCGAAGCGTTTCACAGTCATTGCTCGGTCCCAGGGTATCCATAAAATTATCGGCAGCCTCGATTTCGTTCGCGGAATCAGGATCCGTTCGATCGAGGGTGGCGAAACTGCCTTGCCGCTCGGTCTCTTCGATGATCCGGTTCACCTCTTAGAGCGCGCAGCGCCGCCGGGCACCGCTCCTGAAAATCGGTTTGGGCACCCTGCCCCTGTTGCACGACGACACGTCTCTCGTGCGCGTTCCAGCAACGTCGACGATAAGCGGCAACGATCTCTCATTCAGGCATGAGCCCATGCTCGGCATAGGCCTGTGCCCCGATGGCTATGCCGACGTGTCTGACCGAAATGGGGTTCAACTCAAAACGCAACTCAGCAAAGGTATGGAGGAGTTTACCTTGGCAATTATAAAAGAGGGAAGTGCATCAAGCAGGCGCCCGGAAGACGAAAAACTCAGCATCGGCGCCAATATCGCATATGGATTACAGCACGTTCTGACGATGTACGGCGGCATAGTCGCCGTACCCCTTATTGTCGGACAGGCGGCGGGGCTTAGCCCAAGTGACATCGGCCTCCTGGTGACGGCGTCGCTTTTTGCCGGTGGTCTGGCCACCATCCTGCAAACATTGGGATTGCCATTCTTCGGGAGCCGTCTGCCGCTTGTGCAGGGCGTTTCGTTCTCGGGGGTTGCAACAATGGTGGCGATTTCCGGCAATGGGGGAATACCGTCTATTCTCGGCGCCGTCATCGCGGCGTCGTTGATCGGGCTATTGATTACGCCCGTATTCTCACGGATTACCCGTTTCTTCCCACCCCTAGTCACCGGTATCGTCATCACCACCATTGGACTGACGCTGATGCCGGTCGCCGCGTTCTGGGCAATGGGCGGCAACAACAGTTCTCCCGATTTCGGAAGCCCGGCAAATATCCAGCTGGCCGCCACTCCGCTCGCCATCGTTCTCCTGCTCAGCAAACTTGGAAGCGCATCGGTTTCAAGGCTCTCCATCCTGCTTGCGCTCGTGATCGGAACGGGCATCGCCTATGCCGTTGGCATGACCGACTTTTCACAAGTCGGAAATGGCCCCCTCTTCGCCCTGCCGACAATATTCCATTTCGGCTATCCCACCTTCGAGATCGCCGCCATCGTCTCGATGCTGATCGTCATCATCGTGACGCTCGTGGAGACATCAGCCGACATTCTCGCCGTTGGCGAGATCGTCGAAACGAAGGTTGATTCTCACCGCCTGGGCGATGGGCTTCGGGCCGACATGCTGTCGAGTATTCTCGCGCCGATCTTCGGTTCGTTCACACAGAGTGCCTTTGCCCAGAACGTCGGGCTTGTCGCCGTAACCGGCGTGAAGAGCCGCTATGTGGTGGCGACCGGCGGTCTTTTTCTCGTCGTCCTCGGCCTTCTACCGGTCATGGGACGCGTTGTTGCAGCGGTGCCAAGTTCCGTTCTCGGTGGTGCCGGCATCGTCCTTTTCGGTACGGTCGCGGCAAGTGGCATACGCACGCTCTCCAAGGTCGACTACCACAACAACATGAACTTGATCATCGTCGCGACGTCGATCGGTTTCGGCATGATCCCCATCGCGTCGCCGGGATTCTACGAGCACTTCCCGGCATGGGTTGCGACGATCTTTCATTCCGGCATCAGTTCCGCTGCTTTGATGGCGATCGTCCTCAACCTGCTGTTCAATCATTTCAAAGCAGGAAATGCCGATCAGCAGTCAGTGTTCGTGGCCGGCACAGAACGGACGATCCGCTACAAGGACATCGTCCGGCTTCGCGACGGCGACTACTTCCTCAACGGCAAGCTCTATGACGAAAAAGGCATCGAAATACCGATGATTCCTGAGGGCGCTCACTGAGTATTGCTTTGAAAGCACGTCCGGATCGAAGTCTAAACTTTGATCCGAACCAACCGTTTCCCGACATTTCAAGGAGATAAAGAATGTCAGAAAAAATCGAAACGACGCGTCTGCTCGACGCCCTGCTGACAGCCATGGAGGCTGGCATCATCCCCGCCACGGAGGTCGGCGTCGCGGCCGGCAACAAGATCTTCGGAGCGGCGCTGCTGCGGAAATCGGACCTTTCCACTGTGCTCGTCGAAACCAACAACGAAACCGAGAATCCGTTATGGCACGGGGAGGTTCACACCCTGAAGCGCTTCTATGAGATGACCGGATCCGAGCGGCCGGATACGACGGACCTCATTTTCCTGTCGACCCATGAGCCGTGTTCGATGTGCCTTTCGGCGATCACCTGGGCAGGCTTCGACAACTTCTTTTACTTCTTCAGCCACGAGGATTCCCGGGATGCGTTTTCCATTCCGCACGATTTGAAGATCCTGAAGGAAGTCTTCACGCTGGAGCCAGGGGGCTACAATCGGACGAATTCATTCTGGAAAGGACAGTCGATCATGGGGCTGATCGACGGAGTGCCGGAACCGCAGCATTCGCTTTTGAAGGAAAGAGCAACTGCAATCGGGCGCAAATACGACGACCTCTCCGCAGTTTATCAAGCCAGCAAAGGGGATAATGCAATCCCCCTCAACTAACGCGCCGATCCGTCCCTTTCGCGCCGGTCTCGATAGAAACCGTTGCCTACTGCATGTTTCCTTAAATCGCATTCGATTTAAGGACGAAAACATACAGCAATTCAAAGTGCTACAGCGACCTTTGCGCGTCGAATAGGACGCGCGGTGCTGTAGGCTGATTGAAGAGTACGCATCGGGTGTAGTCCTTGCTGGGGCTACACCCGGCATCCTACCCACTTCAGAAACCAGCCGCCGATCATCCGGCAAACCCATTCGACGGCCGAGAACGGACGCCTTGATGCCAGTTTTAATCTAGTGAGATTCATGGAAAGCAAAATTTAACCATACTTGTTCATTCTTTGTCGATCCGTCGTCAAAAAAGGGGACAATCCGGGAAATTGCGCAGCGGTGGTCGCTCGTCGGCCCGAGAGCGTTTGCGAGATTTACTGGCTTGAGATGCGTTTGAGTAAGGTCGTTCGTTCACAGTCTTTGCGCCGTCTGTTGCGTCCACTGCTGATCACCTGTTGCGGCATCGCCCTTGCCGGCGCGGCCGCGGGATCCGTCGTGGGTGCAGTCGCGATGGGCAGCTATTTCGGTCACGGTTCGGGCAACCTCCTGCCCAAACCACAACTCTATGCGGCGCAGCACAAAAAAGAGCGCCCGTGGGTCAAGCAGGCAAGGGTCGAACAGACGCCGAGGCTGGTCGCCGTGGCCGAGCCCGTCGTGCTCGCAAGCCTTAGCGGCGCCGAAGGGAAACTCCCCCGCAGGGCCGATATCTTTGGAGATGCCGAGACGAGTGGCAAGGCTGCACGCTTCAGTTCCGGTGCGAAGCAGGCTGCATTGACATCCGAGCAGCTCGCCAGCCACTTCAGGGCCTCTCATTCCGTCACGCCAGGCCGCGCGATCGCCAGTCTTGACGCGCCTGCGCCGGAACGGTTCGGGCCGCCGCGCGCCGTAGCAACCGACAAGCCCTTGGTCTCGTTGGCCTATGCGGGCCCCTCTCAGAGCGCAACGGACAGCGCTGTGTTTTCGGCGTTGCTGACGGTACCAATGGAGGACGACCTCGCGGCCTCGCCGGACCCGAACGCCGAAGATGAGGCCGTTGCCCTGCCAGACTACGAGGACACGCCGTCTTCGGGACCGAAGCCGCAGTTCCGTCCCGGCGGAGATCAAGCCCAAAAGCCTACCGCTGAAACAGAGAAACCCGAGACCCGGCGAGCCAAGGACGACGCAGCGCCGAAGGCCGAAGAACGCGAAACGCCAAAGCAGCAACAGCTTGCCTTTGTGCGGCCGGACAATCCGGCGGACAAAAGATCGGGCGGTGGCCTCGGCGCACTGCGCAACCTATTCGGCGGTGGTGCCCGGGCAGGAAATGGCGTCGCCGTCTACGACATCACCGCCGCGAAGGTCTATATGCCCGACGGCAGCGTGCTCGAAGCCCATTCCGGCATCGGCAAGATGGCCGACAATCCGCGTTACGTAAACGTCAAGATGACCGGACCCACCCCACCGCACACCTACAATCTCAAGATGCGCGAAACGCGCTTCCATGGGGTCGAGGCGGTCCGCATGCTGCCTGTCGACGGAAAGAACAAGCACGGCCGAGACGGTTTCCTGACCCACAGCTACCTGCTGCGCAGCGGCCGGGCGGAATCGCATGGCTGCGTCGCCTTCAAGGACTACAAGCGTTTCCTCACAGCGTTCAAAGAAGGCAAGGTCAGGCAGATCGTCGTGGTTCCGAGCGGCGGACGCGCGGCCGGCATACAGATGGCATCGAACGGAAAGAAGGGCTGACGGACAACATCCCGGCAGTCGCGGTAGTGATGGCCGCCAAGGCGTTTCGCCAACGCGACTGAGAAGGACGCGGCTTGGAGTATTCCAGCTACATCATCTCCGCGCGAAGGCCATAAAGGTCAAAGACATTCCAAATTCGCTGCCATTAGGTTGAGACGTAGACGTTCATGCCGGCGAGAAATTGCGGACGCGTTCCCGTATCGCTTCCACCTGATCGACAGGCCGGATATGGCCGGTCCGGCATTACAACCTCAACAGCCAGGCCTCTACCTTGCCCTTGCCCTTGACTTCGATAGGGCCGCGCGGCTCGAAGACGAAGTGGTCTTTGAGCTTTTCGTAGACAGGGCGCGTCACCTGAACCGCGTCGGGCACGCCGCCTGATTCCATCCTGCTGGCAAGGTTCACCGTATCGCCCCACAGGTCGTAGATGTACTTGCTCTTGCCGATGATGCCGGCCACGACCGGCCCGGTATTGACACCAACCCTGAGCTTCATCGAGACGTTGTTTTCCATCGCGTGCTCTCGGGTAATGTGAACCATGCGGATAGCCATGCGCACCATCCGCTCGGAGTGGTTAGCCACCGGCTCGGGCAAGCCACACACCGCCATATAGGCGTCACCAAGCGTCTTGATCTTCTCGATTCCGAGTTCATTGGCGGCGACATCGAAGCGCGTGAATAGCCCATTGAGAAACGTGACGACCTCGTGTGGCGGCATCTCCGATGACAGAGCCGTGAAGCCAACCAGATCCGCGAAGGCGACGGTCACCTCGGCGAAGCCGTCGGCGATCCCAGCCTCGCCACCGCGCAACCGGTTGGCGATCGGAGCCGGCAGCACGTTGAGGAGCAGTTCCTCGTTCTCACGATTCTTGTTCTCGATCACGACATTTTTTTCGTGCAGCGTCTCGACCATGCCGTTGAAGGCTGAGCAGAGTTGGCCCACCTCGTCGCGCGTGCGAACTGGCACACTGGCTCCATAGTCGCCGGCCGCGAAGCGCTTTACTCCGGCAGTGAGTTCACGCAGCGGTCCGAGCAGTGCGCGCGAAAGCCATGCGGCCGTCACGGCCACCGCCAACAGCGCCAATCCCCCGACGATCAGCAGCTCCTGGCGGAGCTGGGCGATCGGCGCGAAGGCCTCGGCGCTGTCAATTTTAGCGACGAGCGCCCACCTGACGCCGGGTATCTCGAGCGGGCCCCACGAGGCGAGTGTCGGCACGCCGCGGTACCCGATGATCTCGCCGGTGTTTTCGACACCGGCAAGTGCTGCCCGAGATGCTTCGGTGTCGATGCGCTGATGCATCACCGGCGTCCCGTAACGCTGAATGGCGGCGATCTCCTCGTCCGAGGCACCGACAGACTTGAGTTCGGCGAAGTACGCCTCCCGGTTCTCGTAGAATGTCCGCGGTCCAGAGCGCACCAGATAGTCGGGTCCAATTAAATATGCCTCGCCCGTGTCGCCGAACCCTTCCTGTCGCCACCGGCGACCACCAGTGACGACGTTGTCGATCTCCTCGTTCGACAGTTGCGCCACCAGCACCCCGATGACGACACCCTTATCAATCACCGGTGCTCCCATGAAGGCAATTGGCGCCCCACCGGTCGGTGCATATGGAGCGAAATCCTCGAGGCAGATGGCCGATTGCCCGGCGGGCTCTGCACAGCGAGCGACAGCGGCTGCGACGTTGGAGCGACGGTAGGGGCCGAATTGCAGGGACGTGGTGAAATCGAGTTCTTTCTGGACTGTGTAGATCAGGCGACCCGACTTGGGATCAGCAATCATGAAATCGAAGAAACCGACCATCGAGGCGGCTGCGCGCATCAATGGATGATAGGTGGCATGCAGCCTGGTGTATTCGCTGCCATCACCGGCATCATCGAGCAGCTTGCGTCGCTCCGCCGGGTTCGGATTTTCCACGATGTAGTGATACTGCAGATAGTACGGAGCGCCACCAACCGGCAGATAGTCGGACAGCTCCGGTTGCCTTCCCAGGATACTCGTCATCTGCGGGATGAAGTTCGCAGCGTACCAATCTTGGACCTTCTGCCGAAGGTCAGGCTGTACGCCTGCGCGATCGAGCTGGTCGACTGCAATCCGGAATTCGCGCGTCGCATCAACCACCATCTTGGAGGCGGCGAGCAGGCGCAGTTCCGCTGCGATGGTGCGAAAATAGGTTTCGACTTGACGCGTCTTGTTCTGACGGGCGGCCGTGAGTTGGTCGAAAACCGCTTTTTCGATGGCGTCACGGGCACGGAAGTAACCGAGTACACCGGTCACCAAGATCGCGGCGGCGCCAAGCAGGACGAGCGTCGTAAACAGCTTTGCGGCCAACCCCCAGCGCGGGGGTCGGGATATTCCGGTCATATCTGGCGAACGCATGAATCCACTCCCACCAATAACGCGAAGTGCCGGGCAAATACCGTCAATGGTGATGATCCGAACGTCGCACCTCTGCTACAGCAGACTGTTCAAGGTGGAACCGTCATCTGCTGCCTGTTGGGCAGTGCCAACCTCGGCGTATAGCAGATGCCATCTTAAGCTAGAAACCACTCGACGGCCAACGTCGTATTCGATTTAAGGATAAAAACATGCAGCAATTCAAAGTGCTACAGCGACCTTTGCGCGTCTAACAAGACGCGCGGCGTTGTAGCGAGAAGGTGTCGTCGCAGCTGTAAGTGACGTTCGTCGAAAGATTGTACTCCTCGAACTTCTCGGAGCGCTCCGTGTAAGACAGGTTCTGTCGCGAGAACGAGATGATTTTCTCACCCTCCAGATCCTCGATGCCGATCTCGCGTCACGCTCGACATAGCGACTGTCCTAACGATCGAAGTGCCATCACCGCGCGAGCCATCCTCCATCCACCGGAATGATAGCTCCAGTCACATAGGATGCATGCGGGCTTGCCAGAAACAGGACCGCGGTCGCCAGATCTTCAGGAACGCCCCATCGCCCGACGGGAATACGTTCGAGGATTTGCCTCTGTCGCTCCGGATCCGCTCGCAGGGCCGCGGTGTTGTCAGTTTCCATATAGCCGGGCGCGATCGCATTGACGGTGACACCGGATGCAGCCAACTCGTTTGCCATCAGCTTCGTCAGCCCCGCCACCGCATGCTTGGAGGCGGTATAGGCCGGAACCCGGATGCCCCCCTGGAAGGAGAGCAGCGATGCGATGTTGATGATGCGGCCGAAGCGACGCGAAACCATGCCGCGCGCAACGGCCTGGCTGAGGAAGAACAGGCTCTTCTCGTTGACGTTCGTCACCACGTCCCAATCAGCCTCGGAGTAGTCGAGCAGATCGGCACGCCTGATCGTTCCGGCATTGTTGACCAGGATATCGATTGGCCCGGTTTGCTCGTCGATCTCGCCGACGAGAGAGCGAAAATCGTTGGGTTGCGAAAGATCCGCCTGGATGCCGAGGAATCGGCGTCCGACAGCTTCGATCAACTCTCTGGTTTCCGGCATCGGCGTCGACCCGAGGCCCACGATGTCGGCCCCTGCCTTCGCAAGCGCGAGTGCCGTCGCCTGCCCCAGCCCTCCCCGGGCGCCTGTGACCAGCGCCCACTTGCCGGAAAGACTGAACAGATCCCCAATCTCGGTCATCGCAGGGTCTCCATTGCCACAAAATCCATGTCGGCGAAGGACTGGTTATCGCCTGCCATTGCCCACACGAAGGCATAGGAGCCCGTGCCGCTGCCACTGTGGATCGACCACGGGGGCGAAATGACCGCCTGCTCGTTGCGAACGATCAGGTGACGCGTCGCCTCGGGCCGCCCCATGAGATGGACGACCATACGATCTTCCGGCATGTCGAAATAGAGGTAGGCTTCCATGCGCCGATCGTGAAGGTGCGCAGGCATGGTGTTCCAGACGCTCCCCGGCTCGAACCGCGTGATGCCGAGCATGAGCTGGCAGGTCGGCAACAGGCCATCATGGACATATTTGTAGATGGTGCGCTTGTTGGCGGCCTCGCTCGTCCCGAGCGCCTGGGGAGACGCTTCATCCTGGGGGATCTTGCGGGTGGGGTGGCTGGCATGCGCGGGCGCCGAGACGCCATAGAGTTTTGGAGGCGATGCCTCGTCCACGGCGGCAAAGGACACGCCTTTCGCACCCTTGCCGATGTAGAGCGCCTCAAAAGGCGCAATGACATGATCCACGGCATCGACAGATATTCTCGCCGCGCCGCCGCCAAGGTTCACGACGGCCAGTTCCCGCCGCTCGAGAAAATCGGCAACGCCAGCGGATTTCGCGAGCTCGGCGCTGAAGGCGAGCGGTGCAGCTTCCGGCCGGATGCCGAGCAGAACCAGGCGGTCATAGTGGCTGTATGTGGCGCGGATCTCGCCGGCAACGAAGAGATCCTTGATGAGGAAATGGCGCCGCAGCCCCTCGGTGTCGAGCGTCTCGGCCTGTTCGAAATGTATAGCTTGGCGAATATCCATCAGTTCTTGTCCTCGACTTGCAAAATGGGCCGGCGTCAACCGCCGGTCAGGCACTCGTATTTCTGCTCATAAGGGTGACCGGCCGGCCCTTTGCCTTGATCAGGGCTTCAAGCGCTGGCAGGTCGGGGGCCGGCGGCAAGCGCGTCAGCGTGCTGCGCCCGGCGGCCGGATCGGCGCTCGCCAGGACGGCTGCAAAAAGCGTGCTCTTTCCGGGGGGGAGTTCGGCCGTCAACTGCGGCACCAGCGTCCTTCCGGCAATCAGGTTGGTGTTCGGCTGGGCGATATGCGCTTTGCCGGCACGGATGACCGACGAGCCGAGATCGACGATCGCCGACAGGTCGTGCGGAGTTGCAACAACAGCGTTGCCAGCTTCACCTTCCAGTGCATCGGCAAGCCGATCGCTTCGGGCGATCGCAAAGCCGCCTTCCTTGGTTAGGACCGCTCGCTCGGCCCAGACGCGATGGGTGCGGACATGGAAATCGCCATGACAGTAGAGCCAGGTTTCGACCAGGATGTCGCCATTGGGCCGCCAGCGCGCGTAGAGGACGTCATCGGCGATCAGCACTTGCTCGTTGGCCTGGCGGACATGGAACTGGAGACCGTCGCTGCTGAATCCGATCATGCCGTCCAGGACAGCGTCGGCGAAACGGTTGGGGTCACTTTCCACGCTGAAACCGTAGCGGGCGGAATAGACGAACTTGCTGTATTTCTCGGCACCGAACCGTGCCCAGGTGTTTTGCGGACCCGTTTGCTGGCCACCGCAAAGCGCGATGGCATCACCAGGAGGGTTCCTGATGATCATGCCCGTGTGCACGTGCACGGCGACGTCGGCGCGCGGTGGGCAATCCGCCTCTTCAGCGCTCCAGAAGGGGTGTTGCTCCGGTAAGGCCAGCGGCAGAAACGCCTTCAAGGCCCAATAGGGCGACTGCGGTGAGTTGTAGGTCTCGCACATCAGAAGGTTCGGGTAAGCGTAACCAACCGGCAGGATGCCGTCTCTCGACGCCATCGGCTGCTTGGCCCACCAGCGCAGATTGCGCAGATAGAAGCCCTTCAGTTGCCCCCAAGGCAGCGCCTCCTCGCCGGCAAATGCCAGAGCGCCGAAGAAACCGGCGATGGCAAAGCGATAGGTCATCGACCGGCCAAACGCCAATGCGGCGCCATCATCGGCAAACCAACGCGTCATATCGCCGGCGGCGAGACGCGCACGCTCGCGATAGGGCTGCGTGTAGGCGCGGCCGTCGAGCACGGCAAGAATGAGCCCATAGAAGTGAAAGGCGAAGGGGATGTAGTGGTCGGCACGGCGCGCGTCGCCATCGCTGTACCAGCCATCACCGAAATAGAAAGTCTCGATTTCGTCGATATAGGCCTGGTCCAAGTCCCGATCGTGATCGGCGCCGACGGAATCCAGCCCCAGGCTGATGAGCAGCCGGAAGAACTTCCAGTTGTTCTCAGAAAACCGGCAGGCATGCCCTGACTTGAGATAGGCGACGACGTTCTCGCGCTCATCTGGCTCAAGAGGAGCCCAGAGTTTGTCCGGCACGAGACGCAACGCAAAGCCGATTGCCGCGAGCTCGACGAGGCGCTGGTTGCGATCCGTCGGCTGCCCCCAATATTCCGGATGGTGCGGATCCGTGCCACACGCAAGACCGCGTGCGATCGGCTTCCAGTCGATCCAGTCGGCACCGCCGACCTGCGCCGGCACCAGCCCCCACAACAACCGCGAGAAGCCCTCGAGATCGGCTGCCGCCTGATCGAAATGCGCAGCGGTCGCGTCGAACCGCAACCGCGCGCCACCGGCCGACCGGTAGGATTCGGCCGGGTCGCAGAGCGATTTCAGCGCGCGCTCGACATCGGCCCGCGTGCGCAGTTCATTGCCCGACCACGGATGGAACAGGCTGTCGGGGTATATGCCATCTGTCATTGGCCATTCCTGTCTTGGGAGGCTTATGGTGCAGGGCCCAGGGCGAGCCGTTGGAAACGTCAGCTCCTGAGGATGCGGTTTGCCTGCGCGACCAGCTCCTCGCCGGCTGCAGCGACCGTCAGCTGGCCGAAGGCAACCTGGTCGGCGATCGGTCGGAACACGCGTTCCTCCAGCTCGGAGGCCCCGATCGGAACCTGGGGCGGAAAGGCGCCCACCCGTCCCGCTATCGAGGAAATGTAGTCCACCGATCGTTTCGAGACATCGTCGACAAGAGGCGTCACCGCCTCCCTGACATCAAGGTTGATCGGCACGCCGCGTTCCACGCCGAGAATTTTGCCGGCCGCGAGGTCGTTGATGAAGAAATCGAGGAACCGGGCTGCAAGCTCCGGCTGCCTCGAGGTGCTGGCAATCCCGAAATGCAGGCTCGCCTTGTAGAACAGGCCGGAAGGTCCCGCCGCGTCGGCGATCGGTAGCGAGGTGATCCCCAGCCTGTTCTTAGCGAGCGCCTGATAGCCGAGCAACTGGTTGGAAAAGGCGATCGCCATCACCGCGTGACCGGTTGAAAGCGGATTGGAATCGATCTGAAGCTTGTCCATTGCCTGGACCTCGGCCGACACGCAGCCGCCGTTCTTCGCCAGACTTTCCCAATAGCCGTACCAGTCGCTGGCATCGGTGGCATCGAAGCCGATCCGGCCATCTTCGCCGTACAGTCGCTTGCCGCGCTGAACGAGAAACGCCTCAAAGGCATAGCTGTAGCGCGCGCCGTTGCCGACCGCCCAGACATTCTTCCGGCCGATCGCCTTGGTGATGTCGATGCAGAGCCTGGCAAAATCGTCCCAGGTCGTCGTCGGTCCGGGCGGCGCAATGGCGGCCTCGTCGAAGGCGACACTGTCGTAAAGCAGAGCAAACGCATTCAACGACAGGGGCATGCCGACGACCTTGCCGTCGACCGCCCCGAGATCGAGGACGCCGGGCATCAACTTGTCGGTACGGATTACGCTTCCCAGGTAATCGCCGAGCGGAAGCAGGGTGTTGCGGCGGGCGTAGTCGGCAAAGCGGCTTGGCGCGAGCTGGAAAATATCGGGCGCATTGCCGCCGGCCAGCATCGTCGTCAGCTTCGACCAATAGTCGTTGCCGCCAACCTCGCCATTGATCTTCACGCCGGGATTTGCGGCCTCGAACAACCTGGCAACACCAAGCGTGCGCTCGGCGCGTGCGGGAGAACCGAACCAGAAGAGGCGCATCGTTGCGCTATCCGCCAGTGCCGAGCGCAACGGCGATTGCAAAAACGTTGCCGCGCCCCCGAACAACAACCCCAATTGCAAAAATTCGCGTCTGCCAAGCATGGTCCTCTCCCGAAAGCTTCGATTTCTGTGCGCCGCCGACCTCCTTCGGCGGCGCACTTGGGCGCATAGGCGATTTCGACAAGCGAAGCGGCCACTATCGTCGCGAGACGATCAGCCCTTGAGAATTCGGCCGCCTTCCGCAACCAACTGATCAGCCGCTTCTGCGGGCGTCACTTGGCCAAAGGCCACCTTGTCTGCCAGCGGCCGGAAGGCGCGTGTGTCGAATTCGGAGGCGCCGACCGGCACTGGCGGAGGATAGGCGCCGACCCGGCCGGCAATCGACGAGATGTAGTCGACCGTCCGTTTCGACACGTCGTCGATCAGCGGAACGACCGCGCCCTTGACGTCGGTGTTGACGGGAACGCCGCGCTCGACGCCGAGAACCTTGCCGGCAGCCATATCGTTGACGAAGAAGTCAATGAACCGGGCAGCAAGTTCCGGATTTTCGCAGGTGCTTGCAATGCCGAAATGCAGACCCGGCCGGTAGAACAGGCCGGACGGTCCTGATGGATCCGTCACCGGCAAGGTGGTGATCCCTAGCGGGTTCTTCATCGCCGACTGGTAGCCGAGAAGCTGGTTCGAAAACGCGATGGCCATAGCGGCCTTGCCGGTTGCCAGCGGGTTTGAATCGACCTGGATCTGGTCCATCGACTGAACTTCGGCCGACACGCAGCCGCCGTTCTTGGCGAGGCTCTCCCAGTAGCCATACCAGTCTTTGGCATCGTTGACATCGAAACCGATCTTGCCGTCCTCGCCGTACAATCGCTTGCCGCGCTGGTTCAAGAATGCATCAAAGGCATAGGTGTAACGTGATGCGTTGCCGACCGCCCAAACGTTCTTGCGGTCGATCGCCTTGGTCAGTTCGACACAAAGTTTGGCGAACTCGTCCCACGTGGTCGCGGCCCCCGGCGGATTGAGCCCGGCCTGCTTGAAGGCTTCCGTGTCATAGAACAATGCGAACGCGTTGAGCGACAGCGGCATGCCCGCCACCTTGCCGTCAACGGTTCCAAGCTCCAGCACACCCGGCGCGAGCTTGTCGGTTCGAATGGACTTGCCGAGGAAATCGTTGAGCGGAAGCGTGGTGTTACGGCGCGCATAGTCGGCAAATCGGCCAGGCTCGAGCTGGAAAATATCAGGGGCATTGCCGCCAACAAGCATCGTCGTCAGTTTCGACCAATAGTCGTTGCCGCCGACTTCGCCGTTGATCTTGACATCCGGATTGGCGGCTTCAAACAGCCGGGCGACGCCAAGGGTGCGCTCGGCGCGCGCAGGCGTGCCCCACCAGTAGAGCCGCATCGTGGCGCTGTCGGCAAATGCGGTCCGCAGCGGAAGCTGCGAAAATGCAGCCGCTCCGCCGAGCAGCAGGCCGTTGCGTAGAAGTTCGCGTCGATTGATCATGAATTCCTCCCTTTGGTTCCGTTTTTGCCTGAGCCTAGTCGGCAAGCCTGCGCCCTTCGGCGTCGAAGAGATGGCAATGTTCCGGCGCGATGCTGACGCTCAGCGTTTCGCCCGTGCCAAGCAGTGTCTGGCCTTCCATGGCGACGATGAGCGCCTGCTTGTCGGGCATACGCCCATAGACGATGGTCTGGCCGCCGAGATGCTCGATATGGGTGATCGTCAATGTCCCCAGATGGATGCCGCCCGCGCCGTTGGCCCTGATATGCTCCGGGCGAACGCCAAGACTGAGGGTCGCCCCGATCTCGGCTCTCTCGACCAGCGGCACCGCGACATCGGCACCGGCAAGACCGATGACAACACCGTCGTCGCGGCGCCCCACCACGGATACATCCAGGAAATTCATCTTGGGCGAACCGATGAAGCCGGCGACAAAGCGGTTGACCGGCCTGTTGTAGATTTCGAGCGGCGTTCCCTGCTGCTCGATCCGGCCGGCGCGCAGCACGACGATCCGGTCAGCGAGCGTCATGGCTTCGACCTGGTCATGGGTGACATAGATCATCGTGGCGCCGATGTCGGCGTGGAGCTTTGCAATCTCGACACGGGTCTGCACGCGAAGCTCGGCATCCAAGTTGGACAGGGGTTCGTCGAACAGGAAGATTTTCGGATCGCGCACGATGGCGCGGCCGATGGCCACTCGTTGACGCTGGCCGCCCGACAGCTGCTTTGGCTTGCGTTCGAGCAGCTGCGTGATCTGCAGGATTTCGGCGGCCTTGCGCACCCGCTGGTCGATCTCGGGCTTTGGCATGCGCATGGTTTCAAGACCAAACGACATGTTCTTGTAGACGCTGATATGCGGATAGAGGGCGTAGGACTGAAAGACCATGGCGATGCCGCGCTCGGAGGCTGCCTTCTCATTCATCCTGGCGCCGCCAATCGCCAGCTCGCCGCCGGAGATGGGCTCCAGCCCGGCAATCATGCGCAAGAGCGTTGACTTGCCGCACCCCGACGGGCCGACGAAAACGACGAACTCGCCGCTGCCGATCTGGAGGTCGACGCCGCGGATGACCTCGACGGCACCGTAGCGCTTCTGGACTTGCTTCAAAGCGAGCGTCGTCATGGGGCTCCCCTTTCCTATTGCTTGTTCTGTGGTTTTTGTTCGCGGCACTACCGCTTCATGCCCGTCGTCGCGATGCCTTCGATCAGCAGCCGCTGGAACAGGAGGAAGAGGACGAAGATCGGCAATACGGTCAAAGTCGACATCGCAAGCAGAGCGCCCCAATCCGATTGCGCCGTGGCATCGACGAAGGTTCGAAGACCAAGCTGGGCCGTGTATTTCTCGATGTCGTTCAGATAGATCAGCGGCGCGAAGAAATCGTCCCAGGTCCAGATGAAGGAGAAGACTGCGGCGGTCGCCAGGACAGGCGTCGAAAGCGGCAGGATCACCTTGAGGAAGATGCGCAACGGCCCGGCGCCGTCCATGATGGCCGCCTCGTCGAGTTCGCGCGGGATGCCGCGGAAGAACTGAACCATCAGGAAGATGAAGAAGGCATCGATGGCGAAGAACTTCGGCACGACAAGCGGCATGATCGTGTTGACCCAGCCGAACTTGAGAAACATCAGATATTGCGGGATCAGCACCGCATGCTGCGGCATCATCAGGGTTCCGAGCATGAGCGCGAACCAGAACCCGCGTCCCTTGAACTGCAGCCGCGTGAAGGCATAGGCGGCCATCGAGCACGATATCAGGTTGCCGATGACGACCAGGACCGAGATCAGCAGCGAGTTGAGGAACAGGTGGCCGAAGCTGACGCTCAGGCCATTCCAACCGCGTCGGTAGGCATCGAGCGTAAACTCCTGCGGTATTAGCGATGTCGTCGCGAAGATCTCGTTTTCTGGCTTGAAGGAGCTCGAGACCATCCACAGCAACGGATAGAGCATGATGAAGCTCACGGCGGTCAGGAGCGCGTAGACCAACGCCCGCTTCAGCGGCGAGGATTTGGCTCCGTCGGGCATGGCAGCTGCCTCGACGACGTTCGACGCGTAGACGGTATCAGTCATCGTAGTGCACCCAATATTTGGCCGACATGAAGGACAGCGTCGTGAAAATGGCGATGATGACCACCAGCACCCAGGCAAGGGCTGATGCGTATCCGAAACGGAAGTTGGTGAAGGCTTCCTGGTAGAGGTAGAGCGTGTAGAACAGCGTCGTATCGATCGGACCACCGCTGCCGTCGCTGACGACGAAAGCCGAGGTGAAAGCCTTGAACGCGTCGATCGTCAGGATCACCGCATTGAAAAAGATCACCGGCGTCAAAAGCGGCAGCGTGATCTTGAAGAACTGGCGGGAGCGGCTTGCCCCGTCGATGCTGGCAGCCTCATACATATCCTGCGGGATCTGGCGCAGACCGGCGAGAAAGATGATCATCGACGAGCCGAACTGCCAGGCCGCGAGCAGAACCAGGGTGTAGAGCGACGTGGACGGGTTCGAGATCCAGCTCGGGCCTTCGTAGCCGAAAAGCGCCGCCAGAACCTGGTTCAGCACCCCGTCGCCGGCAAACACCTGCCGCCAGAGCACCGCGATCGCAACGCTGCCGCCGACCAGCGACGGAAGATAGAAGATCGCCCGAAAGACCGTCAGGCCGCGCAGCCCCTTGTTCAGCGCCACGGCGATCGCCAACGCGAACATCAGCTTGAGCGGAACCGACAGGAGAACGAATGTGAAAGTCACCCGCATCGCCGTCCAGAAACGGGGGTCGTCGCTGGCAATCCGCACATAGTTCTCGGCGCCGACCCAGTTGGCCGGCCCCATCAGGCCGAAGTCGGTGAGCGAGAGATAGAACGACGAAACGGCCGGTCCCAAGGTCAGCACGACAAACCCCAGCAGCCAGGGCATCAGGAAGCCGTAGCCGCCCAACTGGCTGCGCAGTCGCACGCTCAGAGGCGGCCCTGCATTCGATGCGTCCGTAATGGACATTCCCTCACCCTCCCTTATCGGCGCCGTGGACGTCACGAAGGACGCCCAGACTAGACATAAGAATGAAACCGAAAACATTCTTCGTCAAGCGAAAGTTTCGCTATTGACGAAAATTGCGTAATGAGCAAAAAGATTTCCACACTCAGGAGCACTCACATGAAAATCGAAACCAGTAGCTACTTTGCAGCCTCCGTGCCGGCAGCCGCCACCTCTCATGTTGATCGCCACCAGGCAGCGCTCGTACGCAGCATCGAAAAATTGCGCACGACCATGCCGATCATCGGCATTCGCAACCCGAAGATCGGCTTGAGCGACAATAGCTGGGCCTATTGCAGCCCCTACGACTGGGTCGTGAGCTTTCATGCCGGCCAATTATGGCTTGCCTCGCAGCTAACAGGAGATCCGACATTCCTGAACGCAGCGCGCGCCCGCCGCTCGATCTTTCGGGGCATTCTGGCGCATCGCCGCGCTCAGGACCATGATCTTGGCTTCCAGTTCTCGCTCAGCTGCGTCGCCGAATGGCTGATGACCGGCGAGAAGGAGCCGCGCGCGCTCGCTCTTGAAGCCGCCAATCTGCTGCTCGGCCGGTACCGACCGGAGGGGCGCTATCTTCAGGCGTGGAACGCGCAACCGGCGCATGGCTCCATGCGCGCAGATTTCGCCAACGGGCGGATCATCGCCGATACGATGCAGAACCTCGCCCTCCTCTACTGGGCCTACGGCGAAACCGGACGCGCCGACTTTCGCGAGGCCGCCGACGGCCATGCCGACACCACATTGAAACATCTGGTGCGCGACGACGATACCAGCTTCCACACCTTCCTGTTCGACCCGAGCACCGGCGAGGCACTGCGCGGAGAAACCCACCAGGGCCATGCCGACGGATCATGCTGGTCACGCGGCCAGGCCTGGCTGATCCACGGTTTTGCGCAATGCGCGCGCGTCACCGGCAACAGGACCTATCTGGATGCGGCCCGCAGGCTCGCCGCCAAGGCCGAGCAGCTGATGGGCAGCGACCTCGTGCCCGTGTGGGACTATGACGTCCCCAACCCGAAGAACGCGCCGCGCGACAGTTCGGCCGGCGCCATCATGGCAGCCGGCATCTACATGCTCGCCGACCAGTGCGACGTCGACGAGGCTCAAGCCTGGCGCGGGTTTGCCGACCGCTTGATCGCTGGCTTGCTCGACACCTGCGACCTGACCGAAGATCCAACGGCACTCGGCCTTCTCGCCCATGGCGCGGCCCATGTCGGATCAGGCTATTCCGACACCATGCTTCCCTATGGAGACTACTATTTCATGGAGGCCTTGATGCGGTCGCTCGGGCATACACAATTCTTCTGGTAAGCAGACAAAATGCCAGTCGCTGCGACTCCCAAAAAGCGCAGGAATCTGATGGAGTGGGTTTCCAATGACCGATGATCAACTCGCCACACTGACACTGCGCGACATCGCCGATGCAGCCGGCGTTTCGGTCGCATCCGTGTCGAAGGTGCTGAACAATCGCGGCGGCGTCAGCGGTGAGAGCCGCAAGAAGATTTTGGCTCTTGCCGAAGAACTCGGCTACCTCGGGCGCAACGCCCGATCGCTTCACAAGGCTGGCATCGGAAGCACCGCGTTGATCGTGCCGGCCGAGTACTACTCCGGGTCGCAGTTCTACGAGGATGTGATCCGCGGCGCACTGGACGAGGCAGCGGCGCATTCGCTGAAAGTCGACGTGCAGCTGCTGACGCTCGACACCAAACAGAACACCGCGGAGATCGACGAATACCTGCGTGGCGCGGAGCCGAGCACAGTCATCGCGGTCGGCCTGGACGACCGGGCCGCGATCGACCGGCTCGCCGCAAGTGGTGTGCCGACCGTTCTGATAAACGGCATGGATCGTTCGATGCGCATGGACAGTGTTCTGCCCGACAACTGGTCGGCGGGCTGGCTAGCGACGCGCCGCCTGCTGGAGGCCGGGCACCGAGACATCATGCATGTGACGCTGCCACGGCGACTGTCCATGCAGCGTCGCCTTGAAGGATTTCGCCTGGCGCTGGAGGAAGCTGGAATTGTCTTCGATCCGGACAAGCACCTCATTGATCTCGGCAAGATGGGTTTCCTGGAAACCCAGGCGCAATTGGCCACGCGCCAAGCGCTCGAGAGCGGCAGGCTGGACAAGGCAACGGCGCTTTTCTGCAGCATGGACGTGGTGGCGCTCGGCGTCATGCAGGCGCTTCAGAGCCAGGGGCTTTCGGTGCCCGACGACTATTCGATCATCGGGCTCGACGACGTAGCGATTGCCATGCACAGCCGGCCGCCGCTGACGACGATCAGCATCGATCGCATCGAGCTCGGCCGGATCGGCGTTCAACTCCTGATGAAGCGAATAGCCAACGCCGAAGAAAGCATCACGCGCGTCAACATGGGCGTCAAACTGATCGAAAGGGCGACCGTCGGTCCGCCCAGGGAACGTCCCGCCCGCTGACGACGACGAAACCTACAGGCCTTCACCGACGCCTGCTCACCCCTTGCAGACGGCATGCCACCGCCGATGTCTGACTGACCGGGCTGCCACGGCGAACGCATTGCGCTGCCTTTTTTCCTTGGCTTAGCGAGGATAATCCATGAAGAAACCGAACGTCGTCGTCATCATGGCCGACCAGCTTCGCTACGATTTCATCGGCACATCCTACATGCCGCATCTGCAGGCGCTTCTGGCCGACAGTTGCCTTTTCCCGAACGCCTATTGCGCTTCCCCGCTCTGTGTTCCCTCGCGCGGCGCGTTTTTCACCGGGCGATATCCCAATTCGACCGGTTGTCTGATCAACCCCTGGGTCGAGGTGGACAAACAGCATGGCTTCATAGGTGACGACTTCGCCAACCTGTACGGACTGCTGTCTGCCGATTGGGACGGATGGCACGCGGGAAAGCAGCATCTGATGTACCAGCCACCGCTCGAGATGCGCGAAGGCACGGCGGTCAGGTGGCATGCACTTGAAGAGAATTACGGCGCGTTTCTCGATGCGAGGGGGCACCGTCCACCTGGAGGCCAACGCTTCCGCGGCATCGTTCCGGAACTGACTTCAGGCACCGTTACCTCGGTCGGAGACTATTCGACGCCGGCGACCGGCTGCTATGAGCCGGGGTTCGACAGCTTCTTCGACGGCTATATCCTGCAATCGTCGCTCGGCGCCATCGAGAACCGCGACAGATCGCGGCCACTTTTCCTGAGCGCCATGTTCCTGGCGCCGCATCCCCCCTTCGATGTGCCCGAGCCGTGGTATTCGTTGGCGCGAGAGGTCGAGCCGCCTGACAATGTCGGCCAATGGTTCTCCGGCCAAAGTCCGCTGCAGCTCTACAATCTACCCGGCTTCCTCGGCACCCGTTACAGCCGCGACGATTGGAAAGAGATTTGGCGCGTCTATGCCGGGCTGGTGGCTCTTCTCGACCATTGCATCGGAGCGATCGTTTCCAAGCTGAAGGCTGAAGGCATTTACGACGAAACACTGATCGTGTTTACGAGCGATCATGGCGAGATGCTCGGCTCGCATCGCCTCTGGCAGAAGATGTGCATGTACGAGGAGGCGATCCGCACACCTCTCCTGTTCAAGATGCCGGCGCCCATGGCCGGCATCGGGGTCTGCGACCAAGCGGTCAGTCACATCGACGTCTTGCCAACGATTTGCGACATCGTGAACGTCGAGAAACCCAAAGACCTTCCCGGCCGCTCCCTGATGCCGTCGATCAACGCCGGGACGCCTTGCGAGCATAAGGATATCTTTGTTCAGTTCGACGGCAATGGCGCCCTGGGCAACTTCTCGCGGTGTATCATCCACCAATCGCACAAGCTCATCGTCGACATCTTCAAGGACGAGGTCTTCTTTGAGCTTTACGCGCTGGCAAGCGACCCGCAGGAAACGACCAACCTGGTCGTGGAGCGCGAAGATCTGGCCGCATACTTGTTTTCCAAACTGACCGAGCACATGCGGCTAACAGGAGACCACATCGCGCTTGGCCCTGATGCGCTCCAGCAGTTCATACTGCGCAGGAAAGCCTTGGCCTTCCCTTAAGCTCCGGTCATTACCCGCCCTACGGCTACTGGTGGACAGCTTCGAGGCCGCCACAGCGAACAAGTCGTCGCTCTGAGGTTTACCGACATCTTCGCCGATCAAGCGCACCCGATCTCATCTTGGAGATCATGCCGGCGCTGTCCGCTGGCTGAAGGTCGACCTTCGAATATGAGCATTTCGAAGAATGATCCGGCAGCTCGCCCGGGCGGCCCAGTCGCACGTCTGCGTTAAACGGAGGCGCGGAAACGCTCTATCTCTTTATTTCCAGCCTAACGTTGGTGTGCCGCTCACCGCCCGAGTTATACTTTGCCCGCTCTGATCATGGAAAAATAGTCGTCGCCGCCAACCTGCCCGCCCTTCAGCGCGATCTGCAAGCCATCCACCGCACCGCCATGAGCGATGCAAAGCGGCGAGCCCGGCGTCTGCGGCAGGGGCATCTTTAGCGTCAGTGCCAAAATGCCCATCTGACCGAGCGCGTGGCTTGACGTATCGCCGCCGGCCACCACGGCGCGCGAGATCCCGGCGCGCTGGACAAGCGCCGACTGAATTTGGCCGAGCGCGCGGCCGAGGCGATGACGAGCGCCTGTCGATGAATCGAGTTCGCCGCCCCGATCGGCAGATGGACCAAGCGCCGTGTAAAGCACGACACTGTCGCCGCCTTCCAGCACCTTGAGGCCGGCTTCGATCGCCACGGCAATTGCAGCTCCGGCCTCGTCGCCGGAAAGTGCAAGAGGATCAAGCGTGACGCCGCCAAAACCGTTTGCGAGCGCATGGCGAATTTGCCGCTCCGTGGTGGGAGAAACGCTGCCGGACACGACC
Source organism: Ensifer sp. ENS11 (assembly GCF_014851895.1). Taxonomy (NCBI): domain Bacteria; kingdom Pseudomonadati; phylum Pseudomonadota; class Alphaproteobacteria; order Hyphomicrobiales; family Rhizobiaceae; genus Ensifer; species Ensifer sp. ENS11. The sequence goes on along the minus strand of NZ_JACVAN010000009.1, from coordinate 60,924 downwards.
GCGATGCGATCCACCGGACCGGCCTCGGCAAAGACAGGTTTGTCGCCGATCAGACCCTCGTTCCGCCATGCGGGGATCAAGGCATATTCGACACCGGAGGATCCGCAAATGAAGCCGCTTCTGGGATGCAGCGCGTTCCAGACCAAGGCACCGGCGGCGGCCTGGGTCAACGCGTCGAGCACGTCGATGAGCAGGATGTCGGCGTCTTCAAGCGCCGACCGGCCCAGCAGCGCGACATTATCGATGAGTGCCGAAGAGAGCTTTGTCTGGCGCGCGAGATGCATCAGCAGATTGGACTCGTCCATCGGCGTGACCGGATGGCGCGACATGACCGGATGACGATCGATGCGGTAGTTGCGGCCTTGATAGGCGGCGAAGAGCTCTCCGAAGGCCGTATATCGGCGGATCTGGGGCGCGCCGACGATGAGTGGCACGGTCGCTTCGCCGAAGACCGTGCGGCCGATCTCGATCGCCCGGCCGATATTGCCGACATGCGGCGCGGAATCGAAGGTCGAGCAGACCTTATAGTGGCAGAGTTCGGCGTCGAGCGTCTTCAGCCAGCCGAAGGCTTCGCGAAGGTGCACGTCCATCCACTCAGGCGTTTCGCTGCGGCTCGTGCCGGCAAGGCCGAAGGCGCGCGCGCCGTCGAAGCGCGACAACAGGTCCGCGTCCGGCACTTTCAGGAAAAGCACCGTTTCGACACCGTTCGAGGCGAGCGCCTCCATGACGTCGGTTGAGCCGGTGAAGTCGTCGCCATAATAGCTGATCAGCGGTCGTGTCATGGCTCAGGCCGCCTTGCCATCGGCAAATTTCTCGATGGATTGCGCGAGTTCCGGATGATCCTGCGCGTAAGCGTCCAGCGGCACGCCCGCGACCGCCGCCTCCCATGCCTGCTTGACCGCCTTCACGCCCGCTCCCGGCCCGCCCGGATGGCTGACGATGCCGCCGCCGCAGAGGTAGAGAAGCGCTGTCGATCCACCGGTCGCCGCGATCGTATCGGGCGCCTGCCCGCCCCACTGGCCCGAGCAGACCACCGGCAGCGCCCTGTCGTCTTCCGAAAACAACGGCGTGCTGATGGCCTTGTAGGATTGTACGAAACTTTCGTCCGGCTCCCAGTATTTCACGCGGATGCCGTTGATCTGGAATTGGTCGATGCCGAGCAGGCGCCAGAACTGCTGCCAGACGGAAAACTCGAAGCCGAGGCCGGCATGGCGCGTGAGGATATCCCAACCATTGCGGTGGGCATGCAGCACGAGGCTAGAGCGCTTGCGCAGGAAGGCGAGACCACCAAAACCGATCGAATTGATGTTGACCACGGCGCAATTGCCGCCGGCCTCAAGGACCATATCGTGGTTGCGCATCATCTCGTCGGGGTCGGCGTGACTGATGCCGAAGGCGTACATGACCTTCTTGCCGGTCTTCTGCTCGTGGGCGAGGATTTTCGGCATGATCGCCGCGACACGATCCTTCAGCGGCGAATAGGCCGGGCTCATCAGCTTCTCGTCGTCCTTGATGAAATCGACGCCCGCCTCGATCAACTCGCCGACCATATCAGCTGTTTCATGCGGCCTGAGGCCGAGCGCCGGCTTGACGATGGTGCCGATGATCGGGCGATGCTTCACACCGGTCAACGCGAAGCTTCCCGCCACGCCGAACTGCGGCCCGAGATGGGCCGCCGCAAATTCCCGCGGCAGCTTCATATCGACGATACGGATACCTGTGAGCCCTTTGATGGAAAACACGCCGCCGATGGCGATGGTCATCAGCGCGGAGAGATCCGTGCCCACCGCGTCCATCGGGAAGTCGATGTCGACATCCGCACGGTTGAACTGTTTGGCGCCACCCGCTTCGTCAGAGAAGGAGGCCTGGTGCGTGGGCGGCAGCGGACGGACGGCGACGACGCGCGCCGCCACGCGCGCCTTCAGCTCTTCCGTCTCCCCCGGCAACGCCACGAAGGTGCCTGTCGACTGGTCGCTGGCGATCTTCGACGCCATCGCTTCTACAGATCCGGGCGTCTCTATCCGATAGGTCAGACGGATCACGTTCTCTCCTCCCGCATCCCGTGCGGCACGCTTGTTAACGGCTACAAACTGGTATAATGAGTATTTATGTTATTGCAAGCCGGCTGCGGCGAAACCTGTTGCAGCATGGGAACTTGATGCATAATCAAACCTGTCGAAACCAGGTGACTCATGAACGTTGTTTCCGAACCGATCGTCCGCAAGAAACTCTCCGATGAAGTGTTTTCGCGACTGAAGCTCATGATCGAGACCGGCGAGCTGAAGGCCGGCGACGACATGCCGTCCGAACGCGAACTGATGGAACGCTACGGCGTCGGGCGCCCGGCCATCCGCGAAGCGATGCAGGCGCTCGCCGGCAAGGGCCTCGTCGAGATTTCCCAAGGCGAGCGCGCCAAAGTTTTGCGCATAACCGCGGAATCCATCTTCCGGCAGGTCGATCTGCCGGCAAAGCTGATGCTTTCCGGCTCTTCGGACTCGCTGGAACACCTCAAGAGCGCCCGCATCTTCTTCGAGCGCGGCATGGTCCGCGAGGCGGCAGCCAAGGTAAGCCCGGCACAGATCGCCGAACTGCGCGGGCTGCTCGAAAAGCAGAAACAGAGTCTCGGCGATGCGGATGCCTTCATCGATGCCGACATGGAATTCCACCACGCGATCGCCCGGATTTCGGGCAACCCGATCTTTGCGGCCGTCAGCGGCGCGATGCTGGGATGGCTGAAGTCCTACCATACGGAAATGCTCATATGGACGGGCCGCGAGGACTTCACACTTGCAGAACACGCGGAAATCATCCGCGCGATCGAAAAGGGTGACGCCGATTTTGCCGAACAGGCGATGGTAAAACACCTGGAGCGCTCCCGCGCACTCTATGCCCTCAAGAGCCAGAAGTAGTATCAACGTAGGTTGGTATAACGCTCAGATGAAGATCTCGACGCAGCCATAGGCTGGTAGAGTGACGTGCTGTCCTGACGCCAGGACTTTCTCACCGCTCGCAATTTCCACGACCTTTCGCGGCGTAGCAGTGAGCAACACTGTCTGCGGCGCAGGCGTTATGTTTGCCAGAAGCAACCGCTCCCGGGACGCCAGCCCCAGCACCGCATCCGGCCGTGAGGTCTCGACCGCGACAACCTCTTCGCCTGCGAGTGCCCCGAGACGGGCCAGCACATGTGCAAGCGGCCGCAACTCGCCTTTCGCGGTCGTCTCCCCCTCACCGGCGACAAGCCCGAAAGGGCCTGCAAGCGTCGAAAGCGTCAGGACTTCCAGTCCTGCAGAGGCCACGGTTGCGGCATAGGCCAGCGCCCAGGCGGCGCCGAAACGTCCATTGTGCCGAGGGTCGACACTGGCCATCGGGATGCGGCCGCCGGCCGGATTGTCCTTCGTGGCATTGCCATAGGGATTCTGGCGCATGGCGATGGTGGAAGGGCCGATGCGATAGGGCTTGTCGCCATAGATTGCCCGCGTGGAACGCACGACATCGCAAAGGGCCTCGAAGGTCTGCATGACGGAAAGGTCATCAGCCGCATGCACGATCGGGTTGGTGCAATGGCTGACATAGTCTATCCGATCACCGGGCACGTGCTTGCGATTGAGCTCGGTGAAATAGCTCATCATGCCGCCGCCGAGCCGAACGCCGGGAAAGGCTGCCCGCGCCGCGGCATAGACATCCGCGAGCGGCGGGCACTGCGGCCACTGACTGCCGGGCGGCGTTGACTGACGGTCCACTGACGGGCAAACGAACAGCGTATCGAGCGCCAGACCAGCCTTTTCGATGAACGTGGCGAGTTCGGCCATTTCCTCGTCAAGCGGGCGCTTGCATGGCAGGGCAAGTTCCAGTGTCACCTTGAGGCCGGACCGCTCAGCGATATCCGCGTATCCTTCCAGCGCTGCGATCCCATGTCCGGCGCCAGGATCGAAATGGGCGATCAGATGGCGCGCGTCGATCGTTTTGAGGACGGCAAGCGAGGCGAGTTCGTCGGCGAAGCATTCCGGCCGCAAGCCGACGCCGAGCTCCGGAAAGCGAAGTGCCGTCGGCGCCAGCACAAGCGTGACCAGATCCGACGCCACCGCGAATGCCGCGCCCTCTTCCGCCCGGATGCCTACGGTAATCCGCTGGCCGAACGCTTCGCCCTTCGGCACGCGGTAGGGCCAGGGTAGCGCCAGTGGCCGCACATAGGTCTTATAGGATCCGTCGGTCCAGTTGCGCTGGTCCTCCATCTCGAAGACGTCGCCACCGAACTGCGTTGTTGCCTCGATGCCCGGCGCAACGCGATGCGTGATCGCCGCGATATCCTTGAAAGGTTGCCAGGGCTCAATCTGCTCCGGCCAATGCGCCTGCTCGATACTGCCATCGCCATGCCGGACTTCCACTGGCTGGCCCGCGACGCCGACGACCGGGTGCAGCACGGCGAAGCCGGCACGGGCCGTCTCGAAGTCAGCGTCGCTGATGCAGTCTGCGGAAAAGCTCACCGTCCGCTCGGATCCGGAAATCGCGACCGCGCAATCGAGATTGGCGCCCGAAGGCGCGGTGAAGCGGGCGCTGTAAGTGACGGAGAAACCCTGTTCTTTCTCTTCGACGGCAAGGGCACTGATCATGGCATTGCAGGTGCCCCAATCCCCGTCGCGCACCAGGAAGGCGATCGCGCGCAACACCTCATAGCCGCGGAACCGAAGGCTGCGAAGATTACCGTCCTGAAGCGCCACGCTCAAATCGCCGGCGATGAGCGTGCGGCTTTCGGGCTCACGCTCCCGGGTCCCGTAGAGCAGCAGCGCGTCTTTGTTCATCCCAGCAGATCCACAAGCGAAACGGTCTCGCCGCGCCTGGCGCTAAGATAGGCGGCTTCGACAAGGGCGAAGGTTTGCAGATTGTCGCGGCCGGAGGTGTCCGGTTCCTGCCGCGCGGCCAGCCGCTCGACCCAGTGCTTCTGGATCAGCGCCACGCTCTCCTGAATGTTGTGCCATGGCCGCGAGGCCCAGGGGAGCAGCTTCGGCGCGACGAGGCTTTCCGTCGTGCCCTCTGGCCCATGGACGGTGAGCTTGTAGTCCTTGCCGAGACGGAGCGTGCCCGTGCTGCCGTCGATCTCGACGAAGGTCTGCGGGAACGGTTCTTCCGGTAGCTTGCTCGCATAGCTGACATCGACGATCGAGGTGATGCCGTTGTCGTGGCCGAGCAGCATGGTCGCCACATCCTCACCGGCAATGTCAGGATTGATGCGCGCCGTGCGGGCAGTCATTCGGTGCGCATCACCGAAGAGAAAACGGGCGATGTCGAGCGAATGGATGCCGAGGTCCTCGATGATGAAGCGCTTGCCCTTGGCGAGATAGGGTTGGCCTGAAAAGACATCGAAGCCGGAACGGAAGGAGATGCGGCCCCAGAAGGGCGTGCCGATCGTGCCACGGTCCAAAACCGCCTTCACTGCGAGGATCGGCGTTTGCCAGCGGAAGTTCTCATGGATCATCAGCGGAATGCCAGCCCCGTCGGCAGCAACCACCATGGCCTTGGCATCCTCAAGGGTCGGCGCGAACGGCTTCTGGCAGATCGCTGGCACCTTATGGCTGGCGGCAAGCTCCACCAGTGCCCGATGGCTGCCGACCGTCGTGGCGATATCGACGAAATCGAAGCCGCCATCGGCAAACGTCGCCTCTGCCGACTGGTAGCGCCGCGCGACGCCGAACTGGTCGCCGACGATACGCAACCGCTCCGGATCGCGGTCGCAGATCGCCACGATCTCCACATTGGCAATATCCTGCCAGCCATGCATCTGGTTGACGGCGAAGAAACCGCAGCCGATCAGCGCGCCCTTGATCTTGGCCATGCTCAGCCTGCCTTTGCCATCTGCATCAGGGCCACGCGCTGCTGCAGGCGGCGCTGTGCCTGGTCCACCACCACGGCGACAATGATCACCAGGCCCTTGATCACCATCTGCCAGAACGAACTCACGCCCATCATCACCAACCCGTCCGACAGAATGCCGATCACGAAGGCGCCGATGATCGTTCCACCGATCGTGCCGCGCCCACCGGACATGGATGTACCACCGAGAACTGCCGCTGCAATAGCGTTGAGCTCGAGATTGGTGCCGGTCGCGGGATGCGAGGCCATCAGTTCCGAGGAGATGACGAGGCCGACGATCGCCGCGCAGAAACCGGAGAACATGTAGACGAACATCTTGACGCGGTTGACACGGATGCCCGACATGCGGGAGGCGCGCTCATTGCCGCCGACGGCGAAGATGTGCCGGCCGAGCGGCACGAAGCGGGCGAAGTAGGCCGCACCCAACGCCACGACGATGAGGATCCAGACGGAGACCGGAAGGCCGAGGATCGAGCCGGAGCCGAGATAGCTGAAGCCCTGGTTGCCGAGGTCTTCCCGCCCGTTGAGATTGGGCAGGGTCTGGCCATCGGAATAGAGCAGCGCCATGCCGCGTGCGACATAGAGTGTGCCGAGCGTCGCAATGAAGGGCGCAACGTTCAGCCGTGTGATCAGCAGACCGTTGACCGCACCGATGAGGATGCCGACTGCCATCACGATGATCGCGACCTCGACGATATTGAAATAGACCGTGTAGCCGAGCGGCAGCGCCACGCCGTACATGATCAACCCGCCCGCAATCATGCCGCAGAGCCCGACGATCGAGCCGACGGACAGGTCGATGCCACCGGTGATGATGACAAAGGTCATGCCGATGGCGAGAAAGGCGTTCTGCGTCGCGTGCTTCGACATCAGGATCATGTTCGCGGTCGACAGAAAATTCGGCGCGAAGATCGAGAAGAAGATGATCACCGCGAAGAGCGCGATGAACGTCCTCAGCTTCATGAGCGTGAGCAGGGCCGCCCCAGTGGAGAGGCTGTTGCCAGCGGCGGCAGTTTGCGTTGCTGTCGTCATCACGCATGCATCCTTTTGGTTTTATGTCCCTCTGCGGAGGCCGAGATGACCATCTCCTCAGTGGCATCCTTGCGGTCGACCACCGTAACCAGGCGGCCGTTGCTCATCACCGCGATGCGATCGGAAAGGGCCATGACCTCTTCCAGGTCGGAGGTGGAGAACAGGATGGCGAGCCCCTCGCCCGCCAGGCGCCGCATGGTGCGGAAAACGTCCGCCTTGGCGCCGACATCGATGCCGCGGCTCGGCTCGTCCATCAGCAGCACTTTCGGCCCGGTCATCAGCGCCTTGCCGATGACGACCTTCTGCTGATTGCCGCCCGACATCGAGGTGACGTCGAAGTCCGGGTTCTTCGCCTTGATCGAAAGATTGCGGATCGCGTCCAGGATCGCCTTCTTCTCAAGCTTGAGATCGATGTGGAAGCCACCCTTCAGGAACTGGCCGAGGCTTGCCATGGAAAGGTTGTCAGCAATCGACATGGACTGCACGAGGCCCTCGCGTTGGCGGTCTTCCGGGATCAGCGCCAGGCCCTCGCGGATGCGGCGGGTCGTGTCACGCCCCTTCAGCTCCTCGCCCTCGACGAAGATTTTCCCCGTATAGTGCTCGTGGCGGCCCATGATGCATTCGAAAAGCTCGGAGCGCCCAGCGCCCATGAGACCGTAGATCCCCAGGATCTCGCCCTTGCGAACGCCGATCGACACATGGTCAACGGCATAGCCGCCCTGCGCGCGCGGCAGGCAGATGTTTTCGGTGCGAAAGACCTCTTCGCCCGGCTCGTGCTCGACCTGCTTGGCAAAATCCTTGGCATCCGATCCGATCATCGAGCGCACGATCCAGCGCGTATCGATGTCCTTGACCATGGCATGGCCAGTGATCTCGCCGTCCTTCAGCACCGTGATGTAGTCGCCGATGCGCATCAGCTCTTCCAGCCGGTGCGAGATGTAGACGATCGCAACACCGCGCGCTTTCAGGTCCGCAATCACGCGGAAGAGTACGTCGACTTCGGCGGCGCTGAGCGCCGAGGTGGGCTCGTCCATGATAAGGATGCGGGTGTCGAGCGATACGGCGCGAGCGATCTCGACGAGCTGTTGCTGGCCGATCGGCAGGTCTTCTGCAAGCGTTTCGGCGGAGATGCCTGCTTCCAGGCGATTGAGGAATTCGTTGGCTTTTTCCACCTGCGCCTTGTGGTCGATGCCGCGGGGGCCACGTGTGATCTCGCGGGTGGCAAAGATGTTCTCGGCAACCGAGAGATTGCCGAAGAGGTTCAGTTCCTGGAAGACGATACCGATGCCGTGGCGCACCGCGTCGGCGGGACTGTTCAGGTGGATGCGTTCGCCATCCATCCAGATCTCGCCGAGCGTCGGGCGCTCCACGCCGGCGATGATGCGCATCATCGTCGACTTGCCGGCACCATTTTCGCCGACGAGCACATTCACGGCACCGCGGCGAAGCTTCAGGTCCGCCTTCTTCAGCGCCACGATACCGGAATAGGCCTTGGTGATGTCCTTCAGTTCGAGAATGACGTCGCCGTCGTCGAGATTGGCCATCGTCAACCTCCCACGGTGATGGTGGCAGGCACGAATTGCGGCAACTGACCCTTGGCCGGCAACGGATAGGCGCCGGTCGCTTTGAGCGTCTTGCCGGTGAGCCCCTCGCGCGAAAGCTTTTCAAGCAAGGCGCGGTTCACGTGGGTGTTGAAGGCCTTTCCGTACTGCGCCCATTCGATCTGGTTCTTGAACTCGTTGAAGTTCACGAATTTCAGGCTGTCGCGCAACGCCGTGCCGCGGATGGCCGGGCCGATCGAGACGCGCACGTCCGCCTTCGTGTCGCCGTCCACGTCCACATCAACGTAGGCCGCGCGTGATTTCGTCTCCTCAGCGACGATCACGCCGTCGACCTTGGCGGCAAAGGTCCATGGCGCGTTGCCCTGCTTTTCCTTGTGGCCGTATTTTTCCGCCGCCGCGTCCAGATTGTTTGCGGCAAGAGCGGTGACATCCTTGAACGCGCCTGCACGCTCGACGAGATAGGGTACGACCTTCGCGTCCCAAATGTCGGCGACCAGCCTGTCGGGATTGAAGGCGCCTGCCGCCGCTTGCTTCTGTTCGTCCTCGGTCTTGACGAATTTGCAGCCGCTAAGCGCAAGCGCGCCGGCAAGCATGAGTGTACAGGCAGCCTGAAACCTCAGCATTCCCATTCTCCGTCATAAACAGCAAACGCGAGGCAGGGTTTTCCCCTGCCTCGCGCCATTGCGAGAGGATTATTCGGAGAGCGCGAAGGTTTCGAGCTTGCCGGCGTTGTCCGCTGTGATCAGCACGCAGTCCATCAGCTGCTTTTCTTCGGCCGGCGCCTTGCCGGTCGTGATGTACTCATGCGCCTGGGTAACGGCGAGCTGGGCCTGGGCATAGGCCGGCTGCATGACAGTTGCCTTGATGCCGCCCGCCTTGATCGAGTCGCGCACATCGTTCGACCCGTCGAAACCGACGACGATAACGTCCTTGCGACCGGCAGCCTGCAGAGCCGCGATCGCGCCCATTGCCATCGTGTCGTTGCCGGCGATCACGCCCTGGATGTCCGGATTGGCCTGAAGGATGGTCTCCATCTTGGAGTAGCCTTCGGTCTGGCTCCAGTTGGCCGACTGCTGGGCGACCATCTTCATGTCCGTATATTCGTCCATGACGTCGTGATAGCCCTTGGAGCGGATGCCGGCATTGAGGTCGGCTTCGCGGCCGAGCAGCTCGACATAGTTACCCTTCTCGCCCATCAGCTTGACGAACTCTTCGGCACCAAGCTGCGCGCCCTGGTAGTTGTTCGAGACGATCTGGGAAACAGCGACGCCCGTGGCGTTGATTTCACGGTCGATCAGGAAGGAGGGGATGCCCGCATCCTTGGCCTTCTTTACGGCGGCGATCGAGGCTTCCGAGCCGGCATTGTCGAGGATGATCGCCTTGGCGCCGCGGCCGATTGCCGTATCGATGAGTTGCGACTGCTTGTTGGCGTCGTCGTCATGAACGAGAACCAGTGTCTCGTAGCCGAGCTCCTTGGCCTTGGCTTCCGCGCCTACGGCTTCCGCCTTGAAGAACGGGTTGTCGTGGCTCGGCGTGATGATCGCGATGAGATCGGCAGCAAACGACGGCATGGCAACGCCAGCCGCCATGACGGCAGCAAAACCGATAGTGATCAGTCTACGGGTAATGTTCATGTTTCTCCTCCCAGTTAGCCCCGGTCTCCTTCGGCCATCCCCCCATTGAAAATGGCCTCCCGGTGCGATTCTTTGCCGGCGCGTGGCGCCGTCAGCGCGGACCAAGCCCGCCGTAAATCAGGTGATGCGCTGGATGCTCGCGGCGATTTCCGCGGGCTCGAACACGCGCTTCCAGTCGTCCTTCATGAGCACGGGCTTTCCGAACTCGATCGCCTTGTTGCAGGCATCGGAGAAGACGCCCGGTGTCTCCTCGAAGATCACGGCGCCGAGCACGTTCATGTGGCCGAGCAGGAAGTCGCGGGCAGCCTCCTTGGCAACGCCGCGGCGCACGCATTCGTCCATTGCTTCGCGCATAACGACGAGCAGCGAAGCGCAGACCGTTTCGGACAGGCCCGGCTCCAGCAGCGCCATCTGCTCGACGGTGACGCGGTGCGAGCGCATGACCGGCGCCCAGATGACCTTGGCGATCTCTTCGCCGAGCGCATAGGCACTTTCCGGACCCTGCATCAGAGCGGAAACGATGTGCTGCTTGGCCGCGATGCCGCCAAAGAAATCGCGCTTGGCCGCTGGATCCGTCTCGTCATTGAAGATCGGCGGATGGCAGGGATGCGTGACGAAATAGGTAAGGTCCGCGCGCTCGGGCAAATGGCCGGCAAATGGGGCCGCGGCATCGAGCGCCACGACCATCATGCCCGGCTTCAGCCTGCCGGCAATGCCGGCCGCGACCTTGCCGATCGCAGTATCCGGAACCGCAAGAATGACGACATCGGCACCATCTAGGCCCTCATCGGCGGAAACGCAGGCGATGCCGAGATCCTTCGAAAGGCGCGCCTTGCCGGTGTCGCTCACTTCGACATGCCGGACATCGAAGCGCGAACCCTTCAGATTCTTGGCGAGCCGATAGCCCATTTTGCCACCGGCACCGAACAGCGCGATCGATGTCATCGAAGACCTCCCTAAATGCAAGTGACCGGAGCCAATCTCGTCCAGCCGAAACGTTCCTCCGCCGATCCCGGCGTAGGTCTATATTTCTCAACTGGTATAACATGTCAACAGGTATCATAAGATACATGTTATCGAGATCTGCGAAACCGCGCCGGCAATAGGACGGCTCGATTGCAAGCCGGGTAGAGGCATCTGCCTGCACAAGGCCTGCCCACAAGAGGGGCCGCATCACAGACGTTCGACTACCAAAGCACTGAAACCCTCTGGGCTGATCCGCAACTGCTCACCGAAGAACGCAGGCGTACTCGGCGGCCGTCGCCTGGCGGAGCGTGGCTTGACCTGAAACAGCTGGGACAAGTCGTCGTGAGGACGGACGCAACCAACGTGGCATCGGCCTTCGGCGACGCGGAGGTTATAGCAAAGGGGCTGGCGTTGGTGACATTGACAGGCTGGGCGCAAAAGGCGTCACCTTTTCGCTCTGTAACCGGCCAGCGCTATGATGGTATGGCCGCGTTCAGATTTCCGGTCGGCCTGTACCCGGCAATTCGCGGGCCGAGGAACGTCGTCTCTATGGACCGGTCCAGCGAGGGAGACGACGGAAGGGGCCGCGCTGTCGCGCAGCCCCTCTTCTTCTTACTGACCACCCCATGCTGCCGGATAGTCGGGCAGCTTTTCGCAGCCGCACATGGCATGATGTAGCGGCGGCATCTTGTCGTTGACGTACTGGTCGAGCGTCTCGGCTGTGATCGCCGGCTGCGGCATCACCCATTCCGGACCCGGGACCGGTTCACCCTTCAGCACGTTCACGGCCGCAATGATGGGCGTGCGCCACTGATAGGTCGGGTAGGTCGGCGCAATCGCCTTGAAGCCTTCGGCCTTCCATTTCATCAGAAAGTCCTGCTGGTCCTCCCCGGTGATAACAGGCAGGGGCAGACCGGAATCTTCGAAAGCCTCCAGCGCTGCAACGGCGGTGGCGCCGGCATCCATCCAGACCGCGTCGATCGTGCCGCGCTGCAGATAGTCCTCGACGATCGACTTGGTCTTGGCGTTGTCGCCCTCGGTGAACTCCTCGCCGATGACGTTCAGCCCCTTTTCCTTGAAGATGTGCTTGGCGGCGGACGCACGGGTCTCCAGTACGTCGACGCCGGGCACGATGCGCAGCATCAGCACGTTGGCGCCGGCCGGCGCATTGGCCGCCACGAATTCGCCGGCCTGGATGCCGAAGCCATAACCGCCGACCGGGTGGATGAAGGTGACCGGGCATTTTGTGTTGACGCCGCGATCGAAGACGATGACGGGCAGCTTGGCACAGGCCTTCTCGACGGCCGGGGTCAGCGCCGCGGTTGTGTTCGGCGAGACGATCAGAGCCGAGCATTTGCCGCCATTGATCAGATCGTCGATGTCGGAGATCTGCTTGTCGTCGGAGCCTTCGGCATCGACATGGATGAGCTCCTTGATTTCCGGATGGAGCTTCACTTCAGCCTGCATGTTCGTCCAGCCGGTCACGCGCCAGGCATTGTTGACCCCGGCGTTCGAGAAGCAGATCGTGTAGGGACCTTCCTTCTTGAACTTTGCGGTGTCGGCCATTTGGTCACCGTAATGTTGCGCCCAAGGCTCCCCGTCCGGGCCATTGGCCTTGGCTGTCAGTAACTCGCGCTGCCTGGCGAATTCGGCAGGGTCATCGAAGTTCAGTTGTTGGGCCTGCGCGGTGCTGGCGATGAGGGCAGCCGAAAGGGCGGCGGTCAGCAGTCTTTTCATGTCTCACTCCCATTTGATCATGACTTTTCAGTTCCTCCCGACGGCCCTTCGGCCGACGAAACTCAGGTCCCGCCGGCGCGGTTGCGCCGATAGGTGGCAAGCACGACGGCGACGATCAGGATCACGCCCTGCACGACATCGCGCACCGGTTTCGGCAAGCCAATGAAATTGAGCAGCGTGAAGATTGCAGTCAGCGTCAACGCGCCGGCGATCGACGCGGGCACCGAGCCACGCCCGCCCAGAAGCTGCGCACCACCGATGACGCAAGCCGTGATCGCCTGCAGCTCGTAGCCGACGCCGACATCTGTCGAGACGCCCGCAAAACCGCCGAGCAGAATGCCGGCCGTCACGGCGCTCAGAGACGACACGACGAAGGCGGTGATGCGAACCCGCTCGAGCGGGACGCCCGACATCTGCGCCGCCCGCGGATTGTCGCCGATCGCATGCAGCATGCGGCCGAGATTGGTGCGATGCATGAGCCAGAACAGGCATATGCCGACCGCAAGCAGCACCAGCAGCGCAACCGGCAGGAACTGAATGAGCGGAATGCCCTGGATATTGACGCGCCCGAAGAATCGGAAAGTCTCTGGCAGGTAGCCGCGCGGCGATCCGCTCGACCACATGAAGGCTGCACCGTTCAGAGTAATCATCATGCCGAGTGTGGCAATCAGCGAGGGGACCCTCAGAAAGCTGACGACGAGACCGTTGATCACGCCGACAGCAAGCCCAACGGCGTACATGACCAGGATCACCCACCATGTCGCATCGGCACTGTTGTTGAGCAGCATCGATGAACCGACCACCGTCAGCGTGATCAGCGAGCCAACGGATAGATCGAATCCACCAGAGACGATGACATAGATCTGGCCGGCGGCGAGGATCGCCAGCGGCGCGGCACGCTTCAGGAAATTCATGTATCCGGGGGGCTCTACGAAGTTCGGGTTCGACAGCGTGATGGCGACGATCAGCGCTGCAAGCACGAAGAAGACGGGATTGATCTTCGGGAAGCGGCCGCTTCTCGAGGTGCCGGGCGTCTCTGCAGAGCCGATGGTTTGCTGAATCATGCCACTATCCTCTTCGAACGCACGGCGTAGAAGGCGACGGCTGCGACAATGATGATGCCGCGCATCACCTGCTTGGCGAAGGCGTCGACGCCGGTGAGATTAAAGATGGAGTCGATCAGCGAGAAGATGATGACGCCCGCGACGGTGCCCCAGATCCCGCCTTTGCCGCCGGAGAGGATCGTCCCGCCGATGACCACGACGGCGATCGATTCCAGGTCGTATGCACCCTCCGTGCCGATCCAGGGCGAACCGGACTTCAGGCGACTTGCGAGATAGAGGCCCGCCAGTGACGCACACAGGCTGCAGATGATATGGCTCGCCATCACCACGCGGCCCGTCTTGATGCCTGCTGCACGCGCGGTGTCGCGATTGCCGCCGACTGAGTAGATGTTGGACCCGAAGCGAGTGAGCCGCAGCAGGACCCAGGCAGCAAGAACGACCATCGCCAGCACGATGAGGCTGAATGGCAATCCCAGCACAGTGCCATAGGCGAAGAACTGGAACGCATCCGGGACCGAACCTGCGAACTTGCCGTGGAAGGATGCAAGGCAACCCTGAATGATGAGCGCCATGCCCAGCGTCGCGATGAGCGGATTGACCTCCAGCCTGATAATCAGCAGCCCGTTCAACGTGCCGACCAGAACACCCATCAGCAGCACCGCGAGGACGGCAGGCACCATCATCGCCGGATCACCGTTCATGATCGCCGACGAGACCACCGCCGACGCGGAAATGAGATGCGCCACCGACAGGTCTATCGAGCCGACGAGAATGGCGAAGGTCTGGCCGACAGCGGTCATGCCGAGCGCGATGGAGCGGTTGAGGATGGAGATCGCCGCTTCCGGTGTCAGGAACCGCGTCAAACCAAGGCTGAGCGCGATAGCGATGTAGATCAGAAGCGCGGCAGCTAGCAGCAGGGCCGGCGAATAGCGCTCAATGCGCGAAGTGGGGCGTTTGGTGAAGATCGCCGTGTTCATGCCGCCACCGCCTCTTCGCCGGTTGCAGCGAGCATGACCTCGGCCTCCGACACGCCGCGCTGGAACGCTGCCACCAATTCGCCGGCGCGCATGACGAGGATGCGGTCGGCAGCACCGAGCACCTCCGGCAGGTCGGACGAAATCATTATGATCGCCGTACCCTTGCGGGCGAGATCGCGCATGAGGTGGTAGATGCCGGCCTTGGCGTTGACGTCGATGCCGCGGGTCGGTTCGATGAAGATCAGCAAGCGTGGCGCCAGTGCCAGCCAGCGCGCAACAATTGCCTTCTGCTGGTTTCCGCCGGAGAGCGCCTTGATTTCCTGGGAAAAGCTGCCGGCGCGCACGTCGAGGTCCTGCAGCAGCCTATCCATCTCCTCAGTGGAGGCGAACACGGTCGCATCAGCCTTGCCAGCGAGCGCCGACAGCGCCCTTGCCGTCAGCATGCCATTGTCCGTGACCGACTGCATGAGCACCAGCCCTTCGGCCTTGCGATCTCCCGGCAAAAGGCCGATGCCTGCGCGGATGGCGTCGCGCGGGTTGGTGAACCGCGCCGGCTTGTCGTCAAGCATCACCTCGCCCCTGATGAAGGGCGAAAAGCCGAAAATCGCCTGGGCGAGCGCAACGCGCCCTGCCCCTTGCAATCCGGCAAAACCGACGATCTCGCCGGCGCGAAGTTCGAAGGAAATGTTCTTCAGCCGCTCGTTGCCGGCATTGCGCACGGAGAGCACGGCATCACCAATCTCCTGCGACGTCGCCGGCGCCGCATAGAAATCGCCGATATCGCGGCCGACCATGGCGCGTACGATCACATCGGGCTCCGGCACTTCGTCGAAGCTCGCGGCCGTTTCGCCGTCCTTCAGCACAGTCACCCGATCGGCAAGCCGCGTGATCTCGCGCATGCGGTGCGTGATATAGACGATCGCCACACCCCTCATCTTCAGCGTGTCAACGAGGCCGAACAGCACCTCGCATTCCGCCTCGTTCAGGGCGGCAGTCGGCTCGTCCATCACGATCACCCGTGCATCGAGCGACACCGCCTTGGCGATCTCGACCAGTTGCTGGCTTGCGACATCGAGGTCGGCGACAACCGTGTCGGGTTCGATCCGATGCGACGAGCCGAACAGCGAGAGCACGCGTCGCGCCTCCTGGTTCATCGCCCCGTGGTCGACGAGGCCGAACCGCGTCGGCTCGCGGCCGAGAAAGATGTTCTGCGCCACGGTGCGCTCGGGTAGTAGCGAGAATTCCTGGTAGATCACCGCGATGCCGGCGCGGATCGCATCGAGCGGATGAGTGAAATGTCGCTCCTCTCCGCCCACGACGACGGCGCCGCCATCCAGTCGGTAGACGCCGGAGAGGATCTTCATCAGCGTAGACTTGCCGGCGCCGTTCTCGCCGGCCAGTGCGTGGACCTCACCCGGATAGGCAACGAAGCTCACACCTTTAAGCGCCTTCACGCCAGGGAAGTTCTTGGTGATGCCGCGCATCTCGATTGCGGGAGACGGATTGCTCATGCTTGTGCCCATGTCTTGCGAATGAACGTCGCGCTTTCGGAAAAGAGCGTCTCGAAGTCGGGAAACAGCGGCCGCCAGACGCGGGTTGCCGTCGCAATTGCCGGAAGTCCGGCGCCGAATGCTTCAAGGGTCAGCCAGCCGTCATAACCGATCTCCTTCAAGATCTTGAACATTGCGGCGAAGTCTATGTGTCCCCGTCCCGGGATGCCACGATCGTTCTCAGAGACGTGAAAGACGCCGATGTCGCTGCCGATCAGGCGAATGGCCGCCTCCGGCCGACGCTCTTCGACGTTGGCATGAAAGGTGTCGTACATGATCTTGAAGGCTGGATGCCCAACCCGGTCCACATAGGAGCGGGCCTGCTCCATGGTGTTCAGGTAATAGGTCTCGAAGCGATTGAGGGGCTCGAGGCTCAGATGCATACCGTTTGCCGCAGCCCGCTCCGCCAGTGCCCGATGTGCGTCGGCGCCGTATTTGAGCTCGTCCTCGCTCGCCCCGGCCCCGGTGAAGAACCCGATCGGTGCATGGAAGGGCCCACCCATACTTTCGGCCCCAAGGGCGATGGCGCAATCCAGGGCCCAGTCGAGATGGGCAAGGCCGCGCGCTCGTACGTCCGCGTCACAACTGACCGGGTTGGCGTCCGGCGTCGGAACGATCGACGTGGTCGATCGGCCGATGCCGAGCGTGTCGAGCTCCTTGCCCAGGCGCTCATAGTGGCTGACGGCACCTTTAAGGACCGGGACCTCGACCCCGTCATAACCGAGGTCGCGCAGCCGTCCGATGCTGGCCAGGTGCCTGTCCTCGACGAAGTCAGTCAGACAGAGAAGGTTGATGCCCAGGTTCATGGCGCGCTCAGTGCAGCTTGATGCCGAGGTCGCGGCAGGTCGCGCGAATCCAAGACAGGGATTTCTCGATCATCGGGCCGGCGGCTCCCTCGCATTCCAGGCTGAGCACGCCGTCGTAGCCGTGATCGCGCAGTATCGCGAGGCAGGCCTTGATGTTGTCGGCATTGACACCATCGCCGAGCGCGCAATGGCTGACCGCGATGCCGGTCTGCCCGCCACGAACCGCAGCGGCGAGCGATTGCGAAACATCCTTGACGTGAACGTGGCTGACCTTGTCGACGAAGCGCGGCAGAAACTCCGTCGGCTCCTGACCGGCGATGAAGGTGTTGCCGGTGTCCATGTTCATGCGCAGCCATCGGGAATCGACGAAGGCAAGCATGCGCTCCATGAATTCGGGGCGCGTGGTGAAATGCCCGTGCGGCTCGATATTGACGATGATTTCGTGCGCTTCCGCGACCTCGATGATCTTCTCGTAGCTGCGCTTCATGAGCGCCATCGATTCTTCTTCGCTCAGCCCCGGCGGCATATGGAGCCCGTCGGTCGTGTCGACGCAAGGGCTGCCGGCCTGCGCGGCCCAGGCAATCGATTTCAGCACGTAAGGCACGCCGCGCAACGGGCCATCTTCGCCGGAAAGCGGATAGGCGGCATCGACCTGGGAGAAGCGCACGCCGTAGCGATCCATCTTCCGACGCAGTAGTGCGGGATCCTCGTAAAGCGCGACATGCGGCTGGTAGCCGAGACCATGAATCCAGCTGACCCCGTCTATCAGGCCACACTCGATGAAGTGCACATCGTTGTCGCTCGCCCATTGCAAGCATTTTTCGAACGACCAATAGGCCGAGTTGAACGCGTCCGTGTGGAAACCTATCCGCACCGGCAAATCCTCCCTGATTCTCCTCCATGCCGTTGAGTTTCAACGACAAATCACGAAGCGCCTCCGTTTGCCGCTTGATGATGACGCAGCATTGCGCAATAAAGGAGCGTCCGCGTTCGAAATAGAGGACTGGTAAATTTTGAACATCGGCGGGGGAGAGCGATGAGCAAAGTCAACAATGAGCGAGCCGTCGGCCGGCCGGCGGTTTTCCGTGAGCCGGGTGCCCTGCTCTATGCCGGGAACTGCCAGGACCTGATGAAGGCGTCTCTTGCCGGACAGGTCTCGCTCAACGCATGGACGCGACGCGGCTATCCGGGCATCGACCTCGGCCACGCCTTGCCACAGGTCTGTTCCGTTGGCGGTTGGGATGCGACGAACCCGCAGGACTGGGGTCTGCGCGAACATTGCAACGAAGGCGTCAAGATCGCCTATCTCGCACGCGGCTCTCTCACCATTACGATGGACGGCCGCAAGACCACGCTCAGCGAAGGCCAGATGTTCGTCGTCCGGCCGTGGCAATTGCATGCGCTCGGCGACCCCAATATCGGCGCAAGCCATATCGTCTGGGTGCTGATGGACATGGGCGTGCGCCGCCCGCATGAAACCTGGCTCTGGCCCGATTGGATCGGCTGGCCGGAACGGGATCGCAAGCGGCTGAGCGAGCTTCTGTCCAAGAACGAGCAGATTTCCTATCTCGCCTCGCGCGAAGTCGCGCGCACCTTCATGGATATTCACGAGGTGGTGGCGAGCCGTGACATCCATGGCGGTGAAGCGCGCCTGCGCCTGCTGATCTCGATGATGCTGCTCCAGTTCCGCCAAATGCTGGAAAGCCAGGCGCCGGTGCTGGATCTGGCACTCGCAAGTTCCAAGCGCACGGTCGAGATTTTCCTCAAGCGCTTGAGGCATGCCCTCGACGAAGACTGGACCCTGGAGAACATGGCTGTCGAATGCAATCTCTCGCGCACCCAGTTCACCCAGCATTGCCAGGTGCTGACCAACATGACGCCTGTGCGCTACTTGCAGATGTTGCGCCTGAACGCGGCGCGCCAACTGCTCGAAAGTGGCCAGCAGTCCGTCACCAACGTTGCTTATGACTGCGGCTTCTCCTCGAGCCAATATTTTGCCACCTGCTACAAGAAGCGCTTCGGCTTCTCGCCCATTGAGACGCCGCGACAGCAGACGATGATGACCAGCTGAGCTTCCGTCAGGAGGCATCCCCCTACCGAACGAAGATCTGGTTGGCACAGGGGCGCCGGCGCTATGCGCAAAGAGAGCTTTGGAAGGACCGGCGTCTCGAGCGTTACGCGGACATGGCCAGGAATGACCATCAGCGACGAATCAAACCGGTTGCGGGACGTTTTTTCCTATCCGGTTGGTCCTCGTCTTCGGCTGCAATCACACCTGGCCCTGGATCCACGCCAGGAATTTGCGAACAGCCTTCCCGTTGCCGCGCCGATCCAGATGCACGAGTTTGGTCAGGTCGTAGCTTTGACTGCCTGCGAGCTGGCGACAACGTCAAATTCCGCCTCAACTGCCTTGCGACGACGGCGGCCTATCGAAGCAATCGAGTGTCTGCACTACCTAGATCCTTATCAGGCCAGGATACTTCGGGTTGCCCGCTGGTCTGCCAGGGAAACAAGGTCAGCCGTGCAAGAGCCTGGGCCCTGCGGTACTCGAACTCAAATCGAAGGAGGAGACGTTGGAAGACGCTGAAATTGAAAGACGTGCCAGACAGCTATGGGTTAGAGAGAACCCTAATCGACCATGGCTCCCGCTATCTCAAAGGGCCGAACTCGGACAGGACATGTCGGCTAGTGCGACCGAGGAAGACAGGAAGCGCTATATTGAACGGGTTCGAAGTGGCGAGTAGGCTCAAGCCACTAAGCTTGGGAGGTCAAAACATGGGTCGTCGTCATCATCCTTGCAATTGTCTTCCTGCTTCCGGGAAAGACGACGACTGAAACAGCGACGCCGCCAGCGACCACCACCGAACCGACGAGTGCGCAGCCCTCGACAACGGCGCCCGCTCAATAGAGGCGCATGCGTCGGAGTAAATATAAGCATCGGGCCCAACAAAAAAGGCCGGGGCGCGCTGGCTCCGACCTTCTTTTTTGTCGCTTCCAAGACTAGTGCCAGTACATCCGTGGTCAAGAGTCGAAAGCAGTGCGCGATTGCCAGCCTGGAGTTATCTCATGCTCGACAGATGCGCGTATACCAGTTTTATAGGACGACGGGTTTTCCGAAACAAGCTGTCCGTTTGGGCTATGACCTACGCCATATGCAGCCAAATAGGGATCAGATACTCATCCTCGACCACCAAAATGAGTGGCAGCAGACAACGAGGAAAAGCCCCATCCGCGACCCGGTGAACCCTAGAAAACACGACGATTACCTTCCCTCGGCCGCAGGCCAATCGTTTGAAGGTTCATCAATAGTGGTCTTCGCTGTGTCGTCGTCTGCGGGGTCTGGATCGCGGATCAAGGCGCTGCGCAGACCATCGACATCCTCAAGGATGGCGGCGAAAACATCTTCCTGCTGAATGCCCGCCACGACGAACAGGTCTACCAACCCCTCAAGTCGCAGTCGAAGATCCTCGCGCCATGCCTGCGGATCTTCCTCAATCGCAATCGTCATTTTCGACCTTTCTTGCGGCTCGTCGGCCATTGAGAAAAAGCGCATTCTCTAATCGGTCGGGTATGCGGTCCTTGGCAATGTGACGCCGCCGGCCTCTAGCTCTGTTTCTTCTTCCACCGCGGCAAGTCGGGCACTGGTTGCGTCCAAAATAGCCGTCAGAAATTCTACACGGCCCCATCCGACCAAGTGGGCTTCTTCGACAAGGAGCTGCACCGCGTAGTCAACCGCCTGGTCGAGCTCGACCTTCCGCTCCGATGTGCCTGGGGGCTGATTTGGAGGATCAATCATTGCATTCCTCAAACCGAAGATGGTGACGTCACAGAACGCCTGAAATATGAACCCCGTGTTCGGAAAATCGTTCCAAAACTTCTCAATCGAAAATCCGGCTTTTCGGGTGCGCCGCAGCCCTACGCAGACAAGGCACCGCTATTGATAAGGGCCGGTCGGCCATTTGTGGAACCTCCCCACCCCATTGTCAGTTCCTCCTTCACACCAACAAGGAGAAACTCCATGGCAAAGAATGACCTTACAACCGGCTTCACTGGCACACCCACCGAACCACCTACTGGCGTTCGCAAAGTAGCAAAGACAGCGGGAGATGTGGTGAAGCGCGAAACCAGTGCTGTGGCTGCTGCGGCCGCGGACCACCCACATACCGCAACGGGTTTGGTGCTTACGATCGGCGCCCTTGCCTTCGCGATCGGCTACATTATGGGGCGATCGTCGATCGACGACACTAGGCAGGGCTATTGGCGGTAGGAGGCGCGCTGGCGCTTGGAACGCTGTAGTGGATAGCAGCGTCTGTTTGCCGCTGTCCGCCGGTCTCGGCGGGTTAAGCGCGGCACGCCATCGCACTCAGACGCAGAGTACCAATCGCGCTCGAATGGAACACTTTCCTTCCAATTAGGTTTCACCAGTTCATTTCAAAGGAGAAACGAAGATGGATCACACTAATCACGTCCGCCTCGCAGCCACAGAACTCACGCCCGCGGTCCTGGAAGGTGCGACAGTTTACGGAGCGGATGACCATAAGGTCGGCAAAGTTGATCATGTGCATGGAGCGGGCGCCGGCAGCAGCGTTATCATTGACGTCGGCGGCTTCCTCGGCATAGGCGCCAAGCCGGTCGCGGTTCCCCTTACCGATCTCGATTTCATGCGGGATGAGGACGGCGACGTCCACGCTATCACGACATGGACCAAGGATCAGCTTAAGAAGATGCCCGAGCATCGCCATTAGCCACTGTAGCCCGGCCTATGTGCCGGGCTTCCTCCGACTGTGGTCAAAAGCACCGCAGACGGCGAATATCTCCGATCTGATCACATTCGTTCAACGTGCGCACATTGGCGGACTCCCTCACGGAGCTACGGTAAGTCCGCTACGAAGATAGCCGGATGCAACGTATGTCGCCGACCGCCACAAAACTCACGCCTTGAGCGGCGATGAACCAGAGGTCATCGACAGCCAGCATGGTCGGCAGCTCCAAAACGATGCGCGGCAGGCTCCGTTGCATGTTGCATTGCGGAATAAATGAGGTCATAAAAAAATCACTCACCACGGACCCGGTGAAACTCCGGGTGGCTCTTCTGGCCGCCGATCCGCCAGACCACGCAAAACCTGCATGCCAACTTCAGAAACCGCTCGATCGAGCGCGTTCGCCATGCTTTGCGAGAACACATCAGATGCAATTTTCCTCCATCCGTCGGGATTGGTCCGCCGCCCCTATGCGCGAAATGCTCGCCGGGGCCGTCGCGACGTTCGCCTTGATCCCCGAGGTCATCGCCTTTTCTTTCGTCGCCGGCGTCGATCCTCAGGTCGGCCTATTCGCCTCCTTCATCATCGGCATTGTCATAGCTTTCACGGGCGGGCGTCCTGCCATGATTTCCGCTGCGGCAGGATCGGTCGCGCTCGTCGCAGCACCCCTCGTCCACGCGCATGGGCTGCCCTATCTCTTTGCCGCCGGATTGCTCGCGGGCATCTTCCAGATAGTGTTTGGGCTCCTTCGGCTCGGCGTTCTCATGCGTTTCGTTTCGAAATCTGTCCGCACAGGCTTCGTCAACGCGCTTGCGATCCTGATCTTTGGAGCCCAGCTACCGCACATCATTGGCGGCGACGGGCTTGCCTACAGCATGCTGGCGGCAGGACTTGCGGTCATCTACCTTGCCCCAAGGGTCACCACGGCGATCCCATCGCCGTTGATCTGTATTTTGGTTCTGACCCTGGTATCGATCTCGTTACAACTCCCGGTGATGACCATTGCCGATCTCGGCAAGTTGCCTGACTCTCTTCCGATCTTTGGCTGGCCCACCGTTCCCCTGACACTGGAAACCCTGAGGATTATCGCAGGGCCGGCGCTCGCCATCGCCATGGTCGGCCTGCTTGAATCTATGATGACGGCCAGTGTGGTGGATGATCTGACGGGAACACCGAGTTCGAAGAACAGGGAGTGCACGGGCCTCGGCATTGCAAATGCCGCGGCAAGCCTGTTCGGCGGGATCGCAGGCTGCGGCATGATCGGCCAGACCATCAGCAACGTGAAGTACGGCGGACGCGGCCGACTATCCACGCTGTTTGCCGGGGCATTCCTGCTGGTGCTGATGGTGTTGCTGAAGCCATGGGTGTCTCAGGTTCCGGTCGCAGCACTGGTGGCCATCATGGTAATGGTGTCGATCGACACGTTCGATTGGTCTTCATTGCGCAGTGTGATCGTTCACCCCAAGGTGTCGAGCGCGGTCATGATCGCGACCGTCCTCGTCACGGTGTTTACCTCGAACCTGGCACTCGGCGTGGCAGTGGGCGTCCTTCTAAGTGGCGTTTTCTTCACATTCAAAGTCGCCCGCCTCTTGCGGGTTGAAACCGCGGTCGACGCTGCTGCCGGACGTTTGACATATCGCGTGTCGGGCCAGGTGTTCTTCGCGTCGGCCGACATCTTCGTCGAGGCATTCGATATAGAAGAGGCAAGTGGCATGGCTGTTCTGATCGACGTATCACAGGCACACTTCTGGGACATCACCGCCGTCGATGCTCTGGACAAGGTGGTGGGACGTTACAAGGCGCATGGTATCGCCGTAGATATCCTGGGCCTGAACGAGGCGAGTGCCACGTTGATCGGGAGCCTGAATGGGGCGATGAAGCTTAAAGAGGTCTGATCCAGATTATTTGATCCTCAACAAGAGCTGGCCATGGACGCCAAGGACCATGGCCAGCTCTTGTTAAGGTTCTGTCGGCCAACAGCGGCCATCACAATCGTCACGCTTTTGTGGCCGAAGCCGACCTGGCGGCCGGCACCAGAACCAGTATCTCGGGCAAAAATCCGACCTCACTTGGGGGCACCCAAGCGGTCGAGCCAGTCTGTCACCCTTTCAATCGTCTGTCGTTCCTGCGGCGCCTGCATGGAGAAGCCCTCGACCAGGTTCACGGTCGGCGCGTGCGTTGCGAGGACCGACAGGCTATCGCCAAGCCCGTAACCGCCATGGGTGATGAGTGGCGCAATGGTTTTGCCCGATAGGTCATGCGCGGAAAGAAACGACCGTATCACCGGAGGCGCCGTCATGCCCCAGATCGGAAAACCGAGGAAGATCGTGGCATAGCTGGCGACGTTGTCCACCGTCGCCCTCAAGGGCGGCTTATAGCCTTGGTCGCGTTCCGATTGCGCCTGCGCGACCGTCTCGAAATAGTCGTCGGGATACGGTTGTTCCGGCTCGATCTCGAATAGATCTGCGCCCAGGGCACGGCGGACCTGCCGGGCGACAACCCGCGTGTTTCCGCTGCGCGAAAACACCGCCACGAGCGGCTTCTTGCCCTGTTGGGCCACGGTGGCGGACGCGCTGCCCGCCGCAAGGGTGAGGAACAGCGGCGCCGTGAGAAGGCCCCTCCGGGTCGGATTGCCGAAATCAGTCACGACGGTTCACCTGCCTTTGATTAGAGCCCGGTCATCTTGAGCGATGCTTCGGGAAGACGCTCGCCACGGACCTCGATTTTGGAGACCTCTGCATCGATCTCGGCAAGATCATTAGGCGCCAGCTCCAGATCGGCACTTTCAAGGTTTTCTTCCAACCGATGGAGCTTGGTGGTGCCGGGAATCGGGACGATCCAGGGCTTTTTCGCCAACAGCCAGGCGAGCGCGATCTGCGCGGGCGTAGCACCTTTGCGATCGGCCACTGCCTTGACCACGCCCACCAGCGCCATGTTCGCCTTGCGCGCTTCGGGTGTGAACCGCGGCACGTGGTTGCGGAAATCCGTCGGATCAAAAGCCGTGTTCTCGTCTATCTTGCCGGTGAGGAAACCGGCACCGAGCGGGCTGAAGGGAACAAAGCCGATGCCAAGTTGCTCGAGCGCCGGCAGAAGTTCGGCCTCCGGTGCGCGCCAGAACAGCGAGAATTCGCTCTGCACCGCGGTCACGGGCTGGACTGCATGGGCGCGGCGGATGGTCTGGACGCCGGCCTCCGAGAGACCGAAGTGCTTGACCTTGCCTTCGGCGATAAGCTCCTTGACGGTGCCGGCCACGTCTTCGATCGGCACGGCCGGATCGACACGGTGCTGATAGAAGAGGTCGATGCGATCCGTTCTCAGCCGCTTCAACGCGGCCTCCGCCACCGCCTTGACATGTTCGGGGCGGCTGTTGGTGCCGCCGTTGCGCGCGCCGGTCTCAAGGTCGATGTCGAAGCCAAACTTCGTGGCAATGACGACCTTGTCGCGGATTGGTCGAAGGGCTTCCCCCAGCAATTCCTCGTTGGCGAAAGGTCCATAGGCTTCTGCCGTGTCGAAAAGCGTCACGCCCAGGTCGTGCGCGTCGTGGATGAGCTGGATCATCTCACTCCTATCCCCAACGGAGCCGTAGACGCCCGTCATACCCATGCAGCCAAGGCCGAGGGCCGACACTTCAAGATTTCCGAGATATCTGTGCTTCATTGTTTATGCCTTACTTCTTCTCAGGCGCCTCGACGGCCGAGTAGGCCAGAACGGCATCGGGCAAGCGCTGGCCGCGCACCTTTATGGCAGAGACTGCGGCATTGAGTTCTGTGGTCTCTTCGGCGCTGAAGCTGATCGAAGTGGCGCCGATATTCTCAAGCAGGTGCGGCATCTGTGTCGTCCCGGGAATCGGAACAACCCACGGCCTTTGCGCCATCAGCCACGCTAGCGCGATCTGAGCCGGGGTCGCCTGCTTCCGTTCGGCCCAGTCATTCAACAATGTCACAAGCGCCAGGTTCGCCGGCAGGTTTTCCGGCGAGAAACGCGATTCGATCCCGCGGATGTCGCCCTGGGCAAAACGCGTCCGCGCGTCGATTGCACCCGTCAAGAAACCGACACCAAGCGGGCTCCATGGAACGAAACCGATGCCGAGTTCCTCGCAGACCGAAAGCACTTGATCTTCAGGCCCACGCCACAGCATCGAATACTCGCTCTGGACGGCCGACACGGGAAGTGCGGCGTGAGCGCGGCGCAATGTGTTAATCCCCATTTCGGAAAGGCCCCAATGCAGGACCTTGCCCTGGTCCATGAGGTCCTTGACTACATCAGCGACATCCTCGATCGGAACGTTCGGATCGACGCGGTGCTGGTAGAGAAGGTCGATGCGGTCCGTGCGCAGACGCTTGAGCATGCCGTCAACCACAAGCTTGATGTGATCCGGACGACTGTTGAGGCCGGGACGGCGCTCGCCGGTTTGGAGGTCGATGTTCCATCCGAATTTCGAGGTGATCACGACGTTATCTCGGAACGGTTCGATGGCTTCGCCAAGAATCCGCTCGCACTCATGCGGGCCATAGGCCTCTGCGGTATCAAAAAAGGTGACGCCGCGCTCATGGGCCGCACGGATGATGTTGATCATCGCCGGCCGGGACGGGATCGTCGTCTGATAGGTCCGGCCCATGTTC
Source organism: Ensifer sp. ENS11 (assembly GCF_014851895.1). Classification (NCBI taxonomy): domain Bacteria; kingdom Pseudomonadati; phylum Pseudomonadota; class Alphaproteobacteria; order Hyphomicrobiales; family Rhizobiaceae; genus Ensifer; species Ensifer sp. ENS11. Next base: position 34,346 of record NZ_JACVAN010000009.1, on the reverse strand, counting down.
TGAACACCAAGGCCGACGCTTGAGACTTCCAGCGTTCCAAGCTTTCGCCGATCGCTCGACTGGACTGAGGCAGAACTGTCCGCGGTCCCTGCCTGTGCAAAGGCCGGCGAACTCGCACTGGCGAGCAGGGGAGCCAGCGCAAGACTTCCCGCCGCGCCGAGGAAGCCTCGACGGCCGATTGTCGTTGTGTCCTCATTCGTCATGTCTTTCGTCCTTCCCTGTGATCGGTTTGCAGACCGTTACCCATCGACCGTCGTGTTTCGGGGCCGAGTGCGTTGCGAACGCAGCCGGAAGAAGCTGGAAGAGATCCGAGTGTCCGGCTGCCCGCACCATTGAGTTCCAAGGTAGCGCGTGACGCCGATGGCGATTAGATGCCATAATCCGCATGAACCTTTTAGATGAGCTAACAAATCCAGATGGAAAACTTCAACGATCTCGCCGCCTTTGCGGTTATCGCCAGGGAGAAAAGCTTCACGCGGGCTGCTGCAAAACTTGGCGTCTCACCGTCGGCACTCAGCCAGACCATGCGCAATCTCGAGGAGCGACTGGGTCTGCGGCTTTTGACCCGCACGACGCGCAGCGTCTCGTCGACGGAAGCCGGCGAGCGCCTGCTGCGAACGGTTGCGCCGCGCTTCGAAGAGATCGAAGCCGAATTGGTCGCTTTGGGTGAGCTTCGGGACAAGCCGGCCGGGACGGTTCGCCTCACGGCCGGTGAACATCCCGCGATCTCGATCCTTCAGCCCGCGCTCAAACGATTTCTCCCTGATTATCCCGACATCGCGGTGGAAATCATCGTCGACTACGGCCTCACCGATATCGTCGCCGAAGGCTATGATGCCGGGGTGCGCATGGGCGAGCAGGTCGCCAAGGATATGATTGCAGTGCGCATTGGCCCCAATATGCGCATGGCGGTCGTGGCGTCGCCAGCCTATTTCGAGCGGCATCCGCTTCCACAAACCCCGCAGGACCTGACCGCCCACACCTGCATCAACATCCGTCTCCCGACCTATGGCGGGCTATTCCCTTGGGGTCTGGAAAAGGACGGACGCGAGGTGAAAGTGCGTGGAGAGGGGCAACTCGTGTTCAATAGCCTGAGCATGCGATTGTCCTCGGCCTTGGACGGACTTGGCGTCGCCTATATGCCCGAAGACCAGGTACTCGCTCATGTTGCCGAGGGACGGCTGGTGCGCGTTTTGGAGGATTGGTGCCCCTCCTTCCCCGGCTATCATCTGTATTATCCGAGCCGTCGGCAGCAATCGCCTGCTCTCGCATTGCTGGTGGACGTTCTGCGGTATCGCGGCAGCTGAACGGACTGCGCTTGATGCCTTGAGCCCACGTCACAATGTAGTGCGTCAGGCACATGCAGGGCCCGGCAATGGCGAGGCAGTGAACGAAGAAGCCCGCGACAGAGTAGCAAAGGTAAGTGGCCCGGTGCGGCGCACCAAGGCCTTTCCGGTGCACGATCCACCGTCGCTCGGCACTCAGCCGGCAAGGATTTGGTTGCCATCAAGGGCGATATCTCGCTGCCAAGGCGGCGCAATGACCGCCTCGGCATGGATCTGGGCGAGCGCAACCTGCAACGCAGATGCGCTCGAGCATCACGCCGCCAGGTGTTCGAACAGCCGGGCGACGGCCTCCGCGCCCGGATCGACATGGCCCTCCAGTTGTCGCGCGTTGATATAGGCTGCGCGACCGGCATTGGCCTTGAGGAGCGTCGCCGTCAGGTTGGCCCCTTCCCGAGCCGCCAGAGCGGCCGAACGGACACCGTCGCTGAGTGCGTCGAGAGCCGGGGAAAGCGCGTCAACCATGGTGCGGTCACCGAGACGCGCGCCGCCGATTTCCTGCATCCGGGCAAGTCCTGCCTTCAGCGCATCGCGCATGGGAAGGCCGCTCGATGCAGCGTCGCCAGCCGCGGCGAAGAAAATCGCCAGCAGCACGCCCGACGATCCGCCCATCGTCTGGCTGAGTTCCTGGCCGATCGCGCGGTAGAGTTGGGTATGATCGGAGAGTGGCAGCCGGTCGATCGCATTGATCAGGGCGCGTGCGGCGCCAGCCAGTGTCGAGCCGGTATCGCCATCGCCCGACTTGGCATCCAGCGCATTCAGATCTTCCTCGGCTGCAACCAGGATCCGGCAGCATTTGACAATGAACTCGCGTGTCTCCCTGTGTTCGGACGACAGCGGCGCAATTGGCGTCAACCCATCGGGCAGCATGTTGACGATGACCGGTTTGACCGCCGACACGCCGGGCCATGCCGCCATGGAAACCGGTGCGCTCAGCGCCGCTATTTCCGCTTCGTCAGCTGGATAGACGGACACCGAAAAACCATGCATGTCGAGAGAGGTCATCATCGACGCGGGACCGACGATGTGCGAAATCCGCGCTCCGATCGAGGACGTGATCAGTTCGTGCGCTAGTACCGACATTTCCAGCGTTGAGGTGCCGCCGAGATTGTTGATGAGCGCCACATAGGATCTATCCTCCATGGCAGCTGCAAGTTTGCTTACGGCTGCTTCCATGGCCAGTCGAGCGTCGATGAAGTCAACTTGTTCGACACCGGCCTCCCCATGGATGCCAAGTCCAAGTTCGGCCATGTGGGCCGGAATGCGGTCTTCCTTTGGGGATCCAGGAACCGTACATGTATCAAGGGACATCCCTATGCTTTTCGATCCGGCGGCCACACGCCGGGCGGCCGCCGTCACCGTTTCAAGATCCGCACCGGCCTCGGCCAAGGCACCTGCAATCTTGTGAACGAAGAGAGTGCCTGCAACACCACGTGCTTGCGGCAACTCGGGCAATGCCACGTCATCGCCAATGATGACCATGCTGACATTGAGGCCGAAGGCACGGGCGCGTTCGGCGGCGAGACCGAAGTTCAGTCGGTCGCCGGTATAATTCTTGACGATCAGAAGGCAACCGGCCGGACCGGTGACCGCGAGAATGCCGGCAAGAACGGCGTCGACACTGGGCGAGGCAAAGACGTCGCCACAGACGGCAGCGGTCAACATGCCCGCCCCGACGAAGCCCGCATGCGCAGGCTCGTGCCCTGCCCCGCCGCCGGAAACCAGCGCCACCTTGGACTTGTCCCAATCGTTGCGCAGAACCACGCGAATATGCGGGTAGCCGTCGAGTCGTGCCAGCGAGCCGCCGCTTATCGCCAGCAGGCCGTCGATCGCCTCGGTGACGACGTCTTCCCTCTTGTTGATGAATTGTGCCATGTGATCCTTCCTCTAAGCTAAGCGGATGCCGGCCGCGTCGAAATAGAGCGGCTTGTCCGGCTGAATTTTCACGGTGTCGCCACTTTTCAGCCTGGTGTGGGCGTCGGTGACGGTGATGAGGTCGTTTTTCTTGAAGGACAGATGAAGACGGGTCTGGTCACCAAGATGCTCGACCCGCCGGACCAATGCCTCCTGGCCGCTGCCCTGTGTAATGTGCTCGGGCCGCAAGCCGATGTGCGCCGCTCTGGATGGTGCGCCGGGAAAAGTGTCGGCGGGAATAATGTTGATGCGGGGCTGGCCGAGCTTTGTTGCCGCATAGATGCTCACCGGATGCTCGTAGACTTCACGCGGGGCGCCGAACTGCACCAGCCGGCCTTCGTGAAGCACGCCGATATGCGTTGCCATTGTCATTGCCTCGATCTGATCGTGGGTGACATAAAGCAGCGTGGCGCCGGACTTGGCCTGGATATTCTTCAGCTCGACGCGCAAATCGGCCCTGAGCTTGGCGTCGAGCGAGCTCAAAGGCTCGTCCATGAGATAGATCTGCGGCGTGCGAACGAGCGCGCGGCCAATGGAGACACGCTGCATTTCGCCGCCCGAGAGCGCCGTCGCCTTGTTGTCGAGTTTGTGGGAGATCTGCAGCACCTCGGCGATCGCATTGACCTTGCGGTCAATCGCCTCGCGTGGCGTCTTCAATAGCGGTGATTTCAACGGGAATTCAAGGTTCTGCCGCACCGTCAGATGCGGATAGAGCGAATACTGCTGAAACACCATCGCGACGTTGCGCTGCGCCGGTGAATGTCCCTCGACTGAGTGGCCGCCGAAATAGATATTGCCGCTATCGGGGCGATCGAGACCGGACACCATGCGCAGCGTCGTGGTTTTTCCGGCGCCCGTCGGCCCGAGGAGAACGACGAAGGAACCGTTCGGTATCGTCAGCGACACGTTGTCGAGCGCTGTATGATTGCCAAACTTCTTCGTCACGTTTTCAAGAACGACGTCAGCCATGGCGCAACACTCCCTCATTGGCTTCGGACAGAAGCGCCTGCCCTCTCACGCCCTCAAATATCGTCACGGTGGCGGGATCGAACTCAAGACCGATGATTTCCCCGGATCTGACAGCCTGCCTCGAGGAGGCACGCGCCTTGACCTCGCCGTTCGGCGTCGCCAGCGTAATGATCTGCGTAGTGCCGAGATATTCCGTGGCAAGCACTCTGCCGCGATACTCAGAGGAATCGGAAAAACGGATGTGCTCGGGCCTCACTCCCATTGTCAGCTTGCCCCTGGCCCCTTGCCGCGATGACGGAACATCGACCTTCTTTCCCGAAAGCTCGACGACAGTGCCGCCGGCATCGATCATGCCGTCAAAATCGAAGAAGTTCATGGCCGGAGAACCGATGAATTTTGCCACGAATTTGGTTGCCGGCCAGTCATAGATTTCCTGCGGTTTGCCGAACTGCTCAACGACGCCGTGGTTCATCACCACGATCTTGTCGCCCATCTGCATGGCTTCCAGCTGGTCGTGGGTGACGTAGACAGTGGTCGCACCGATCCGGTCGTGAAGTGCACGCAGTTCCTCGGCCATATGCTCGCGGAACTCCGCATCGAGCGCGCCAAGAGGCTCGTCCATGAAAAATGCCTTTGGGCGGCGCACGATAGCACGGCCGAGGGCGACACGCTGGCGGTCGCCGCCCGACAATCCGCCGACCGGGCGATCAAGGATCGTCTCGATCTTGAGGATGCGCGCCACATCTTCCACGCGTGCCTTGACCTCGGCCCGCGGCATGCCCTGGCTCAGCAGAGGGTAGGAAATGTTCTTGCGCACATTCATATGCGGATAGAGGGCGAACATCTGGAAGACGAAGGCGATGTCGCGCTGGCTTGCCGGCTTCATGCCGACTTCTTCGCCATCGATGAAGATTTCACCGCTGGTCGGCAGTTCCAGACCGGCCATCATTCGCAACGTTGTCGTCTTGCCGCAACCCGATGGTCCCAGCAGCATGAAGAATTCGCCGTCCTCCACTGTGAACGAGGAGGACTCGACGGCAGTGAATGCTCCGAACTCCTTGCGCACATTCTGAATTCTGATCTGTGCCATGGGTTACTCCGGAAAATGGCTGACGATGATGAACATGACAGTGCCCACCAGGGTCACGATGAACGAGTAGGAAAACATCGACAGTGCGAACGGCTGCATCAGCATGAACACCCCGAGCGCGATGAGGATCGAAGCGACCATCTCCCATGCGCCGCGCCGGAACCCGCGCAACCCCTTGATAAATTCGGTCATTTGCGAACAGCTCCGAATGTGATGCCACGCAACAGGTGTTTGCGAAGGACAATCGTGAAAATCATGACGGGAACGAGAAACAACGTTGCACCCGCAGCCACGGCCGGCCAGTCCTGGCCGCCGACGCCGATGATCGTGGGAATGAAGGGTGGTGCCGTCTGGGCTGTGCCGGAGGTCAAAAGAACGGCGAAGGCATATTCGTTCCACGCGAAGATCAGGCAGAAGATCGCTGTCGAGGCAATGCCGGTCATGGCTTGCGGAAGGACGACCTTGTAAAAGGCCTGAAAGCGGGTGTAGCCATCGATCAGCGCCGCTTCCTCGTATTCGATCGGGATTTCGTCGATAAAGCCCTTGAGCAGCCAGACCGCCAGCGACAGGTTGACCGCCGTGTAGAGCAGGATCATGCCGAGATGGGTGTCGTTGAGGCCAAGCGAGCGGAACATCAGGAAGATCGGGATCGCCACGGCAATCGGTGGCATCATGCGCGTCGACAGGATGAAGAACAGCAGGTCATCCTTGAGCGGTACCTTGAAACGGGAGAAGGCGTAGGCGGCGGCCGTTCCCAAGACGATGCACAGCACCGTCGAACCGAAGCCGATGATGATCGAATTCCAGAACCGTTCCATGAAGCGCGACGGGCCGGCGATGATAAAGCCATCCTTGCGCACGATGCGGTCGTACCAGGTCGTCGGTTCCCCAAGGGCTTTCACGTCCTCCTCCGTTGCCCGCGTGCGGGTGGTGAAGAGGTTCACATATCCTTCGAGGGTTGGCGAAAAGAACGTTTTGGGCGGATAGGCGATGGCATCGGAGGGCGACTTGAAGCTTGTTCCGATGATCCACAGGAGCGGCAGGATCGTGATCAGTGCGTAAAGGACCACAAGCGTTCCCGCGAACAATTTCTGGCGACCCGAAGGTTCTGTTACGGAATAGCTGCTCATCTCTGTTTCACCTTGTTCAGGGCTTTGACGTAGATCGATGCGAGACCGAAGACCGTCACGAAGAGGATGACCGCGTAGGCGGAGGCATACCCCGTGCGCCATTTTTCGAAGGCTTCGCGTTTCAGGTTGATGGACGTCAGCTCAGTGGTCGACCCGGGACCGCCGCCGGTCAGCTGCACCACAAGGTCGAACATCTTGAAGTTTTCAATGCCGCGGAAGAGGATCGCCAGCATCAGAAACGGAAGGACCAGAGGAATTGTGATCGTCCAGAACTGCCGCCATTTGCTGGCCCGGTCGCATTCCGCCGCTTCATAGATGCTGCCAGGGATGGACCGTAGCCCCGCCAGGCAAATCAGCATGACGAAAGGCGTCCACATCCAGGTATCGACGATTACGATGGCCCATGGTGCCAGCGGCACGTCGCCGATCATCGAAAAGGCGGACGGGTCGGTTCCGGTCAAGAACCCCACGGCGTAATTGAACAGGCCGATCTGCGGCTGGTAGAGAAATGTCCAGAAGTTGCCGACAACCGCCGGGCTCAACATCATCGGCAGCACGATGATCGTCGTCCACATGTCGTTGCCGCGAAATTTCTTGTTGATCAGATAGGCCAGCGCGAAGCCAATCAGAACCTGGAGGACGATCGTCCAGATCAGGAAATGGGCCGTTGCCTGCATCGTCAGCCAGACGTCCGAGTCTGTCAGGATATTGATGTAGTTCTTGAGGCCGACGAAACTGACCTCGGCATTCGGCCGATTGACCCGAAAATTGGTAAAACTCAGCCGGATTGTCCATATCAACGGAAAGATGTTGACGGCGAGCAACAGGAAGATCGACGGTGCCACGAAAAGCCAGGCAATGGCCCGATCCGAGAGCCCTTGGATGCGTTTGGCAACGACTGGTGGCGTTGCGCGTGCCGCCCGTTCGATCGATGAATCGAGCATAGTAGTCCCCTAATTCATAAGCAGATTGGTTCGCAGGACCGGCTAAAGAGCGCCGGTCCTGCACAGACATCTGAAGCCGCGAGGAGGTACGCGGTCAGCGTCTAGTATTTGCCTTCGTCGTCGAAGATCTCGGTCCAATCGGCAGCCAGGCCGTCAAGCGCTTCCTTGGCCGTGCCCTGACCGGCGACGACGTAGTTGTGGAAGCGTTTTTGCGAGGCCTGTAGGAGCGAGGCGTAGGACGGTTCCGCCCAGAAGTCCTTCACGATTGCCATGGAATCCAGAAAGGTCTGCGCGTAAGGCTGGCTCGTGGCAAAGCCGGGGTCTTCAACGACCGCGCGCAATGCGGAATAGCCCCCCAGCTGCCACCATTTGGCCTGGATATCGGGCTGAGCGAACCATTTGATATATTCAAGGGCAGCATCTTGCTTGTCTGATGCTGCGACTACGGAGATGCCCTGGCCGCCCAACTGCGCGAACTGCACGCCGTCGGGACCGGCCGGATTTGCGAAGTAACCAGACTTGTCGCCACCGACTTTGGGATCGGCATGGATGCCGGGCCAGGTGAAGGCGAAGTTCATCTGCAGGGCAACCTGGCCGGACTTGTAAGCGTCGATGTTCTCGGACATGTAGGCGTCGGACGATCCGGGAGGAGCGCAGCAATTATAGAGCTCCTTGTAGAATTCCAGACCTTTCACGGACTTGTCTGAATTGACAAACCCTTCGAGCTCATAGGGCTTGTCCGGATTCTGATATTCGAAGCCAAAGCTGTAGAGCACGTCCATCGCGCCCATTGTGATGCCCTCGGATCCGCGCTCGGTATAGATCGCGGCGCCGTAAACCTTGTTGCCGTCGATCTCGCGATTCTGGAAAAACGCGGCGATATCTTTGAGTTCTGCGAACGTCTTCGGCACGGCAAGATCGCGGCCGTATTTCTGCTTGAATTCCGCCTGCAGTTCAGGGCGAGAGAACCAATCTTTGCGATAGCTCCAACCAACGACGTCACCGAAGGCAGGCAGCGCCCAGTAGTTCGGCGAACCCTTCGGCCACTCGGCATAACCTGTGACGGTCGCCGGGATGAAATCGCTCATCTTGATGCCTTCCTTGCCAAAGAAGTCATTGAGCTTGACGTATTGGCCGTTTTCCGCCGCGCCGCCGATCCACTGGCTGTCGCCGATCATCAGGTCGCAAAGCTTGCCGCCGGAATTCAGCTCATTGAGCATACGGTCGGCGAAGTTCGGCCACGGCACGAATTCGAAACTCATCTTGTGGCCGGACTTGGCTTCGAAGTCCTTGCTGAGCGCAACAAGCGCATTGGCCGGATCCCAGGAAGCCCAGCACAGCGTCAAATCCTCGGCTTGCGCCTGCGTCGTTGCGCCCAGCGCCAAAAATGCGGTTGCGACACCGGCGCCAAGCGCCGATTTCAAATATGAACTTGGCATGGAAATCTCCTCCAGCGTGACACTCCGACCTCCATCGGCACGTGCCTCGCGCTCTCAACGAGTTGCGACAGACTCGAAGATTCGCCCTCCTTGGAGCGACCCTCCCCTCCAGCGTCGGCGCACTCCTCTGGCCGCTGCTGTTGTCAATCATATAACTGAGGTGCGCACCTCAGTGCAAGGTTTTTTTGAGGTGCGCACCTCAATTTCTTGCTTTTTCGCTTGTGCTGTTGGAAAAGAGGCGGTGGGCGGCAACAGGAGGATGGTGAAAAAAGATGATGCGACCGACGGCGAAAGACCTGGCGGAAGCAGCCGGATTGAGTTTGGCGACAGTCGATCGCGTTTTGAACGACCGGCCGAATGTCAGTGCTGGAGCCGTACGAAAAGTGAACGAAGCCATTGAACGAATTGGTTTTTTTCGCAATCCGGCGGCTGTTGTCCTGGCTCGCAACAAGCTCTACCGCTTTCGCTTCGTTCTCCCAAGCAAAGGCGATCAATATCTTCTGGAGCTGCTGCAACGTGTTCGGGAGGCAGGTCAAACGCTCAAATCCGAGTTGACGGAAATAACCGTCGATCAAATTCCAACGGACGATCCGCATCAGCTTTCACGGCATCTGGCCTCGATCGAACACGAAGAGGTGGATGGCGTCGCCGTCATGGCGCCTGAGTCACCACAGGTGCGCGACGCGCTCAGCCGGCTGATGCTGCGCGGCATTCATCTGGTCCAGTTTTTGTCCGGACAGGAAAAGTTGGAAACTGCAGACTTTGTTGGCGTCGACAACTTCGCAGCCGGTGCAACAGCGGGCAAGATCATTGGCCGGTTCCTCGGCCGGGAAGTCGGCAAGATCATGATCGTCGCGGAAACCATGGTGGCGCGCGACAGTATCGAGCGCCGCCGCGGCTTTGACAGCATCATCAATCAGCAGTTCCCTCACCTGACGAACCTGCCGTCGCTCGAGACCTATGGGGATGAACGGCGGGCGACAGCGATTATACGGCAAGTCATGGAACATAATCCGGATATCAGGGCCGCTTATGTCATGAGCCCGGAAAGCCGCGTGCCTGTTACGGCGATCAGGCAGCGTATGGACGCGCAAAAGATCGTCATCGTTGTCCACGAACGCACGCCCTTCAGCGAAGAAGCTCTCCGCAACGACCAGATCGATACCATTATTGCACAGGACCCCGGGCACGCGGTGCGCAGCGCCATCCGCATCATGCGCGCTCGCACCGATGAGCGCGAGCCGATCGCGTCGCAGGAAAAGATCCGTATTGAGGTCTTACTCAAGGAGAATTTGTGATCGAGGGATGCGAGGCTGCCACTCTCTTGTGGCGTCGAACATTCAAGAAATAGAGGTCGGCCGCGAAAATCTCAATGTTAAGCCGGCCTTGCTTTCGCTCCTGTCGAAATGCCCAGCTGATCTTTGCCCGGACCGGACGCAGGGAGTAGTCGCCCGGCGACAAAGGTCGCCAATCGACGCCAAGAACTGGGCTGGACGACGCTTCCTGGTGAGTTTCTGCTTGAAACCCGTGGGCCGGGCTTGGTCCCTAGCCGCGCTGAACCGCTAGGAAAACAGCTATAATCAAGAGCAGGAACAGCCCGGCTGCGGCCGCCGCTATGCCCAGGACAGCGAACCATGTCTGCGCGCTAAGAAGGCTTGGTCGCTGGCCGTCAGCCTTCTTCGTGCCGAGAAACGCCAAAGTTCCGAGGAGAACCGGCGTGCCTCCTCCAACGACCATCGCCATTGCGCCTTCCGGAGCAGTGGTTCGCCAGATCATTCCGAACAGGTAAATGCCGGCAATCGTCCCAACGATGAGGGCGCCAAAAATCAGAAGAATGCGCATTGCGACCCTTTCGACGACCAGAATTTGAAAGAGTCTACGCGAAAAAGATTTGGATCGGCACTGTCGGCGTGGACCGCGATGATCGCGGCGCTTCCGCTGGCCATATTGTCCAGCTATGCACGGTCGCGTCCGGTGATGACTACGTTCGCTCCCCTCTCAACCAGAGCCAAGGCGATAGCTGTCGTATGTCATTCGCCACGCCCTTCTTCCTTCCACGGTCGCTTCATCATCAAGCGATCATTGGAGAATCCAGGGTCTAGCCGATTGACGCTCGCGTCAGGGTCAAGACAAATTCCTCTATCACTTCTTGCAAAGGCTCCCTTGCACGGCGAGAGTCTGCCCGCGCATAACGCTTCAGGATCGACCGGGCATTCGGAGTTGACGTCAATGATGGCCACGGGTGACGAAGGTGCGGATCGAATTCACTGTTTTGAGATTTCCAAAGACGCCTGGTACGCGGCAATTTTTGCACTGAGAGACCAAGGATGGTCTCTCGATATGGGTGGCGGTCTTGACCATTCATGGGCGGTACTGGAACGAGACGGCATTCGCATAGAGATGGAATACGATATCTGGAGCGAGGGAGAGATGGTCGTAGCCGCCGGTGACCTCGTGAAATTGAGAGCCAATTTTCCAACGACCGTACTTGTGGAATTGGGATTGATTTGAGGGAGGCGCGGAAGGAGCCGTGGCCCAAGGAGCTCGCCTCCTCATTCGTTGGCTAGCGCACCTTGCGCCCTGTGGTGGCTCGCCCGGAACAGGGTTCGGGTATAGTCGTGCTGCATATCGCCGGAGCGCAATTGCGCGCGGGTCAGCGTTTCGACCGGGCGGGCGTTCTGCATCACCATCAGCCGGTCGCACATGTAGGAGATGACCGCAAGGTCGTGGCTGACGATCACGAAAGTCAGGTTCAGCTCCCGGCGGAGCCGGTTCAGGAGGTTGAGGATTTCGGCCTGGACCGAAACGTCGAGCGCCGAGGTCGGCTCGTCGAGCAGGAGCAAGCGGGGGGAGAGCGACAGTGCGCGGGCGATCGCCACGCGCTGCCGCTGTCCGCCGGAAAGCTCGTGCGGGAAGCGGAAACGGTGCGCAGCCGTCAGGCCGATCATTTCCAGGAGCTCGACTGTGCGGGCGTCGACGTCCGACATGCGGTTGATCCACATCGGCTCGGCGATCGCCCGGCCGATTGTGTAGCGGGGATGGAGTGAGGCGTAGGGATCCTGGAACACCATCTGCGCCACGTGCACCAGATCTCGCCGTCGCCCCTTGCGCGGGTCGATGCCCCCGATGCGGATATCGCCGGTCCAGCGGGGCGTAAGGCCCATGAGGGTGCGCAGCACGGTCGACTTGCCCGATCCGCTTTCGCCGACGAGGCCGAAGCTCTCGCCGGCTGCCACCGACAGGCTGAGGTCTTGGACGGCCACCGCGCTGCCGAAATGGACGCTGAGATTGTCGATCCGGATCATGCACGCACCTCGTTCCAGCTTGCGTCCCGCTCCAGGGTTGGCAGCGGCGTCAGCGGCCCGTCGATGGCCGGCAGGCAGGCGATAAGCCCCCGCGTATAAGGATGCTTCGCTTCGTGCATCCGTCGCGCATCCAGTGTTTCGACGACCTGACCGGCATACATGACCAGCACCCGGTCGCAGAAGCGCGAGACGAGGTTGAGGTCGTGACTGATGAAGATCAACCCCATCCCGCGGCGTTGGACAAGCTCCTCCATGATCTCCAGCACCTGGGCCTGCACCGTCACATCGAGGGCGGACGTGGGCTCGTCGGCGATCAGCAGCTCCGGTTCGCGCACCACCATCATCGCGATCATCACGCGTTGGCCCATGCCGCCGGAAAGCTCGTGCGGGTAGAGATCGAACACCCGCTCCGGCGCACGGATGTGCACGGCTTCCAGCACCTCCAGCACCTTCCTGCGTATCGCCGCGCGGGGCAGCGAACGATCGCCGAGCCGGATGGCTTCCGCGATCTGCTTGCCGACGCGCATGACCGGATTGAGCGAGAATTTCGGGTCCTGCAGGATCATTCCCATGCGACTGCCGCGCAAGTGACGGCGCAGCCGCGGCGTGGCCGCCAGGAGATCGATGCCGGCAAAGGACATGGCTTCGGCCGACACCCGCGCATGGCCGGGCAGCACGCCCATCAACGCCCGGCTGGACAGGCTCTTGCCGGAACCACTTTCGCCGACGATGCCGAGCTTCTCCCGGCCGACACTGAATGACACGCCCTTGACCGCTTCGATGATCCCCCCACCCTCGCCGACAAAACCGACGCGCAGGTTTTCTACGTTCACAAGTGTCTCGCTCATGCGCGCCTCCTGAGGTGTGGATCAAGCAGGTCGCGCATGGCGTCCCCCAGAAGATTGAACCCGAGGCTGACGACGAAGATCGCAAAGCCGGGCATTGTCGCCACCCACCACTGGTCGAAGATGAACTTGCGACCGGTCGAGATCATCGCGCCCCATTCCGGTAGCGGCGGCTGCGCGCCAAGACCGATGAAGCCGAGCCCCGCCGCCGTCAGGATGATGCCGGCCATGTCCAGCGTCATGCGTACGATGACCGACGAAAGGCACATGGGAATGACGTGGCAGAAGACGATGCGGAATTCGGACCCTCCTGCAAGCCGCACGGCATTGACATAATCACTGTCGCGCACGACGAGCGCTTCCGCCCGCGCCAGCCGCGCATAGGGCGGCCAGGCGGTGAGCGTGATCGCGAGCGCCGCATTGACGATGCCGGGGCCGAGCGCGGCGACGAAGGCGAGCGCCAACAGTAGCTTGGGAACCGCCAGGAACACATCGGTTATGCGCATGAAGACCGCATCGACCCAGCCGCCGGACGTTCCCGCCACCGCGCCGATGATGAGGCCGATGGGGACCGATGTGGCGACGACCAGCCCGACGATCAGAAGGGTCAGGCGCGCACCAAAAAGGACGCGGGAGAAGATGTCGCGCCCCAGCTCGTCCGTGCCGAGCCAGTTCTCGCCGCTTGGCGGCGAGAGACGCCGCACGAGATCGGGCAGGTAGGGATCGTGCGAGGCGAGGAGCGGAGCGAAGACGGCGCTCAGCACCAGCACACCGAGGATGGCGAGGCCGAGCATGCCGAGCGGATTGCCCGCAAAGCGACGGGCGAACTGCCAGAATTCGCCGACGCGGGCCCGCCGCAGTTGGCGCCGGCTGTCGGCAAGGGCGAGGTTCGTTGCGGTCATGGTGGCCTCCTACCGGCGACGAAGGTTGGAGCGCGGATCGAGCATCTGGTACAGCACGTCCGAGATCATGTTGAGCAGGATGAAGACGGTGCCGACAAGCACCGTGCCGCCGAGAACGGCGTTGACATCAGCCCGGAAGAGCGACGAGGCGATGTAGTTGCCGATGCCCGGCCAGGCGAAGACCGTCTCGACGAGCACCGAACCCTCGAGAAGGCCGCCATAGGAGAGCGCGATGACCGTCACGAGCGGGATCGCGGCATTGCGCAGCGCATGGAGCATGACGGTCCGATACTCCGTCGCCCCCTTGAGACGGGCCGTCAGCACATATTCCCGCGATAACTGGTCGAGCATCATGGAACGCGTCATGCGCGAGATATAGGCGAGGCTGTAGTAGCCGAGCAGCACGGCCGGCAGCACGATATGGCTCCACGCATTGGCGAAGACCTCCCATTCGCCGGCAATCAGCGAGTCGATCAGCAACGAGCCCGTAACCGGCTTGACGATCCCCTGGAAGAAGATGTCGATCTGCCCTGGTCCCGACACCCAGTCGAGCCTGGAATAAAAGACGAAGAGGCCGACCAGCCCGAGCCAGAAGATCGGCACGGAATAGCCGATAAGGCCGACGAAGCGTATGAGATAGTCCGGCCATCGGTCATGCCAGTAGGCGGCGGCGACCCCCACGGGTACGCCGACCAGCGTGCCGATCAGCAGACCGAGCGTCGCCAGCTCCAGCGTTGCCGGGAAGAAGCCGGCAAGGTCGGACAGCACGGGCCGATTGGTGACGAACGACGTACCGAAATCGCCTTGCGCGAGCTTGCCGGCATAGACAAGGAATTGCTGCCAGAGGGGCTTGTCCAGCCCCATTTCGAGGAAGACGCGCTGGTAGACTTCCTCGCTCGCCTTCTGGCCGACCACCGAGAGAACCGGATCGATCGGCACCATGCGGCCGATGCAGAAGGTGAGCGCCACGAGGCCGAGCAGGGTGATGCCCACGGTCACGAACAGGAAGAGTATCCGGCCGGTGAAGCCGAGAACCCGGTTGAAGAGAACTGCCGGCACGACCCACTCCGGTTTGATTGTTTGCGATCGACGCTCGGCCGCGAACCGGGACCGAATCCCATTCGCGGCCGAGTCCTGTTCGGACGTTTACTTGCTCACGTTCCAGTAGCGGTCGTCGGAAAAGGTCTGCCCCAGGACGAGGCCCTTAACCGAGCTGCGCACCCCGACCTTGCGGACTTGCTGGAACATGTAGAGGAAGGGCGAAGTGTCGGTATGGGCCTTCTGCATGACCTGATACATGGCCTGCCGCTTCTCCGTATCCTGCTCGCGAACAGCCGCCATCGCATCTTGCGACAGTTTTCCGGCATCCCAGCCGAAACGGTCGGCGAGACCGGTGGAGCCATCCGGCGCGTCCTTCTTGTTGACGGCGAAAGCCTTGGCGTTGGAATGCGGGTCGGGATAGTCAGGTCCCCACAGGCCGAACCAGATGTCGAGGCTTGCCGAGCGGTAGCGCTCCAGCCATTGCTGGCCATCGACCACCTCCAGATTGAGCTTGACGCCGGCCTGCGCCATGGTCGCCTGGATGGCCTGTGCGAAGTCCGTGTAGGGCGGCGTGTTCCAGACGACGGAATCCAGCGTGAACTCGCCGGAAACGCCGGCCTCGCCGAGCAGCTTCTTGGCCTTCTCGATGTCCGGCTTGTAGGGGTTGTAGTCGATCGCACCGAGGAAGCCCTTCGGCACCAGCGTCTGGTGCACCTCCATCGTGCCGCGTGAGATCGTGTCGACGATACCCTGATAGTCCACGAGATACTTCAGTGCCTCGACGACCTTGGGCTTGGCCAGATACTCGTTCCGCACATTCAGGCCCATGTAGTAGATCGTGCCCGAACGGCCGTCGACGAAGCCGACATCCGCATTGTCCTCCAGCGCGCCGAAATCATCGGGGCCGAGCTTGTTGGCGATGTCGATGTCGCCCTTTTCGAGCAGCAGGCGCTGGGCCGCGCTTTCCGGAATGTGCTGGAGGAAGATGCGCTCCAGCCCACCGGTTTCGCCGGCATAGTTCGGGTTGCGGGTCAGTAGGATCGATTGCTTCGGCTCCCAGCGCGTCAGCACATAGGGGCCAGAGCCGGCGGAATTTTCGGCCTTCAGCCATGCATTGCCGAAGTCGCCGCTGACCTCGTGCTCCTGCACAAGCTTGGAATCGACGATGCCGCCCACATAGGAAGACAGGCAGTAGTAGAGGAACGAGGGTGCATAGGTGTCGCCGATCTCGATGACCAGCGTCATGTCGTCGGTCGCCTTGATGCGTTCGTTGGCGTTTTCCGGCGTGAAACCGAACTGGGTAAGGATGAAGGCTGAGCGCGACTTCATCTGGACCACGCGGCGCAGCGAATATTCCGCATCCTTCGCCGTCACCGGATTGCCGGAGGCGAACTTCAGCCCCGGGCGCATCTTGAACGTATAGGTCTTGCCGTCTGGCGAGGCCGTCCACGTTTCGGCGAGCACGCCGATGATCTTGCTGGAATCGTCGGGCGCGACGCTCACCAGCGGCTGATAAATCTGGTTCGCGGCGAGAACGCCGCCGAGTTCCGATACTTCACCAGGATCGAGCGTGATGATGTCGTCGATGGTGTCGGCCACGACGAGCGTGTTCTTCGGCGTTTCGGCCAGCGCATGGGTCGTCGCCAGCGCCAGCGCCATCATCGCTCCGCTTACCAGTCTTTGTACGCGCATGTTTCCTCCTTCAGCCGGCCAGGATTTCACCTGGTGCCGTCTGCTCCCGTGTTATTGTTCTGGAATTGCATTCCCGCGCAGCTGCACGGGCCTTGATCGTCCCACCTTGCGGGCTGGCCCTGTCACGAGGCATGGAACCGGCAAGGCAGCGTTCACCGGATCGGGCGACCTCCACCTCCCGTTCCGATACTTTAGTCAGGCTAAAGTTTATGATGGTCGCTTGTCAATCGCCTTCGTGAGAATTTCGTCTGAAACAAGCTCAAATCCGACACCTACAGCGCCGCGCGTCTTATTAGACGCGCAAAGGTCGCTGCAACACTTTGAACTGCTGCATGTTTTTATCCTTAAATCGAATAGGATTTGAGGAAACATGCAGTAACGGCCAGTCACCGCTCCGGTATGATCCGCGTCGTTCCGACCCAAAGTTCCCTCGCCTCGCCGGGACCGACATTGCAGGCGCGATGCGGCAGCGAGGCGGGAAAGTGCAGCGTGTCCCCCGCCGTCAGTCGGTATTGCCTGTCACCGATCTCGTAGAGCATCTCGCCCTCGATCAGATACAGGAAATCCTCACCTTCGTGACGCGTCAACTCGGAGACATAGCCGGGTGGCATGTGCGTGATGCAGCTGTTGAGCCGAGCATCGGGAAAGCCGCGCTGCAACAGTTGATATACCCGCTCCTCCGCCTCGATGCTGTAACCGTGCCGTTCGCTGGCATGCGAGACCATGGAATAGGTGGGATGTGGCACCTGCTGCAGAAAGGCCTCCACGCTGGCGCCGAGGGCAGAGGCAAGGTTGTAGAGCGAGATCAGCGACGGCGTCGAAAGACCGCGCTCGATCTGGCTGATGAAGCCCTCGCTGAGCCCAACCTCAAACGCGACCTGTCGCATCGTCTTGCCGATCTCCTTGCGCCTTTGCCGAAGCGCGCGGCCAAGTGAAACGGCGGGCGGAAATTGTGGAGAAATGGGGAACTGCCCGACGCCCCTCTGCCGCGTCACCCGTTCGTCGAAGCTCATATCGTCTTTCCGCTTTGTCCTGATTTGAGGAAAAACTTTAGCTTCACTAAAGTCATCAGCGCAAGCCAAAACGACATGTGGCCGCATTCGACAATCATTCACGCGGGATTTCGCGCAGGTTTCATTGCCGTCAACAAGACAGGCGCCTGGGCTAACAGCCGATCATTCCCCGCGACCCGTGCGCGCGCGCCGTAACAGCCTTTGCTCAGCGGCTTTGGGCGGTGAACGGTCCCAACACGCGTTCTCGTTCAGTCTACTGAACGCCTGTTCATCGCAAGATTTGATATTTTTTTATCGTTCATATTGACCAATGTTGGATTGTTAACATACTCTCACCCGAACAAGCCCGACTACCACCAAAAACGATCGACGCTGGGAGGCGCGGAAATGGGAACAGCAACAAGACTACCGCTCGTTGCGGCAACTTTATATCTAGGCGCTTCGGTCTTGGCCGTTCATCCGGCGTCGGCTTCCGAACTCATCAGGATCGTATCCCCGTACAAGACCACGACGCTCGACCCGTTGCGCTCTGCCGCCGCGGGCAACATCGAGACATACGGCCAGCTCTATGCGCGCCTTGTACAGCGCAACACCGCAAACGGCGAACTTGAAGCAGGACTGGCTGAAAGCTGGGATATTTCGGAGGATGGCCGCACTTATACATTTCGCTTGCGGGACGCAAAGTTCTCGAATGGCACAACCATCACGGCCGATGACGTCGTGTTCAGTCTGTCGCGCATCCACGATGACAAGCAGTCAGCCTATCCCGCCCCGCTCGGTGCAGTGGTGACCATCACGGCATCTGACCCCAAGACGGTGGTGATTAGACTGAAGTCTGCGTTCGCACCATTCCTGGGCAATCTCGAAATTTGGAACATGGGGATTGTTTCCAAGGCTGACGTCGAGGCTCAGGGCGCGGAGAAGGCTTTCAGCAGCGCGCCAGTGACATCGGGCCCGTACGCCGTCAAGGAATGGAAGCCGAATGATAAGCTCGTGCTGCAACCCAATGAGCACTATTGGCGCAGCGGCTATCCAAAATCGGACGCGATCGTCGAACTGAAAGAAGTTGCCTCTCCTGAGACGCGAGCGGCGATGTTGAAGGCCGGCGAGGCTGAAGTGGTGCGCGCAGTACCGTGGGCGCAGATTGATGACCTGAAGGCAACGGACAGCATCGATATGCGGCTCGAACCTTCGACCACGATCTATATGACGTTGATGAACCACAAGCGCGAGCCGTTTTCAAACATGAAGGCAAGGCAGGCCGCAGCCTATGCGATTGACAACAAAGCAATGGCAAAAGCGATCACGCGGGGTTACGCAGAACCCGCCAACACGACCCTGCCCGGCAGTATCGATTTCCACGACAAGGACAACCCTGGCATCCCCTTTGATTCTGCGAAGGCAAAGCAGTTACTGATTGAGTCTGGAATGTCCGGACACGAGGTGAAGATCCTCGCCACATCGGGCGCGACCGAACAGCAGATGGCGTTGCTGCTGCAGGCACAGTGGCAGGCCATCGGACTGAAGCCAGTCATTGTAAACGTTGACTCCGGTGCCTGGTGGGATGCAACCGCCAAGGGCGACTACGATGCGGCGGCAAACTGGTGGTACAACGAGACGCCCGATCCCGATCTGGCTGTTCGTTGGGCAGTCTGCGGCACTTGCGGCTCCAACTCCTACAACACCTTCTACGCCAACCCGAAGGTCGACGAACTGGTTGCGCAGGGCACCATGGAGACAGATCTCCGGAAGCGAGCGGAGATCTATAAGGAGATCCAGAGGATCACGACCGAAGAGGTGTCTCAGATTCCTCTGTTCTATGCGCCGAACGCGGTCGCCTACTCGAAGAACCTCGAAGGCATCAAGCTTACCCCCTCCCTCCAGTGGACCCTCGAAGATACGACGGTCGCCAAGTAGATGAGATCAGGCGGGGCGGCGGCGCTTTGGTGTGCTGCCCTTCCCTCTCACCGGAGGAACCAGATTGAACTTTCTGTCACTCATATCGCGGCGCATGCTGCAGTTGCTTGCCGTGATGGTCGGGATCAGCATCGTCACCTTCCTGCTGCTGCACCTCGCGCCCGGCGATCCCGCCCGTCTCCTTGCAGGCGACCGTGCGAGCCCCGAAACGATCGCGGCCATTCGTTCGCACTATGGTTTGGATCAGCCGCTCTGGCGGCAGTACCTGACCTACACCATCAATCTACTTGGAGGTGACATCGGTCAATCACTGCGATTCCAGCGACCGGTAAGCGAACTCATTTTGCAGTTCATGTGGCCAACCTTGTTCCTTACGGGTTACGTCGTGACACTGGCCGTTCCGCCAACAATTGCGTTGGCGATCACCAGCGCACGCGAACCAGGCGGTGCCGCCGACCAGACCATTCGGATCATCGGCATCATCGGCCTCACCATTCCGGTTTTCTGGCTGGGTATCATGATGTCGCGCTTCTTCGGTGTTTCCTTGGGATGGTTTCCTGTTTCAGGCTACGGCGAGACCTTTGCCGAGCATCTGCACCATTTGTTTCTGCCCGCGATGTCGACGGCGATCTGGCTTGTTCCGGTGCTGACCCAGAGTCTCCGCGCTGCGCTGATCGAAAAGACCACGGCCGACTTCGTAACCGCGGCGCGTGCTCAAGGTGCAAGCGAGCGGGAGATCTTCTGGAAAACCATCCTGCCCAACGCCGTTCTTCCGACGCTCAACCTTCTGGGCGTTATGGTCGCCTTCATGATCGGCGGGGCCATCATCGTTGAAACGGTCTACGCCATACCTGGCCTCGGCTCGCTGATGGTCGGCGCACTCCTCGGCCGTGACTACTATGTGGTGCAAGGGCTCACGCTCGTTTTTGCCTTCTCCACCGTATTCATAACGCTAGCCGTCGATCTTGTTTCGGCTTTGATCGATCCCCGAATCCGGCTCTGAGGTACCACAATGTTGAAATTGCCTGCTTTATCAGGGGTCATTGCATTCACAACGCGGCTCTCACCGATGATGGTGCTGGCGATCGCCATTCTTGGCGGCTGGCTGTTCATCGCCCTGGCCGCTCCCCTGATCGCGCCATACGACCCGGACACGATCGACATCGCCAGTATGCTGACAGCGCCCAGCGCAGATCATTGGTTTGGAACCGATCAGGTAGGTCGCGACGTTTTCTCCCGCGTCATTTACGCAGCGCGCGTGGACCTGTTTCTTTGTGTCATCGGCGTCCTGCCTCCGCTTGTAATCGGCACCATCGTCGGGCTCTTCAGCGGTTACTTCGGAGGCATGGTCGATAGCGTCTTCATGCGGGTCTATGACCTTACGGTCGCCTTTCCATTTTTTGTCTTGGTTCTGGCAATCGTCGGCGTGATCGGACCGGGCCTCGTCAATTTTATCATCGCACTGACGATCGTCGGCTGGGTCAGCTACGCGCGTCTTGTCAGAGCCGAAGTCCTGACGGTTCGCGAAAGCGAATTCGTCCGCGCCGCCGAATGCCTCGGCTACCCGAGACGAGCGGTCCTTTTCCAACACGTTCTGCCGAACGCGATCGGACCAGTCATTGCCTATGCCGTGAGCGACGCCGTGCTTGTCATGCTGGCCGGGGCGAGCTTTGGCTATCTCGGCATGGGCGTTCAGCCGCCGCTCGCAGAATGGGGCGTCATCATTGCCGACGGACAGGCGTTCATCCAGCAAGCATGGTGGATCTGCCTCTTCCCAGGTCTCGCGGCAATTTCACTCGGACTGGGCTTCGCCTTTCTCGGAGACGGTCTCGGCCAATGGCAGCGTCGGGAGGTGGCCGCATGAGCATGGCAAGCAAGCTCTCACCATTGATGGAGGTTGAAAACCTGTCGATCTCCTTCGGATCCCTCGAGACTGTGAAAGGCGTGTCGTTTAGTGTCAATGCTGGCGAAATCCTCGGCATCGTCGGGGAAAGCGGGTCTGGGAAGTCCCTCACGTGCCGCGCGCTCATGGGCATTCTTCCCAGGACAGCAACGACGATGGGCGCTGTCCGGTTGGAGGGGCGAAGCCTCCTCGAACTTGGCGAGCCTGACTGGTGCTCGATCCGCGGCCGCGAACTCGGTATGATCTTCCAGAACCCCGCTTCACATCTCGACCCGCTCCGTCGCATCGGCAAGCAAGTCGCAGCACCGATGGTGCGGCATCTGGGAATATCGAAGCGCGAAGGAGAGCGGCGGACAATCCAGCTGCTTGAGGATGTTGGCATCCACGATGCGCACGCGCGATCGCGTTCTTATCCGCACGAATTCTCCGGCGGAATGAAACAGCGGGCCATGATCGCCGCTGCAATCGGTTGTGGACCGAAGCTACTGATCGCCGACGAGCCGACCACAGCACTAGACGTTACTGTCCAGGCGCGCATCCTTAAGCTTCTGCGCGATCTGAACCGAAATCGCGGCTTGTCGATCATCCTGATTTCTCATGATCTAGCCGCAATCGCCAGCACCTGCTCGCGCGTGATCGTCATGCGCAACGGCGAAATTGTTGAGCAGGGCACGACTGAGGAAATCATTAACCGCCCCAAAAGCAGCTACACACAGCTCCTGATCGCGTCGCAGCCAAACGGCTGGAGCAACACCGGTGATCAAGCGCCTGCATCGCGGTCCACCCCCCTGATCAGCGTTGACAAGCTTTCCGTGTCGTTCGTGCCGCGAGGCAATCTCCTAACCGGTTCGGCATCCAAACGAATCCCATTCCTTGCCCTGAACGAAGTCGATCTTCAGGTCAGCGCCGGAGAAACGGTGGGCATCGTCGGCGAAAGCGGATCGGGCAAGAGCACGCTCGCGCGGGCGATTGTACGGCAGAACAAGCCGAGCAATGGCGCGATCAGTTTCGATGGCAGCGATGTGCATGAGTTGAGCGGCGCGGAGCTCAGGCGTTTCCAACGGCGCGTGCAAATGGTTTTCCAGAATCCGTACGATTCACTCAACCCCCGAATGAGTGTCCGGGACGCCGTCGCCGAGCCGATATGGAGGCACGGCCTGTCAGACCGACGCTCGGCTCTAATTCGCGCAGACGACCTTCTGGAGATGGTCGAGCTGCCGAGGGCGTTGCGAGAGCGTCGCCCCCGACAGCTATCTGGCGGCCAATGCCAGCGTGTCGGCTTGGCCAGGGCACTCTCGCTAGAGCCAGAATTGTTGATCGCAGACGAAATCACGTCCGCTTTGGACGTGACAACACAGGCACAAATCCTGGAACTCCTGGGCAGACTTCAGCGCGAGCGGCAACTCGCATTGCTCTACATTTCCCACGATCTCGGCGTCGTCAACAGCATTTGCCAACGGGTCTATGTCTTTAAGGGAGGCAGGATCGTTGAGAGCGGCCCGACACAACAGGTCCTGAACAAGCCACAAGATAGCTACACCCGCGAGCTTGTCGGTTCAGTCACCCACCTAAAGCCCCATGCAAGACAAGGAATGTGCCATGCGCCTCGATGAGTACGTCACCTACGATGGCGTCGGCCTTGCGCAACTCTTGGCAAAGGGTGACGTAAGCCCGAGAGATTTGGGGCGGTGCATTACGAGCTCGGTGACGGCAGTGAACTCAAAGATCAATGCCGTCATAGAACTGTACTCCGACGCCTTGGATTGCCTTCCGGAGAAGCCGGGCCCGGGCCCGTTCTACGGGATCCCGACACTGACAAAGGACTTTCCGGTCGAGGCGGGGCGCCCTGCCGAGTTCGGCAGTCGGCTTGCTGAGGGAAACCGGACGACGCAGGACGCCGTTTATTGGGAACGACTTAGAAACGCGGGCCTGGTCAATGTCGGCCGTACGACCAGCTCGGAGTTCGGCGTGGCCGCAACGACAGAAACGCTGCTCTACGGCAACACCTCTAATCCATGGGATCCCAAGCGCGGCGTCGCGGGGTCAAGCGGCGGTGCGGCCGCGGCAGTTGCAGCAGGCATTGTGCCATTCGCGCAGGGCAGCGACGGTGGCGGATCGATCCGCAATCCCGCCTCCTTCTGTGGACTGATCGGGCTCAAACCCTCACGCGGGCGCATTACCGGATCTCCACGCGCCAACGCTCCGCTTCTGGGACTCGCCACGGCATTCATGTTGACGAGATCAATTCGCGACACGGCCCTCCTGCTGGATCTATGCAATGGCCCTGACGCTGGGGATGGATACGAGATTTGCAGGCCGACCAGCAGCTATAGCGAGACAATTCAGCGTCCGCCGAAGGGCTTGCGCATCGCACTCTGCACAGACTCCTGGTCGGGGTTCCAATGTGATCCCGAAGTCGTGAACGCTGTAAGAATGACGGCGGGACTGTTAGCTGCCCTTGGTCATCACGTCGTGGAAGCGCGGCCAGAATTCGACTACGCCGCGTTTCTCCATGCCCAGAAAATCATCTGGGCAGCCGATAGCGCTTCGGGATTGTCGAAAATTGCAGAACACATGCAAAGGAAGCTCGGCCCTGAAACTGTTGGCACCACTGTCCTGGCCTTGCATCGCTACGGAACGACGCTTAGCGGCGCGGAGCTGATCGGTGCGCTTGCCACTTATGACGATGTGACGCGCCAAATCGGCCGCTTCTTCAATCAATACGATCTCCTCTTGACGCCGACCAGCGCCATTCTGCCGGAGATCGTGGGGACATTTGACCCCGCGCGGCCGGAAATCGATGCGGACGATGTCTTCGCCGACCTCGAACCGAAGGAAACGTTTACAGCTCTTTTCAATGGCACTGGTCAGCCAGCAATCTCGCTTCCAACGGGAACATCCTCAAGCGGAATCCCGATTGGCAGCCAGTTGGTGGCCCGGTTCGGGCGCGAGGACTTGCTGCTTGCAGTCGGACGCCAGCTCGAAGAAGGTCTGGATCGTAACAACGGCATATGGGGACAAGGATTTCCCCCTGTCTTTGCAGGTAGCATGCGGGAGTGATGACAGTGACATTTGCCAATGACGAAAGCTCGAACGAGGCTGGTGCGGAGAAGATCGACATTGAAGCGATCCTCCGCGCGCGCATGAACGAATTCTCTCCCTCGGAGCAGAGCCTCGCTGTCTACATGCTCGATAATGTTCAATTGTTGCCCTTTGAGACGGGCAGCACCATCGCGCGCGCAGTAGGCGTGAGCGAGATGACGGTGACGCGTTTCGTACGATCTCTTGGCTTTGAAAATCTTCGCGATCTGAAGAACCGGATGCGCAGCTCTGTTGTAGAGAGAGACGGAGAAGTCGATGACTACATGGCGCGTTTCCAGGTCCGCAACAGCCGACAGCAGGAACTCCAAGAGAGCTTGAAACTCGAGCTGGACGCGATCGTGAAGGCGTATGGGCTGACTGCGACTGAACAATGGGATGAGGCAGCAACGCTTCTTGCCAAGACCCGCCACGTCTATGTCGTCGGATTCCAGGCGTCCAAAGGTTTGGCGATGGATTTCTCGAGCCGCCTGCTATGGGCGCGCCCAAACGTTCTCTTCGCCGACAACGCTACAGGCACCTTTGGCGAAGTCCTCTCAAGCGATCCCAAACAGAGCGTGGTTGTACTGGTTGATACTGCGGCCTACGCCGCCCGAGGGATCAAGCTGGCTGACAAGCTCAAAGCATTCGGAATTCCACTTATCATTGTGACCGACCGCTACAGTCATTGGGGCTTCACCTACACGCCGCTTGTCTTTGAGGGGCACACACACGTGAAAACCTTCTGGGACTCGACGGCGAGCCTTGGAGTGATCCTCAACCTCATGATCGACTCTGTGGCGGTGAAGCTCGGCCCCAAGGCGAAGCGCAATTTTGCGACAATGAGCGAGATGGGTCAGTTGTTCGGCGAGTTCGTCGGCGGATCGTACCTAAGGCGAAAAGACTAGTACTATCAAGGAAATGCGAAAGAAGTACTGATGACATCGAGCTCTACGCTAACCTTCCGTGATCCCAGCAAACCCGGCGCACCCCTTGTCCCGCGGGCGGAGTGGGATCGCGCGCCGTGGAATCGCTGGACCTTCCAGAACGTGCGTTCGATCGTGCCCACAGCACAGGTCTGGCGAGGTCAGGGTGGACCAACGGAAATGCTCAGTGCGCATCAGGATATTGATCGCGTTGAGTTCGAGCTGGACGGGACCCGCCGGACGGTCGCTAACTTCATGCAAGCGCAGTATACCGACGCGTTTCTCGTTCTGCACCGCGGGAAAGTGGTCGCGGAGAGATATCTCAGCGGCATGACCGCCAGGACGCCGCACCTCTCGCAATCGGTGGCCAAATCCATTGTCGGCACCGTGGCGGGCATTCTTATCGAACGCGGTGAAATCGATCCGGCCGCTCCACTCACCCAGTATCTCCCCGAA
This sequence comes from Ensifer sp. ENS11, assembly GCF_014851895.1. Classification (NCBI taxonomy): domain Bacteria; kingdom Pseudomonadati; phylum Pseudomonadota; class Alphaproteobacteria; order Hyphomicrobiales; family Rhizobiaceae; genus Ensifer; species Ensifer sp. ENS11. The sequence goes on along the minus strand of NZ_JACVAN010000009.1, from coordinate 8,439 downwards.
CTCGAAACCACAGCGTACCGGGGTGCTACCGTTCAGCATGTGCTGGATATGACCAGTGGCGTGGTATTCGACGAAACCTACACTGCCCACGATTCCCACATGGCGCAGTTGGATGTCGCAAGCGGTTGGAAAGACGGACATCAGCCAGACTGGCCGAAGAACGTTTGGGAATTGATCCTCACGCTAAAGGAGGCCGAATGCCCGCACGGGGCTTCGTTCCGCTATCGCTCTATCGAAACAGACGCACTCGCCTTCGTTCTTCAGCGGGTAAGCGGTCTGATGCTATCTGAGCTCGTAAGCCGCGAATTGTGGTCGCGTATGGGGGCTGAGGAAGATGCCTATTTCACTGTGGATCCCGCAGGCTATGCGCTTGGTGACGGCGGTTTCAATGCCACGCTGCGTGACTACGGACGCTTTGCATTGTTGCACCTCGGGCAAGGCAACATTGGTGGTCAGCAGGTTGTTCCCTCAAGATGGATCGAAGAAACTCGCCACGGAAAATCGTACCCGCTTGGAGACAACTATTGCCAGACCTTACCGCGCGGCAGTTATCATAACCAGTTTTGGATCGAGGACCAGAAAAGACGCGCCTATATGGCACGCGGCGTGTTCGGTCAGTTGATCTATATCGACCCGGAAGGCGACTTCGCCGCTGTGATCCTCTCAAGTTGGCCACAGTTCCTCAGCACGGATCGGACGCGGACGGCACTAAGTGCGATACATGCCATCCGTGATGCCTTGAATTAAGTGCTCTCGGACAAGGACAGCCCCGGCGCATGGTAAGCGTTCTGATGGCCTTGGTCATCGTGCCCTTCGCGACGGCAAGCACGCCTGTAGCGGCGGCTTCTTGCGCCGATTGTGTGCAACTCCACGACCGGCATCTTCATCACATTGCCAGCAGTCTCCCCTCGGCCGACGACGTCATTCGTCCATCAATCACGAGGCTGACATCCACGATCGACCCGTCTGCTTTGCGGTAGGGCGGATTACAAACTTGGCTGCCACAGGGGTGGCATCGCTTTTTTTTGAGCCACTGCGCCTTGAAGCGCATTTGAGCGAAACGCATTATTGTTGGTGGGAGCGATCGCGTCTCGAGGAGTGGTGCAAATGTCTTCCGTCGAGTCCCTTGCGGCGAGATTATTGTCGGCGACATTGATGTTCGATCGGGCGTCTTTGGCGGCACTCGAGGCTTTGGCTGCCGAATCCGACAGGCGGATATTGCGACGCGGTGAGGCTCTGGTTCGCGAAGGTGAGCCATCGGATCGGTTCTTTATCGTGCTATCGGGCCGCTTTACGGTGCACAAGGAAGACTATGCTGGCGCGGTCGCCGAGATCGGCCAGGGCGAGCTCGTCGGTGAGGTCGGTTTTTTTGCAGGGCTGCCCCGTATGGCGACCGTGCTGGCTGCCCGCGATTCGATCGTCCTTGAAATCCGCGGCAGCCAGTTCGAGAAGGCGGCCAAAGCTTTGCCAAGCCTGCGGCAGGCGGTCACCACGTTTCTCGCGCGCCGGTTCGCCATGCAGTCTCCGAATTCGTCGCGCCCAAAGGAACCTGCCAAGATCCGAACGCTTGCGATCATTCCAGCTGGCGGAAGTCGCATTTCACCAGTTTTCATCCGTCACCTGCGAGCGGCGTTCGCGGCGGGAATGCGCGCTGAGTTCCTTGCCCGGCCTGACATTGAAGCGCGGTTCGCCGGTCGTCCGATCGACGATCAGTCGGTTCTCAACTGGTTGAACGAACTCGAGGCCAAGACCGAGATCATCGTCTATGTCGCCGATGAAGAGCCCAGTGAATGGACACGGGTCTGCATTCGCCAGGCGGATAGCGTCCTGCTGCTCGCCGACGCGTCCTGCTCGCCCCGCCTGAACCGGTCCGAGGAATTGGCGCTATCGGTTCATTCACCCTCGACCGCGCGGCTCATCCTCATTCACGACAAACGCTCGGCAACGGTTTCTGGTACGGCGAAATGGCTAAACGAGCGTCCTCATGTTGGCCATCATCACCATGTTGCACTGGGGGACGGGTCTGACATCCAACGCCTGGTTCGATTCTTTTCCGGCAAGGCAAGGGGCTTCGTAGCGGCGGGGGGCGGGTCCCTCGGCTGTACGCATCTTGGTGTTTGCAAGGCCTTCGTCGAGGCGGGCGCTTGCTTCGATTATCTCGGTGGGACAAGTTCCGGAGCGGCAATGATGGCCGGTTTCGCCAGAGGGCTGAATGCCGATGAGATAGACCAAGGCACGCACAACATATTCATCAAGGGCAGAGCGTTTCGCCGTCCCACCCTCCCGCATTTCGCGCTCCTGGATCACAAGGTGTTCGATCAGGCCCTTCAGGCCGAGTACGGCGACGTTCTGATTGAGGATCTGTGGCTTCCGTTCTTTGCGCTTTCGACCAATCTCAGCACTCGTCAGCCTCATGTTCATCGCCGCGGAAAGCTCTGGCAGGCGGTTCGCGCGTCAGGCTCGATCCCCGGTGTCCTGCCGCCATTCTTTACGGCTGACGGCGATATGCTCGTGGATGGCGCGATTATGAACAATCTGCCGCTCGAACAGATGAAGGAACTCAAGACCGGGCCCAATGTCGTCGCGAGCTTGGAGTCAGGTGGTCCACAGAAATACCACATCGACTATGATCGCATCCCCGGAGCTTCCGAGTTGGCGCTCGCCTGGCTAAACCCTTTCGGTCGCGCCAGCTTGCCAAAGGTGCCCAGCATGATTCAGGTGATTGCTGCGAGCATGCTGGCACACCGGCCGCAGGACATTGCCATTGGCCCAGAGGATGTCTTGGTTTGTCCGCCGGGTTCGAGCGCGGTGAGCTTCATGGATTGGAGCAGGCATTCCGAATTGTTTGCCGGGGCCTACGACTGGGCCATCCGATGGATCGACGAACGCCTGCGCCAGAACGACCCGGCACTCCAAGCGGTGCTGGCCACCTCAACTCAGGGCCCGATCCAAGTCCGTGGCGACAGCATGGACAAGTCCACCACGTAGCGCGATCCGCCACGTTGTGCCACCAGAGAGCAGTCTCACTTCATGGCTGATTGAGGTACGCCCGTCTCTCGACCCACGGCCGAGCACGAGGAAAAGGAGTACGGATGCGATCCGCTACGGCAGCAAGGTTGCGCCGACTGTCGCCGAGCTTGAAAGGCACATTTGGGCGCGCTCGTGTGAAACCCGCAGAATGCGAATCCGATTCGCGTTCACGTTGCACGCGAACACAGGCTGGAATAAAGTCTAGGAATAGATCCGGCCTTGTTTCGGTAGGTTCGTTCCATAGAAGTCGCGAAGAGATTGTCGTTTGAGCTTATATAGTAAAGACATGGCATGCGTGGGCGTCTGCTTCGGGACGCCTGAAGCCCCGTGCCTGACCACCGTACCAATCCGCGCCGCGAGCTTTTCCGTGACCAGCATTTGCCGGGAGCTTTGGGCAGGTGACGCAAACGACGTTCGGCTTCCGGCCTGCGAGTCCTACTTTCTCATGCTCTATCTAGAGGACGCCGAACACGCAGACATCCGGTCGGACGGCTCCTGCGCTCCGGTTCGCCGCTTTGGGCGTGGCACGATCTGCATCGTCGATCTCGGGGACGGGGCGGCCATTCGCCTCAACAGTCGACTGCGCTCGCTGGCCTTCGTGCTACCCAAGGCCCTGTTCGGCGAGACGGCGGAGCTATCGCCGGACACCGGGCCACGCCGCCTGGTGTGCCGTCGTGGCGAACCGGATTCGGTGCTCTGCAATCTCGGCACGGCGCTGCTGGCATTTTTCGCCGGTAGCGGAAAAGCGCCTTCACCGGCGCCCCTGGGGCCTGTAGCAGTCGCTATCTGCGCCCACCTCCTGCACCGGTATGGCGAGCCGATTGAGGCGAGCGGTGGAAAGGCGGCAAGGGTGTTCCTGCGGGAAGATCTCGGCACCCCGCTATTGCCAATCGCCGCACGGATCGACAGGGCCAAGGCGTACCTCGCCAATCATACCCTCTCGCTGGAGGACATTGCCTGCGCGTGCGGATTCGGCAGCCTTGAACATTTCGCAAAGGCATTTGTCGGCGAAACGGGCGTTACGCCTTCGGTCTGGCGGCGGGGGTGCCTCCATTAGTCCAATTGCTTGAACGAAGAACTTGGCCAGTCTTTCGTTCGCCTGTTAGTTGGGAGCCGTGCGATAGGGAGGCCGCCCCGGAAAGCACCCAGGAGCCGGACGCCATTCGCCGATCGATCCTCGGCGCATCCCCAATCTCCATCATACGGCTGAGATCCGATCGCGAAGACTTGGCACCGAGCCCGGCCAACGCGCGCGATGAGGCCTTCAACATTATCACGCAATTTTTCATGCAGGAACGCGTCGATTAGGCTCGCGACCTGCTCGTCTCCTCGCCGCTGCCAATCGCCGAGATTGCAATGGCGTGTGGCTTTGCCGACCAAAGCCACTTCACGCGGGCTCGCGTGTGGTCGGCACCACGCCGGAATGCCGGCAGCGCCATCAGCGTTGAGTGCAATCGCCGTTATGTGAACGGTGTATCCCTGCCGTCCGCCGAGCTTCCCTTCGTTGCGGGTAAACGGGAGAATCTTCAAAAAGCAGACATTCCGGACAAGAACCTGCAGCGGGATAGAAGCAATATCGGGGAACCACTTCCGCAACCGGCAATTACTCGGGGAGAAGCCGATGATCCTGGCAGTCACGCCGCCGTCATGCCCGACTGGTCACCGGTCAGGACCTTCGGTGGCTATGCCGCCTGGGGCGGTCCGGAAAGGCGCCGGCGCCTGGACATCACGCCTGCCGATCGCCGATCTCAAGGGCTTCTTCGCCGCGCTCGGCTGCGCCTGCAGGGCCGTTCAGCGATAGAGGAACGCACGGCATCGTTAGTTAAACTCCCGCAAAGGATCAAAGAATGAAAAACATGGCCGGACCTGCCGCAATAGCGGCAGTCTCAATCTTGGTCTGTTCATCTGTCGCTCTTGGCGATGACCGTGCCCCAGCAACGGGCAAGGCCCGCCCCTCTTGGGCGAAGGTCGTTGTGAACCATCCGACGCCGAAGCGTGGCGCCTATTACAAGGGGATATCCTCGACCGCGTTCGCAGCTTCGAATGGCAGCAGATCCGATGAGGGTGGTGGCACTCGCCCCACGTTAAGATGATGACCGCCAGAGAAGGAGGGTTGGCTGCCCATGAGTTTGCGTGGCTTACTGCAGCGTCGCCACGAAGGCAGGCACATACTGTTGCCAAACCAGGTCGGCACGCTGATGCGAAGCCGCCCCTGATCCGCCTTGTGGGCGTCGATCACGTCCTTGCGCGCCGTTTCGAGCGCCGGCATGGCGGGCTGGACCTGTGCGGCGAAGATCGCCCCGTCCGTCGTCAGCGACACCTGCCGCGTCGTGCGCACGAAAAGCTGGATGCCGAGATCGTCTTCCAGAATGGAAATGGCCCGTGTGATCGCGGCGGGCGCCAAGTTGAGCTCCCGCGCTACCTGGGCAAAATTTCGTTTTTCGGCGGCAAGCAGGAAGATGCGCAGGGCCTTGTAGTCGTTAATCTTGATTATTTCCAAAACCGCAATTCATTCGCAATTTTTATTGCAATTACTCGACGCAATCAACGGGACTACACCTATTCTCACCAAACAAGTTTACCGCAGAAACCGGCGAAGGCGGCGGCAGACGCCCTGCTTCCCACCAACTCAAAGAGGAGATAACCCATGTCCAGCAAACTCGAAGTCCTGACCCCGCAAAACAGCCAGCTCATCTTCATCGACCAGCAGCCGCAGATGGCTTTCGGCGTGCAGTCGATCGACCGCCAGGTGCTGAAGAACAATGTCGTGGGCCTCGCCAAGGCCGCCAAGGTCTTCGATATTCCGACGACGATCACCACCGTTGAGACCGAATCCTTCTCCGGCCACACCTATCCTGAACTGCTCGCCGTCTTCCCGGAAAACGACATTCTCGAGCGCACTTCGATGAACTCCTGGGACGATCAGAACGTCCGCGATGCGCTGGCGAAGAATGCTGCCAACGGCCGCAAGAAGATTGTCGTGTCAGGTCTGTGGACCGAAGTCTGCAACACGACCTTCGCACTCTCGGCTCTCCGCGATGTTCCGGACTACGAGATCTACATGGTTGCCGACGCGTCCGGCGGCACTTCGGCCGATGCACACAAATACGCAATGGACCGCATGGTTCAAGCCGGCGTCATTCCGGTGACCTGGCAGCAGGTCCTCCTTGAGTGGCAGCGCGACTGGGCGCGGAAGGAAACCTATCACGCCGTCACCACGCTGGTGAAGGAGCATTCCGGCGCCTATGGCATGGGCATCGATTACGCCGTGACCATGGTCCACAAGGGCGAGGAGCGCGTCCATCACGGCAAGCGCATCGGTCCGAACCCCGCAAAATAATCATCACCGGTCGTCTCCCTGGTTTGTCGTCGAGACGCACCAGGGAGGTGGAGGCGCTGACCACAGGGTTCGATTTCCCTTTCGAGCACACGTTGGAGCACCGGACCGGTATTAAGGAGAAAGCACGCAGCACCTGAATAGCGTCGTTAAATCGCCTCACCCGGCCGTCGTCGGAGGACAAGCGTGGATCGCTTGCTGCGCCCGCTTTGCAAGAAGGGCCGGAATCAGTCTCAACCAATAGGGGTCACCGCAGACAATGCTGAATATACTTCGCGGGAAAAGCAATTCACTGGTACTGGCATTCGTCTCCGGATTCGCGGACGCGCTCTTCTTCATTCATTTGGGCGGCCTTTTCGTTGGACTGGTCACCGGCAATGTCGTGCTCCTCGGGCTGGGGCTGGTCGGTCACGAAAGAGGTGGTTTGCGTGGTCTTCAGATCATGTCATTCCCTCTCTTCATGGTGGGCGCGGGTTTGGCGGCGATCATGGTCACCTCGATCAAGCCTCTCGAACGCGCGACGTTCTGGACGCTCATGGTCGCCGCAGCTGCGTTCGCGATGTCCGCTCTTCTTGCAATCTTCGATGCCGGGCCGGTATCCGCCTGTGCACTTCTCGCCGTCGTCGCGATGGGGATGTTGACGGCGATCGAGCGTCTCGACACCAGGCTCGGCCCGCCGTTCTCGCTGATGACAGGCAACATCGCCGGGCTCGCCGCCGCCGCTGCTCGTCGCCTCATCGGCTACACCGAGAAGCCGGAAGAGTGGGGGCAATCATTGACCTCGACCATCCTGGTCCTTGGCTTTGTGCTGGGGTGCGCCGCCGGCGCGTTTGCGCAAGTCACGGTTGGCGTTGCCGGCATGCTCTTGCCAGCCTTTTTGTTGCTCCTGATCGGCCTTTTCTATTCGCCTCAGAGCGCACAGAAGTCGAGCTAAGCGGATGGTCGCTGTCATTTTGTCGCCCGAAGGTGCGATCGCTGCGGCTCGACGGAGACCGCACGACCGCTCGTCGGGCAGACGTCTGGACCTACCCCCTATGCGAATGAGTGGCCTCACCACGTCGCTACTCTGTTGGATCTCTCAACTATGTCATCGACCGCGGTTGAAGGAATGACCTTCCGCAGACCCCCTGACGCACTTAGATGGGATATTCGGCTTTGCGTTTCAGCGTTGACCGTTGTGGATTGCGGTGCTGCGCTTCTGACTGATGGTAAAATGAGGTCATGTCTTTCAACAGCCTCAAACGTCAGAGGGAGAAGCGCAGTGAAACACTATTGTGCACTGGATGTATCGGTGAAAGAGACCGCGGTCTGCATTGTTGATGAGACAGGCAAGATTTGCCGGGAGTCGAAAGTTGCTACTCACCCTGAGGATTTGATCTCGGTGATCAAGGATTCGAAGTGGCAGATTGAGCGGATCGGTCTTGAAGCCGGACCACTGTCGCAATGGCTTTATGAAGGGCTCGCCAAGGCAGGATTGCCGGTGATCTGCATCGAGACCAGGCATGCCAAGGCATTTTTGAAAGCCCAACCGAATAAGACGGACCGCAACGATGCGCGTGGCATGGCCCAGATGATGCGCGTCAATCTCTATCGGCCTGTGCATGTGAAGACATTGACGAGCCAGAAGCACCGAGCATTGCTGACCGCGCGCAAACTCTTGCAGGAAAAAGCCATCGCCATCGCGAATGACATTCGCGGATTGTTGCGCAACTTCGGTCTGAAAGTCGGATTGGTCGGCAAGATCAAATTCGAGGAGCGGATCAATGAGCTCGTCGAAGACAGGCCTGATCTACACGACATCATGCAGCCATTGTTGGCTGCACGCAAACTACTGCGCGCCGAGTTCACCAAGCTGCACAAGAAGGTTTTGGATTTGGTCCGCGAGGATGAAGTCTGTCGCCGATTGACGACGATCCCTGGTGTCGGCCCTGTTGTCGCTCTCACCTACACGGCAACCATCGATATTCCTGGCCGGTTTGCACATTCAAAGGCGGTCGGTTCTGTGCTCGGGCTGACGCCGAAACTGAACGAGTCTGGTGAAAGCAAACGGGTCGGGCGAGTATCCTGTTGCG
>NZ_JACVAN010000099.1:0-255 GCF_014851895.1 Ensifer sp. ENS11 | reverse complement strand
TCGACCTGCCGTTCTCGGTCTCGCCGGTGATCTCCGGTCTGGTCTTCGTGCTTCTGTTCGGCTCGCACAGCCTCATCGGCCCGTGGCTGCAGAGCCATGGCATCCAGATCCTGTTTGCCGTGCCGGGACTGGTGCTGGCCACCGTCTTCGTCACCTTCCCCTTCGTTGCCCGCGAACTGATCCCGTTGATGCAGGAACAGGGCACCAGCGACGAGGAGGCGGCGCTGTCCTTGGGCGCATCCGGCTGGCAGACCT
>NZ_JACVAN010000098.1:0-255 GCF_014851895.1 Ensifer sp. ENS11 | reverse complement strand
GTTCCAGCCCGGAGACGAAGGCGCCGAGATTATAGGCATGGGTGCCGATGTCGCCGGTCGAGCCGCCGGCGCCGGAGCGGGCCGGATCGGTGCGCCAGGCCGCCTGTTTCTGGCCCGACTGCTCGATATTCTCCGTCAGCCAGTCCTGCGGATATTCCATCTGCACCAGCCGGATAGCGCCGATGTCGCCATTTTCGACCATCGCGCGCGCCTGGCGCACCATCGGATAGCCGGTGTAGTTGTGGGTGAGCACGA
>NZ_JACVAN010000097.1:0-255 GCF_014851895.1 Ensifer sp. ENS11 | reverse complement strand
CTGGCGAAGCTTTCACAGCCAGGGCGGACGCTGAAGTTTTGCTACGAAGCAGGACCCTGCGGCTATGGCATTCAGCGCCAACTGTCTGCCGCAGGTCATGACTGCGTGGTTGTCGCCCCCTCTTTGACCCCGCGAAAGCCGGGCGATCGCATCAAGACAGACCGTCGAGATGCCAACAATCTGGCAAGGCTTCATCGCGCTGGTGAACTGAGCGCCGTCTGGATCCCCGATCCCGCCCATGAGGCGATGCGCGAT
>NZ_JACVAN010000096.1:0-255 GCF_014851895.1 Ensifer sp. ENS11 | reverse complement strand
GCTCCTGGGCGATCGTCGATATTCTCCATCGCGCCGGCCTGCCGAAGGGCGTGCTGAACCTGGTGATGGGCAAGGGCTCGGTCGTCGGCCAGACGATGCTCGACAGCCCCGACATCCAGGCGATCACGTTTACCGGCTCGACCGGCACCGGCAAACGCGTGGCACTGGCCTCGGTCGAGCACAATCGCAAGTACCAGCTGGAGATGGGCGGCAAGAACCCGTTCGTGGTGCTCGACGACGCCGATCTTAGCGTTG
>NZ_JACVAN010000095.1:0-255 GCF_014851895.1 Ensifer sp. ENS11 | reverse complement strand
ATCTCCGAGACGTTGACTTGCGCCAGCTGGACGCGGCCGGCCTTGCCAAACAGATCCCCGAGCTTCTTCAGCTGTGCCGTCTGCTCCGGATAGCGATCAAACACCGTGACAATGCGGTTCTTCGTCACCGTGCGCAGCCGCACGTAAAACATCCGCTCGCGCAGGGCGACGCGCAGGTCTCTTGCTCGTTCGCTGGGCGCCCAGGCCTCCGGCACCAGGTCGGCCCTGAGCAGATGCGCGAGCACCGTCGCATCG
>NZ_JACVAN010000094.1:0-255 GCF_014851895.1 Ensifer sp. ENS11 | reverse complement strand
GCTCCTGGGCGATCGTCGATATTCTCCATCGCGCCGGCCTGCCGAAGGGCGTGCTGAACCTGGTGATGGGCAAGGGCTCGGTCGTCGGCCAGACGATGCTCGACAGCCCCGACATCCAGGCGATCACCTTTACCGGCTCGACCGGCACCGGCAAACGCGTGGCACTGGCCTCGGTCGAGCACAATCGCAAGTACCAGCTGGAGATGGGCGGCAAGAACCCGTTCGTGGTGCTCGACGACGCCGATCTTAGCGTTG
>NZ_JACVAN010000093.1:0-255 GCF_014851895.1 Ensifer sp. ENS11 | reverse complement strand
CGCAACAGGATACTCGCCCGACCCGTTTGCTTTCACCAGACTCGTTCAGTTTCGGCGTCAGCCCGAGCACAGAACCGACCGCCTTTGAATGTGCAAACCGGCCAGGAATATCGATGGTTGCCGTGTAAGTGAGAGCGACAACAGGGCCGACACCAGGGATCGTCGTCAATCGGCGACAGACTTCATCCTCGCGGACCAAATCCAAAACCTTCTTGTGCAGCTTGGTGAACTCGGCGCGCAGTAGTTTGCGTGCAG
>NZ_JACVAN010000092.1:0-255 GCF_014851895.1 Ensifer sp. ENS11 | reverse complement strand
CCGGGCGGAAATAGAAGATGTTGCCGGCGCCCCGACGCCAGGTCAGACCCGAACGGAACACCTCGCCGCCGGCAAACCAGGAGATGAACACGGTTTCGAGCGGTTCCGGCACGGAGAACTGCTCGCCGTACATCTCCTCGTTCTCGAGCACGAAGTTCTCGCCGATGCCCTCGGCGATCGGATGACGCGGGTTGATCGCCCAGAGCCGTTCACGCTCGCCGGCCTCGCGCCACTTCAATGCGCAGGGCGTGCCCA
>NZ_JACVAN010000091.1:0-255 GCF_014851895.1 Ensifer sp. ENS11 | reverse complement strand
CCGGGCGGAAATAGAAGATGTTGCCGGCGCCCCGACGCCAGGTCAGACCCGAACGGAACACCTCGCCGCCGGCAAACCAGGAGATGAACACGGTTTCGAGCGGTTCCGGCACGGAGAACTGCTCGCCATACATCTCCTCGTTCTCGAGCACGAAGTTCTCGCCGATGCCCTCGGCGATCGGATGACGCGGGTTGATCGCCCAGAGCCGTTCACGCTCGCCGGCCTCGCGCCACTTCAATGCGCAGGGCGTGCCCA
>NZ_JACVAN010000090.1:0-261 GCF_014851895.1 Ensifer sp. ENS11 | reverse complement strand
CGTGGAAATCGACGCCGGCGGTCGGCAGGTTGACCATCACCATGCCGGCCTCGGCATTGCGCTTGAAATGCGTCGCATGTTTCAGGCTGGTGGTGGCAATGCCCGACGACAGCCCGAACGGCGTGTCGTTGGCGACGGCAAGCGCCTCGTCATAATCCTTCACCCGGATCACCGAAGCGACCGGTCCGAAGATTTCTTCACGCGAGATGCGCATCTGGTTGGTTGCCTCGGTAAACAGCGCCGGCTGCAGGTAGAAGCCGG
>NZ_JACVAN010000008.1:0-333234 GCF_014851895.1 Ensifer sp. ENS11 | reverse complement strand
TGCCGCCGGCATCGGCCAGCATATGCTCGAGCTGGACATCGGAATATTTCGCCTTGTGGGTTTCGGTCACCACCTGGTTCCACAACACGCCCGACTTCATGACGTTGCGCTTTTCCATCGAGCAGACGCGGTTGTTGCGGGTGCGGGCCAGTTCGAAGGCAACGCCGGCGATGCGCTCGATCTCGTAGGTGTCGTAGACCTGGGTGTCGATGCCGCGCTTCTGGCCGTTGCCGAGATCGATGATTTCCTTCGGCTCGCCGAAATAGACACCGCCGGTCAACTCGCGCACGATCAGGATGTCGAGGCCTTCGACCAGTTCCGGCTTCAGCGACGATGCGGCGGAAAGCGCCGGATAGCAGATGGCCGGGCGCAGGTTGGCAAACAGCTGCAGGTCCTTGCGCAGGCGTAAGAGACCGGCTTCGGGACGGACCTCGTAAGGCACGGCATCCCACTTCGGACCGCCGACGGCACCAAACAGCACGGCGTCGGCTGCAAGCGCCTTGGCCATGTCCCCTTCCGAAATCGCCTGGCCGTGGGCGTCATAGGCAGAACCGCCGACGAGGCCTTCGTCCGTCACGAAGCCGGCGCCAAGCTCGGCATTCATGTAGGCGATGATTTTGCGGACTTCCGCCATGGCTTCCGGGCCGATGCCGTCGCCGGGCAGAAGGAAGAGATTGCGCACTGTCATGGAAAGTCCTTCTCGCGGGGAAAACTCGCGCGCGTCTTAGCGCAACTTCGTATCGAGGGAAATGATCGCGACGAAAGAATTGTGCGCCAACATCCCGGCCCCGCGCCGGTTACCGGAGAAACAGCGTGCACGCCGAAAGGGTGGAATTCTCACATCCGCGGCCCGAAGCCGCAACGCCCGCACACACACGGAAAAGGATCGAGATCATGCGCAATTTCACTCACGAGATCACGACGCTTCTCGGCGCCAGCGTCAATGCCCTTGTCTTCGGCAACCGTCGAGCCAGCGGTTCCCGTCGCTAGAACACAGTTCTTCGTGTCACTGCATGCCGCCACTCTTCGGTGGAGGTCTGTCTTGCCGTTCGCGCCTACCGATTTTCGCGAAGCGACCGTGCGCCTTGAAATCCTGGAGCGTTTTTGCAGTTCCCGTTTCGACATTCTCTCGGAGCAGCCTTTCCGCTTGACGGAATCGTTGGCTGGGGATCGAATGGTCGCTGACACAACCGGGGACCCGCCATGTCCGAGACGCTGCTGATCGGTGCCTTTCTCGCCGCCCTTTCCTATACGCTCATTCCCGGGCCGGCTTTTCTGGCCTTGCTCGGCATCGGTGCCGGCCAGGGCCGCAAGGCAGGCGCCCTGTTCATGGGCGGCCATCTCGCCGGCGATATCCTCTGGTCGGGCTTGGCGCTGGTTGCGATCGTCGGCGCGCGTTCGGTCGGCACGACGATCTTCGACATTCTCGGCCTCTTCTGTGGCCTCTATCTCGGCTGGATCGGCTGGACCGCGCTGCGCGCCCGGCCGACGGGCGAAAACAGGGCGCTGATCACGGTGGAGCGACCGCTCCGGCGCGGGCTTATCTTCGGCCTGACAAACCCGAAGGGGTATCCGGTGGCGCTCGCGACCTTCACCGCCCTGCTCGCCGGCTCCGCCAACGCGCTTGAATTCGACGCCCTGCCGATGCTGCTCGGCGTCTCGCTTATCGGCTTTCTCGTTGCCGACCTGATCCTGATCGTAATCATCGGCGCGTCGGTCGTTCGGCGTTTCTATCGCCACCATGAGCTGGCGATCGTTCGGCTCTCAGGGCTGCTGTTCATCGGCTTTGCCGTCCAGGCCGTGTGGCACGCCGCCCCCGGCCTTCTCGGTCTGCGCAAGCCCTGAAACCCAAGCCCAAGTCTTGACGCTGGGGCCGCCAGCAACCACCTCAAGCTCTTCCGCCCGACGTTGTCTCCAGCTGCGTGGGCGCTCCCCTCCCCGGCCATTAGCCGGCATCCGCATGCGAAAGGATCCTTCATGACCGCCAGCACCCCGCTCAATCCTGCCCTGACGACCTGGACCGGACATGAGGGCTTGCCCCGCTTCGACCTGGTGAAGGACACGGATTTCGCGCCCGCCTTCGAGGCGGCCTTCAAGGTGCATGAAGCGGAGATCGACGAAATCGCCGGAAGCACTGATGCGCCGACCTTCGACAACACCGTGATCGCGCTTGAGATTGCCGGCGATGAGCTGTCGCGCATCTCCTCGCTCTTCTGGAACAAGGCCGGCGCCGACACCAACGAAACCATCCAGGCGCTGGAACGCGACATCGCGCCGAAAATGTCCCGGCACTATTCCAGGATCGGCACGAATGCAGCGCTGTTCAAGCGGATCGACACGCTGTGGGAAAACCGCGAAACCCTCGGTCTCGACCTTGAGGCGACGCGGGTCCTGGAGCGGCACTGGAAGGGTTTCGTCAAATCCGGCGCGAAGCTGGCGAAGGATGAGCAGGAGCGGCTGGCGGCGATCAACGAGACGCTTGCCGGCCTCGGCGCCAAGTTCGGTCAGAACGTGCTTGCCGACGAAAAGAACTGGGCCCTCTTCCTTGAGAGCGACGAGGATCTGGCCGGGGTGCCGGACTTCCTGCGCGACGCCATGGCGGCTGCCGCCAGCGACCGCGGCGAAAAGAGCAAATATGCGGTGACGCTGTCGCGTTCGATCATCGAGCCGTTTCTGACCTTCTCCGACAATCGCGAGCTGAGGGAGCAGGCCTTCCGGGCCTGGATCGCCCGCGGTGAGAATGGCGGCGAGACCGACAATCGCGGCCTCATCGCCGAAACGCTGGCTCTGCGGGCCGAGAAGGCCAGGCTGCTCGGCTATGCCAATTACGCGGCGCTGAAGCTCGACAACACCATGGCCAAGACACCGGCAGCCGTGAACGGCCTGTTGATGCAGGTCTGGGAAAAGGCGGTCTCCCGTGCCCGCGAGGAAGAGGCCGATCTTGCCAAGCTGATCGCAGCCGAAGGCCGCAATCACGACGTCATGCCGTGGGACTGGCGCCACTATGCGGAAAAGCTGCGTGCCGAAAAGTTCAATTTCTCGGAAGGCGAGCTGAAGCCCTATCTGCAGCTCGAAAAGATCATCTACGCCTGCTTCGATGTCGCCCAGCGCCTGTTCGGCATCACCGCGACGGAAAAGAAGGGCATGGCCGGCTATCATCCGGATGTGCGCGTCTTCGAGATCCGCGACGCCGCCGGCAAGCTTGTGGCGCTGTTCCTCGGCGATTACTTCGCGCGTTCGTCGAAGCGCTCCGGCGCCTGGATGAGTTCGTTCCAGTCTCAGCACAAGCTGACGCTCAAGAACGGCACCGTCGGCGAACTGCCGATCATCTACAACGTCTGCAACTTTGCCAAACCCGCTGAAGGCAAGCCGGCGCTCCTGTCGCTCGACGACGCGCGCACCCTCTTCCACGAGTTCGGGCATGCGTTGCATGGCATGCTATCCAACGTCACCTACCCCTCCGTATCCGGTACGGGCGTGTCGCGAGATTTCGTCGAACTGCCTTCGCAGCTCTACGAACACTGGCTGACGGTGCCGGATATCCTCAAGCGCTATGCGGTGCACTACCAGACCGGCGAGCCGATGCCCGAGGCGCTGCTCGACAAGGTGCTGGCCGCACGCACCTTCAACTCCGGCTTCGCCACGGTCGAGTTCACCTCGTCCGCCTTGGTCGACATGGCCTATCACACGGCGGAAACGCAGGGTGAGCCGATGGCGCTCGAAACGGCGACACTGGAAAAGATCGGCATGCCGAAGTCGATCGTCATGCGGCATCGCAGCCCGCATTTCCTGCATGTCTTCTCCGGGGACGGCTACTCTGCGGGGTACTATTCCTACATGTGGTCGGAAGTGCTCGATGCGGATGCGTTTGCCGCCTTCGAAGAGACGGGCAATCCTTTCGATCCCGTCATGGCGCGCAAGCTCAGGGACAACGTCTATTCGGTCGGCGGCTCCATCGATCCGGAAGACGCCTACAAGGGGTTCCGCGGCAAGCTGCCGAGCCCCGATGCCATGTTGGCCAAGAAGGGCCTGGCGGCCTGAGGCATGATTGTCGGTCCTACCGCGCCATCTGGCGCGATCGGCCCGACCACAGTGCGCGCGCCGTGTTGCGCGCCGCCTCGAAGTCGGAGGCGTTGCCGAGACTGCTCGGCGAAGGCCTGACCCTCAGTGCCGCCGTCTACAATCTCCTGGACAAGAAGGTCGAGCAGACGGATTTCAACACGGTGATGGAGGGCCGCCGTTTCTGGATGAGCCTGACGACAACGTTCTGAGGCCATCCGCCGGGGTCGCTGCCCCGGTCATCGACGGCGCCCGTTGCGGGCGCCGTTTTTCGTTGTCAGCCGGCCTGTTCGACGCCGAGGGTCGTAACAAAGCTCTGCATCCGCTTTGCCGCCAACTCGGGTCGATCAAGCACGTTGGCCTTGTCGGCAAGCCGGAAGATGTCGGAGTAGTGCAGCAGGCCACGCGCCGACTGCATGCCTGCCGGCATGGTGAAATGGCCCTGGTGGCCGTTCAGCCAGGCGAGGAAAACGACGCCGGCCTTGTAGTACTGTGTCGGCGTCTCGAAGATCTTGCGCGACAGCGGCACGGTCGGCTCGATGACGCCACGGAAAGTGGCCACATCGCCCTTGGCCAATGCCGCAAGCGCCTTGGAGGCGGAAGGTGCCACCGCATCGAAAATGCCGAGAAGTGCGTGACTGTATTTCGCGCCGTCGCCCTCGATGAGCTCCGCATAGTTGAAGTCATCGCCGGTGAAGCAAAGTACGCCCTCCGGCAGTCGGTTGCGCAAGGCGACTTCTTTGGCGTTGTCGAGCAGGGAGATCTTGATGCCTTCAACCTTGTCGCGGTTGGCCTGGATGATCGACAGCACCGCGTCGAGTGCCTCATTGAAATCGTCAGAGCCCCAGTAACCCTTGAGCTGCGGATCGAACATGTCGCCGAGCCAATGCAGCACGACCTTGTTTTTTGTCTGGCGCAGAATGTGACCGTAGACGTGGCGATAATCGTCGGGCGAGCGGGCGACGCGGGCAAGCGCGCGGCTTGCCATCATGATGGCGCGGCCGCCCTCACCCTCGACGAATCCGATTTGTTCCTCGTAGGCGGCAATCACGTCGTCGAGCGAGCGTGCCTCAGTGGGCGCCAGGTGATCGGTGCCCGCACCGCAGGCAAGGTCAGCGCCCGGCACGCTTCGCGCCTCGGTGAGGGAGCGGCGGATCAGTTCCTGCGCGCCCGGCCAGGCGAGGCCCATGCCGCGCTGGGCGGTGTCCATCGCCTCGGCGATCTTGAAGCCCAGGCCCCAGAGATGATGGCGGAAGGCCATCGTCCGCTCCCAGTCGATGGCGGCATTGCCCCAGGGATCGGCATCGCGAAACGGATCCGACACAACATGAGCGGCGGCATAGGCAATGCGATTGAAGGTTGGGGCGGCGCTTGGCCGCTCGATCGGGATGCCCGCCAGACTGTATCGCTCAAGTGAACCGTCATGGCGTGGCAGCGTCAGGCTTGTCATCGGCTTTCTTCTCCTCCTCGGATCGTTGCATTCGAATAATTTAGATCGTTCCAAATTTCAAGTGGGAAATCTGGCATCCGATGCCAATCGAGGTGCCAAGGCTCCGGAATGAAAAGAAAAATATGGCATAAGCCATTGTAAACAAGGATATTTATAAACAATTACAACGGTGATGCCGTGGATCTATTACCTGTATCGCTGGGACTGAGATGGCCATAGAATAGTACGGAAACCAAAAAAGTGATCCTCCACCTCTTGACGAATTTGGAACGTTCCAATTATGAATGTGAAAAATAAGGCGGGTTTGGGAGGGTGCTTTGGTCAAGGAACGGGTAACGGTGGTGGATATCGCACACGCAGCCGGCGTGTCGAAGTCGACCGTGTCGCTCGTCCTTCAGGGCAGCTCGCTGGTCAACGAGGTGACGCGCGCCAAGGTCAACGCGACCATTCGCGAGCTTGGTTACGTCTACAATCGCAGCGCTGCCAACCTGCGCCAATCGAAGTCGAAGATCATCGGCATCGTCGTCAACGACCTGACCAACAGCTTCTTTGCCGAACTGGCGGTTGGCGTCGATACCGTGGTGCAGTCAGCCGGCTTCGTCCAGTTTCTCGCCAACACGAATGAAAAGATCGAGCGGCAACGCGAGGTCGTGGCGTCCATGCGCGAGCATGGGGTCTCCGGGCTGATCATCTCCCCGGCGCGCGGCACCGAGGCTGCCGATCTGGCGCCTCTGGTCGATAGCGGCATCCCCGTCGTGCTCGTCGTTCGCGATATCGCCGACGCGGGCGTTTCATCGCTGACGTCTGACAATCATGCCGGCGCCATGGCGGCGGTGCGCCACCTGATCGAGCGGGGTCATCGGCGCATCGCGTTCCTCGGTGGTTTCCACGACACCGCCGTATTCGAGGCGCGCATGCGCGGCTACCGCGAAGCTTTGCTCGAGGCGGGACTTGATGCGGCCGAGGCGCTTGTCATCGGCTCGGCGCCATCGCGCGCCGGCGGTGTCACGGCCATCGAGCAGGCGATGATGCTTTCCGACCGGCCAACGGCCGCGCTCTGCTTCAACGACGCGGTCGCATTCGGTGTCTGCGACGGCCTGCGGGCGCGGCGGCTGGAGCCGGGCGCCGACTTTGCTGTGATCGGCTTCGACGATGTGATCGAGGCGAAGACGGCGGTGCCGGCACTGACGACCGTGTCCGTCGATCCGCAAGGCATGGGGCAGAGGGCGGCGGAATTGCTGCTGAAGCAGATCAATGCGGGCAAGGCGGAGGCCGAAGCGATTATCGGTTCGGTGCGTCTCGTCGTTCGCCAGAGCTGCGGTGCTGCGATCGAGCGCAGAACGAGGGAGGCATTGTCATGAACAGATGGGGTCTGATCGGCGCGAGCACGATCGCGCGCGAATGGGTCATTGGCGCAATTCGCGCCACCGGTGGCGAAGTGGTTTCGGTGATGAGCACCAGCGCTGAGCGCGGTGCTGCCTATGCCACGGAAAATGGCATCGGCAAGTCGGTGACGTCGGTCGAGGAACTGGTCGGTGATCCCGATGTTGATGCCGTCTACGTCTCGACCACCAACGAGCTGCACCGCGAGCAGACGCTGGCGGCAATTCGGGCCGGCAAGCACGTGCTATGTGAAAAGCCCTTGGCGATGACGCTGGAGGATGCGCGCGAAATGGTTGTCGCCGCACGCGAAGCCGGCGTGGTGCTTGGCACCAACCATCACCTGCGCAACGCCGCTGCCCACCGGGCGATGCGGGATGCCATCGCCGAAGGGCGGATCGGCCGGCCGATCGCGGCACGGGTCTTCCATGCGGTCTATCTGCCGCCGCATCTGCAGGGCTGGCGGCTGGAGCGGCCGGAAGCCGGTGGCGGCGTCATTCTCGACATTACCGTGCACGATGCCGACACCTTGCGCTTCGTCCTTAACGACGATCCGGCCGAAGCCGTTGCCATCAGCCATAGCGCCGGCATGGGCAAGGAGGGGGTGGAGGACGGCGTCATGGGGGTGCTGCGCTTCCAGTCGGGCGTCATCGCCCAGTTCCACGATGCTTTCACCACCAAGTTTGCCGAGACCGGGTTCGAAGTCCACGGCACGGAGGGGTCGCTGATTGGCCGCAACGTCATGACGCAGAAGCCGGTCGGCACCGTCACCTTGCGTAATGCCGAGGGCGAAAGCCAACTGCCGCTCGATCCGGCCAATCTCTATGAAACCGCCCTTGCGGCGTTTCATTCAGCGATCGAAGGCCATGGCCAGCCCTCGGCAACCGGCGAGGACGGTGTCTGGTCGCTGGCAACCGGCCTTGCGGTCGTCAAGGCGGCAGCGACCGGTCAGGCGGCTGCGATCGAAACGGGACTTTGAGTTGATGTCGATGAACAAGCATATTTCACCCACTGAGGCCGCCGCGCTGATCCCGGATGGTGCCGTCGTTTCGGTCTCGTCGTCGAGTGGTCTTGGCTGCCCCGATCTGATGCTAAAGGCGATCGGCGAGCGTTTTGACGCAACCGGCCATCCTCGCGACCTGACGACGCTGCACCCGATCGCCGCCGGCGACATGAGCGGCATCAAGGGTGTCGATTACATCGCCAAGAAGGGACTTTTGAAGAGGATCATCGGCGGCTCCTATCCCTCGGGTCCGTCGAGTGCCGAACCGCCCCTGATCTGGCAGATGATCGGCGCCGACGAGGTTGCAGCCTACAATATCCCCTCCGGCGTTCTCTTCGACATGCACCGCGAGGCCGCCGCCAAGCGCCCTGGCGTTATGACCAAGGTCGGGCTCGACACCTTCGTCGATCCGTCGCGCGAAGGCTGCGCCATGAATGCCTCGGCGTCAGTCGAGCCGGTGGTCAAAAAGGTCGCCTTTGAGGGCGAGGACTGGCTCTATTTCAAGGCGATCGCACCGCAGGTGGCGATTATTCGCGCGACGACTGCGGACGAGCGCGGCAATCTTACCTATGAGCACGAGGGTGCCTATCTCGGTGGTCTCGATCAGGCGCTGGCCGCCCGCAACAATGGCGGCATCGTCATTGCCCAGGTCAAGCGCATCACCAAGGAAGGCTCGTTGAAGCCGCACGACGTGCGTGTGCCGGGCGTGCTCGTCGACTATGTCGTCGTCGATCCCGACCAGAAGCAGACGACGCAGACGCTCTACGATCCGGCCATCTCCGGCGAGATCTTCCGTCCGCTCGACAGTTTCCGCGTGCCGGAATTCAACATCCAGAAGGTGATTGCCCGCCGGGTGGCGCAGGAGTTGCAAACGGGCAGCGCCGTCAACCTCGGCTTCGGCATTTCGGCCAACGTGCCGCGCATCCTGCTCGAGGAGGGCCTGCATGGCGCCGTCACCTGGGTGATCGAACAGGGGGCTGTCGGCGGCGTACCGCTCCTGGATTTCGCCTTCGGCTGCGCGTCGAACGCTGACGCCTTCATGCCTTCGCCCTACCAGTTCACCTATTTCCAGGGCGCGGGCTTCGATGCCTCGCTGCTCTCCTTCCTCGAAATCGACCGCAACGGTTCGGTTAATGTCTCGAAGCTCTCCTTCCGGCCGCATGTGACGGCCGGCGCCGGCGGCTTCGTCGACATTACTGCTCGAGCCAAGAAGATCGTCTTTTCCGGCATGTTCAACGCCGGCGCGAAGCTTGCCGTCGCCGATGGCAAGCTGGTGATCGAGAAGGAAGGCAAGCTGAAGAAGCTCGTCAACGAGGTCGAACACGTCACCTTCTCGGGCCGCCGCGGCGTCGAGCAGGGGCAGGACATCACCTATGTCACCGAGCGCTGCGTGATGAAGCTGACGCCCGAAGGCGTGATGCTGACCGAGATCGCGCCGGGTGTCGACCTGCAGGCACATATTCTCGACCAGTCCGAATTTCCGCTCCTTGTATCCGATCGATTGAAGACCATGGATGCGGCACTTTTCCACGAGGCGCCGATCGGCCTGAAACTGCCGGTCAAGGCTGCCCGTACGCTTGCGGGAGGCGCCCGTGTCTGAGGAGCGCATCCAGATCGCAGTCGACGGCCCGATCGCGACGATGACTGTCGCGCGTCCGGACAAGCTCAATGCCTTCGACATCGACATGCTGAAGGCGCTCGCTGCCGCCTGCGATACGGTGGAAGTGATGCGCGACGTGCGCGTGCTGATCCTGACGGGTGAGGGCAAGGCCTTCTCCGCCGGTGGCGACATCAAGGCCTGGGGCGGCATGGATGCCGCAGCCTTCGGTCATGATTGGGTGCGCTTTGGCCATCGCGTCTTCGAGCGGCTGGCGACGTTGAGAATGCCCGTCATCGCAGCGCTCAACGGCCATGCCCTCGGCGGCGGCCTGGAACTAGCCGCGGCGGCTGACATCCGGATCGCCGAAAGCCAGATCAAGATCGGCCTGCCGGAAACGAGCCTCGGCATGGTTCCCGGCTGGTCGGGCACGCAACGTCTCGTCGTCCGTTTCGGCGCGCAGATCGTGCGGCGCATGGTACTCGGCGGTGAGATGTTTACGGCAGAGACGGCGAAGGCCGAAGGCCTTGTCGATGGGGTCGTCGAGACCGGAACAGTGATGCAGGCGGCGCGCGACTACGCAGCCCGCGTGGCAAAGCGCGGCCCGGCCGCGCTCGAGATTTCAAAACTGATGATCGCCTCGGCGAACGGCGAGGACAATGGTGCCGCGGTCGAAGCGCTGGGGTCCATCCTCGTCGCCAAGACAGGCGACCTCAGGGAAGGGGTCGCTGCCTTTTCCGAAAAGCGCGAAGCCCAGTTCAAGGGAGAATGGTAATGACGGTTCTGGTGAGGCCCAAGGCACTTAGCGATCACAAGGTGCGCACGTTCCAGATGCTGATCGACGGCAAATGGGTCGACAGCGCCGACGGACGCACGATCGAGCGCGTCGCCCCCGGCCACGGCGTCGTCGTCAGCCGCTATCAGGCAGCAGCGAGCGGCGATGCCGAGCGGGCGATCTCTGCTGCCCGTCGCGCCTTCGACGATGGCCCCTGGCCGCGCATGACGGCGTCCGAGCGGTCTCTGATCCTGCTCAAGGCCGCCGACATGATTGCCGCGCGCGCCGACGAGCTTGCTTTCCTCGACGCCATCGAATCGGGAAAGCCGATCAGCCAGGCCAAGGGCGAACTGGGTGGCGCTGCCGATATCTGGCGTTATGCTGCTGCTCTTGCCCGTGATCTTCACGGCGAAAGCTACAATACGCTGGGAGACGGCACGCTCGGCGTGGTTCTGCGCGAAGCGATCGGCGTCGTTTCGATCATCACGCCGTGGAACTTCCCGTTCCTGATCGTCAGCCAGAAGCTGCCTTTTGCGCTTGCCGCCGGCTGCACGACAGTGGTCAAGCCTTCCGAACTGACCTCAGCCTCGACGCTCGTGCTTGGCGAAATTCTCGAAGCGGCCGGCGTACCGGCCGGTGTCGTCAACATTCTCACCGGCACGGGTCCCGAGGTCGGCGCGCCGATGACGACGCACGCGGATGTCGACATGATCTCCTTCACCGGCTCCACCGGCGTCGGCCGTCTGACGATGGCCAATGCGGCGCAGACGTTGAAGAAGGTATCGCTCGAACTCGGCGGCAAGAACCCGCAGATTGTCTTCCCCGACGCCAACCTCGACGAGTTCATCGATGCGGCCGTGTTCGGCGCCTACTTCAACGCCGGCGAATGCTGCAATGCCGGCTCGCGGCTGATCCTTCACCGCGACATTGCCGAGGAGGTGACGGCGCGCATCGCCGCACTCGCGGCCAAGGTCAAGGTCGGCGATCCGCTCGATCCGGAAACCCAGGTCGGCGCGATCATCACGCCGCAGCATCTGGAAAAGATTGCCGGCTATGTTTCTGCCGCATCGAAGGATGGTGCCGCTGTCGCTCATGGCGGCGCTGCACTCGATCTCGGCATGGGACAGTTCATGGCGCCAACCATTCTTTCACAGGTGCGACCCGACATGGCTGTTGCCCGCGAGGAGGTTTTCGGGCCGGTGCTGTCGGTGCTGACCTTCGAGACCACCGACGAGGCAATCCGCATCGCCAACTCCATCGACTACGGTCTGTCGGCCGGTGTCTGGAGCCGCGATTTCGACACCTGCCTGACGATCGGCCGCCGCGTGCGCGCCGGCACGGTCTGGATGAACACCTTCATGGATGGGGCTTCCGAGCTGCCGTTCGGCGGTTATCGCCAGTCCGGCCTCGGCCGCGAACTCGGTCGGCATGCGGTCGAGGATTATACCGAAACCAAAACGCTCAACATGCATATCGGCGCCCGCACCGGCTGGTGGATGCCGCGCTAACTTAGAGCATTTCCAGGAAAAGTGCGAAGCGGTTTTCCGTCAGGAAATACGTAAAAACAAAGAGATAGAGCGTCGCCGTGACTCCGTTTAAACCGGAAACGCTCTAGGGGACAAGGGGAGACGGATGATGTCGGCAGGGATCGCAGCAACGAAACGGGCAGGGGCGTCATGGCACGCCGCCGGCCTGTCGTTGTCGCGCGGTTCAGTTCGATGCCGACCAGTTGGCGGGGATCTGCGGAGAGAGCAGAAGCTGCAGTTTGTTGACGTCGGTTTCGCCGCCGATGCGCTGGAGCAGCACGCGGCCCATGTCCTCGCCCGTAGCCGTCAGATCCTCATAGATCGTTTCCACCTGGGGCTGGATCGCGCCCAGGAGGTGCGACGTCTGCTTGGCGACAATGTCGTATTCGTTGCCGAGCGTCAGGCCGCAATCGCTCATGCCGGTAATGGTGGCGAGAGCACAGACTTCGCCACCGCACATGAAACTATCAGGCGGGTCGGGCTCGGCGTAACGCTGGCGAACACGGTCGCGGATGTCGCCGGCCGGGCTGTCGAGATCGATACCGGAGAGAATTTCGTAGGCGCAGCCCGCCTCGCGCACGGCGGTCATGAAGCCGTGCTGCAGGTGGCCGCCGAAGGTGAAGTCGGTTGGGCCGCTGATCAGTGCCGGCTTGCGGCGCCCCTTGGCGATCAGCCGGCGGGTGGCCTGGTAGGAGAAGGTGAAGTTGTCGTAGTCGACATAGGCGTGCGGGGTCGAAAGCTCGGTGCGTCCGTGGGTGACGAACGGAAAGCCGATCTCCGAAAGCAACATGACGCGCGGATCGAGCGGTTCGGTGCGCGAGAAGATCAGACCATCAGCCATGCTGTTGCGGGTGATGTAGTTCACCGCCTCGACATTGGTCGTGTTGAGGAAGTTCGGCATGACGATCAGGTGATAGGACGTGCCCTGCAGCGCCTTGGCGATGCCGCTCATGATCGAGGTGCCATAGCCGAGGATTTCCTCGTGTGGGTCGAGCAGGACGGCGATGACGTTGGTGCGGCCGGTCTTCAGGCGCTGGGCGGCGCGATCGGGCGAATAGCCGATTTCGATCGCCACCTCGCGAACCCGCTTGCGGGTGTCGGCGGAGATTTGCGGCGCTTCGGCGAGGGCGCGCGAAACGGTGGTGACCGCAAGCCCGGTGATCTCGGCGATCGTGCGAAGGGTCGGCTTGCCCCGTCTGGCGGGCGAACCAATGTCTTCGGAACGGGCGGGCTTGGGGGAATCGGCCAATGCTAGTCATCCTCAAGGCGGTCAAGAGCGGCTTTTGTAACGTGGCACGAACGCTTAGGCAATCGAATCATGAAAACGTTTTAAATCTCGCGACGCGGCATGAATTGCTGCACTGCGAAACGCAAACTGTTGTATATAATTCAGCAAATTCAATTGCTTCGTGAGGTGAGGAAGTGCACGCGTGCGGAATGCTTGACTTGCTGAATTTATAACGTTTTAAATTGGCCAGCCGCTGCCTTAGGCGGTGCGATATCCGAGGCGGGAGGAGGTTCCGCTTCGATAACTTGCAAACGGGAGGATAACGATGCGCAAGTTGATGACGACGACGGCTGTTGTGGCGCTGATGATGGCGGCCACCGCCGCGCGCGCAGCAGAAAACGTGGAAGTGCTGCACTGGTGGACTTCCGGCGGTGAGGCTGCTGCGCTCGACGTTCTGAAGAAGGACCTCGAAAGCAAGGGTATTTCCTGGACCGATATGCCGGTCGCCGGCGGCGGCGGCACGGAAGCCATGACCGTGCTTCGCGCCCGCGTCACCTCGGGCAACGCTCCGACCGCAGTGCAGATGCTCGGTTTCGATATTCTCGACTGGGCCAAGGAAGGCGCACTCGGCAACCTTGACGATACCGCTTCCAAGGAAGGCTGGGACAAGGTCATCCCGACGGCCCTGCAGCAGTTCTCGAAGTATGACGGCCACTGGATCGCCGCTCCGGTCAACGTCCACTCGACCAACTGGGTCTGGATCAACAAGGCTGCCCTCGACAAGGCCGGCGGCAAGGAGCCGGCGAACTGGGACGAGCTCATCGTCCTTCTCGACAACTTCAAGGCTCAGGGCATCACGCCGATCGCCCATGGCGGCCAGCCGTGGCAGGACGCGACGATCTTCGACGCCGTCGTGCTCTCGCTCGGCAATGATTTCTACAAGCAGGCCTTCATCGATCTCGATCCGGCAGCGCTCGGTGGCGACAAGATGAAGGAAGCCTTCGACCGCATGACGAAGCTGCGCTCCTATGTCGACGACAACTTCTCCGGCCGCGACTGGAACCTCGCTTCGGCAATGGTGATCGAGAACAAGGCCGGCCTGCAGTTCATGGGCGACTGGGCCAAGGGCGAGTTCCTGAAGGCGAAGAAGGTGCCAGGCACCGATTTCGTCTGCATGCGCTTCCCGGGTACGCAAGGGTCCGTCACCTTCAACTCCGACCAGTTCGCGATGTTCAAGGTTGCTGACGACAAGATCCCGGCACAGCTGCAGATGGCCTCGGCGATCGAAAGCCCGACCTTCCAGTCGGCCTTCAACGTCGTCAAGGGTTCGGTTCCTGCACGCACCGACGTTCCGGATACGGACTTCGACGCTTGCGGCAAGAAGGGCATCAAGGATCTCGCCGAAGCCAACACCAACGGCACGCTGTTCGGTTCCATGGCCCATGGCCATGCCAACCCAGCTGCCGTCAAGAACGCGATCTACGACGTCGTGACGCGCGAGTTCAACGGTGAATTGACCTCCGATGAGGCGGTCAAGGAACTCGTCGCCGCCGTCGCGGCTGCGAAGTAACGGGCGAGGCCCGGTCCGGGACGCGAGCAAGCGTCCCGGACACTCATTCTGACATGCAAGCGTCTTCGAAGCGTCGCGTCCATCGCGGACGCAGGGGAGCGGTTTGATACAAAGAACCTGCGCGGATGCCGATACCAGGGAGTTTCCCGACGGCAGAGCGCCAGAAGTGGTGAACGTTCATGGATAACCGCAGTCGACTGCAGGACCTGATACCGAAGCTGGTCCTTGCCCCGAGCTTCGTTATCGTCCTGATCTTTGTTTATGGCTTCATCGCCTATACCGGCTTCCTGTCGATGACGGACAGCAAGATGCTGCCGTCCTACAATTTCGTCGGTTTCAGCAATTATCAGAAGCTCTGGGCCCTGCCGCACTGGTGGCGGGCGGTGAGCAATCTGGCGATCTTCGCTTCGCTCTATATCGCCATCTGCTCGGTGCTGGGGCTTGGACTTGCGATCCTGCTCGACCAGAAGATCCGGGCGGAAGGCTTCCTACGGCCGATCTACCTCTATCCGATGGCGCTGTCGTTCATCGTGACCGGCACGGCCTGGAAGTGGTTCCTCGATCCCGGCATCGGGCTTGAAAACACCATGCACCTCTGGGGCTGGGAGAGCTTTTCGTTCAACTGGATCAAGGACCGCAACTACGCGATCTATTGCGTGGTGATCGCCGCCGTCTGGCAATCGACCGGCTTCATCATGGCGATGTTCCTTGCCGGTCTGCGCGGCGTCGACAACGAGATCATCAAGGCGGCGCAGATCGATGGCGCACCGACATCGACGATCTACCGGCGGATCATCATTCCCTTGATGCGGCCGGTCTTCCTCTCCGCCTTCGTCGTTCTCGCCCATCTGGCGATCAAGGCCTACGACCTGATCATCGCGCTCACCGGCGGCGGGCCGGGCCAGGCGACCGAATTGCCGGCGACTTTCATGTATTCCTACACCTTCACCCGCAACCAGATGGGCATCGGCGCCTCGTCGGCCATCATCATGCTGGTGATGATCTTCTCGATCATCGTTCCCTATCTCTACTCCGAAATCCGCGGAGGAAAACGCCCATGAGCGCCCCCAGCCCAGACAATGTCATCTCGCACAACCGCCTGACGCGTGCCCTGATCTACACGGTACTCATCGTCTTTGCGCTCTATTCGCTGCTGCCGCTCTATGTCATGCTGGTCAACTCGCTGAAACCGCTCGACGAGATCCGCCAGGGCGGCATGCTCAACCTACCGCAGACCCTGACACTGGAACCCTGGCTTTCGGCCTGGTCGACGGCGCAGATCGGAGTTCAGCCGACAGGCCTGAAGCCGTTCTTCATCAACTCGATCCTGATGGTGGTGCCGGCCGTCGCGATCTCGACGATGATCGGCGCGCTCAATGGCTACGTCCTGACCAAGTGGCGCTTTCCCGGTGCCAACATCTTCTTCGGCATGCTGCTCCTGTCGTGCTTCATCCCGTTCCAGATCGTGCTGATCCCGATGGCGCGCGTGCTTGGCATCATCGGCCTTGCCGGATCGATCTGGGGCCTGATCTTCGTCCACGTGATCTACGGCCTCGGCTTCACCACGCTCTATTTCCGCAACTACTACGAAGCCTTCCCGACGGAACTCGTGCGTGCGGCGCAGATCGATGGCGCCAGCTTCTTCCAGATCTTCTGGCGGATCCTGCTGCCGTCGTCCGGTCCGATCATCGTCGTCTCGGTCATCTGGCAGTTCACCAATATCTGGAACGACTTCCTGTTCGGGGCATCCTTCTCCGGCGCCTCTTCGACGCCGATGACGGTGGCGCTCAACAACCTCGTCAGCTCGTCGACCGGGGTCAAGGAATACAACGTTCATTTCGCGGGCGCGATCCTCGCCGCCCTGCCAACGCTCATCGTCTACATCGTGTCCGGCCGCTACTTCGTGCGCGGGCTGATGTCCGGCGCCGTGAAAGGATAAGCTCATGTCGTTCCTCAAAATCAGCAACCTGCGCAAATCCTACGGCTCGCTCGAGATCCTGAAGGACATCAATCTGGAGATCGACGAAGGCGGCTTCCTCGTGCTCGTCGGCCCGTCCGGCTGCGGCAAGTCCACCCTGCTCAACACCATTGCCGGGCTGGAGCCAATCACCTCGGGCGAGATCGCCATCAACGGCCGGTCGGTCGCCGATCTGCACCCGTCCAAGCGCGACATCGCCATGGTGTTCCAGTCCTACGCGCTCTATCCGAACATGACGGTTGCGGGCAACATCGCCTTCGGCATGGAAATCCGCGGCGTGCCGAAGGACGAACGCGAGAAGGCGATCAAGCAGGTCGCCGACATGCTGCAGATCGGCCATCTGCTCGATCGCAAGCCGAGCCAGCTTTCCGGCGGCCAGCGCCAGCGTGTCGCCATGGGCCGCGCCCTTGTGCGCAAGCCGCAGGTCTTTCTCTTCGACGAACCGCTGTCGAACCTGGACGCCAAGCTGCGCGTCGACATGCGCACCGAGATCAAGCGTCTCCACCACCGGATGAAGACAACCATCGTCTACGTCACCCACGACCAGATCGAGGCGATGACGCTGGCGACCAAGATCGCGGTATTGAAGGATGGCGTGCTGCAGCAATTCGGGACGCCGGCCGAAATCTACAACAATCCGGCCAACATGTTCGTCGCCGACTTCATGGGTTCGCCGGCCATGAACCTGCTGACGGCCCGGATCGAAAGGAACGGCGCCGATGTTGCCGTCACGCTCGCGCGCCCGAACGCCGAGCCGATGAAGCTCACCGTTCCGCATGCCAGCGGCGCACTCTCTACCTATGCCGGCAAGGACGTCGTCTTCGGCATCCGCCCGGAAGCACTGACCGACCCTGACGGTGCCGACCGCAATGCCAAGGCGATCGTCGAAGGCGAATGCCTGATCGAGGTGGTCGAGCCCGCCGGTTCGGACACCTTTGCGGTGACCCGCCTTGGCGGCAAGGAGGTCGTCGCCCGCCTGCGTGCCGATGCGCGCATCGCACCCGGCCAGACGTCGCAGCTCGCCTTCAATCTCGACAAGGCGGTGTTCTTCGATCCTCAGACGCAGCAACGGATCGCGTAACGGCCGATGGAGCAGCAGCCGGATATCGTCATCATCGGGTCGGGCATCGGCGGCTCCACCGTTGCGGCGGGGCTTGCCGGCTCCGGGGCGCGCATAGCCATACTCGAGCGCGGCGAGCGCCTGCCCGACACACCGGAAGCGCGCAGCTATAGTTCGATCTTCGTCAAGGGCCATTTCCGGCCCAAGGAGATGTGGCGCGAAGCCGACGGCACGGAGTTCAATCCGGGCAATTTCTATTTCGTTGGCGGCAATTCCAAACTCTTCGGTGCGGTGCTCTTGCGCTACCGTGCAGAGGATTTCACCGAGATGCAGCATCTTGGCGGCGTTTCGCCGGCATGGCCCTTTCTCTATGAAGAGCTGGAGCCGTGGTACGGCAAAGCCGAGCAACTGTTCGAGGTGCGTGGCGAATTGGGTCAGGACCCTACGGAGCCGTTCCACGCCTCGCCCTACCCTTATGGCCCGGTACCGGACGAGCCGGCAATTGCTCGCGCGCGCGCCGAGTTGAAGGCGCAGGGGCTCAATCCGGCGACGCTGCCGCTTGGCGTCGACATCGAGACGTGGCTGGCAGGCGGGCGCACGCCATGGGACGGGTTTCCCAACACCGGCAAGGGCAAGAAGGATGCCGAGACCGCATCGCTCGCCTCCGCGCTGAATGACCCCAACATCGAGCTGATCACCTCCGCGCATGTCGACACGCTGGAGAAAGGTCGGGGCGGCCGGATCGAGGCGGTCCATTACACCCATAGGGGCGAGAAGAAGCGCCTGTCGCCCAAGTTGGTGATCCTGTCGGCGGGCGCGATCAACTCGGCCGCCATCTTGCTGCGCTCCGGCGATGGCAAGGGGCTCGCCAACGCCTCCGGCCAGGTCGGCCGCAACTTCATGAACCACAATTGCAGCGCCATGCTGGCGATCAATCCGTTCAGGCGCAATGACAGCATCTACCAGAAGACGCTGATGCTGAACGATTATTACCTGACCGGCGGCAGGGACGGTTTGCCACTCGGCAATGTCCAGCTGCTCGGCAAGATCAACGGTGACATCCTCAAGGCCAATGCGCCGGTCTGGGCGCCGCGCTTCGCATTGGATTTCATGGCCGGTCATGCGGTCGACTGGTACATGATGACGGAGGACCTGCCGAACCCGGAAAGCCGCATCATGGTCGACGGCAAGGGCATCATCATGCAGTGGCGGCGCTCGAACATGGAGGCGCTTTCCGGGCTCGAAGCGAAGATGCGCGCCCACTTCAAAGCTGCAGGCTATCCGATCGTGCTCTCCCAGGCCTTCGACAAGCGCACGCCGTCGCACCAGTGCGGCACGATCCGGATGGGCACCGATCCCGGTCAGGCGCCGCTCGACGTTTATTGCCGCGCCTTCGATCATCCGAACCTCTTTGTCGTCGATGCCGGCTTCCTGCCAACGTCCGCTGCGGTCAACCCGGCGCTGACGGTGGCGGCACAGGCGCTGCGCGTTGCCGACCATATCGTTGCGAAGGAGCTGAGAGCATGACGACATCGACGCGTCCCGTGGCTGTTGTCACCGGTGGCCGGCGCGGAATCGGACTCGGCGTGGCCCGGGCACTGGCGCGCGACGGCTTCGACATAGCGCTGACGGGGCTCGGTGCGGCGGATCAAGCGACGCAAGCCACGCTCTCCGAGCTATCGGCGCAAGGCGGTCGCGCCATCTACCTCGAGGCCAATCTCGCCGATATCGGCGCGCATGCCGCCACCGTCGCCTGCATCCGCCAGGAACTGGGCCCGATCCGCTGCCTCGTCAACAACGCCGGCATCGCCTCCGTCGTGCGCGGCGACTTTCTCGACCTTCTGCCGGAGAATTTCGACACGATCGTCGCCACCAACTTGCGCGGCACAGTGTTCTTCACCCAGGCCGTGTTGCTCTCGATGCTCACCGAGCCGCCAGGTGCGGCACCACGTTCAATCATCAACATCACATCGGTTTCCGCGACCATGAGTTCGCCCGAGCGGCTCGACTATTGCATGACCAAGGCCGGCCTTGCCGCCTTCAGCCAGGGGCTCGCCTTGCGGCTGGCCGACACAGGCATCTCCGTCTTCGAAATCCGGCCCGGGGTCATCCGGTCTGACATGACCGCTGGCGTCTCGGCGAAATACGACGCCCTGATCGACGGCGGACTGGTGCCGATGAAACGCTGGGGCGAGCCAGAAGACATCGGCAACATCGCCGCAGGGCTTGCCAGCGGCAAATTCGGCTTTGCGACCGGCTCAGTCATCCAGGCCGATGGCGGCCTGTCGATCGGTCGACTCTAGAAAATAGTGCAGGGCAGTCCGGGGCTCGCAACGGCGAGCAGGTTTCGAGTTTAACACGTCGGAAATTTGGAACGTTCCAAATGCCGTGCCGTGGAGGAAGACAGGCAATGACATACGACTATATCATCACCGGTGCCGGCCCTGCCGGCTGCGTTCTCGCCAACCGTCTCTCTGAGGATCCGTCGGTCCGCGTCCTGTTGCTGGAGGCGGGTGGCGGCGACTGGAACCCGCTGTTTCACATGCCGGCCGGTTTTGCCAAGATGACCAAGGGAGTTGCAAGTTGGGGCTGGGAGACCGTGCCACAGAAACACATGAAGGGCAGGGTGCTGCGCTACACCCAGGCCAAGGTCATCGGCGGCGGTTCGTCGATCAATGCCCAGCTCTACACCCGCGGCAATGCGGCCGACTATGACCTCTGGGCGTCCGAGGACGGCTGTGCCGGCTGGGACTATCGCAGCGTTCTTCCCTATTTCAAGCGCGCCGAAGACAACCAGCGCTTCGCCGACGACTATCATGCCTATGGCGGTCCGCTCGGCGTCTCGATGCCGGTTTCTACCTTGCCGATCTGCGATGCCTACATCCGCGCCGGCCAGGAACTCGGCATTCCCTACAATCACGATTTCAACGGCCGTCAGCAGGCCGGCGTCGGCTTCTACCAACTGACGCAGCGCAATCGCCGGCGTTCGAGCGCGTCGCTTGCCTATCTCTCACCGATCAAGGACCGCCGGAACCTTACCGTTCGCACCGGAACGCGCGTCGCCCGGATCGTGCTCGAGGGTACGCGCGCCGTCGGCGTCGAGGTGGTGACGGCGAAGGGAAGCGAGACGATCCGGGCGGAGCGGGAAGTTCTGGTCACGTCGGGCGCCATCGGTTCGCCGAAGCTGCTCCTTCAATCCGGTATCGGCCCGGCGGATCACCTGAAGTCGGTGGGCGTGCCGGTAAAGCACGACCTACCCGGCGTCGGTGGCAATCTGCAGGACCACCTCGATCTGTTCGTCATTTCCGAATGCACCGGCGATCACACCTATGACAACGTCGCGAAGCTGCACCGGACGCTCTGGGCCGGCCTGCAATACGTGCTTTTCCGCTCCGGCCCGGTGGCATCGAGCCTGTTTGAGACCGGCGGCTTCTGGTACGCCGACCCGGATGCCCGCTCGCCGGATATCCAGTTCCACCTCGGCCTCGGCTCCGGCATCGAGGCTGGCGTCGCGCGACTGAAGAACGCCGGCGTGACGCTCAATTCCGCCTATCTGCATCCGCGCTCACGCGGCACCGTCAGGCTTTCCGACGCTGATCCGGCCGCAGCGCCGCTGATCGATCCGAATTACTGGGAAGATCCGCACGACCGCAAGATGTCGATCGAGGGGCTGAAGATAGCCCGCGAGATCATGCAGCAGGCCGCCCTCAAGCCTTTCGTGCTGGCGGAACGTTTGCCGGGCAACACTGTCGTCTCCGACGAGCAGTTCTTCGACTATGGCTGCGCCAATGCCAAGACCGACCACCACCCGGTCGGCACCTGCAAGATGGGCACCGACGCCATGGCCGTGGTCGGACTCGATCTGAAAGTGCGTGGGCTGGAGGGCCTTCGCGTCTGCGACAGTTCGGTCATGCCGCGCGTTCCCTCTTGCAACACCAACGGGCCGACGATCATGATGGGCGAAAAGGGCGCCGACATCATTCGCGAGCGCCAGCCCTTGCCGCCGGAGATCTTCGCCCATGAACGAAACGATGCCCGGCCACGTGCCCGCGCCGATATCCGTTGAGGAAAACCATGATCCGCCACTGTGTCTTCATTCGCTTTCGTCCAGACGTTTCGGCGGATGAGAAAGCGTCGATCTTCGCCGAGATCGCGGCGCTAAAAAGCCGGCTTCCCGGCCTTCTCGCGACCTATGCCGGCGCCAATGTCAGCCCGGAAGTGGGCATGGACAAAGGGTATGCCGAGGGTTTCATCGTCGATTTCTCCGACGCAGCCGCGCGTGACGCCTATCTCGACGATCCGGAGCATCGGCAGACCGGTGCAAAGATCGTCGCGGCGGCGCAAGGCGGCATCGACGGCATTTTCGTCTACGATCTCGAAATCGCGGGCTGAAGACGATGGCGGCCTTCGAAGCGCGTCCCTTTCTCACCGCCCTTTTCGACGCGGCCGTCCGCGCCGCCGATCCCTATGAGGCGATCCGCGCGCATCTGCCGGAAAAGCCGAAGGGACGAACGATCGTTGTCGGCGCGGGCAAGGCCGCAAGCCAGATGGCCGCAGCTTTCGAAAAGCTGTGGGATCACCCGCTGACCGGCGCCGTCGTTGCGCGCCACGGGCCGATTGAACGCTGCGAGCGCATTCGCGTGTTGCAATCCGCCCATCCGGTGCCGGATGAGGCTGGCCTTCGGGCGTCGGAAGAGCTGCTGAAGCTGGTGGAAGGCCTGACCGCTGACGATCTGGTTGTCGCTCTGATTTCGGGTGGTGGATCGTCCTTGCTGCCGGCGCCGCCGGAGGGTTTGATGCTTGCCGACGAGATCGCCGTCAACCGGGCGCTGCTTGCCTCCGGCGCACCGATTTCCGCGATGAACGTCGTGCGCAAACATGTGTCGCGCATCAAGGGAGGCCGTCTTGCGGCGGCCGCTGGGCCGGCGCGTGTCGTCAGCCTCGTCGTTTCCGACGTTCCCGGCGACAACCCCGCTTTCGTTGCCTCGGGCCCGACAGTGCCTGACGGGTCGACGGTGGAGGAGGCGCTGGAGATCGTCGGCCGCTATCGCATGGCTCTTCCCGATGGCGTGGTGGCCCACTTGCGATCCGGTGCCGCGCGGGCACCTGATCCGTCCGAACCGGTTTTCCGTCGGCACGAATGCCACGTGATTGCGTCGGCGCGTGTCTCGCTGGAGGCTGCAGCAAGGACGGCGCAGGAATTGGGTGTAGAGGCGCGCATTCTTTCTGATGCGATTGAAGGCGAGGCGCGCGATATCGGCCGCATGCATGCGGCGCTGGCGCGTGAAGTCGCCCAGCGCAATCAACCTTTCGAAAAGCCGGTCGTGCTGCTTTCCGGCGGCGAAACGACTGTGACGATATCGGGCAAGGATTACGGCAAAGGCGGCCGCAACAGCGAGCTGTTGCTGTCGCTGGCGCTCGACATCGAGGGGCTCGACGGGATCGATGCCCTGGCGGCGGATACGGACGGCATCGACGGGTCTGAGGACAATGCCGGCGCCTTTGCCGATGGCGGCAGCGTCAGTCGCATGCGTACTGCCGGTGCTGATCCGCGGGCGCATCTGGCGCGCCACGATGCCTGGTCGGCATTCTCAGTGAGTGGCGATCTTTTCGCGCCCGGTCCGACTGGAACCAATGTCAATGACTTCAGGGCGATGCTAATCCGTTAGCCGGATTCTCCGGCTCAAGGCAGAACAGAAAATCTGCGTGTCATGGTCGCCGCCAAACGTTTCGGCGGCGACCATGATCTCTTGTTTTTACTTGGCGCGCTTCAAGGCATCGCCGAGGATCGAGACGATTTCGCCGAAGTGATTTTCGTCGGCGATCAGCGGCGGCGAGAAGGCGATGATGTCGCCGGTCACGCGGATCAGCAGCCCCTTTTCGAAGCAATCGACGAAGACCTCATAGGCGCGGGCGCCGACAGCACCCTCGCGTGACTGCAGCTCGATGCCGGCGATGAGGCCGATGGTGCGGATGTCGATGACATGCGGCAGGCCGTTCAGCGAATGCATGGCATCATGCCAGGCGTCCTGCAGCTCGGTGGCGCGGGTCATCAGGCCCTCATCGCGATAGATGTCGAGCGTGGCGATACCCGCGGCGCAGGCGGCCGGGTGGCCGGAATAGGTGTAGCCGTGGAAGAGCTCGATCTGGTTTTCCGGGCCGTGCATCAATGCGTCGTGCACCTTGCGGCTGGCAAAGACCGCGCCCATTGGGATGGCGCCGTTGGTGAGCCCCTTCGCCGCCGTCACCAGGTCCGGGGTGACGCCGAAGAAGTCGGTGGCGAACGCAGCGCCAAGGCGACCGAAGCCGGTGATGACTTCGTCGAAGATCAACAGGATGCCGTGTTTGTCGCAGATCGCGCGCAGCCGCTCGAGATAGCCCTTCGGCGGGATGAGCACGCCCGTCGAACCGGCAACCGGCTCGACGATGCAGGCGGCGATGGTTTCGGCGCCGTGTAGCGCCACCAGCCGTTCGAGATCGTCGGCAAGTTCGGCGCCGTGCTCGGGCTGGCCCTTGACGAAGGCATTCTTGGCAAGGTCGTGGGTGTGGCGCAGATGGTCGGAACCGGGAAGCTGCGGGAAGACGCGGCGGTTGTTGAGGATGCCGCCCACCGAAATGCCGCCGAAGCCGACGCCGTGGTAGCCGCGCTCGCGCCCGATCAGCCGCGTGCGAGTGCCCTGGCCGATCGCGCGCTGATAGGCGATGGCCATCTTCAGCGCCGTGTCAACCGATTCCGAGCCCGAGCCGGTGAAGAACACGCGGTCGAGCTTCTGGCCTTCCGGCCCCGGCGCGATTTCGGCAAGGCGTTCGGCAAAATCGAAGGCGATCGGGTGGCCCATCTGGAAGGAGGGGGCGAAATCCATCGTCGACAGCTGGCGTTCGACGGCTGACGCGATCTGGCGGCGGCCGTGGCCGGCGTTGACGCACCAGAGACCGGCGGTGCCGTCGAGGATCGTGCGGCCATCGGTGCTGGTGTAGTGCATGCCCTCGGCGGAGGCGAGCAAGCGCGGTGCCGCCTTGAACTGCCGGTTGGCGGTAAAGGGCATCCAGTAGCTGTCGAGTACGGGGGCGTTGGGTTTGGTGTGCTGGTTCATGGCATCCTCCTGAAGATCAGGGGATTGACGCCATGATTTGAATTGCCAAACAAGTCCTTTTCTGTTGTCGTTCAAGCCATTGAATTTTATACAACGAGGTTTGCGAAATTGCGATATTTCGAACAACCTGAACACCGAGATGGACACCCATGAGCGTCGACATTGGAAACCGGCTTCGCCACCTCCGGCTGATGCACAATCTTTCGCAGCGCGAACTTGCCAAGCGAGCGGGCGTGACCAACTCGACGATCTCGCTGATCGAGTCGAATGCGTCCAATCCGTCGGTCGGCGCACTGAAGCGCATCCTCGACGGCATACCGATCGGACTTGCGGAGTTCTTTTCGTTCGAGCCTGAACGGCCGCGCAAGGCATTCTACGCCGCAGAGGAACTGGTCGAGATCGGCAAAGGGCCGATCTCCTATCGCCAGATCGGCGACAATCTCTTTGGCCGCAGCCTGCAGATCCTGAAGGAATGTTATCAGCCGGGCGCGGACACTGGAAAAGTGCCGCTGGTGCATGAAGGCGAGGAGGGCGGCATCGTGCTGTCGGGGCGCATTGAGGTCACCGTCGACGACGAGCGGCGGATTCTCGGGCCTGGGGATGCGTACTATTTCGAAAGCCGGCGACCGCACCGATTTCGTTGCGTCGGGCCGGTACCTTGCGAGGTGATCAGCGCCTGCACGCCGCCGACGTTTTGAAGGAAGGGAGCGGGCGCCCCTCATCCCGCTGCCGCGACCTTCTCCCCGCCTGCGGGGAGAAGGGATATGCCGCCAGCGCCTCATACTCTCTTTGCGAACAGGAGTAGAGAGGCAGCTGTTTGCGCGACCGTCCCCTCTCCCCGCAAGCGGGGAGAGGGCTAGGGTGAGGGGCTACTTCCGAGTTACGAAAGCCGAGCGCAGGCGTCGGCGATGCGCATGAGCGCTTCCTTCAGTTCCGCTTCCGACGTCGCATAGGAGATGCGGAAGAACGGCGACAGGCCGAAGGCCGAGCCGGGGACAACGGCGACATGGGCGTCGTCGAGCAGGTAGGCGCAGAAGTCCGTGTCCGTCTCGATCGTCTTGCCCGAAGGCGTCACCTTGCCGAGCATGCCGGCGCAGCCGGAGAAGGTGTAGAAGGCGCCTTCCGGAACGCGGCAGTCGAGACCGTCGATGGCGTTGAGGCCGTTGACGACGAGATTGCGGCGGTGCTGGAAGCTGGCCGTGCGTTCCTTCAGGAAATCCTGCGGGCCGGTCAGGGCTGCCACCGAAGCGGCCTGGCTGACCGAAGACGGGCAGGAGGTCGCCTGGCTCTGGACGACAGCCATCGCCTTGATCAGCTCGCGCGGACCACCGGCATAGCCGATGCGCCAGCCGGTCATGGCATAGGCCTTGGAGACACCGTTGACCGTCAGGGTGCGGTCCTTGAGCCGAGGCTCCAGTTGGGCCGGGGTGACGAAGCGGAAGCCGTCATAGACGATGTGCTCGTACATGTCGTCGACCAGCAGCCACACATGCGGATGCCTCAAGAGCACGTCGAGCAGCGGCCGGTAGTCGTCAGCGCTGTAGGCGGCACCCGAAGGGTTGGAGGGTGAGTTGAGAAGCACCCAGCGCGTCTTCGGCGTGATCGCCGCTTCGAGCTTGTCGGCGGTGAGCCGGAAACCGGAGGCCGCGTCGCAGGGGATCAGCACCGGCTTGCCTTCGCAGATCTGGACGATATCCGAATAGGAGGTCCAGTACGGCGTCGGAATGACAACTTCGTCGCCGGCGTCGATCGTCGCCATCATGGCGTTGAACAGGATCTGCTTGGCGCCGGTGGCAATGGTGATCTCGTCCTGTTCGTAGGCGAGGCCGTTCTCGCGCTGGAACTTTTCACGGATCGCCTTCTTCAGTTCCGGCGTGCCGTCGAGTGCGGTGTATTTGGTTTCGCCGCGCTGGATCGCCTCGCAGGCGGCCTGCTTGACGTAGTCAGGCGTGTCGAAATCCGGCTCGCCTGCGCCGAGAATAATGACCGGCTTGCCCTCGCGCTTCATCGCTTGCGCGCGCGCGCCGATCTTGAGGATTTCGGATACTCCGATCGAAGAGATCCGCGAGGCGGGCTTGAAGCCCGCCTCCTTGACCGTTGCGTTGATGGTCATCGCTTGGTCCTACTCGATATCGAAGGAGACGCCCTGTGCCAGTGGCAGGGCCTTCGAGTAGTTCACCGTGTTGGTGGCGCGACGCATGTAGGCCTTCCACGAATCGGAGCCCGATTCGCGGCCGCCGCCGGTTTCCTTTTCACCGCCGAAGGCGCCGCCGATTTCCGCACCTGAGGTGCCGATGTTGACGTTGGCGATGCCGCAATCCGAGCCGTCGACGGCCAGGAACCGTTCGGATTCCTGCATGTCGCGGGTGAAGATCGACGAGGACAGGCCGGCTGCAACCGCATTGTGGTCGGCAACGACTGCGTCGAAGTCGCTGTACTTCATGACGTAGAGGATCGGCGCGAAGGTTTCTTCGAGGACCGGGCCTGCCTGCTCAGGCATTTCGACCAGGGCGGGCTTGGCGTAGTAGCCGTTGGCATAACCGAGCTCGACGCGTTCGCCGCCGGTGACGGCGCCGCCATGGGCCTTGGCTTCGTCGATTGCCTTCTGCATGCCGTCGAAAGCGGCCTTGTCGACCAGCGGGCCGACGAGTGCGGTGGTTTCCAGCGGATTGCCGACCGAGACCGAGCCATAGGCCTTCTTCAGGCGGGGAACGAGCTGGTCGTAGACGCTTTCATGCACGAACAGGCGGCGCATGGTCGTGCAGCGCTGGCCGGCGGTGCCCATGGCGCCGAAGGCGATGGCGCGCAGCGCCATGTCGAGATCGGCCGATGGGCAGACGATACCGGCATTGTTGCCGCCGAGTTCGAGGATGGCGCGGGCGAAGCGCTTGGCAAGACGCGGGCCGACGTCGCGGCCCATGCGGGTCGAGCCGGTGGCCGAGACCAACGGAACCTTCGGGTTGTCGACGAGGACTTCACCGACGGCGCGGTCGCCGATCAGAACCTGCGACAGGCCTTCCGGGGCGTCGCCGAAGCGGGCAAGCGCGCGTTCGAAGATAGCCTGCGATGCAAGCGCCGTGAGCGGGGTCTTTTCCGACGGCTTCCAGACGACGGAGTTGCCGCAGACGAGCGCCAGCGCCGTGTTCCACGACCAGACGGCGACCGGGAAGTTGAAGGCGGAGATGACGCCGACGACGCCGAGCGGATGCCAGGTTTCCATCATGCGGTGGCCGGGACGCTCCGTGGCGATCGTCAGACCGTAGAGCTGGCGGGAAAGGCCGACTGCGAAATCGCAGATGTCGATCATTTCCTGAACTTCGCCGAGGCCCTCGGAGGTGATCTTGCCGGCTTCGATCGAAACGAGGCGGCCGAGGTCGGCCTTGAAGGCGCGTAGCTCTTCGCCGAGCAGGCGGATCAATTCGCCGCGCTTCGGTGCCGGAACGAGGCGCCAGGCCTTGAAGGCTTCATGCGCCTTGTCGATCTTGGCGGCAGCCTCCGTGGCCGAAACCGTCTTCAGGCTGGCGATCTGTTCGCCCGTGACCGGGCTGAACGACGGCATGTCGCCGCCGGTGTAGAGTTCCTTGGCGACGCCCATCTTCTCGAGGAGGGCTGCTGCCTCCTTGGTGACGTCGATCTTCTTCGTTGCAATGTTCATCTGGTCTGACTCCCGTTTTCCTGCCCTGGCCTATCCGAAGCGCACGCTGCCGAGTTTCCCCGGCGAGGTGAGCGTCTTCAGGCCCGCGGCCATGTCCTTGAGTTTGTCGGTTGTATAAACGTCGTAGTAGGCCTGGTTGCGGCGGCCTATCGCATGTTCCGCGCTGAAACTGCCGTGATACTCCTCGACCGCCACGGCGAAAACCCATTCTCTCAAACGCTGCTCGAATGTCGGATCGCTGAGCAGCGCGCTGTCCTTCGGCACCACGAGATTGAAGTGTACACCACCATCGCCGATATGGCCGAAGTCGCAGACGGTGACATCAGGAAACCTCGTCGGCATTTCGGCCTTCATATGGTCGCAGAAGGCCATGATGTCACCCCTGCGGAAGGAGACGTCGAAGGCGATCAGCTTGCCCAGGTGTTTCACACCTTCCGAAAGTGCGTGGCGCAGCGCCCAGACCTCATGCGGCGGGCCGACGAACGCGTCGGCGAGCGGTGCCGTCTCCATCTCCCAGATCTCGGCCAGCACCGTTTCAAGCACGGCGTCGAGCGATTGCTCGCCTTCGCGTGGGGCCCAGGTGCGGCTGATTTCCGCGAGAATGACGTATTCAGGGACGTGTCCGCCCTGGAACGGGTTCTTCAGCGAAGGCACATGCGCGAACGCCGCCTTGACGGCGTTGCTCGACATGCCCTCGAAGGCCGAGAGGTAGGCGCCGAGCCGCTCTTCCATGGCGCGCAGCAGCGGCAGCACATGGGCGCCGCTTGCCGGCACCAGCAATGCGGTCGCCGTCTGCTGCGGCAGGCGCTCCAGATTGAGCACGCATTCCGTGATGATGCCGAAGGCGCCCGACGTGCCGACGAAGACCTGCTTCCAGTCGACGCCGGTGTTGTTCTTGCGCAGGTCGCATTGAAGATCGAGCACGGTGCCGTCTTCATCGGCGAGAACCACGGTGAGGCCCAGCGTGTTGCGGCGCACGTCGCCGTATTTCAGGAAACGCGAGCCGCCGGTGTTGGTGGCGATCATGCCGCCGATGCGCGGATCGGCGCCGAGATCGATCGGGAAAAACAGGCCATGTTCTTCCAGCCGGCGGTTGAGATCGGAAAGCCTGAACCCGGCATCGACGCGCACCGAACGATTGTCGAGATCGAGTTCGAACGCTTTGGTGAGGCGGTCGAGGCTGAGGATCGCTTCGTTGCCGGAACTATCAGGGGTCGAGCCCGAGACCAGTCCGGTATTGCCCGATTGCGGGATCAGGGCGATGCCATGACGCACGCAATAGGCAACGGTTGCCGAGGTTTCCACTGTTGTCGCCGGCCGCAGAACGACCGAAGCCCGGCCACGATCGTAGCGCGCGCCGGTCTCGTAGGCTTCCATGTCTTCAGCACGCGTGACCACACCCTTGTCGCCAAGGATGCCGGTCAGCGCGTCTATGTGTACCTGTTCAATCATCGTGAACGCATCATTCCGCAGCCATGGCTGCGGTCAAGGCCCGCAGGCAGCTTTCGATCGATGCCTCTTCGATGCCGGCATAGTGATCGAACTCGTTGAGCACTGTGGCGCCGAGGTCAATCTCGAAGCGCTTCTGGTTCGGGCTTGCGACAAAAGCCTGCTGCGCGCCGTCGCCGAGATTGGACTGGAAGATGCCTGCGGCGCTGACCGGCAGGAAGTCTTCGTAGACGATGGCGTCGAACTGCACGAGGCCGTCGGCGATCAGCGTGTTGATATCGCGGCGGTCGGAAATCCGGGTCTTCAAGCCCTTCTCGGTCAGTGAATAGCTGAAATAGCCAAGGCCGGCTTCGCGAATGCCTGCCCAGGTGTCGGGGAAGCTTTCGAAGGCTTTGGCAAGCGCGGCTTCATAGTCGCGGGCGTTGGAGCCGTCGGCTGCCGGGCGCACGATCTTGCGCGAGGCTTCCAGAAGCTCGTCGTAGAGCGCACGGCCCTTGGGAGTGAGCGCAATGCCGCGCTGCTCGATCTCGCCGAAGCGGGCGGTGTGCGAGCCGGCTTTCCAGTCGCCGCCGCCATCACGGAAGGAAACGGCCTCTTCCAGCGCCTTGAACGAGGTCTGGCGAAGCAGGATTGGGCATTTGCGGGTCGGCGGACCTTCGACGACGGCCTTCGGCGCGATGCCGAATTCGGGCATCAGCGCCTGGACCTGGTCGATATCCAGCGTGCGCGGCGTCAGGTGGTTGATATGCGGGCCCTTGAACGACACGACGTCGGCGATCAGCCGGTGGGCGTCATGCAGGCGCTTGTACATGTCGGCGCTGACATTGGCCCTGTCGTGCCAGCGGAAGGTCTCCAGCACTTCGGAGACGAAACGCTCGGCGTCGGCCTTGTCGAGGCCGCCATCACGCTCGGCCTTTTCGGCGAGTTCGATGGCAACAGGCGTAAAGATCCGACGCTCGGCCAGGATCGCCTCGGATGCGGCGCGCAGACTCTCGTCCGCAATCAGGTCAAGGCGAAGAAGCGAGGTGAAGACACGGAAGGGATTGCGCTTCAGAGCGGTTTCGCCAACCGGGCGGAAGGCGGTCGAGTGCACCGGTACGCCGGCGGTCGAAAGATCGTAGTAGCCGACCGGGTACATGCCCATGACAGCAAAGACGCGACGCATCATCGAGAGTTCAGCAGGCGTGCCGAGACGGATTGCGCCGTGGCGCTCCTCGGAAATGCGATCAAGCGAATCCGTCGCATCGAGGCGCTCTTTCAGCGCCGGGTCGGCATTGAGCGTATCGTCGTTGACCTTGGCAACCAGTTCCATCAGCGTGCCGTAAGCAGGCACTTCCTCGCGGTACATGACCGACATGGCTGCGGAAAAGGCCGAACGGATATCATCGGCGGATACGAAACTATTCTCTTTCACTGGGGCTCGCCTCGCGCTATGGGTGAAGGACAAGGTCATTCTCATTTCGGATCATATCCAAAGGAAGCGGCCATTGATCGCGCTGCTTGTGACTATGTTGATGCGAGGCTGGAATGAAGTTAAGCCGCAGACTGGTTCCTGATGTTACGACGCTGCAGGCTTTCGAATGCGCGGCACGGCACGGCAGCTTCACGCAGGCAGCCGCCGAACTCAATCTGACCCAGAGTGCCGTCAGCCGTCAGATCAAGGATCTGGAGAACCAGCTCGGCGTTCTCCTGTTTGAGCGGGTGCGCCAGCGCGTCATTCTCTCCGAGGCCGGGCAGAAGTTCCTGCCCGAGGTTCGCCGCCTGCTCAACCAGACCGAAGAGCTGATGGTGCGGGCAATGGCCTCGGCGCGCGCCGACTCGACATTGTCGATCGCGTCGCTGCCGACCTTCGGCAGCCGTTGGCTGGTGCCGCGGCTGCCGGATTTTCTTCGCCAGCACCCCGATACCGTGGTCAATATCGCGTCGCGGTCGGCACCCTTCGATTTCGACGAGCAGAACTTCGACATCGCCATCCACTACGGCCAGCCGGTTTGGGCGCATGCCACCTGCAGCTATCTCTGCAGCGAGATCATCGTGCCGGCGGCAAGCCCGACCCTGCTTGCGGCCAATCCGGTGGCGACGCTGGAGGATATCGTCGGCGGTCCGCTGCTGCACCTGGCGACGCGACCCAAACTCTGGGCGCAATGGTTCGAGGCCAACGGCATGGATGGAAGGGGTGCCTATCGCGGTAACCGCTTCGATCAGTTCTCGATGGTGATCGAGGCGGCCACGGCCGGTCTCGGTTTCGCCTTGCTGCCCCGCTATCTGATCGAACAGGAGCTGGCAGCGGGAACATTGCGCATCGTTCTCGACCGGCCGATGCAGACGGAGAACAGTTATTATCTCGCGGTTCCGGAAGGCAAACTCGAAAACCCGATCAGTCTCGCCTTCCGCGAATGGATCACTGAACAGGTCGGGTAGGTTTCCCATCCTCGAACATGTTTCGACCGATGGCCGGAACCTTCCTGACGCCGTCGGCGTTTCGCGACGGACTGCTACCCAGAGATGCGCCGGGAAGGGGCAAAATTGATACATAGATTTGAGGTTGCCATAGGCGAGCGCGGACTATTGCGTTTTCGCCCGATGAGAGTGTGCGCAATTCGTCCAAACTTGCGCCGCCGATCCTTGCAAGCTGTTGGCACCACGGCTAAAAAATGCCACTTTCATGCATCACGCGGCCTTGAAAACCAATGCGCCGCCGGCTTTGCTTTCTCTGATGCCCAGTTCAAGGGCGGCGCCAGTTTCCGCCAGTTTCCGGTTTGCCGGAAAATGACGGCGGATGGGAGGACACATGACCGTGTCTAGCAACGTGCCGGCCAAGCCTGGAACTTCAGGACCGCAGCCAACCCGGCAGAACAACGAGAGCCGGGCCGATCAACCCCGGTTGGATTCAGAACCAGCACCCATGCCCCTTCACAACACGCCGACCTCCTCTTCTCGCGAACCGGAAGCGAAACAGATCGATTACAACGATTCGATCCGCTCGACCTTTTTCTCGATGGAGGATCTGCGGCAAAGCGGCGAGACCCTTGCGCTCAAGGGCGCACCGTCCCTGCCGGGCTTCTTCCCGTTCGAATTCCGCCCGCGCCACCGCGAGAATGAAAACGAAATCCTGAGGGTGTATCGGGCAACAGCGGCTGATGTCGAAGCGGGGGCGTCGATCACGCCGGCCGCCGAATGGCTGCTCGACAACCACCACGTGGTCGAGGAAGCGATCCAGGAAGTCCGCCGCGACTTCCCGCGCAAGTTCTATCGCCAGCTGCCCACGCTGTCCGTCTCCGGAACAGTCATTCCGCGCACGATGGCGCTCGCCTGGCTCTATGTCGCCCATACGCACAGCACGGTCTCGCGGGAAAGCATTACCGCGATGGTCGAGGGCTTCCAGAAGCACGACACGTTCAAGATCGGCGAATTGT
Source organism: Ensifer sp. ENS11 (assembly GCF_014851895.1). NCBI lineage: Bacteria > Pseudomonadati > Pseudomonadota > Alphaproteobacteria > Hyphomicrobiales > Rhizobiaceae > Ensifer > Ensifer sp. ENS11. Next base: position 299,994 of record NZ_JACVAN010000008.1, on the reverse strand, counting down.
GGGCCTTGCCCTCGATCCTGCGCTTCGTTCTCATCGAGAACCTGCGGCGCATCGCCATCCGCGTCGAGCGTTCGCGCGGCATGCGGCGCAAGGCCAACGACATCGCCGACCAGATCATCCGTCACAACGACCCGGAAAAGTTGCGAGCGCTGCTGGCCGAATCCGAGGCGCTTGCGGCGGACAATACCTTCGTCGCCCAGCTGCTCTACCGCATGCGCGATGGCTCGCAGACCTCCGGCTCGGTGATCGCCTGGATCGAGGAACAGCTCGAGAAGCGCGGCAGCGACGTCGAGGACGCGCTGGTCGCCGAGCAGAACCGCCTGTCGTCAGGCAATGCGACGATGAGCAACATCATCCGCAGCCTGCGCGAGATCGACGATACCGACTGGGCCGTCTGGTTCGAAAGCGTCAGCAAGATCGATGCGGCGCTGCGCGATGGTTCCGATTACGCCGCGCTCGAATTCGGCTCGCGCAACAAATACCGCGATACGATCGAAAAGCTGGCGCGCCGCTCCGGCCACAGCGAATACGAAGTCACCCAGATCGCCATCGAGATGGTGAAGGAAGCGGAAGCGGTGGCTGCAGTCGAGCCGCAGCTTCATGAGCCGAACGTTGGCTCCTTCCTTGTCGGCAAGCAGCGCAAGGCGCTCGAGCAGAAGATCGGCTACCGGCCGTCGGTGCTGCAGAGCATCATTCGCCTCAGCCGCAAGCTCGACTGGTTTGCGATCGCCGGACCGAACATTCTCCTGACGATCCTGGCGATGGTCGCCGTCTATGCCTTCGTCAGCCCGATGGATATTCCGAACGGCGCGAAGCTGATCATGCTTCTGCTGTTTGCGCTGCCGGCGTCCGAAGGTGCGATGGGTCTGTTCAACACGCTCGTCACGCTGTTCGTCAAACCGTCGCGCCTGGTCGGCTATGAGTTCCTCGATGGCGTTCCGGAATATGCCCGCACGCTCGTCGTCGTGCCCTGCCTGATCTCCAAGCGCGACCATGTCGACGAACTCGTGCGCAATCTCGAGGTTCACTACCTCGCCAATCCGCGCGGCGAGATCTCTTTCGCGCTGCTCAGCGACTGGATCGACAGCAAGTTCGAGGAAACCCCGGCCGATACCGATGTTCTCGACTATGCCCGGCGCGAGGTTGCCGAGCTTTCGGCGCGTTATGCCTATGACGGCAGGACGCGTTTCTTCCTGCTGCACCGCCGCCGCCTCTTCAACGAGGCGGAAGGCGTATGGATGGGTTGGGAGCGCAAGCGCGGCAAGCTGCATGAGCTGAACATGCTGCTGCGCGGCGATCGCGACACCTCGTTCCTCCAGGGCGCCAATACCGTGCCGGAGAACGTTCAATATGTCATGACGCTCGACGCCGATACGCGCCTGATGCGCGACGCGGTGACGAAGCTCGTCGGCAAGATGTACCACCCGATCAACCGCCCGATCGTCGACCCGGAAACACAGAAGGTGATTGCCGGCTACAGCCTGCTACAGCCGCGCGTGACGCCGTCGCTGACGACTGGAAGCGAAGCCTCGGCCTTCCAGCGCATCTTCTCGGCCAATCGTGGCATCGACCCCTATGTCTTCACCGTTTCCGACGTCTACCAGGACATCGCTGGCGAAGGCAGCTTCACCGGCAAGGGCCTCTATCACGTCGATGCTTTCGAGGCCGCGCTCAAGGGGCGGATCGAGGAAAATGCCGTTCTCAGCCACGACCTGCTCGAAGGCTCGTTTGTGCGCTGCGCGCTGGTGACGGACGTCGAACTCGTCGAGGATTTCCCGACCCGCTACGAGGTAGAGATGTCGCGCCAGCATCGCTGGGCCCGCGGCGACTGGCAGCTGCTGCCCTATATCTTCAACCCGTCGAACGGCCTGTCGATGCTCGGCCGGTGGAAGATGTACGACAATTTGCGCCGTTCGCTGATCCCCTGCGCCTGGCTCGTCGCCTCTGTCATGGGCTGGTACTACATGCAGCCGACCGAGGCGCTGATCTGGCAGATCGTGCTGATCTTCAGCTTGTTCGTCGCCCCGACGCTGTCGCTGATCAATGGCCTCCTGCCGCGCCGCAACGACATCGTCGCCCGTGCCCACCTCCATGCTGTGCTGACCGAAGTTCGTGCCGCCAATGCCCAGGTCGCCCTTCGCATCGTCTTCATCGCCCATGGCGCGGCGATGATGGGCGACGCGATCGTGCGTTCGCTCTACCGCACCTTCGTCAGCCGCAAGCTGATGCTGGAATGGCGCACCGCTGCCCAGGTGCAAAGTGCCGGGCATGGAAGCATCGGTGATTATTACAAGGCGATGTGGATCGCACCGGCGCTGTCGGTTCTGTCGCTGGCGCTTGCGGCGATTTCCGATACCGGCCTGCCCTTCATCGGCATTCCCTTTGCCCTGCTCTGGGCGCTTTCTCCCGCTGTCGCGTGGTTCGTCAGCCAATCGGCCGAAACCGAGGACCAGCTGGTCGTTTCCGACGAGGCGATCGAGGAAATGCGCCTGATCGCGCGGCGCACCTGGCGCTATTTCGAGACCTTCGTGACCGCCGAGCAGAATTTTCTGCCGCCGGACAACTTCCAGGAAACGCCGCAGCCGGTGCTGGCCGAGCGCACCTCGCCGACCAATATCGGCGTCTACCTACTCTCGGTCATGTCGGCACGCGACTTCGGCTGGATCGGCTTCGAAGAAACGATCAACCGCCTGGAGCAGACGATTGCGACCATCGACCGGATGCCGAAATATCGCGGCCACCTGTTCAACTGGTACCGCACCAACACGCTCGAAACGATGGAGCCGCGCTACATCTCGTCGGTCGACAGCGGCAATCTTGCCGGCCACCTGATCGCCGTGTCGTCCATGTGTCGGGAATGGGCGGAAGCGCCGTCGGCGCATGTCCAGGGCAGCCTTGACGGCATTGGCGACGTCGTCGCCATTCTTGCCGAGGTGCTGAACGACCTGCCTGACGACCGCAAGACCGTTCGCCCGCTGCGCCGCCTGATCGAGGAGCGCATCGTCGGCTTCCAGAATGCTCTGGCTGCCGTCAAGCGCGAGCATGAATTCGCATCGATCCGCGTGATCAATCTCGCCGTTCTGGCGCGCGACATGCACAAGCTGACCGTCAACCTCGACCATGAGGTTCGCACGGCCCAGAGCAGCGAAGTGACGAAGTGGGCGAACGCGCTGGTCACCACCTGCGAAGCGCATATTGCCGACGGCGTGTTCGATCTTGGCGCCATCGAAGCGCTGCGCCAGCGCTTGGCGGTTCTAAAGGATCGTGCTCGCGACATCGCCTTCTCGATGGATTTCGGCTTCCTGTTCCGGCCCGAGCGTCGCCTGCTGTCAATCGGCTTCCGCGTCAACGCCAATGAGCTCGACGAGGCCTGCTACGATCTTCTGGCGTCCGAGGCCCGTCTGACCAGCCTGTTCGCGATCGCCAAGGGCGACCTGCCGACCGAGCACTGGTACAAGCTCGGCCGTCCGATCGTGCCGATCGGCGCGCGTGGCGCGCTGATCTCCTGGTCCGGTTCGATGTTCGAATATCTGATGCCGCCGCTGGTGATGCAGGAGCGGCAGGGCGGTATCCTCAACCAGACCAACAATCTGGTGGTCAAGGAGCAGATCAATCACGGCCGCCGTCTCGGCACGCCGTGGGGCATCTCCGAAGCGGCCTTCAATGCGCGCGACCACGAGCTGACCTACCAGTACACCAACTTCGGTGTGCCGACGCTTGGCCTCAAGCGTGGCCTCGGGCAGAACGCCGTCATCGCGCCCTACGCCTCCATTCTCGCCTGCATGTACGATCCGAAGGCGGCGCTCGCCAATCTCGGTCGACTGCGCGAAGTCGGGGCGCTCGGCGTTTACGGCTTCCACGATGCCGTCGACTTCACGCCGACGCGCGTGCCCGAGGGGCAGAAATGCGCCGTCGTGCGCAACTACTATGCCCACCACCATGGCATGTCGATCGCCGCTGTCGCCAACGTCGTATTCACCGGCAGGCTGCGCGAATGGTTCCACGCCGATCCGGTAATCGAGGCGGCCGAACTGCTGCTGCAGGAAAAGGCGCCGCGCGATATTCCGATCATGAACGCCAAGCGCGAGCCGGAATCGCTCGGCAAGGGCCAGGACGATCTGTTGCGTCCGGAGGTTCGGGTCATCGAAAACCCGCTCGCCCAGGACCGCGAAACCGTGTTCCTGTCCAACGGCCACTACGCCGTCATGCTGACGGCAACCGGTGCCGGTTATGCCCGCTGGAACGGCCAGTCGGTCACCCGCTGGAAGCCGGACCCGGTCGAGGACCGCACGGGCACCTTCATTTTCCTGCGCGACACGACGACGGGCGACTGGTGGTCGGCCACCGCCGAGCCCCGGCGCGCCGTCGGCGAAAAGCTCCTGACGCGGTTCGGTGACGACAAGGCCGAATTCGTCAAGACCGTCGGCGACCTCACCAGCGAAGTCGAGTGCATCGTTGCCACCGAGCACGATGCCGAAGGCCGCCGCGTCATCCTGCTCAACACCGGAACGCAGGACCGCTTCATCGAGGTGACGTCCTATGCCGAACCGGTGCTGTCGACCGACGAGGCCGACAGCGCGCATCCCGCCTTCTCCAAGATGTTCCTGCGCACGGAGATCAGCCGGCGCGGCGACGTCATCCATGTCAGCCGCAACAAGCGCAGCTCAGGCGATCCGGATATGGAAGTGGCGCATCTCGTCACCGATAATGCCGGCAGCGACCGTCCGACCGAGGCGGAGACCGACCGTCGCCGCTTCATCGGCCAGGGGCGCACCCTTGCCGAGGCCGCCGCCTTCGACACCGACGCGGTGCTTTCGGGAACCGATGGCTTTACGCTCGACCCGATCATGTCGCTTCGACGTGTCGTTCGGGTTCCGGCCGGCAAGAAGGTCAGCGTCGTCTTCTGGACGATCGCGGCCCCGAACCGCGAGGCCGTCGACCGCGCCATCGATCGCTACAGGCACACGGAAACCTTCAATCACGAGCTGATCCATGCCTGGACGCGCAGTCAGGTGCAGATGCGCCATGTCGGCGTCACCTCGCAGGAGGCCGCAAGCTTCCAGATGCTCGGACGCTACCTCGTCTACCCCGACATGCACCTGCGCGCCGATACCGCAACGGTTCAGGCGGGGCTCGCGTCGCAGTCAACGCTCTGGCCGCTGGCAATCTCGGGCGACTTCCCGATCTTCTGCCTGCGCATCAACGATGACGGTGACCTCGGCATCGCTCGTGAGGCCCTCAGGGCACAGGAATATCTGCGCGCGCGCGGCATTACCGCCGATCTGGTGATCATCAACGAGCGGGCCTCGTCCTATGCCCAGGACATGCAGCACGCGCTCGATTCGATGTGCGAGAACCTGAGGCTTCGCGGCCTCTCCGACGGTCCGCGCCAGCACATCTTCTCGGTGCGCCGCGACCTGATGGAGGCGGAGACCTGGTCGACGCTCTTGTCGGCTTCCCGCGCCGTCTTCCATGCCCGCAACGGCACGATCTCCGACCAGATCGCCCGCGCCAATTCGCTCTATTCGACGCCACCGGTGAAGGGCAGCGAAAGCAACTTCGCTCTGCTCGCCGCCCCGCAGCAGCCGGCCGACGCCGTCGATGCGGAGATTGTCGGTGACGGTCTCGATTTCTGGAACGGCTACGGCGGCTTTGCCGAAGGTGGGCGCGAATATGTCGTGCGCCTGCGCGGCGGCGAGGCGACACCGCAGCCGTGGATCAACGTCATCTCCAACGAGCAGTTCGGCTTCCACGTTTCGGCCGAAGGGGCCGCCTTCACCTGGAGCCGCAACTCGCGCGACTACCAGCTGACGCCGTGGGCCAACGATGTGGTCGTCAACCGGCCGGGCGAAGCGGTCTTCATCCGCGACATGGCGAGCGGCGCAGTGCTGACGCCATACGCTGCCCTGTCGCGCAGCCGGTCGGTCGTCTTCGAGACGCGCCACGGACTTGGCTATTCGACATTCCGCAGCACACAGGACGATCTCGATATCGAGGCAGCCCACACGGTGCACCGGACCTTGCCGGCCAAGCTGGTCCGCATCTCGATCCGCAACCGCTCCACGGCTGCCCGCCAGCTGAAGGTCTACGGCTTTGCCGAATGGGTGCTCGGCAACAACCGGGCCCGCATGGCGCCCTTCGTTCTGTCGACCTGGGACGAAGCCTCCGATGCGCTGGTTGCAACCAACCCCTACAGCATCGACTATGCCGGTCGTTCGGCCTTCTTTGCTGTCGATGGCGGTGAAGGTGTGAGCCATACGGCAAGCCGTCGCGAGTTCCTCGGGCGGGTCGGCGGCATTCTGGTGCCGCAGGCCGTTTTCGCTGGCGCCGAGCTTTCCGGCTCGATCGATGTGGATGGCGACGCCTGTGCGGCGTTGGCGACCGATCTGGTGATCGAGCCCGGTGCCGAAAAGCAGCTCACCTTCATCCTCGGCGACGCCGACAACGACGAGCAGATGCGCTCGGTTCTCGGCGAGTTGCGCCAGACTGCGTTCGACACCGTCATGGACGCCGCCAAGTCCTTCTGGACCGAGTTCACCGACATCGTGAAGGTGGAAACGCCGGATGCGGCCTTCAACACCATGATCAACAACTGGCTGCCCTATCAGAGCCTTGGTTGCCGGATCATGGCACGCTCGGCCTTCTACCAGGCGAGCGGCGCCTTCGGCTTCCGCGACCAGCTGCAGGATACGCTGGCGTTCCTGATCCATCGGCCGGAACTGGCACGGGCACAGATCCTCAACGCGGCCGCGCGGCAGTTCGTCGAGGGTGACGTGCAGCATTGGTGGCTGCCGGGCACCGGCGCCGGCGTGCGAACAATGATCTCGGACGATGTCGTCTGGCTTGCCCATGCCGTCACGCACTACTGCGAAGTGACGGGGAACGCCGACATTCTCGGTGAGAAGATCGCCTTCATCACCGGACCGGCGCTCGAGGAAGGGCAGCACGACAGCTTCTACAAGCCGGAGATCTCGGACGAGATCGCCGACGTCTACGAGCATTGCGCCCGCGCACTCGATCTCGCGATCAAGCGCAGCGGCGAAAATGGCCTGCCGCTCATTCTCGGCGGCGACTGGAACGACGGCATGAACCGCGTCGGCATTGCCGGCCGCGGCACCAGCGTCTGGCTCGGCTGGTTCCTGGCGGGCACGCTGCGCGGCTTCCTGCCCTTTGCCCGCGAGCGCAAGGACAAGGCGCGCGTCAGCCATTGGGAAGCGCATCTCGCCACCTTGAAAAAGGTGCTCGACGAAGCCGGCTGGGATGGTGACTACTATCGTCGCGGCTACTACGACGATGGCGCGCCGCTCGGATCGAGCGAAAGCGACGAATGCCGGATCGATTCGATCGGCCAGTCTTGGAGCGTGCTTTCAGGCGAGGGTGACGAGCAGCGATCGCAGAATGCGATGGATGCGGTCATGGCCGAACTCGTCGATCCGGATCGCCGCATTGTCCGGCTGTTCACGCCGCCGCTTGAAAGAACCAGGCAGGACCCGGGCTATATCAAGGCCTATCCGCCTGGCGTACGGGAGAACGGCGGCCAATATACCCATGCGGCGACCTGGGTGGCGCTGGCCTTTGCCGAGCAGGGAAGGGCCGAGGAAGCCTGGCGTGTCTTCCAGATGCTGAACCCTGTCTCGCATGCCCTCAGCCGCGAAGACGCGGACCACTATCGGGTCGAGCCCTATGTGGTCGCCGCCGATATCTATGGCGAAGGCGCGCTCGCCGGACGCGGCGGCTGGACCTGGTATACCGGGTCGGCCGGCTGGCTCTACCGCGCCGGCGTCGAGGGTATTCTCGGCATCCGCCGACATGGCGACAAGCTGGTCATCCGACCGGTGTTGCCGGAGGCCTGGGACGGCTACTCGGCGGAAGTGACGCTGAACGGCACGAAGCACAAGATTTCGGTCAAGCGCGATGCAAAAAGTCGCGAGCCGATCGTCAGCATCAATAATAGTGTCACAAAAAACGCGCATGAAGGCATTTTGCTGTAACTGCCGGTATTGAATGAACGTTGGAACCGGCTTTGCACCCGAACGGGCAAGGCCGGTTTTTTCTTGCTGATTTGCCGGCGGCACGAACCCTGACGGGCTCGTGCATCGATCGACGGCATCGAACATGCGCTTGCCCCTGGGGCTAAGCGCATGTCCGGTGCCCGTTTCAACAGGGGTGGGGCAGGGGCGCCAGATCCCGGATACTAGACCGCATGCTGCAAAACACATTTGGGGGCGGCTCGAACCCGACGATATCCGCCCGCATGGTTCCCAAGGAGCGCGACACGCGCCTCGACGTGTTGAGGGCGCTCTGCCTTCTGACGATCTTCGTCAACCACGTGCCCGGGCAATATCTCGAATATCTGACCCACAAGAACTTCGGCTTCTCGGATTCGGCCGAGGCCTTCGTGCTCATCTCTGGCCTCTCCGTCGGGCTTGCCTATGGCGGCAAGTTCGTGTCCGGCGCATGCCTGGCGCTGACGCTCAAGATCTGGCGGCGGGCGCTGGCGCTCTACGTCGCCCATATCATGACCAGTATCGTCACACTGGCGATCTTTGCCGGCGGCGCCCTCTATTTCGGCCGGCAGGACCTGATCAGCGAGATAAACATCCGACCCTTCGTCGAGCAGACCGAGCAAGGCATCGTCGCGATGGTCCTGCTCGGGCACCAACTCGGCTATAACAACATCCTGTCGATGTATGCGGTGCTGTTCCTGATGCTGCCCGGCATCCTCTGGCTGAACGGCATCAGCAGCCGGCTGCTCCTCGTGTTTTCCGCGCTGCTCTGGCTTGTGGCCGGGGTGTTCAAGCTGGTGCCCTCCAACTTCCTCGACGAGGGCTACTGGTTTCTCAATCCGTGGTCCTGGCAGTTCCTCTTCGTCATCGGCATCGTCTCGATGACCGCGATCCGCCAGGGCGCAGTCCTGCCGCGCAGGCCGCTGCTGATCGCGATCGCCGCGATCTATCTCGTCGTTTCGGCGCTGTGGGTTCTCTTCTCCTGGTGGAACATCGACCTGTCCTTCGGTCTTCCGGCGGTGCTGACCGGTTTCGACAAGACCTTCCTGTCACTGACGCGGCTAAGCCATGTTCTCGCGATCGCCTATCTCGTCGCCGTCATTCCCGCCGTCAATCGCCTCGCCCGGCTCGATGCCGACCACCCGCTGGCGATGGTCGGCCGCCATTCCCTGCCGATCTTCATTTTCGGCACTATCCTGGCGATGGTCGGTCAGGTGCTGTTGTTCGTGACCGGCCGGAACCCGATCGCCGGCACGCTCTTCGTGATCGTCGGCATCGGCCTGCACTTCGTTTACGGCTACTATCTGGAATGGTTGCGGGGCGTCGTCAGCGCGAAACCGATGCGAGCGACATGATGAAACGATAAGGACGACCAAGGGTTTGCATCAAGGCTCGGCCGCCGGTTCAAATGTGTAGGCAGCCGGCCGCGGAACTTGGGGGCCCCTACCCTCGAGTTCGATCGTCTTGCCATTGGCGCGCAGGACAGTAATTCCGCCTGCTTCGCAGGGCCCAGAGATACACGCGGTACCGATCATCGCCATCTACTGCATGTTTCCTTTAATCTTATTCGATTGAAGGACAAAAACTGCAGCCATTCAAAGGGCTACAGCGACCTTTGCGCGTCTAATAAAGACGCCCGGCGTAGGCCGACGTCACTCAGGGTGCGAAGTCCGGTCGACACGACCATGGCGTCCAGATGCCCCGCAGGAACGCGAACATGAACCTCTTGAAGATAGTCAGTTAGCCCGGCTATGACGATTTGGCCTGACGTGTGGAGCCGTCCGATGACGACATGATCCGCATTTTCGATGTCGATCTTCGGCATCTGTTCGTGCAGTTCCACGATAACCGCAACATCCCTGTTCCGAGCAGTCACGACGACCAGCGCATCGTTGCCTGCAAGCATTCGGATCTTGAAGTCTTCGTCTGTCCAGTTCGATGGGAGATGTAGGTTGTTGGAAGCGTCTGCGAGCTAGAACTGATGATAATCAGCCATGACCCGACCATCGAATAAAACGGTCAATCGTGACCTACCTTCCGAAGGATGTTCGCTGGCCTTCGCTAACGCCGAATTCGCTGGCCGTTCTGACCGAGAACCCATGACGCCAATGGCGGCTGCATGCAGTGCCGTCCAGCAAACGACGGCGCAGTACTTGAACGGGATTGCAAGAGCCAAGTCAATGCGAGCGGCATGAACGAAAAAAGCCCCGGAGGGTCCGGGGCCTTTTGCATTGCGTGATCTATAAGGCGTCGGCTCAGGCCGCCGTGTGGCTCATGCGGACGTCTTCGTCCGTCAGGATGCCGCTGGCGCGAAGCAGGGCGGCGAAGCGGCCGTTGCTCTGGCTGAGCTCGTTGAAGCCGCCCATCTCGACGATCCGACCTTGATCCATGAAGATCACCAGATCGGCCTCGCGCACCGTCGACAGGCGGTGGGCGATGATGAAGGTGGTGCGGTCCTTGCGAAGCGCATCGATCGCATCCTTCACCCGAGCCTCGGTCTCGACGTCGAGCGCGCTGGTCGCCTCGTCGAGCACCAGGATCGGTGCGTTCTTGAGGATGGCGCGGGCAATCGCAACGCGCTGGCGCTCGCCGCCAGACAGGCGGTTGCCGCGTTCGCCGACGACGGTGTCGTAGCCATTGTTGCGGCTTTCGATGAAGTCGCTGGCGGCAGCCGCTTCGGCGGCAGCCATCACTTCGTCGAGCGACGCGTCGTCGCGGCCAAGCCGGATGTTTTCGCAGATCGAGCGGTTCATCAGGCCGGCGTCCTGGAAGACGGTGGCGATCGAGCGGCGCAGCGACTTGCGCGTGACCTTGGCGATATGGACGCCGTCGATCAGGATCTGGCCGTCACGCGGTTCGTGAACGCGCTGCAGCAGGTTGACGAGCGTGGTCTTACCGGCGCCGGTCGGGCCGACGATCGCGATCGTCTGGCCGGCCTTGGCCGTGAAGGACACGTTGCGCACGCCCTGCGTGGTGTTGGCGAAGTCGAAGGACACGTCGCGGAATTCCACTTCGCCCTTGACCGCGCCCAGGTCCATCGCACCGGCCGGCTCTTCGCGTTCGCGCACCGAATCTTCGAGCTGGAAGAAGTCTTCAAGCTTGGCGCGGGCTTCGAAGATCTGCGTAACGAAAGCCTTCATCTGGTCGAGACGGCCGATCAGCAGGTTGGCAAAGCCGATGAAGGCGATGACTTCGCCGACGCCGAGTTCGCCGCGCTGGACGAGCACGGTGCCGATGACGAGGATCGTCATCATCGAGATGGTCGAAGCGACGCGGTTGAGCGCGCTTGCCAGCGCCCACCAGTCAAGCACGGGGAACTGGGCGGAGATCAGGCGTTCGGTGAACTTCTTGAGTTCGCGCGTTTCGGCTTCGATGCGGTTGTAGCTGTGAACGACCGAAACGTTGCTGATGGCGTCGGAAACGTGGGAGAAAACCGTGTGATAGTGGTTCTCGACCGAGGCCTGGCCTTCCTTGGTGCGGTTCATGACAGCCTTGCTGACCAGCACATAGGAGACACCGAGGACGACGAGCACCAGCGACAGGCGTACATCCATCGCAAACGCGGTCGGGATGAGCAGGACGAGCGCTACCGCCGTTGCCAGATGCTGGCGCATGAATTCGAGCCAGAGACCGAACAGCGTTTCACAGGCGCGAAGCAGCGTATGCAGCGCGTTCGACGTACCGCGCTGGCTGTGCCAGGAGAGCGGCATCGAGACGATGCGGCCGAAGGCTTCCGTCAGCAGCGTGGCGCGACGGCCATGGGCCAGCCGATCCGCTTCGCGGGCGACGAGGACGAAGGCGACGGTGTTGAACACACCCAGGCCTGCCCACATCAGCAGCATCGGCGTTACTGCGCCTTTGGAGGAAATGGCGTCGATGATGCGACCAAACAGGATCGGCTCCGCAATCGTGATGACGGCGAGCACGACGTTGGCGAGCACGATCGCCGAGACACGGAACTTGTGAACCGCAAGATACTGAAGCGCTCTTGCATACACTTGGAACAATGACACTGTCTCACCCCTTCCGGGTACCGGATTTTGCGCCGCACCAAACATTCGTGCGGCAAATGCGTCACGCCTCAACACCTCCGGCCGTCGGGCACGAGGCCGCGATTTGCCGGCCGCCAAGGCCGCTCTGGGACGGTCATTTGCGATATTTTAGGAAAAACAGGAGCTTGAGGCGGTTTTGATAGCGAAACTCCGTTCGCCCGTCGTTGGGCTTGGCGAGAGTATTCATAGTCTGCTATCTTTTCCGTCCAATTCCGATTTCTCGCGATTTTCGCACAAGACCGGGCGTGGTATGTCGAATTATCGCGGGTGCAACATGAATGGCCCCTGAACGGTTCATTCATGTCCGGTTTCCGGCCCTCGCACACGTGTTCTACCTGGAAGGTGATCCATGAATATCACGCTGCTTGTGCAATTTCTTGCGCTGATCGAAGAGATGAAGACGCGCGAAGAAATCGTACCGGAGTTCGAACGGTTGCTCGACCGCTGCGGCTTCGACTTCTACGGGGTCGTCAGGCAGCCGAAGCCTCACGAAAACCCGTTGAGGCTGCTGCTCGCCGGTCGCTGGCCGGAAGGCTGGCCGCAGATCTACATCCGCAAGAAGTTTGTCGTGATCGATCCGACCATCCGCTACCTCGGTCACGCCCAGCGCGGCTTCCGCTGGCGCGACACACTGTTTGCCTTCCGTTCCGACCCGCATCGCAAGCGCATGGAAAGCATGATGATCGAGGCCCGCAACCACGGCCTCTATGACGGTTACATCTTTCCGGTGCACGGCCGCCGCGGCCTGTTGGGCAATCTCACGGTCGGCGGCCGCGTCGTCGATTTGAGCCCTATTGAAATCAGCCTGTTCGACCAGATTGCCAAGCGTCTGTTCTGGAAACTGCTGGAACTGACCGATCCGGAGATTTCAGCCGAACTCGCATCGCGTGTCGAAGTGCAGATGACGCGGCGCGAAATGGAAGCGCTCAACTATCTCGCCGACGGCATGACCTCGAACGATATCAGCAAGGTGCTCGATATTTCCAGTCACACAGTCGATTGGTACATGAACGGCATCCAGGAGAAACTGAAGGGCAAGAACCGTCACCACGTCGTGGCGATCGCCTTCCGGCTGGGGCTCATTTCCTGATCCATTTCTCTCGGATTTCCGCTCGACTCTGAAATTGCGCTTCATTCCGCGACCCGCTAATACTTTACTTCGCGGGTGCAGCATTTCCCGCGTTTCAAGTCTTGAGGAGTCCGACTTGCCCATTTCGAAGATCCTTGTTGCCAACCGTTCCGAAATTGCAATCCGCGTGTTTCGCGCGGCCAATGAACTAGGTCTGAAAACGGTCGCGATATGGGCTGAAGAGGACAAACTGGCGCTGCACCGCTTCAAGGCGGACGAAAGTTATCAGGTCGGCCGCGGCCCGCATCTGTCGCGGGACCTCGGGCCGATCGAGAGTTACCTGTCGATCGAGGAAGTGATCCGCGTCGCCAAGCTTTCCGGCGCCGATGCCATTCATCCGGGCTACGGCCTGTTGTCGGAAAGCCCCGAATTCGCCGAGGCCTGCGCCGAGGCCGGCATCACCTTCATCGGCCCGAAGCCGGAAACCATGCGCCAGCTCGGCAACAAGGTTGCCGCCCGCAACCTGGCGATCTCGATCGGTGTACCGGTCGTGCCGGCGACGGAACCGCTTCCCGAAGACATGGCTGAAGTGGCGAAGATGGCCGAGGCGATCGGCTATCCGGTGATGCTGAAGGCTTCCTGGGGCGGCGGCGGGCGCGGCATGCGCGCGATCCGCGACCCGAAGGATCTCGCCCGCGAGGTGACGGAAGCCAAGCGCGAGGCCAAGGCCGCCTTCGGCAAGGACGAGGTCTACCTCGAAAAGCTGGTCGAGCGTGCCCGCCACGTCGAAAGCCAGGTTCTCGGCGATACCCACGGCAACGTCGTGCATCTGTTCGAGCGCGACTGCTCCATCCAGCGGCGCAACCAGAAGGTCGTCGAGCGCGCGCCGGCGCCTTACCTCAACGCCAGCCAGCGCGAAGAGCTTGCCGCCTATTCCAAGCGCATTGCCGAGGCGACTAACTACATCGGCGCCGGTACTGTCGAGTATCTGATGGATGCCGACAGCGGCAAATTCTACTTCATCGAAGTCAATCCGCGCATCCAGGTCGAGCACACGGTGACCGAGGTGGTCACCGGCATCGATATCGTCAAGGCGCAGATCCACATCCTCGACGGTTATGCCATCGGCACGCCGGAATCCGGCGTGCCGTCGCAGGAAAATATCCGCCTCAACGGCCACGCGCTGCAGTGCCGCATCACCACGGAAGATCCCGAGCAGAACTTCATTCCGGACTATGGCCGCATCACTGCCTATCGCGGCGCAACCGGCTTCGGCATCCGGCTCGATGGCGGCACCGCCTATTCGGGCGCGGTCATCACCCGCTACTACGATCCGCTGCTGGAAAAGGTGACGGCCTGGGCGCCGAACCCCGACGAGGCGATCCAGCGCATGATCCGCGCGCTGCGCGAATTCCGCATCCGCGGAGTGGCCACGAACCTGACCTTCCTCGAAGCGATCATTAGCCACTCGAAATTCCACGACAACACCTACACCACGCGCTTCATCGACACGACGCCGGAGCTTTTCCAGCAGGTGCGCCGCCAGGACCGCGCGACCAAGCTCCTGACCTATCTCGCCGACGTTACCGTCAACGGCCATCCGGAAGCCAAGGGCCGTCCGCGTCCGTCGGATGAGATCGCCGCCCCCGTCGTGCCGTTCATCGGCGGCGAGATCAAGCCGGGCACCAAGCAGATGCTCGACCAACTCGGCCCGAAGAAATTTGCCGAATGGGTCAGGGCGCAGCCGCAGGTGCTCGTCACCGACACGACCATGCGCGACGGCCATCAGTCGCTGCTCGCCACTCGCATGCGCACCTACGACATCGCCCGTGTCGCCGGCACCTATGCGCGGGCTCTGCCGAATCTGTTTTCGCTCGAATGCTGGGGTGGGGCGACCTTCGACGTCTCGATGCGCTTCCTCACCGAAGATCCATGGGACCGGCTGGCGCGCATCCGCGAGGATGCGCCGAACCTCTTGCTGCAGATGCTTCTGCGCGGCGCCAACGGCGTCGGCTACAAGAATTATCCTGACAACGTCGTCAAATACTTCGTCCGCCAGGCGGCAAGGGGCGGCATCGACGTCTTCCGCGTGTTCGACTGCCTCAACTGGGTCGACAACATGCGCGTCTCGATGGAGGCGATCGCCGAAGAGAACAAGATCTGCGAAGCGGCGATCTGCTATACCGGCGATATTCTCAATGCCGCCCGGCCGAAATACGATCTCAAGTACTACACCGCGCTTGCCGCCGAACTGGAAAAGGCCGGTGCACATATCATCGCGGTCAAGGATATGGCTGGCCTGTTGAAGCCGGCTGCAGCCCGCGTGCTGTTCAAGGCGCTGCGTGAGGCGACCGATCTGCCGATCCACTTCCACACCCACGACACGTCGGGCATTGCCGCCGCGACCGTTCTGGCTGCCGTCGATGCCGGCGTCGATGTCGTCGATGCGGCGATGGATTCGCTCTCCGGCAACACCTCGCAGCCCTGCCTCGGCTCGATCGTCGAAGCCTTGCGCGGCTCCGAACGGGACCCGGGCCTTGATCCGGAATGGATCCGCCGCATCTCGTTCTACTGGGAAGCGGTGCGCCATCAGTACGCCGCCTTCGAAAGCGATCTCAAGGGACCGGCATCGGAAGTCTATCTGCACGAAATGCCGGGCGGCCAGTTCACCAACCTCAAGGAGCAGGCCCGCTCGCTCGGTCTGGAAACCCGCTGGCACGAAGTGGCGCAGGCCTATGCCGACGCCAACCAGATGTTCGGCGACATCGTCAAGGTGACGCCGTCCTCGAAGGTCGTCGGCGACATGGCGCTGATGATGGTCAGCCAGGACCTGACCGTTGCCGACGTCGAGAACCCGGCCAAGGACATCGCCTTCCCGGAATCGGTTGTGTCGATGCTGAAGGGCGACCTCGGCCAGCCTCCGGGCGGCTGGCCGGAAGGCCTGCAGAAGAAGGCGCTGAAGGGCGAAAAGGCCTATGTGGTTCGCCCGGGCTCGCTGCTCGAAGCTGCCGATCTCGATGCCGAGCGCAAGACGATCGAAGAGAAGCTGGAACGCGAGGTCAACGACTACGAGTTCGCGTCCTATCTGATGTATCCCAAGGTCTTCACCGACTATGCGCTGGCGGCGGAGACTTATGGTCCCGTCAGCGTGCTGCCGACGCCGGCCTATTTCTACGGCATGGCGCCGGGCGAGGAGCTGTTCGCCGACCTTGAAAAAGGCAAGACGCTGGTCATTCTCAACCAGACCCAGGGCGAGATAGACGAGAAGGGCATGGTCAAGGTGTTCTTCGAACTCAACGGCCAGCCGCGCCCGATCAAGGTTCCCGATCGCAACCGCGGTGCTTCCAGCGCCATCCGCCGCAAGGCGGAGGCCGGCAACGCTACGCAGCTCGGCGCGCCGATGCCGGGCGTGATCTCGACGGTCGCGGTGCACGCGGGCCAGGCGGTCAAGGCGGGCGACGTGCTGCTGTCGATCGAAGCGATGAAGATGGAAACGGCCTTGCATGCGGAGAAGGACGGCACGATTGCCGAAGTTCTGGTGCGCGCCGGCGACCAGATCGATGCCAAGGACCTGCTGATCGTTTTCGGCGCCTGAGGTTTCGGGCAAGAATAAATAGAAACGGCCGGGCGTGAGTCCGGCCGTTTTCGTGAGAGGGGATAGGCCGCCATCCCTGTCGTCATCCTCGGGCTTGACCCGAGGATCCAGCCGCAAGCACGGCCCTCCGCCGCGCCTCAAGACGCCTTGGTACGCAGTTCTTGCCGGTGAGCTCCACCCTCTCCTCCGTCATCCTCGGGTCAAGCCCGAGGATGACGGAGGAGAGGGTGGAGAATGGCGAATGAGAGATAGTTCGCCCTCCACCGACCCTGGCCCGCTATCAGTCACCCGGGCGATCGGCCCCCAAACGTCGCTCAGATGTCGTAGCTGTGCGGCGCACTCAGCGAGGCGATGAACTTCTTGGTGCGTTCGCGCTCGGGCGTCGAGAAGATCGTCTTCGGCGCGCCGCTTTCGACGATGACGCCACCGTCGAGGAAGACCACCTTGTCGGCGACGCGCGAGGCTAACCTCAGGTCATGCGTCGCCATCACCATGGTCGTGCCTTCGCGGGCAAGCCGGCTCAGCACTTCGACGACTTCTTCTGCCAGCTCCGGATCGAGCGCCGAGGTCGGCTCGTCACAGAGAAGAACGCGTGGCGACGGCGCCAATGCGCGGGCGATCGCCACGCGTTGCTGCTGGCCGCCGGAAAGCGTGGCCGGCCAGGCATCGGCCTTATGGGCCATGCCGACCTTTTCAAGCAGCTCCATGGCGCGGGCGCGCGCCTTGTCGGCGGGCCATTTCAACACGGTGACAAGGCCTTCCATGACGTTGCCGAGTGCGGTCTGGTGCGGGAAAAGCTGAAAATTCTGGAACACCATCCCGGTCTGGCGGCGCAGGCGCTGGATCGCCTGCCAGCCGGTCTTGCGCCCGGGCTGAAAGTCCAGCGCCTCGTCGCCAAGTCGAATCGAGCCCGATGTCGGGATCTCCAGGAGATTGATGCAGCGCAGGAGCGTGCTCTTGCCGCCGCCGGAAGGGCCGACCAGCGCCGTAACCGTGCCTTCGGCCAGCGTCACGGAGATGTCCTTCAGCACGAGATTGTCGCCGAAGCGTTTTTCGATGTGGGAAAGCTCGATCATGTCCGGGCCTCCAGGAAGCCGCCATAGCGGGCGAACCGGCGCTCCAGCCGCACTTGCAGGGCTGACAGTACCGAACTCATGGCGAGATAGATCAGCGCTGCCTCAATATAGAGGATCAGCGGCTCGTAGGTGGTGGCGACGATGCGCTGGGCGGTCTGGAAAAGCTCTGGAACCGTGATCGCGGCGGCAAGCGAGGTATCCTTCACCAGCGAGATGAAGGTGTTCGACAGCGGCGGCACGGCGACGCGGGCTGCCTGCGGCAGGATCGTGCGACGCATCGCCTGGCTCCAGCTCATGCCGATGGAATAGGCCGCTTCCCATTGCCCGCGCGGCACCGAGGAGATCACCGCGCGAATGATCTCGGAGGTATAGGCCCCGACATTGAGCGTGAAGCCGATCAGCGCGGCCGGGAAGGCGTCGAGCAGGATACCCATGCTCGGCAGGCCGTAGAAGATCACGAAGAGCTGGACGAGCAGCGGCGTGCCGCGGATGACCCAGACATAGAACCGCGCGACGGCAACGACGGGCGCCGGCCCGAAGAGGCGGGCGATGGCCGTTGCCAGGCCAAGCGCCAGGCCGAGAATGAACGAAAGCAGCGTCAGCGGGATGGTGAACGTCAGCCCGGCCCAAAGCAGGGACGGCAGCGAATCCAGCATGAGTTGAAGCCAGGTGGGCAAGGGATGGGCCTTTCGAAAAAGCGCGATCCGCTCCGGAGGCCGGAACGGATCGCGATTCATACTGCATGATGCCTTAAATCGAAATTGGTTTGAGGCGGGGGCATGCAGCGAGCTTGAAGTGTTACCGCGTCCTTTGCGCGTCATGTCCGACGCGCGGCGCCGTAGCGAGCAAGGCCGGGGGAGAAGCTGCCGGCCTTAATGTCAGGCGGGTGTTACTTCGAGACGTCGGCGCCGAAGTACTTCTGCGAGATCGTCTCGTAGGTGCCGTCGGCCTTGATTTCGGCAAGCGCCTTGTTGACGGCTTCGAGAAGTTCCGGCTCGCCCTTGCGGATGATGATGCCGGAATAGTCGGCGTCGGCCTGTTCGGCGGCGATCTTCACGTTGGCATCAGGCTTCTGCTTCTTGAAGTCGAGGAAGGAAAGGCTGTCGTTGATGGTCGCATCGGCGCGGCCGGTCAGAACCAGCTGGATCGATTGGTCGAAGCCGTCGGTGCCGACCAGCTCGGCGCCGGAAGCCTGCGCAAGCTTGCCGAAGTTGCTCGTCAGCGACTGGGCGGACTTCTTGCCCTTGAGGTCGGCGAAGTCCTTGATTTCGGCGTCGTCGCCCTTGACGATCAGCACGGCCTTGGAGGCGATATAGGGCTCGGAGAAGTCGTACTTCTTCTTGCGCTCCTCGGTGATGCCGACCTGGTTGATCACCGCGTCGTAACGGTTGGCGTCGAGGCCGGCGATCAGGCCGTCCCACTTGCCTTCCAGGAACTCGGCCTTGACGCCCAGCTTCTTGGCCACTTCCTGGCCGATCTCGACGTCGAAGCCGACGAGCGCGCCAGATTTGTCGTGATAGGTGAAGGGCGCATAGGTGCCCTCTGTGCCGATCTTCAGCACGCCGGCGGACTTGATCTGGTCGAGGTTCTCACCGGCCATAGCGGGGACGAAGGCGGCAACCTGCAGGAGGGCGGCGGCGAAAAGCGTGGGGAGGAGTTTCATCTTGTCTTTCCATCTTTTTTGTGTTCCGGCCCGTCGTCCGGATTGAGGAGAGAATCTCATAAAAAAATCGCCGCTTGAGCGCATAAAACTCCAATTGCTGAGCGTTTTTGTGAAGATTTTTCCCCGGACCGGTAGAATTTTCATCCGAAACACGCGCCTGTCGGCAAATCTGGCCCTTTTCGATTTTGTCGCCGGATCGCGGTTGAAATCGCTTTCAAAATTCGCTATGCACATTTACATCGATTCATGCACGTTTATGCACGATTGGCCAAATGTCCACGGAACTCCTTCTTCGCGAACGAAAGACACTCATCCAGGAACGGCTGAAGGCCGACGGCCGGGTGCTGGCGGCCGACCTTGCCGCCGAGTTCCGGGTCTCCGAAGACACGATCCGGCGCGATCTGCGCGAGATGGCCGCGGCCGGCCTGTGCGAGCGGGTCTATGGTGGCGCGTTGCCGCTTGCGCCAAGCGCCCTGTCGCTCAGCCAGCGCGTGGCGATGGCGCCGGAGCGCAAGGCCGCGCTGGCGCGCGCCTCGGTCGGCTTCATAGCGCCCGGTAGCACGGTATTCCTCGACGCCGGCTCGGCCAATCTTGCTATCGCCCAGCGTATCGAGCCGGACCTGAAGGCGACCATCGTCACCAACACGCCGTTGATCGCCGCCGCCTTGATGGAGAAGCCGGGCATCGACCTCATTCTCGTCGGCGGCCCACTCAACCGCGCCGTTGGTGCTGCCGTCGGCGCGCGGGCGCAACGGGATATCGAACAGCTTCGGCCCGACCTTTGCATCCTCGGCACCTGCGGCGCCGATGCTGATGCCGGCCTGACGGCGATCTTTTTCGAGGACGCCGAGTTCAAGCGGCTGATCGCATCGCGCAGCCGCGCCCTGCTTGTCGCCGTTACCAACGACAAACTCGGCACGGCCGCATCCCACGCGGTTGTCGGCATCGACCAGGTGACGACGCTGGTGCTGGAGGCCGACGCGCCGGCGCACCACGTCGCCGCCTTCGAGGCATCTGGGACGACCGTGATCATGGCTGGAGGGAGCGAACGATGAGCATCGCGCATGTGGCTCTTTGGACCAGGGATCTGGAGGGGGTCGCGTCCTTCTGGTCGCGTTTCTTCGGCGCGAGCGTCGGAGACGCCTATGAGAGCCGGCGTCGTCCGGGGTTTCGCTCCCGCTTTCTGACCTTTGGCGATGGGCCGGCAATCGAAATCATGGAGGGGCCTTGGGTGGCTCCGGCCGAGCCCGAAGGCGTCGAGCGTACGGGGCTCGCGCATGTAGCCCTGTCGCTCGGCAGCGGAGCGGCGGTCGACGCGATGGCGGCCCGGGCCTCGGTTGAGGGCATTCTGGTATCGCAGGCGCGGTGGACGGGCGACGGCTTCTACGAGGCGGTGCTTCGCGACCCCGACGGCAATCTGATCGAAATTACCATTTGAGCCGGCGGCTTCCGGCATAGAGGCACAATCATGGACCAACGTTCCGCTCCCACCGCCGTTCGGCAGGGTTACATGACCCGCGACCGGCTTGCCGTGTCGCTGCTCTTCCTGATGAACGGCTTCGTCACCGGAAGCTGGGCACCGAAGATCCCCGAATTCAAGGATCGGCTGGGCATCAGCGAAAGCGTGCTCGGCCTGCTCATCCTGATGTTCGGCGTCGGCTCGCTGGTGCTGATGCCGATCGCCGGCGGCTTTATCGCCCGGGTCGGCTCGCAGAAGGTCGTCAAGGTCACCGCCATCCTGCTGTCGCCGCTGCTCCTGCTTTTGACGCTGCTGCCGAATGTCTGGGCCGCTGCCGTCGGCATGTTCCTGCTCGGCGGCTTCGTCGGCGCGATGGACGTGGCGATGAACGCCAATGCGGTCGAGGTCGAAAAATCGATGCGCCGCGCCATCATGTCCTCCTGCCACGCCTATTGGAGCCTCGGCGGCCTGATCGGTGCCGGCATTGGCGGCTTCCTGATGGCGCGCTTCGGCGTTCTGCCGCACGTCATCGTCGTGACCTTGCTCAGCCTGGCAGTGCTCGCGATCGCCTGGCCGATGATCCTGGCCGACAAGCCGCACCCCGCCGCCACCAAGGAAAAGCTGCGCCTGCCGATGACGCCGCTTCCCTGGCTGATCGGCATCATGGCGCTGTTTTCGATGGTGCCGGAAGGAACCGTGCTCGATTGGGGTGCGCTCTATCTGCGCAACGAACTCGGCGCTTCGGTCGAACTGTCCGGCTTCGGCTTTGCCGCCTTCTCTGCGACGATGGCGACGATGCGTTTTGCCGGAGACCATGTGCGTGATCGTTTCGGCGCCAAGCGGACGCTGCGCATCTGCACGGTCACAGCGCTTGTCGGCATGGTGCTGGCGGGCCTCGCGCCGAATGCCTACCTCGCCATCCTCGGTTTTGCGATTGCCGGGATCGGCATTTCCAACATGGTGCCGATCGCGTTTTCGGCCGCCGGCAACATGCCGGGCCTGCAGCCGGGTATCGGCCTCTCGGTCGCAACCTTCATGGGCTATTCCGGCATGCTGTTCGCACCGTCGCTGATCGGCTTCGTCGCCGAACATACAGGCTTTGCGATCATCTTCGCCTCGGTGCCGGTGCTGTTCATCGTCGTGCTGATGCTGTCGCACCATGCCGTTCATGCGGACCATGGAAAGGGCCATTGAGGTCGGGCGCCTGCCATCAAATCGCCGTCAGGGCATGATGTCGCCGTTGACAACGATGCTTTCCTCATCCACCTGATGGACGAAAAGCAGGAGCGGAACGGGAAAACCCATGCGGGTTTCCGTCTGCATCCCGCGCTGAAACGATGAGACCAGGTCACCGGCGTGACCTGGGGGACCAAGAGGCCTTCATGTCTGCCGCCTTTGATTTTGATCCGCAGCCCCGCCGCGCGTCCGTCGCCGTCGATGTCGGCGGAGTCATAGTCGGCGGCGGTGCGCCGGTGGTCGTCCAATCGATGACCAATACCGACACCGCCGATATCGACGGAACGGTGGCGCAGGTGGCGGCGCTTCACAAGGCCGGCTCGGAGCTGGTGCGCATTACCGTCGACCGCGACGAAAGTGCGGCTGCGGTGCCGAAGATCCGCGATCGGCTCGAGCGCCTCGGCCTCGACGTGCCGCTCGTCGGCGATTTCCACTATATCGGCCACAAGCTGCTTGCCGACCATCCGGCCTGCGCCGAGGCGCTGGCGAAGTACCGCATCAACCCGGGCAATGTCGGCTTCAAGGACAAGAAGGACAAGCAGTTCGCCGAGATCGTCGAGATGG
The DNA here is from genome assembly GCF_014851895.1 of Ensifer sp. ENS11. Classification (NCBI taxonomy): domain Bacteria; kingdom Pseudomonadati; phylum Pseudomonadota; class Alphaproteobacteria; order Hyphomicrobiales; family Rhizobiaceae; genus Ensifer; species Ensifer sp. ENS11. The sequence goes on along the minus strand of NZ_JACVAN010000008.1, from coordinate 277,274 downwards.
CGATCCGCTACGACAAGCCGGTGCGCATCGGCGTCAACTGGGGCTCGCTCGATCAGGAACTGCTGACGCGGCTGATGGATGAGAACCAGGCGAACGGGTTTCCGCTGACGGCCCAGCAGGTGACGCGCGAGACGATCGTGCAGTCGGCGCTGCTTTCGGCCGAACTTGCCGAAGACATCGGCCTGCCGCGCAACCGCATCATTCTTTCGGCCAAGGTGTCGGGTGTTCAGGACCTGATCGCCGTCTATGCCATGCTGTCGACGCGCTCGGACCATGCGCTGCATCTCGGCCTCACCGAAGCCGGCATGGGCACCAAGGGCATCGTTGCCTCGTCGGCCTCGCTCGGCATTCTCATGCAGCAGGGCATCGGCGACACAATCCGTATTTCGCTGACGCCGGAGCCCGGCGGCGACCGCACCCGCGAGGTGCAGGTGGCGCAGGAACTGCTGCAGGTCATGGGCTTCCGCCAGTTCATTCCCGTCGTTGCCGCTTGTCCCGGATGCGGCCGCACGACGTCGACGGTGTTTCAGGAGCTCGCCCAGAAGATCCAGGACGACATCCGCCGCAACATGCCGGTCTGGCGCGAGAAATATCCGGGTGTCGAAGGCCTCAAGGTCGCGGTCATGGGCTGCATCGTCAACGGCCCCGGCGAAAGCAAACATGCCGATATCGGCATCTCGCTGCCCGGCACCGGCGAAACGCCGGCCGCACCCGTCTTCATCGACGGCCAGAAGGCGATGACGCTGCGCGGCCCCAACATTGCCGGCGATTTCGAGACGCTCGTTTCCGACTATATCGAAAAGCGTTACGGCCAGGGTCAGGCCGCGGCCGAATAGAGCGTTTCCGGTTTAAGCGGAATCACACAAGTGCTCTGTTTCTTTGTTTCTACGCATTTCCTGACGGAAAACCGCTTCACACTTTTCCTGGAAATGCTCTAGCTCAGAGCCGCGTCGTCAGCAGTTTCAATCCTGCGAAAGCGAAGAAGCCTGCCATCAGGCTCTCGATGATGCGTCGCGACTTGAGATAGCCGCGATGCACCGGCGGCAGCGAGAACACGATCGCAAAACCGCAGAAGGTCACGAGACCGAGCAGCATGCATCCGGCGATGAAGGCGGCGGTCACGGCCGTCGGCGCGCCGGCGGGCATGCCGAGCGAGACCAGCATGATCCAGGAGAAAATCGCCTTGGGATTGGTCAGGTGGATGCCGAGCCCCTTGAGATAGTGCTTCTTCAGCAACGCCTGTGGTTGGCCCGGCATCGCCTTTGGGGGCGCATGTCCGCGCATGGCGGCGCGTAGCGCGTTGTAGGCGAGCCAGAACAGGTAGCAGGCGCCGGCGATCTTCAGGACGATCAGCGCCTGTCCGTAAGCGCCGATGAGCGCAGAAAGGCCGGATGCCGTTAGCATCGCCCAGGTGTAGCTGCCGGACAGTACGCCGAAGGCGAGCGCCAGGCCCGCCTTGCGCCCCTGGCTGATCGAGGTGGTGATGATTGCAAGCACCGCCGGACCTGGCGATGCGGTCGCAATCATATAGGCCGTCCAGGCGACCGCGAGTTGCGAAAGGTATGGCGACAGGTCGAACATGGAGAGGGCTCCGGCGTGGATCGCCGGACCTTAGCGAATGTGTCTTTCGCGGCCAAGTGCCTGAGCCAAGTCTGAGAGCCCCCGTCTCGGGACCAGATCTCAGAGAATGTCGTCGAGCGCTTCGATCAGCCGGGCGCATTCGGCATCGGTGCCGATGGTGATGCGCAGGAAATCGGAGATCCTGGGCTTGGCGAAATGGCGCACGAGCACGGCACGCTCACGCAGCGCCTGCATCAGCGCGTCGCCGGAATGGCCGGGATGGCGGGCGAAGACGAAGTTTGCCTGCGATGGGAGGACCTCGAAACCGCGCTCGGCGAGTTGACCGGTGAGGCGTTCACGGGATGCCATGATTTTCTTGCGGGTCGTTTCGAACCAGGCTTCGTCTTCGATCGCAGCGGTCGCTCCTGCCTGGGCCGGGCGGCCAAGCGGATAGGAGTTGAAGCTGTCCTTCACCCGCTCCAGCGCCTCGATCAGCGGCCGCTGACCGATGGCGAAGCCGACGCGCAGGCCCGCGAGCGCACGCGACTTGGAGAAGGTCTGGACGACCAGCAGGTTTTCGTATTTCGGCACCAGCGCGATCGCCGACTGGCCGCCGAAGTCGATATAGGCCTCGTCGATGACAACTGGCTGATCCGGGTGGGCGGCAACGAGCCGCTCGATTTCGGCAAGCGGCAGGCCGATGCCGGTCGGCGCATTCGGGTTTGGCAGGATGATGGCGCCGCAGGACCTGTCGTAATCGGCTAGATCGATGCGGAATTGAGTGTCGAGCGGGACTTCGACGGCATCGATCGCAAACAGCCGGGCGTAGGTCGAATAGAAGCTGTAGGAGATGTCGGGATAGAGCAGCGGGGCGTCGTGCTTCAACAGCCCGGCAAAGATGTGGGCCAGGACCTCGTCCGAACCATTGCCGACGAAGACCTCGCCGGCGGTGACCCGGTGACGGGCCGCGATCGTTTCACGCAGGCGGAGCGCCAGGGGGTCGGGGTAGAGCCTGAGATCGCTGTTGGCCGCTGCGGTGATTGCGCTCAGAACCTTGTCCGAAGGGCCGTAGGGGCTCTCGTTGGTATTGAGCTTGACGAGGTTGGCGATGCGCGGCTGTTCGCCTGGCACATAGGGCTTGAGCGTCGAAACGATGGGCGACCAGTATTTGCTCACGATTCAATTCCTGCGATTGGCGATGAAGCGGGCGGTTTCGGCAAGGATCGACGAGCGCTCGCCATAGGGTTCGAGCAGCGCCTCTGCCTCCGCCACCAGTTGTTCCAGCCGGGTCTCGGCCCAGGCCTGTCCGTGGAGCGCGACGAGCGTGCCCTTGCCGCGTGCGGCATCCTTGCCGGTTGCCTTGCCCATGGTCTCGGCGTCGGCGGTGAGGTCAAGCAGGTCGTCGGCGAGCTGGAAGGCAAGGCCGATCTTTTCGCCGAAGCTGCGCAGACGGTGACGGTCGTTCGCGTCTGCTCCGGCGACGATCGCGCCCGCCTCGCAGGCAAAGCGCAGAAGCGCGCCTGTCTTCATCGCCTGAAGGGTGACGATGCCGGCTTCGTCGGGAGTGGATTTCTCCGCCGCAAGGTCGAGCGCCTGTCCACCGGCCATGCCGCCATGGCCGGCAGCACGCGCCAGCGCGAGGACAAGCGCCGCCTTCTGTGCGTCGGCAAGCGGCGTCTCCGGCGATGCGATGATGTCGAAGGCGAAGGTCAGCAGGCTGTCGCCGGCAAGGATCGCAGTCGCCTCGTCGAAAGCCTTGTGTACGGTCGGCTGGCCGCGCCGGATGTCGTCGTCGTCCATCGCCGGCAGGTCGTCATGGACCAGAGAGTAGCAGTGGACGCATTCGAGCGCCGCACCGACCCGCAGCGCTGCATCGAAGCGTCCGCCCAGCAGGCTGGCGCATTCGATCACCAGAAACGGGCGCAACCGCTTGCCGCCGTTGAGGACGCCGTGACGCATCGCGCCGAGCAGGTTTTCCGGGCGGCCGATCTCGTCGGGTTCGATGCTCAAACCCAGCAGGCGCCCCAGCAGCGTCTCGATCGCGAGCGCGTTGCGTTTCAGTTGGGTCTCGAAGGTCGGTGTTTCCTGTCTCATGAGCGCTCTTTGACATGCGCGAAAGGCGCTTTCAACGGGCTTTCGTGTCGCGGCAGTGCGCTTTGTCGAGGACAGACCTGTGAGTGCCTTGCCTTTTGCCAGAAAGCCCGTTCAACTTTGCCAGCCCATGCACTAAGAGAAACGGATGGACAGAGAGGTGGACAGTCAGGCCGTGGACATCGTTCCCGAGGCGCGTGAGGAGGGCGATATGCCCGCCAGTCGCTGGTCGTCCCTCCGTCGGACGTGGCGCCTGCATCGCCGTCGCATCATTTTCGTCGTTCTTGGCCTGTTGCTTCTGCCCTATGCGCTGATTGCGCTCTATCTCATCGACTTCATTCGCCCGGTTTCGACGCTGATGCTGCGCGACCTCGTGCTGCTGCGCGGCTATGACCGACAGTGGGTCGAGTTCGACAAGATAGCGCCGGTGCTGGTGCAATCGGTGATGATGTCGGAGGATGGCCAGTTCTGCATCCACGACGGCGTCGACTGGGGGCAGATGCGGGGCGTGGTTGAGGATGCGCTCGATGGGGAATCGACGCGCGGCGCCAGCACCATCCCGATGCAGACGGTGAAGAACCTCTTCCTCTGGAACGGCCGCTCCTTCGTGCGCAAGGCGATGGAACTGCCGCTCGCCATCGCCGCCGACTTCGTCTGGAGCAAACAGCGGATGATGGAGATCTACCTGAATGTCGCCGAATGGGGTGACGGTATCTACGGCATCGAGGCTGCCGCCCGCCACCATTTCGGCGTTTCCGCCGCCAAGCTTTCCAGGCGCCAGGCCGCTCTTCTCGCCGTGTCGCTGCCCAACCCGAAAGAGCGCAACGCCGGAAAACCGGGGCGCGGACTGAAACGCCTGGCATCACTGATCGAGCGCCGGGCCAGCCGATCGGGCGGATACATCACCTGCCTTTATGATTGAGATGACGCCTATTCATTGGTCCTGATGCTCGCCGTGGCCTACTGCATGTTTCCTTAAATCCTATTCGATTTAAGGATAAAAACATGCAGCCATTCAAAGTGCTACAGCGACCTTTGCGCGTCTAATAAGACGCGCGGCGCTGTAATGGTTGCAGCAGGGTGCATAGGGAGATCCAATCTTGAACAAACTCGTCCTTTACGTCGGCAACAAGAACTATTCGTCCTGGTCGCTGCGACCGTGGCTGGCGCTCGAAGCCTCAGGCATTGCCTTCGAGGACGTGGTCATTCCCTTCGATTTTGCGGCCGGAAACCCGAAGCTGCGGGAAATCTCGCCGACCGGGCGTGTGCCGCTTCTCGAGCATGGCGACGTCAAGATCTGGGAGTCGCTGGCGATCATCGAATATGTCGCCGAACTGTTTCCGGATGCCGGGCTTTGGCCGGCAGACCAACAGGACCGGGCGCGGGCGCGCAGCTATGCCTGCGAAATGCTCTCCGGCTTTCGTGCCTTGCGCAGCGCCTGCCCGATGAACATTCGCCGGCAGAAACAGACGCTTGGGGTTTCGGGCGACGTGCGCGCCGATGTCGCCCGCATCGAGACGATCTGGGCCGACGCGCTCGCGCGCTCCGGCGGTCCGTTCCTTTTCGGGTCGTTCACGGCTGCGGATGCGATGTACGCGCCTGTGGTTAACCGCTTCGACGTCTACAATCTCGTTAGCGACCCCACGACGTTGGGATATATGGAGCGAGTAAAGGCGCATCCGGCATCCCGGAAATGGGAAGCGGCCGCACGAGCGGAACCGTGGATCGTTGCCGAGGAAGAAGTCTGATTCGACTTCCTTGCGAGGAGGAGTCGAAAAATTGCGCTCGGGGACTGGTCAAGCGGCAGTTCGCCATGTATAAGCGCGCCAAATTTCCGTGATTAACATCTGTTTTATACGGCCATTTCGGCTGCTGAACAGTGTTTTGCCCGATAAGTGGAGAATGAAATGGCTGTACCTAAAAGAAAAACGAGCCCGTCCAAGCGTGGCATGCGCCGTTCTGCTGACGCCCTCAAGACGCCGACCTACATCGAAGACAAGAACTCCGGTGAACTGCGTCGCCCGCACCACATCGACCTGAAGACCGGCATGTACCGTGGTCGTCAGGTTCTGACCCCGAAGGAAAGCGCATAAGCGCTGACATTGGCGGACCGAGTTAAAGGGCTGGCTTTGCCAGCCCTTTTCTTTTGCATGCCTGACATCTTCTCGACGGAGAGGTTGGTATTAAGTCGGCGTGGTGATCTCTGGCGTCACGTGGCGCATGTAGCGATCACTCATTGAAGAGGGAGCGCATTTGTTCATGCTTGCCGCCATTCCATTGCTGATCCTGCCCTTTGCCATCTACAACCTTGCCATGCTCGGCCTTTTCGGCGGCACGGCTGGCCTCGGTGCCGGCGTGATGTCGCTGTCCATGCTGTCCGGCGCGACATGGGCCATGAGCTTCGGCGATCTCCTGATCGTCGTGGCCTTGCTTCTGCTTTTCGTGGAAATTCTCAAGGCGACCCGCACCGGCACGCGGGCGCTGATGGACCATCTGTTGTCGATGGTGCTCTTCATCGCGTTCCTGGTCGAGTTCCTACTGGTCGCCCCGGCGGCCACACAAATCTTCTTCATCCTGATGACGATCAGCTTCATCGACGTCATCGCCGGCTTCTCCGTGTCGATGCGATCGGCCGGCCGGGACGTTTCAATCGGTCTTTGAAGCGGACTGAAGAAGAACGCTCACATCGCCGCGTGCCGATGAGGACCGCGGCGCCGTCGCGATACGCTCAGCCGAGATTGTCGAGCTTGGTCTGAAGGGCGCGCAATTGCTCCTTCAACTCGTCGATATCCTTGGCTTCCGCCTTCTTGGTCTCCTTGACCGGAGGCGAGGCGATGAACGGCGAAAACATCTGCATCGCCTGATGGAACATCTCTGTGTTGCGCCGAACCTGCTCCTCGACCAGTTGCAGCGGCGCCTGCAGGTTCTTGCCGAGCGGCGTGTCGCCGAAGGCCTTGTTGATCTGCTCCCGCATCTGCACCTGCTGCTCGGTGAAGGCCTGCATCGAGTGCTCGAGATAGCTCGGCACGACCATCTGCATCTGGTCGCCGTAGAAGGAAATCAGCTGGCGCAGGAACGAAATCGGCAGCAGCGTGTTGCCGGTCTTGGATTCCTGCTCGAAGATGATCTGCGTCAGAACCGAATGGGTAATGTCTTCGCCTGATTTGGCGTCCTGTACGGTAAACTCCTCGCCCTTCTTCACCATCACGGCCAGGTCGTCGAGCGTGACGTAGGTGCTGGTCCCGGTGTTGTAGAGCCGCCGGTTCGCATATTTCTTGATTACGATCTGGCCGTCGTTCTTCGCCATCAGGCTCTCCTCATTACCCGCGGTCCGTCTTTTTCTACTTTTCAGAGTATCCGCAAACGAATGCCGCTGACAATGTCTTTGTGCGATGCGGCGACGCAAGTGCGAAATCTCGCGGTCGGCAGGGGATGACGGTTTTGCGGCAGTGCATCAAGGCGTTTGACTTGCGCCCCGCGCTTTGCCAGTCTGCTGTCGTCACGCAAGAAAATCTGAGGAAACGTCCCCCATGAGCAATCCCTCCATCGTGATCGCCAGCGCGGCACGTACCGCCGTCGGATCCTTCAACGGTGCCTTCGGCAACACACCGGCCCACGAGCTTGGCGCCGCCGTCATCAAGGCGGTACTCGAACGCGCCGGCGTCGAGGCGAACGAGGTCGATGAAGTGATCCTCGGGCAGGTGCTGCAGGCAGGCGAAGGCCAGAACCCGGCGCGCCAGGCCGCGATGAAGGCGGGCATTCCGCCAGAAAAGACCGCCTGGGGCATGAACCAGCTTTGCGGCTCGGGCCTGCGCGCAGTCGCGCTCGGCATGCAGCAGATCGCATCCGGCGATGCAGAAATCATCATTGCCGGCGGCATGGAGTCGATGTCGATGGCACCGCATTGCTCGCACCTGCGTGGCGGCGTGAAGATGGGCGACTTCAAGATGATCGACACGATGATCAAGGATGGCCTGACGGACGCCTTCTACGGCTACCACATGGGTATCACCGCGGAGAATGTCGCCCGTCAGTGGCAGCTGACCCGCGAGGAGCAGGATCAGTTTGCGCTGGCGTCGCAGAATAAGGCCGAGGCCGCGCAGAAGGCGGGCCGCTTCGCTGACGAGATCGTTCCGTTCGTCGTCAAGGGCCGCAAGGGTGACGTCATCGTCGATCAGGACGAATATATCCGCCATGGCGCGACCATCGACCAGATGACCAAGCTGCGTCCGGCCTTCGACAAGGAGGGAACCGTGACCGCCGGCAACGCATCCGGCCTCAATGACGGTGCCGCCGCCACCCTGCTGATGACCGAGGCAGAGGCCGCCAAGCGCGGCATTCAGCCGCTCGCGCGCATCGTTTCCTGGGCCACGGCCGGCGTCGATCCGCAGGTGATGGGCACAGGCCCGATCCCGGCATCGCGCAAGGCGCTGGAGAAGGCCGGCTGGGCGATCGGTGATGTCGAACTCGTCGAAGCCAACGAGGCCTTCGCGGCACAGGCCTGCGCGGTCAACAAGGACCTCGGCTGGGATCCGTCGATCGTCAACGTCAATGGCGGCGCGATTGCGATCGGACATCCGATCGGCGCGTCCGGCGCCCGCGTTCTCAACACGCTGCTGTTCGAAATGAAGCGCCGCGGCGTTTCCAAGGGCCTTGTGACCTTGTGCATCGGTGGCGGCATGGGCGTCGCCATGTGCGTCGAGCGTCTCTGACCGGCCCGACCGCATGCGTCATGTCAGCGGGTTGATCTTTTCGGTCCTGTTTGTCGCTTCGTCGGCGAACCAGGGTCATGCGACATCTCCGCCGTTCGAACAGGCAAAAGTGGTCCAGTGCATGCTGGACCACACGACTGTCGATGACGAGACCGTTTTCAAGAACCTGATGATCGCTGCCCTCAACGACGACAGCGGCAGTGTCAAATCCTACGTCGTCCAGATGAGCAGTCTGTTGATGAACCTCGCGCTGACCAAGTGCGAGGTCGGAATGTCCATGCTCGCTGATCCGCAATTTCAGGCTGCGGCCAGGATCTACGGGCAGCATATGGGCGAAAAATTGATGAAGAAGGCCTTTGATAAACTGAATTAATCAAGTGGGAGGCGAGCATGAGCAGGGTAGCATTGGTTACGGGTGGGTCACGCGGCATTGGCGCCGCGATTTCCATCGCGCTGAAGAATGCAGGATACAAGGTTGCTGCCAACTACGCCGGCAATGACGAGAAGGCGCAGGCGTTCAAGGAGGAAACCGGCATCCCGGTCTACAAGTGGGATGTCTCCAACTATCAGTCCTGCGTCGACGGCATTGCCAAGGTCGAGGCCGACCTTGGGCCGATCGAAGTGCTTGTCAACAATGCCGGCATCACCCGTGATGCCATGTTCCACAAGATGACCCCGGAGCAATGGGGCGAGGTGATCAACACCAACCTGACCGGCCTGTTCAACATGACCCATCCGGTCTGGACCGGCATGCGGGACCGCAGCTTCGGGCGGGTGATCAATATTTCGTCGATCAACGGCCAGAAGGGCCAGATGGGGCAGGCGAACTACTCGGCCGCCAAGGCCGGTGATCTCGGCTTCACCAAGGCACTCTCCCAGGAAGGGGCTGCCAAAGGCATCACTGTCAATGCCATCTGCCCGGGCTACATCGGCACGGAGATGGTGCGGGCGATACCGGAAAAGGTTCTCAACGAGCGGATCATTCCGCAGATCCCGGTCGGTCGTCTGGGCGAGCCGGAGGAGATTGCCCGCTGCGTGGTTTTCCTCGCATCCGACGATGCCGGCTTCATCACGGGGTCGACGATCTCCGCCAATGGCGGACAGTTCTTCGTCTGATCCTGTTATCGCCCGCACTTTCGACGGCGCTCCGTTTGGGGCGCCGTTTCATTTTTATTGCCTGCTCGGTTCAAAGACAGAAGGTTAATGGCGCACCGGAATCTGTCCGCAAGTTGGAGAAAGCCGGTTTCTGGCCTGTTGTTTGCCGTGCGTCGACATACCATATGTTGTGGAGAACGAATGTGGAACGCAGTGATGTCTGTGATTCGTCGTCGATTCGTTCCGGCTTTGGTCGATGTGTTAACGCAGCGATTCCCATTCCCTGATTCCGGCGAATCAGCCTGATTCTTCGGTTAAAATTTCCTAAACTTTCCAGAGTCTTGGATTCCGAATCCTTTGCCACCTTTAATGCTTCGGCAACCCAGATTAACGCTCGGGGTGCACGGCGCACGCGCTGCCAGAGACCTGATTCAGCATGTGGTGCAATATTGGCAGTTGCAATCTATATGTAGCCGTGAACATACAGTGAATCGAGTGGAGTCAGCGATTCGTCGCCGATTCGTTCCGTGGCTGTTCCGAACCTTAATTTCGCACGTCCAGATATGGTGGTGCGGGCAGGCGCTGGTTTGCCGGGAAATGGTTTTAGTTGCCGGCGCCCCTTGCGTTTGCCGCGGTGCGTGGGCATGTGTTTGCCGCCGGCGCGTAAAGGCGCCTCTTATGTTCTTGAATGCCCGGGATCGATGACGTGTCCGTTCACCCCATGATCCTGAGCGGCCGCGGCGTCACCGCGGTGCTCGGGCCAACCAATACCGGCAAGACGCATTATGCGATCGAGCGCATGATCGCGCACGATAGCGGCGTCATCGGGCTGCCGCTGCGGCTGCTCGCGCGCGAGGTCTATACGCGTGTTGTCGAAAAGGTCGGCCATCACAACGTTGCGCTGATCACCGGCGAGGAAAAGATCACCCCACATCGCGCCCGCTACTCGGTCTGCACGGTCGAGGCGATGCCGCGCGAAACGACGGCGTCCTTCGTGGCGATCGACGAAGTGCAGCTCGCCGGCGATCTCGAGCGTGGTCACATCTTCACCGACCGGCTGCTCTATCTGCGCGGCCGCGGCGAGACGCTGCTGCTCGGGGCCGCGACGATGCGGCCGATCCTCGAACAATTGTTGCCGGGCATCACCGTCGTCGAACGCCCGCGCATGTCGCAGCTGCTCTATGCCGGGTCGAAGAAAATCACCCGCCTGCCGCATCGCTCGGCCATCGTCGCCTTTTCGGCAGACGAAGTCTATGCGATTGCCGAGCTGATCCGCCGTCAGCGCGGCGGCGCTGCCGTCGTGCTCGGGGCGCTGTCGCCGCGCACGCGCAATGCCCAGGTCGCGCTCTATCAGGAAGGCGACGTCGAGTTTCTGGTGGCGACCGATGCGATCGGCATGGGATTGAACCTCGACGTCGACCATGTCGCCTTCGCACAGGACCGCAAGTTCGACGGCTACCAGTTCCGCAACCTCAATCCGGCCGAACTGGCGCAGATCGCCGGGCGTGCCGGGCGGCACCTGCGCGATGGCACGTTCGGCGTCACCGGCCGGGTCGATCCGTTCGACAACGAGCTGGTGCATCGCATCGAGTCACATGAATTCGATCCGCTCAAGGTGCTGCAATGGCGCTCCAAGGCGTTTGACTATGCGTCGCTTGCCGCGTTGAAGCGAAGCCTGGATGCCGCCCCGACAATTCCGGGGCTTGCGCGCGCTCTACCTGCGGTGGATCAGCAGGCGTTCGAACATTTGTCGCGCTATCCCGAAGTGGCCGATCTGGCGACGACGCCGGACCGGGTCGAAAAATTGTGGGAAGCCTGTGCATTGCCGGATTATCGCCGCATTACACCGGCTCAACACGCCGATCTGATCTCCACGATCTACGCCGATCTTGTCCGACGTGGCGCCGTGAACGAAGATTTCATGGCCGAGCAAGTCCGTCGGGCGGATTATACCGATGGTGAGATCGACACACTTTCGGCGCGAATCGCGCAGATCAGAACCTGGACCTATGTGTCGAACCGGCCCGGATGGCTTGCCGATCCGACACACTGGCAAGAAAAGACGCGGGAAATTGAAGATCGATTGTCCGACGCACTACATGAACGGTTGACGAAACGCTTTGTTGATCGCAGGACATCTGTGCTCATGAAGCGCCTGAGAGAGAATGCTATGCTGGAAGCTGAAATCAGTGTGAATGGTGACGTCTTCGTTGAAGGCCATCACGTAGGACAACTAACCGGTTTCCGGTTTACGCTGGCGACCGGCGGAGACGGACCGGATGCCAAGGCCGTGCAGGGTGCTGCGCAGAAGGCGCTGGCGCTCGAGTTCGAAGCGCGTGCGGCGCGTCTGCACGCCTCCGGCAATGGCGACCTTGCGCTATCGTCCGACGGACTGGTGCGTTGGCTCGGCGATCCCGTGGCTCGGCTTGCGGCCAGCGACCATGTCATGCGTCCGCGCGTCATCCTGCTTGCCGACGAGCAGCTGCAGGCCAATGCGCGCGAGCATGTCGTCGCCCGCATCGAGCGTTTCGTGAACCATCATATCGGCACGGTGCTGAAACCGCTTGACGATATCTCGCGCGCCGAGGATCTCGAAGGCCTCGCCAAGGGGCTGGCATTCCAGCTCGTCGAAAATCTCGGCGTGCTGTTCCGCCGCGACGTCGCCGAAGAGGTGAAGTCGCTCGACCAGGACGGTCGCGCCTCGATCCGCAAGTATGGCGTCCGCTTCGGCGCCTATCACATCTTCCTGCCCGCGCTGTTGAAGCCGGCTCCGGCCGAGCTCATTACGCTGCTCTGGGCGCTGAAGAACGATGGCCTCGACAAGGCTGGCTATGGCGATCTGATCCCGATGCTGGCCGCTGGCCGCACCTCGGTCGTTACCGATCCCTCGTTTGAGCGGACGTTCTACAAGCTCGCGGGCTTCCGTTTCCTCGGCAAGCGTGCCGTTCGCATCGACATCCTCGAGCGTCTGGCGGATCTCATCCGTCCGCTGCTGCAGTGGAAGCCGGGTGCGCAGCCGCGTCCCGAAGGCGCCTATGACGGCCGTCGCTTCACCGCGACGACCTCCATGCTCTCCATTCTCGGCGCAACGCCTGACGATATGGAAGAAATTCTCAAGGGGCTTGGCTACCGCGCCGATAGCGTGAAGGCCGAGGATGCCGCAGCGTTCCTGGCAAGCCAGGGCGTGGCGCCTGCAGCCCCGGCCGAGGCGTCCACGGAAGCTGCCGCCGACCACGACGATGCGGATGCAAGCGGTGAAGGCGAACCGGCGGCTGAAACCGAGGCACCTGCCTCCGTCGAGCCGGCGACTGCCGAAGGCGAAGCTGCCGCTCCCCAGGCAGCCGCGGAAGAGGGTGCCGAGGCTGCCGAAGCCAAGCCGGTTCTCCTCTGGCGTCCGGGCACCCGCCAGGACAATCAGCGCCAGGGTGGCCGTCACCAGGGCGATCAGCGCCGTGGCGGTCCGCGCCAGGGGCAAGGCCAAGGCCAGGGCGAGGGACGCGAAGGCGGCCGCAAGGCCGGCGCACCGGCCCGCGGCAAGCGGCACGACGGCAAGCCCGAGGGTGGCCAGCGGCAGGATCGCCATGATCGTCACGATCGCGGCGGCAAGCCGAACGCGGCCAAGTTCGAGGCGCGCCCGCCGCGCAAGGAGAAGCCGATCGATCCGGATTCGCCCTTTGCCAAGCTTGCCGCTCTCAAGGAGCAGATGAAGAAGTAGGAACGCCATGGAGAAACAGTCTGCGTCCAACCCGGCATCGCGCCAGCGTCTCGACAAATGGCTGTTCTTCACGCGCCTGTTGAAGTCCCGCTCGCTCGCCCAAAAGGCGATCGAGGCGGGGCACGTCACTGTCAATGACGAACGGGTCAAGCAGTCCTCCTTCCAGGTGAAAGCGGGCGATGTGCTCGCTGTGTCGCTCGAGCGGCGCGACGTGATCGTGCGTGTGCTTCTGCCCGGCGAACGACGCGGCCCTTTCGATGAGGCGCGGCTGCTCTACGAGGACCTGACGCCGGCGGAGCCGCGGGAAAAGCTCTCGACTTTTGACCTCGCGACGCGTGAGCCGGGGGCGGGGCGACCCACCAAGAAAGAGCGGCGCGAAACCGACCGGTTGAAGCCCGGTTTCAATCCGCTCGACGATTAGAAAACTCTGCCTTCAGCGCGGCGTTTTGCGCATTGAATATTCTTGCAAAGGGTCCATAAAGCCTTTACCTGACAACCCACGTTGAGTGCATCGGTCTTGCTTCGGCAGCTATGCGCGCCGGACATTCCTAGCATGCGCGGACATGAGCATCACCATTGATTGCGGTCCGCCATCAAACGTGAGCATTGGCTGGAGTACCTCATGACGTATGTCGTGACCGACAATTGCATTCGCTGCAAGTACATGGATTGCGTTGAAGTCTGCCCGGTGGACTGCTTCTACGAAGGCGAGAATTTTCTCGTCATTCATCCCGATGAATGCATCGATTGCGGCGTCTGCGAGCCGGAATGTCCTGCCGAGGCCATCAAGCCAGACACCGAGCCGGGCCTCGATATGTGGTTGAAAGTGAACGCTGATTTTGCCACCAAGTGGCCGAACGTCACCATCAAGCGCGACGCGATGCCGGAAGCCAAGGAAATGGACGGGGTCGAAGGCAAGTACGAGAAGTACTTCTCTGCCGAACCCGGCCAGGGCGACTGAGGCGCTCGGCCTCGGTCCGTGCGCCGAGGCTGGCGAGACGATAATGACCCCGGCGTCAAATCTGGGGAAAATCAGGCTCCGCCCTCGCATCTGCGAGAATGGCGGCTTGATGGCTGCCATGCAGCAAATTATTGATTTCCGCAGTTTTTTGTGATAGGGTCCTTCTACTGATCCACAGAGGGTGTTTTTGCGCGCCCGAAAACCTCACGAAAGCAAACGATCTCCACAGCGCGGTTTTTCCAGATACGCACCGTTGCGTCTCTCTATTGTGACCGCGTTTGATGGGATTGTTTGGGTTCCTTTGGACGGACCAGGATGGACCCACCCGGCGGTATCCCCGTCTATCCCGGGCCTCACTGACCCGGCCCCGGCCAAGAATGGCCGGGTGCGAAACAGGGAGTTTTTGAAACGAATGACGACCCAGCAGAAAAAATCTTCGACACGCCACGGCTTCAAGACCGGTGAATCGATTGTCTATCCGGCCCATGGCGTCGGACAGATCGTCGCTATCGAGGAGCAGGAAGTTGCCGGCATGAAGCTTGAGCTTTTTGTCATCGATTTCGAAAAGGACAAGATGCGCCTGAAGGTGCCGGTCGCCAAGGCCGTCAGCATCGGCATGCGCAAGCTCTCGGAGACCGATTTCGTCGATCGCGCGTTGAAGGTTGTGCAGGGCAAGGCTCGCGTCAAGCGGACCATGTGGTCGCGCCGCGCACAGGAATACGATGCCAAGATCAATTCCGGCGATCTGATCTCGATCGCAGAAGTCGTGCGCGACCTCTACCGCGCAGAAAACCAGCCGGAGCAGTCCTATTCCGAACGCCAGCTCTATGAAGCTGCCCTCGACCGCATGGCGCGCGAAATCGCGGCCGTGAACAAGATGTCCGAGACCGAGGCTGTTCGCCTGGTCGAAGCCAATCTTAACAAGGGTCCGAAGCGCGGCAAGGCGATCGAAGAAGACGACGCCCAGGACGAGGCAGCTTAAAGAGCGCCAGTCCCATACCATCACGACAAGACAAAGCCCGGCCATCGCGCCGGGCTTTTTCGTTTGCACCATTCCTGCTTGCAGCTTTTTCGTCGGGGCGAGGGAACTTTTCTCGCCGGCGCGCATTTATCAAAGCCGGCAGGGATGCGCCGCCTTCCTGCCGGGGCGATCTGGGTGCTCTGATCTTCTGTCAGAATTCAGCTTCGTAGTTTGGAAGTAGGGCGCTGCACCGGTTCTTCAAGCTTCGGTGTCGTCGCACCAGCCGCCGTCGGCGTCGGTCGGGTCCTTCCGTCCGGCCCTTGGACTTCACCCGTTAGCGGCGTCCAGGCGCCCGCCATGGAGCGATCGATGAGGACTCTCACAGCAGACAGGCGCATGATCAAGATTGCGATGGAGGCGCCTTATCTCGAGCGTGAAGAAGAACACGCCCTGGCCACGGCCTGGCGAAACGATCACGATCAGGACGCCCGCAACAAGATCGCCATGTCGCATATGCGGCTGGTCATTTCCATGGCGGCAAAATTCCGCAATTTCGGCCTGCCGATGGGCGATCTCGTTCAGGAGGGGCATATAGGCCTGCTCGAAGCCGCCGCGCGCTTCGAGCCCAGCCGTGAAGTGCGCTTCTCGACCTACGCGACCTGGTGGATCCGTGCCTCGATGCAGGACTACGTTCTGCGCAATTGGTCGATCGTTCGTGGCGGCACCAGTTCGGCGCAGAAGGCGCTGTTCTTCAATCTTCGCCGGCTGCGCGCGCGGCTTGCCCAAGGCGATCGTCAGCTCACATCGCAGGCTATGCATGAGGAAATTGCCGCCGCACTCGGGGTCAGCATTGCCGACGTCCAGACCATGGATGCCCGCCTTTCCGGCAGCGACACCTCGCTGCAGGCACCGGTCGGTGGGGCGGATTCCGATGGGGGAGAGCGCCTCGACTTTCTCGCAAGCGACGCGCCGCTGCCTGACGAACAGGTGAGCGACATGATCGACGGCGAGCGTGCCCGCATCTGGCTGCACGACGCCATGGGTGCGCTGACCGAGCGCGAGATGCGGATCATCCGCGCACGACGTCTGTCAGAGGAAGGCGCAACGCTGGAGGAGCTCGGGCTCGACCTCGGCATCTCCAAGGAGCGGGTCCGCCAGATCGAGACGCGGGCGCTTGAAAAGCTCAGGGCGGCGCTGGCAACCAAGGCTCCGGCGCTGACATCGGTCGTGCACTGAAGCATTTTCGGGAGACGTGCCTACAGCGCCGCGCGTCTTATTAGACGCGCTAAGGTCGCTGTAGCACTTTGAATTGCTGCATGTTTTTATCCTTAAATCGAATAGGATTTAAGGAAACATGCAGTGGGTGGCCATCCCGTCCATAGGACGGGTGAACACGTGATGACGCAGTTGCACGTTCGCGCCGGAAACCTCAACGCGTCAAACGCGCGTCGGGCACGGCAAGCGATTTCGCATCTTTGACACGAAGACATAAGACGGCGTCGGACTGAATGGTGCGGCGCCGTTGGCGTTTATTCGGAAATGATCTTCACCCGGTCGCCCGGCTTGATGGTCGAGGTCACCTGCATGGCGTTGATCAGCCGGAACAGATCGAGCTTGCGGTCGGTACCCATCATCCGGGCCGACAGCATGGCGATCGTCTCTCCGGGCTTGACCACGGCGACGCGGATGCGCAGCGGCTTCAGCGACTGTGCTTCGGCCGGCGTCATCTTGCGGAACGTTGCGCGCAGCTGGTTTGCCGTCGGCTCCAGCGCGCGCGACCCTTTTGGAACGGCAGTCAGGAAGCGGTAGATGCGGTTGTCGATGCGCACGACCGTGACGTCGAAGTCCCAGCGATCGGCAGACGCGCGGGCCGTTGCGGCCTCAAGACCGTTGACGCTGATCGGACGGATGGTATCGGGCTGCAGGCCGGTCACCCAGCCGCTGGCGATGTAATCCGTCAGGCTCTTGCGGGCCGTATCGGCGATGCCGTCGAAACGGATCGCCACGTCGCCGGGGCCGGTTGCCAGGACCGCTTCTGCCTTGTTGTCGATCTGGAAGCCGGTCGGCACGTCGAAACGAATGCCGAGCTGGCCATGCATGAAGGTCTGGCCGCGGACATAGCCTTCCTGCGGGCTGTCGCCATAGAGCAGGCCGTCGATGCCGGCGAGATAATAGTCGCGCCCGCGGTCGCCGCTGGTGCCCTCGGCGCCAAACGCGCGCGCGTGCCGGCGCGCGAGATCGACGCGCTGCGGGGCATTCGGGTGGCTCGATAGGAAGTCGAGGCTCTGGTCTGCTTCCGGATCGACCGCGGAGAAGCGGCTGTAGGCGGCCATGGAATCGAGGAAGCGTGCCGCCGCATAGGGGTCGTAACCGGCCTCGCCCAGCATGCGCACGCCGATGACGTCAGCCTGGAGCTCCTGGTTGCGGGAGAAGGCGGCCAGACGCAGCTTGCCGCGCGCCAGTGCCTGCTTGCCGGCGAGATCCGAGGACAGCACCTCGGAGACGACGCGGCTGGCGATGACTTCCGCCTCTTCGCGCTGCTGGCGCTCGATGCCATGGTTGGCGGTGACGTGCGCCATTTCATGCGACAGCACGGCCGCAACCTCGGACGCGTCATTGGCAAGCGCAAGCAGGCCGCGGGTGACATAGAGATAGCCGCCGGGCAGCGCAAAGGCGTTGATCGCCGGGGAATTGAGAATGGTGATGCGGTAGGACTGCTGCGGGTTTTCCGAGACGGCCGTCAGGGCGCCGGCGATGCGGGCGACCAGCCGCTCCGTCTTTGCGTCCTTGTACTCCCCGCCGTAGCTCGCGACGATGCGCGGGTGTTCGCGCGCGCCGAGCTGGGCACGGGGGTCGTTCTTCTGGACTTCGTCGACGATCTGCGGATTGGAGGACGGCGATACGGTCGGCTCGTAGGTCTGCTCGATCACCGACTGGCAGGCGGAAAGCAGCGTCGTCGCAAGCAATGCAACCACAGCACGTGTCCGGAGGCCTCCGCGCTTGGGCGGGAACCGGTCGTTTCTGACTGTATGACTTTCCATGCCTCAGCCCGTTTCCCGTCCAACGCCACCCCACAACAGGGACTCGGGCGGCGTTGAAAGTCTTACTTTTTCAGCCGGATACGTCCGATCCGGGAAGAGTATTCCAGCCCTGGTCTTGCTGTATCTGATTTCAGCGCCACCTGCCTAGTTTACCCCGGTAGAAATAGTTGCCCCGTGGTATCACGGCAACGGATACGCGAATATTCGTGACGCTCCGGCCGGACAATCCGCGCGTCGCATGGCGCGGCGGTCAAATTGTGGCGGAGTACCACGCGCGCTAGAGCATTTCCGGTTTAGACGACGTCGCGGAAACGCTCTATCTGCCTGTTTCCACGCATTTCCTGACGGAAAACCGCTTCGCACTTTTCCTGGAAATGCTCCAAGATTCCACGTCGCATCACGCGTTGCCGAGAAAGCGGTTGATGGACGCCATATCGCGCCGTTCGAGAAAGCGCTCGACCGGGTCATGGGCGATGATACGCCCCTGGTCCAGAAAAAGCACGCTATCGGCCAGCGCCCTCACGTCATCGGGATGGTGCGTGATCATCAGGATCGTGTTGTTTTCCTGATCATGCAGGTCCTGCAGCAGTGCCCGCATACCGGCCCTCATGCCGGGATCGAGAGCGGCAAAAGGCTCATCCAGCAGCAGCAGCGGGCGATGTCGCACCAAGGCGCGCGCCAACGCCACACGCTGTCGTTCGCCGCCGGACAGCGTCGGCGGCAGGCGCTTGCCGAAGCTGTCGAGCCCGACGCGGCCGAGGGCATCGTCTATCCGTGCGCGATCAGCGACCGACAGGCGAAGCGAGGGGCTGATGCCGAAGCCGACATTGGTCGCGACGTCGAGATGTGCAAACAGGTTGTTGTCCTGAAAGATCACGGAGACGGGTCGTTCTGCCGGCGCCTGTCCCGACATCGTCTTGCCGAGAATGCGAACCTCGCCCCGGTCCGGCTCCTCGAAACCGGCGATGACATGAAAGAGGGTCGACTTTCCCGACCCGGAGGCCCCGGCAACTGCGACGATGCCACCTGGCTGAATGGCGCAATCGAAGTCCAGTGCGGTGGTGTCGTAACGAACGTCGACGCCAACAAGTTCTACCGCCGCCTGGGAATTCATGCGTTTCGTCCTTCCGGCACTCGCCTGTCGCCGGCCGTGCCGAGCATGGTGAAGATCAGGCAGATGAGGCCGAGGAAGAGCGCCAGACCGGCTGCATCCGCGGTGCGATAGCTGCCCATCCGGCTGTAGAGCAGCCATGGAAGCGTGACCATGTCCTGCGAACCGAACAGCGCCACTGCACCAAGGTCGCCGAGCGACAGCGCCATGGCGAAGGAGAACGCCATCAGCAACGGTTTCCGGAGCGGCGGCAAGTCGATCCATCGCAGGCGATGGAAGCCGCGGATGCCGAGGCTTGCTGTCAGTCGGTCGGTGCGTGCGGCATGTGTTGCCATCGCCGGTGCCAGGATCCGGTGCACGAACGGCAGCGCCATCAATGCGTTGATGGCGACGACGATGGCGGGGGCGAAACGGGCGACATCGCCGAAGGGGCGCAGGAGCAGAAACCATCCCGCACCGAGCACGACCGGCGGCACCAGCAGCACCAGCGACGTGCTGGCGGTGACAGTGCCCGCAAATGCCCTGGCCAAGGTCGGGGCGTGGCGACGCGCCACGACGATGCCGGCGGCGCGGATCATCGCGGCGGCCATGGTGACGCAAAAGAATGCCGAGAGGACGGCGATGACAATGCTGGTGACGAGAGCACGATGCACGGTCGGGTCGCCGGCAAGCTTCACCAGATCCGCACGCAGGCCGGAACCGACGACGGCGATCAGCGGTGCGCCGATGAAGAGCAGCGAGAACAGGATCCAGCCGGCGTCGGACGTCCGGGAGAGGCCGGTTCCTGCATCATAGCGTCTGGAGATTTTGCCCGCGGTTGCGCTTTGTGCAGGTTCGGTCGCGACACGCGTTAGAGCCAGGAGCAGGGCTCCGGTCATGACGATCTGTAGGGCGGACAGGGCGATCGCCCGCGGCGGGTCGAAATCGAAGCGCAGCGCCTGGTAGATCGCGACCTCGATGGTGCTGGCGGCAGGCCCGCCGCCGAGCGTCAGCACCAGCGTGAAGCTGGTGGCGCAGAGCATGAAGACGAGGCCGGCAGCACCTGGCAGCAATCCCCGAAGGACCGGCCACTCGACAAAGCGGAAGAGTGCGGCTGGCGGCATGCCGAGATTGGCGGCGGTTCTCCAGTATTCCGAAGGGATGCGCTCGAGCCCGGCGAGAAAGAGACGTGCGATAAGCGGCATGTTGAAGAAGACGTGGGCGAGCAGGATGCCGAAAAGGCCGTAGATGCTGATCGGCTGCTGCAGCCCGAGGCCGGCGAGGGCGGTGTTGAGCGCGCCCTGCCGGCCCCAGATCTCGATCAGCCCGAGCGCGCCGACAAGCACGGGCAGGCCGAGCGGCAGGGCCATCACCCGCAGAACCCAGACGCGGCCGGGAAAGCTCGGCCGGCGCGCAAGCGCCCGTGCGATCGGGATGGCAAGAACAACGGAAAGCAGCGTCGAAAGGCTCGCCTGCAGCAAGGTGAAGCGCGTTACCCGCCAGATATAGGCATCGAACAGCACGCTGTTGCCGAAGTCACCGCTCTGGAGCAAAAGGGCTGCAATCGCCAGGCCGACAAACAGCAGGATACCGCCGAGACTTAAAGTCCCGGCGGTCATCGTGATGCGATTTTCGGCAGGCGCGAACAAATGCGCCTCAGTTCTTGCTAATGGCGGCCAGCCATTCGTCGATCCAGGCCTTGCGGTTCGCCGCCACCTCTTCCGACGGCAGCAGGAAAGTCTTCTCCGGATTGACCAGCTTGCTAAAAGCCTCCGGCAGCGGCTCCTTGGTCGCCGCGACCGGCATCATCCAGTTGGTCGTCGGAATGATCGACTGGAACTCCGGGCCGGTCATGAAGGCGAGAAACTGCTTGGCAAGCTCCGGCTCCTTGGCGCTCTTGGTCATGCCGGCAACTTCGATCTGGATGTAGTGACCTTCCGAGAATTCGGCCGCCTGGTAGCGGTCGGTGTTTTCCGCCACCATGTGGTAGGCGGGCGACGTGGTGTAGGAAAGCACCATCGGCGCTTCGCCCTTGGTGAAGAGGCCATAGGCTTCCGACCAGCCCGGCGTTACGGTCAGTACCCTGTCCTTGAGCTTGGCCCAGGCGGCGCCGGCTTCGTCGCCATAGACGGCCTTGACCCAGAGAAGCAGACCGAGGCCCGGCGTCGAGGTGCGCGGATCCTCGATGACGATCTTCTGAGAGGCGTCGCCTTCGACCAGTTCCTTCAGGCTCTTCGGCGGCGTCTTCAAGGTCTGGGTGTCGTAGACGACGGCGAAATGGCCGTAGTCATAGGGAAGGAAGGTGTCGTCGGTGAAGTCGCCGGGTACCTTGACGTTGGCAGGCTCGATGCCGTGCGGCGCGAAGAAGCCGGTGGCCTTGGCCTCGGCGACGAGGTTTGTATCGAGGCCGAGCACGATGTCGGCCTTGGAGGCCGCGCCTTCGAGCTTGAGGCGGGTCAGAAGCTCGACGCCATCGGCGACGCCGACATAGGTGACCTTGCATTCGCAGGTCTTCTCGAAAGCTTCGGCGACCTTGGCACCCGGCCCCCATTCGGTGATGAAGCTTTCATAGGTGTAGACGGTCAGCGTCTTGTCGGCAGCAACGGCATTGGCCGCGAAGACAAGTCCTGCCGTCGCGGCAAGCGCTAGCCGGCTAAGAACCTTGAGTTGCGATGAATTGGACATGGCAGGCACCTCTCCCTAAAAATGATGTTGCATGGGAAAAGGGCGTATCGATCCGATCGCGTCTAATCCCTCCGCCGGTATGAGCCGGATCAGGTTCCGCGGGTTGGCGTTCAACGCCTCTCAGCCTTCGGCCGCCATGCGGTCGGAAGGCACCCCGTTAGAGCGGGTAGAGATTTACCGCCGAGCCGGTTTGATGGCAAGCGAAGTTTGAGGACGGCAAAAGCGCCCGCCCCGCATTTTCGCGCCGCGGCGCATGGGGTAAAATCGTCGGCAGAGTTTGCAGACGCCGAAGGAGCCTGCGATGACTGACATGCTCGTTCGCCTTTATGCACTGCCGGCACAAGCGAGATCACCGCTTGCTGACGGTATCGGCATTCACCGCGCAATGGCACCCGAACGAAGCTTGTTGTTCCCTGGATCGAGCAGACATTTGGCTCCGGCTGGGCGGGCGAGGCGGAGGCGGCCTTCAGATCGACGCCGACGTGCATGCACATCGCGGTGTTCGAGGACCGGATCGTCGGCTTTGCCTGCCACGATGTCACAGCGCTCGGTTTCTTCGGGCCGACGGGCGTCGACGAGGCCATGCGCGGACGGGGATCGGCGAGGCGCTCTTGCGCGTGAGCCTGACGGCGATGCGTGACGCAGGCTACGGTTACGCCATCATCGGCGGCGTCGGCCCGGCCGAATTCTACCGACGCACGGTCGGCGCCATCGAGATCCCCGATTCCAACCCCGGGATCTATGCGGAGATGCTGTTTCCCGATACCTTGCCCGAAGATCACTGACAACGAGGACGCAAAATCGCCGGATCGCGCCCTTGTTCGGTTTTCTTGCTTTTCCTTGCCCGTGCCTTTGCGCTATGGGCTTTGCCATGGCCCGATCCACCTTCACCATTCTGCTCGGCGGTGCACTGACCCCGACCGATCGCCTTGCGCGCCAGCTCGCAGGCAGCCGCTTCGTTGCGGCCGATGGCGGCATGCGGCATGCGCGGGTGCTATCCGTGACCCCCGACGTCTGGGTGGGCGATTTCGATTCGACCGAGGAGGCGCTGCTCGCGGAATTTGCCGATGTCCCGCGCGAGCCCTATCCCGCCGCCAAGGCTGCGACCGATGGCGAAATCGCTGTCGAGGCGGCGCTGTCGCGTGGCGCCGAAGCCTTGATCTTTGCCGGCGCGCTCGGAGGATCACGCAGCGACCATGCCTTCCTGCACCTGCTTCAGGCTGCTTCGCTGGCCGAACGTGGGTTGCCGGTGTTCATGACCTCGGGTGAGGAGGAGGCCTATCCGCTGCTTGCAGGCGAGATCGAAATCGATCTGCCGAAGGGCAGCCTATTCTCGATCCTCGGACTGACCGATCTCATCGGGCTTACGATCGTCAACGCGCGTTATCCGCTCACCGATTTCACGTTGCCGTTCGGGTCTTCGCGCACCGTTTCCAATGTCGCGGAGGGTCCCCTTCGCATTTCCCTCGACACCGGCCGGGCGATCGTTCTCGCCCGCCCCTATGACCTTTCCGGAGCCTGAGCCTTGGCGCCTCCCATTCTGAAACTCGACGATATCTTCCTGACCTTCGGTGGCACGCCGCTTCTGGCCGGCGCCAACCTGCAGGTGGAGCCGGGGGATCGCATCTGCCTTGTCGGGCGCAACGGTTCCGGCAAATCGACGCTGATGAAGATCGCCGCCGGTCTTGCCGAAGCGCAATCGGGCGAGGTCTTCCGCCATCCGTCCTCGACCGTTCGCTACCTGCCCCAGGCACCGGATTTCGAAGGCTACGACACGGTGCAGGCCTATGCCGAGTCGGGCCTTGGCCCAAGCGACGACCCGTATCGCGTCGCTTACCTACTGCAGCACCTGGGTCTGACCGGCGAAGAAGACCCGGCACGCCTTTCCGGCGGCGAGGCGCGCCGCGCAGCGCTTGCCCGGGTGATGGCGCCGGAGCCGGATATCCTGCTGCTCGACGAGCCGACCAACCATCTCGATCTGCCGACGATCGAATGGCTCGAAGACGAGCTGACCCGCAGCCGTTCGGCCCTGGTGCTGATCTCGCACGACCGGCGCTTCCTCGAAAAGGTCTCGAACGCGACGGTCTGGCTCGATCGCGGCCAATCCCGCCGGCTCGACCGCGGCTTCGGCCATTTCGAGGCCTGGCGCGACGAGGTGCTGGAGGCGGAAGAGCTGGAGCAGCACAAGCTCGGCAAGGCGATCGAGCGCGAGGAGCATTGGCTGCGCTACGGCGTTACCGCCCGGCGCAAGCGCAACATGCGTCGTCTCGGCGAATTGCAGGACATGCGCTCGCGCCATCGCGGCCACAAGGGGCCGCAGGGCTCCGTTCAGGCGGCGGCTTCCGACGCCAAGGAATCGGGCAAGCTGGTGATCGAGGCGGAGAAGATCACCAAGGCTTACGGCGAGCGGACGATCGTTGCGCCGTTTTCCATTCGCGTGCACCGTGGCGACCGGATCGGCCTTGTCGGCCCGAACGGTGCCGGCAAGACGACGCTTTTGAAGATGCTGACCGGGCAGATCGAGCCGGATACCGGCACGGTGAAACTCGGCACCAATCTTGAGATGGCGACGCTCGACCAGAAGCGCGAGGATCTCAACCTCGACGATACGCTGGCCCACTACCTGACCGACGGCCGGGGCGAGAGCCTGATTGTCAACGGCGAGCAGCGCCATGTCACCGGCTACATGAAGGACTTCCTGTTCCAGCCGGAGCAGGCGCGCACCCCGATCCGCGAACTGTCGGGCGGTGAGCGCGCCCGGCTGATGCTGGCACGCATTCTCGCCCGCGCCACCAACCTGCTGATCCTCGACGAGCCGACCAACGATCTCGACATCGAGACGCTGGACTTGCTTCAGGAGGTCGTCGCCGGCTTTGCCGGAACCGTCATCCTCGTCAGCCACGACCGCGACTTCCTCGACCGCACCGTGAGCTCGACCATCGCGCCGGCCAATCCCGAAGCGCCTGACGGCCGCTGGATCGAATATGCCGGCGGCTACACCGACATGATGGCGCAGCGCAAGGGCGCGATCGAAGAGCGGCGCAAGACGGAGAAGGCGGAAAAGGCCAAGGTGGCCGATGCCGCTGCCCCCGCAGCCGAGGCACCGAAGGCCAAGGGCAAGCTCTCCTACAAGCAGAAGTTTGCACTCGAAAACCTGCCGAAGGAAATCGCCAAGGCGGAGGCGGAGGCAGCCAAGCGCGAGGAGCGGATGGCCGACCCCAACCTCTTTGCCAAGGACCCGAATACGTTTGCGAAACTGGCGAAGGAGCTGGAAAAGCTTCGCGGCGATCTCGCCCGCATGGAAGAGGAATGGCTGGAACTGGAGATGCTGCGCGAGGAGCTCGAGGGCTGAGCCTCGCCGCTCCCGCGTTGAAAGTTGGCAAGGGGTATGATAAGGAAAACTTATTATATCTCTCGTGAACGATCCTGATGCCGACAAAACTCGAATCCGAAACCATCGGCATGTTGCTGACCGATGTCTCCCGCCTTCTGCGTGGCGCTTTTGACCGCAAGGTCAACGCCATGGATCTCGGCATCACGCCCGGTGAAGCGCGCACGCTGATCCAGGTGGCGCTGACCGAGGGCATCAAGCAGGCGGAAATCGCCACGCGCATGGGCATCGAGCCGATGACGCTGTCGGCCTATCTCGACCGGCTGGAGGCGATGGAGCTGGTTGCCCGTCTGCCCGACCCGGCCGACCGCCGCGCCAAGAACGTCGTCATCACCGACAAGGCCGATCCGCTGCTCGCCGAGCTGATGGCGGGGCTGCGCGAGATGATGAATGCCTATACGGAAGGGCTCGACGAGGCGACGCGCGACATGCTCTGCGCCAACCTGCGTATCCTGCGCGAAAATTTGCGCGGCCTCGATCCGTGCGTCGCCGGCAAGGAGAAGGGTGCAAAGCCATGACGCGCCGCATGAGCGAACGGCGCACCAGCATCATCGGCGCCTTCCTTGTCGCGCTCGGCCCCGTTTCCATGGCGCTCTATACACCGGCAATGCCCGAACTGGTCCGCGCCTTCTCCTCCAGCGAGGCGGCGATCAAGATGACGCTGTCGCTCTACTTCGCAGGCTTCGCCTTCGCACAGCTGGTTTCGGGCACGCTCTCCGACGTCATCGGCCGCCGGCGCACGACGCTGATCTTCATGACCATCTACCTCGCCGGCAGCCTGATGGCAGCCTTTGCCCCATCGGTCGCGGTCCTGCTCGCCGGGCGCCTGGTGCAGGGCATCGGCGCCTCCGTCGGCATGACGGTTGCGCGCGCCATCGTGCGCGACCAGTTCACCGGCCTTCAGGCGGCGCGGATCATGAACATGATCGGCATGATGCTGGCCATCGGGCCGGCGGTGTCGCCGACGCTCGGCGGCCTGGCGCTTGGCCTCTTCGGCTGGCAGTCTATCTTCTTCCTGATGGTCGGCTTTGCGCTGATGGCCTGCGTTTGCGTGCAGTTCTTCATGGCCGAAACCGCGACGCCCGATCCGGCCAAGGGCCATCTGCGGCCGATCCTTGCCGCCTATCGCGAGCTTCTGACAGATACCCGCTTCGTCTCCTCGACCCTGGTGATTGCCGGCGCCGTCGGCGCGCTCTACGCCCAAGCGACGATGCTGCCCTTCGTCCTGATCGGCACGGTCGGGCTGACGCCGACCGAATTCGGCGTCGGCATGCTGATGCAATCCGGTTTCTTCTTCTCGGGCACGGTCACGGTGCGGCTGTTAATGCGGCGGTTCACGCCGCAGGCGCTGGTGCCGGTCGGTCTTTGTTTCATCGCGCTCGGCAGTGTGGCGCTCGCCTACACCATGCACGCGCTCGAACCGAGCTTCCTGGCGGTGATGGCGCCGGTCGGCGTCTACGCCTTCGGCATCGCCTTCGTCATGCCCTACATGATGACGGCGGCCATGGCGCCTTTCCCGCATATCGCCGGTACGGCGTCGGCGATGATGGGCTTCATCCAGATGGGCGCCGGCCTTCTCGGCGGCGCCTTGGCGGCCGTTGTCGGCGTGCCGGTGCTGGCGCTCGGCACGATCATTCCGAGCTTCGGCCTTCTCTGCGTGTTCAGCTATCTCTGGTATCGCCGCACCGTTCGCCTGACGCCATTGGCGGCGCCAGTCGATGGCACGCAGCCCCTGCCGGAAGCGGCTGAATAAGACGAAACGAAAAAGCCTCCGCGACCCGGGTCGCGGAGGCTTTTTCTTGTCAGGTGCTTGCCGCTTTTAACGGTTGCGTGCAGCCAGCGTGCGCAGGCGCAGCGCATTCAGCTTGATGAAGCCGGCAGCATCCTTCTGGTCGTAGGCGCCCTGGTCGTCTTCGAAGGTGACCAGCTTGTCGGAATAGAGCGACTTCGGGCTTTCGCGGCCGGTGACCATGACATTGCCCTTGTAGAGCTTCAGCGTCACTTCGCCTTCGACATGCTCCTGGCTCCTGTCGATCGCCGCCTGCAGCATCTCGCGCTCCGGCGAGAACCAGAAGCCGTAATAGATCAGCTCGGCGTAGCGCGGCATCAGCTCGTCCTTGAGGTGGGCGGCGCCACGGTCGAGCGTGATCGATTCGATCGCGCGGTGTGCCGACAGCAGGATGGTGCCGCCGGGGGTCTCGTAGACGCCGCGCGACTTCATGCCGACGAAGCGGTTTTCGACGAGGTCGAGCCGGCCGATGCCATTGTCGCGGCCGTAGTCGTTGAGCTTTGCCAGCAGGTTTGCCGGCGAAAGGCGCACGCCGTTGATCGAGACGGCGTCGCCGCGCTCGAAACCGACCTTGATGACGGTTGCCTTGTCGGGAGCCGCTTCCGGCGAGATCGTGCGCATGTGCACGTATTCCGGGGCTTCCTGCGACGGATCTTCCAGAACCTTGCCCTCGGAGGAGGAGTGCAAGAGGTTGGCGTCGACAGAGAAGGGAGCCTCGCCCTTCTTGTCCTTGGCGACCGGGATCTGGTGCTTCTCGGCGAATTCGAGCAGGTCGGTGCGGCTCTTGAACGACCAGTCGCGCCATGGAGCGATGATCTTGATGTCGGGGTTGAGCGCGTATGCCGACAGCTCGAAGCGAACCTGGTCGTTGCCCTTGCCGGTGGCGCCGTGGGCGATCGCGTCAGCGCCGGTCTTCTTGGCGATGTCGATCAGGTGTTTGGAAATCAGCGGACGCGCGATGGAGGTGCCGAGCAGGTAGACGCCCTCATAGACGGCGTTGGCGCGAAACATCGGGAAGACGAAATCGCGCACGAACTCTTCGCGCACATCCTCGATGTAGATTTCCTTGATGCCGAGCATCTCGGCCTTCTTGCGCGCCGGCTCCAGTTCTTCGCCCTGGCCGAGGTCTGCCGTAAACGTCACAACTTCGGCGCCGAGTTCGGTCTGCAGCCACTTCAGGATGATCGAGGTGTCGAGACCGCCCGAATAGGCGAGAACGACCTTTTTCACGTCTTTATGCGATGCCATGGTTTCCGTCCGTCTGGTCTTGGAAGAGGGCGGCGTGCCGCCTTGGAAATTCTGCGGCACTTTATCCGGAACACGCCTGGATACAAGCGGAAGAACGCTGCGACACCCAAATCCGCTGGCAAAAGCCGACGCTCCGGAATAGACGAGGTCACCGAGTGTTCCAGGAATCGCGCACATGGACTTCCTTCCCAGCCTGCCCACGCTGTTCGGCTTTGCTGCCGCCACGCTGCTGCTTGCGGCAACGCCGGGGCCGGACATGACGCTTTCGATCAGCCGCGCGCTGTCGCAAGGCAAGAAGGCCGCCCTATTCGTGGTGCTCGGGACGAGCTTCGGCATCGTCGTTCACACCCTACTGGTCGCCTTCGGCATCTCGGCGCTGATCACGGCCTCGCCTGCTGCGTTCATGGTGCTGAAGACCGGAGGTGCCGCCTATCTGCTCTGGCTTGCGGTTCAGGCGATCCGCCACGGATCGACGCTTTCGGTCAAGACCGTCGAAGGTTCCGGCGGTACGGCTCTTTCCAACGTCTCGTCGGGCTTCTGGGTAAACCTGCTCAACCCCAAGGTCATCATCTTTTTCATGACTTTCCTGCCGCAGTTCGTCAGCGCCAACGATGCATCGGTGACGGGCAAGCTTCTGTTCCTCGGCGCGATGTTCATCGTCATCGGCATGCCTGTAAACATGCTGGTGGTATTTACCGCCGACTGGCTGTCCTCCTGGCTGCAGCGCAACAAGGGGTTCATGCGGGCGCTCGACTACAGTTTTGCCGGCGTCTTCCCTGTCTTTGCGGTGAAGATCTTCATGACGACGGCGCGATAGGGCGTCTTCGGAGGGTTTCGCCCCTCATCTGCCTGCCGGCATCTTCTCCCCGCATGTGGGGAGAAGAGCACGTGCTGCATCGTTCGGCGGCAACGGCGATCGCCGGAGCAGCATGGGGAGACGTGTGAAACGGTAGATGGCACTTCACGCCGTTTGCCGGAGAACGGCTGAGAGATTGCCACTTGTCTCTTCTCCCCGTCTTTACGGGGAGAAGATGCCGGCAGGCAGATGAGGGGCAAGCTCTGATCGCCCCGTAAGCGACGGGGTCAGCCGATGAGCAGCGCGTCGTCGTCGAGCGTCTGGCCGCGGATGCGGCGGAACATGGCGATGAGGTCCTCGACCTGCAATTCCTTGCGGCTGTCGCCGGCAACGTCGAGCACGATCTCGCCGCCATGCAGCATGACGGTGCGATGGCCATAGTCGAGCGCCTGGCGCATCGAGTGGGTAACCATCATCGTCGTCAGCCTGCGCTCGGAAACGATCTTCTGGGTGAGGTTCATAACGAACTCGGCCATCCCGGGATCAAGGGCGGCGGTATGTTCGTCGAGCAGCAGCACTTCGGAGCCGGCAAGTGTCGCCATGACCAGCGAGACCGCCTGGCGCTGGCCGCCCGAAAGCAGGTCCATGCGGTCGCCCATGCGGTTTTCGAGGCCGAGATTAAGCTCGGCGATGCGCTCGCGGAAATGTTCGCGGCGCTTCGGCCCGAGCGCTGCCATCAGGCCACGCTTCTCGCCGCGCTTGGCGGCGAGCGCCAGGTTCTCTTCGATCGAAAGCGCACCGCAGCTACCGGTCAGCGGATCCTGAAACACGCGGGCGACAAGGCCGGCGCGAGCGGCGGTGCCCTTGCGGGTCACATCGGTCTTGCCGATCGTCACCTGGCCCGCACTCGGCAGCACGTCGCCGGCGAGAACGCCGAGCAACGTCGATTTGCCGGCGCCATTGGAGCCGATGACGGTGACGAAGGAGCCCTGCTCGATTGTGAGGTCGACGCCGTTCAGCGCCTGCTTCTGCAGCGGCGTTCCCTTGCCGAAGACGACCTGGATGTTCTTGACGCTGATCATGCCGCACCTCCGCGACGAAGTCGGGGAAGGATGAGGGCGAAGGTGACGAGCACGGCGGTCACGAAATTGAGATCGGAGGCCTGCAAGCCGAGCATGTCGGTCGACAGCGCCAGCTGGATGGCGATGCGATAGAGGATCGAGCCGAGCACGCAGCCGATCAGCGCGATCAGGATGCCGCGGGCGCCGAGCAGCGTCTCGCCGATAATGACGGCTGCAAGGCCGACGACGATGGTACCGACCCCGGAAGTGACGTCGGCAAAGCCGTTGGTCTGGGCAAAGAGCGCGCCGCCGAAGGCAACGAGCGCGTTCGAGATCGCCATACCGAGATAGATCTGCCGGTTGGTGTCGACCCCTTGCGCACGGGCCATGCGCGCATTGGCGCCGGTTGCCCGCATCGCAAGACCCGCATCGCTTTCGAGGAAGCGCCAGACGACGATGACGGCAACGAGCACCAGGATGCCGATGAACAGCGGGCGAACGTAGAAATCACGAAGCCCCAGGCCAAAGAACGGCGAGAGCATGGTGTCGGCGTTGATCAGCGCGACGTTGGGTTTGCCCATCACGCGCAGATTGACCGAGAACAGCGCGATCATCGTCAGGATCGAGGCCAGCAGATTGAGGATCTTGAAGCGCACGTTGAGCATCGCCGTGACGATGCCGGCGGCGGCACCCGCCACCATGGCGACACAGGCCGCGATCCACGGGTTGACGCCGGCGATGATCAGCACCGCGGTCACCGCGGCGCCGAGCGGGAACGAACCGTCGACCGTCAGGTCAGGGAAGTCGAGAACCCGGAATGCGAGAAAGACGCCGACGGCGACAAAGGCGTAGACCAGCCCCAGTTCGACGGCTCCCCAGAAAGCGATTTGACTCAAACCCCCGACCCTCTTTTTTTGCCGCGCGCCTTAAGCTTGTTCTATCAGCGCGGCGTCTCCGGTTGGCCATGACGTCCAGAGATCCGGCGTCGGCGCAGCTTCAAACTGTCAGAGCGCATCTTGCGTGCCCCGAGGGAAACGCCGTGCTCCAATAACGAACCGCCCTCGTATGGAACGAGGGCGGCCAAAACGCAATAAACTTGAACCTGAAAAGGCTCAAAGCCTTATTCGACAACGCGTGTAGCGCGCTTGACGACACTTTCCGGAAGGGTGACGCCCATCTTTTCAGCGGCCTTCTTGTTGATCACCAGGTCGGAACCGGCGGCAACCTTGACGGCGATATCACCCGGGTTTTCGCCCTTGAGGATGCGAACGACGATTTCGCCGGTCTGCTTGCCGACATCGTAGTAGTTGAAGCCGAGAGCCGCGAGCGAGCCGCGCGCGACCGAATCCGTGTCAGCGGTGAGGAGCGGCAACTTGGCTTCCTCAGCCACGGCGATCGCACCTTCGAGCGCGGAGATGATCGTGTTATCGGTCGGAACGTAGATCACGTCGGCGCGGCCGACGAGTGCGCGGGCCGCACCCTGGACTTCGGCCGACTTCGTTGCCGCGGATTCGACCACGGTCAGGCCGGCCTTTTCGGCTTCCGTCTTCAAGACTGCCAGAAGCGACACGGAGTTGGCTTCGCCGGAGTTGTAGAGGTAGCCGATCGACTTGGCGTTCGGCAGGATTTCCTTGATCAGCGCGACGTGCTCGGCGACCGGCGACATGTCGGAAAGACCGGTGACGTTGCCGCCCGGCTTGTCCATGTCCTTGACCAGTTGTGCGCCGATCGGGTCGGACACGGCGGTGAAGACCACCGGAATATCGCGCGTCGAGGAAACGACGGCCTGGGCCGACGGGGTCGAGATCGGAACGATGACATTAGGCGCTTCACCGGCGAACTGGCGGGCGATCTGTGCTGCGGTCGCCGGGTTGCCTTGGGCGGACTCGTAGAGGAACTTGAGGTTTTCGCCCTCCTTGTAGCCGGCTGCGGCCAGCGCGTCCTTCACACCGTCGCGTGCGGCATCGAGAGCCGGGTGTTCGACGATCGCGGTTACGGCGACGGTCACCTCATCGGCGCGTGCGGGCAGGGTAAATGCCACCGTGGCGGCAAGGGCGACGAGAAGTGAGCGCATGGGTGTCCTCCTAGATTGATTGCCCGCTTTCTTAGGAAACCGGTGACATGAAATCAATCGATAGGAACTGCATCACCCATCAAAGTTCTTCATCGATCACGACATGCCTGCGGTTGAGATGGTGCGGATCGACACAATCCGAGGGCGTTGCGATCGTCTTTGAGTCGTGAAAGGTGAAATGCGGGCGGAAAACCGCGCCGCACCCACCTGATGGCTCAGTCCTCGCCGTGATTGGCAATCATCATTGCTTCGAAGGCGAGCCGGTCGACCTTGCGCATGCGCTCGGATTCGGACTTCAGCTGGCCGCAGGCGGCCAGGATGTCGCGGCCGCGCGGCGTGCGGATCGGCGAGGCGTAGCCCGCCTGGTTGATGAAATCGGCGAATTTCTCGATCTGCTCCCACTCGGAACACTGGTAGTTGGTGCCCGGCCAAGGGTTGAACGGAATGAGGTTGATCTTCGCCGGCACGCCCTTCAAGAGCTTCACCAGTTCCTTGGCGTCCTCGAGGCTGTCGTTGACGTCCTTGAGCATCACATATTCGAAGGTGATGCGGCGCGCGTTCGACAGGCCCGGATAGGCGCGACAGGCATCCATCAGTTCCTTCAGCGGATATTTCTTGTTGATCGGCACTAGCATGTCGCGCAGGTCGTCGCGCACCGCATGCAGCGAGATCGCCAGCATGACACCGATCTCGTCGCCGGTCCTATAGATCTCGGGCACGATGCCGGAGGTCGAAAGCGTGATGCGGCGCTTGGAGAGCGACAGGCCCTCGCCGTCGGAGGCGATCAACAGGGCGGTCTTGACCTCCTCGAAATTGTAGAGCGGCTCGCCCATGCCCATCATGACGATGTTGGTGATCTTGCGGCCTTCCGCCGGCACGATCGCGCCCTGGGGCGTGTCGCGCTCCGGGAAGTCGCCGAGCCGGTCGCGCGCGAGCAGCAGCTGCGCCAGGATTTCCTCGGCCGTCAGGTTGCGCACCAGCTTCTGCGTGCCGGTGTGACAGAAGGAACAGGTGAGCGTGCAGCCGACCTGGCTGGAGATGCAGAGCGTGCCGCGGCCCTCTTCGGGGATGTAGACCGTTTCGATCTCGACCGGGCGGCCGGCGCCGCGGGCGGGAAAGCGCAGCAGCCACTTGCGGGTGCCGTCGCCCGAGGTCTGCTCCTCGACGATCTCCGGCCGGGCGATGGTGAAATGCTGCTTCAGCATCTCGCGCATGTCCTTCGAGACGTTCAGCATCTCGTCGAAGTCGGAAACACCGCGCACGTAGAGCCAGTGCCAGAGCTGGCTGACGCGCATCTTCACCTGACGCTCGGGAATACCTTTTTCGACCAGGGCCTTGGCCATGTCCTCGCGCAACAGCCCGATCAGCGAAGGCTTCTCGGCCTGCGGTGCGATGCGCGCCTGCGGTGCCTTGACGGTATCCACCCGGTTCAAGATTTCAGTGGCTGCCATGCTCTGGTGTCCTGTCGTACAGAAAACGCCCGTCCGGAGAAGGGTCCGGAGATTGTCCTGATGCTCGAATTGAAATCGGTCGAGCCTTCAAGCGCGGCCAATAGGGCGCGGGGGCTCTTAATTTGCCGGGGCTGTAGCATTGTTTTGCTCAAGAGTCACGCGCAGGCGTCAATCCTGAATGCAAAAAGGCCGGCGTCAGGCGCCGGCCTTGTGTTCTGCCAAAGTGGCGAGAGCCTACTTGCAGGCTTCGATCTGCTTCAGTGCAGCCGAGATGCCCGACAGCGAATAGGCGTAGGTGGTCGTGGTGCCCTTGCGCGACTTGGCGTTGACCGACATCGCCTTGCCGGTCTTCATCGCGGCAACGAGCGCCGGCTCTTCAGCGGCGTTCTCGACCCAGGCAGAGTTGCCCTTGGTGAACATCACGAAGGTGCGGCCGTCGATGACGACGTTGACCTTCGAGTTCTCCTGCAGCGGGTAGCCCATCATGGCCTGCGGCTCGTAGCTGATGTTCTGGCCGGGGCGCTGGGAAACGAGGAAGAAGATGTCGCCGTGGTCGACGCCGGCCGGGCTCTTTTCCTTCGGAACCGACAGGACATAGCAGACCTTGCCGCCGCCGGAATTGTAGGAATAGGCGCCCCAGGCGTTGAACTGCTGGATGCGCGTCGGAGACTGGGCGGCAGCCATGCTGGCGGTTGCCAGAACGAGTGCGATTGCGGTTGCGATCTTTCTTACAAACATGAGGTCCTGCCGCTTTTCTTGCTTTTCGATCACCCGAAACAGGTCAGACGGGCGACGCGTAGTCATGATTTCAATTGTTGTGACTTAATTCAGGTTACCAAACCGTCAACGAGGGCCAAAATCCGCTGGTTTCAGCCCCGAAACGAAGCATTTGTCGCCTTCGCTCCAGCATCCGCAGATCTGCCGTCCGTCAATTTTTTGGAGCGCTCTTCCGGCGTCGAGTGTTCGGCGCCTCGAACAGCTCTTCCGGATCGTTTCCTGCCC
Source organism: Ensifer sp. ENS11 (assembly GCF_014851895.1). Taxonomy (NCBI): domain Bacteria; kingdom Pseudomonadati; phylum Pseudomonadota; class Alphaproteobacteria; order Hyphomicrobiales; family Rhizobiaceae; genus Ensifer; species Ensifer sp. ENS11. The sequence goes on along the minus strand of NZ_JACVAN010000008.1, from coordinate 242,551 downwards.
CATGCCATTCCAAACAACGCGCGTCTCAACCAAGACGTTTCGATGCGTGTCGTTCCAAAATGTCTATGCCACAAAGAATTGGGCAAGAGTTTGACTTTTGGGCAGGAATACGGCGCACACACGGACGGACCGCATTTTCCGCGGTCATTCCTCGGGATTGTCGGCCAGCGTCTCGTCGGCCTTGAGGTAGTGGGCTTCCTTGATTTGCCCGCTGATGGCGGCAAAGGCGGCAGTCAGAACCGCGACATCATCGGAAAATCCGACGACGGCGAGCACATCGGGAAGGAAGTCGAGCGGCAGCACGAAATAGGCCAGTGCCGCCAGCAGGATGCCGCGCGTGCGCGTCGGCGTCTTCGGGTCGATCGCGCAATAATAGGCAGCCACGAGTTCCCGGCTGAACGGTATCTGCCGGGCGGCGCGGCGAAAGGTCGGCCAGAAGCGTCGCTTGACGCGCTTTTCCCTGCGCTCCTGTTCGGATTCTTCGCCGGGCAGGAGAATTTCACCAATCTTTACGTCGTCCATCGCCTCGCTTCCGATGTTGCAACGCTCAACAATATGGGAAGTGCCAGATCCATTTCAAAATCTATTTCAAATGGTCGGGCATGCGGCCGGCCGCAGCCTTGTCCATTCTGGCAGCCAGCTTGAAGTCCAGTTCGGTGAGGCCGCTGGCGTCGTGCGTCGTGAGCGTCACGTCGACGCGGTTGTAGACGTTGAACCATTCCGGGTGATGATCGAGCTTTTCGGCAACGATCGCCATCTCCGTCATGAAGCCGAAAGCCTCGACGAAATTCTTGAAGCGAAAAGCTTTCCAGATGGAGGCGCCGTCTTCGGCGCGCACCCACCCTTCCATCTTGTGCAAATGCTCGGCGATTGCCGCCTCGTCGAGTTTCTCCGGCCTCATCCGTTCCTCCCTTTCACCGCGTCTGTTCCAAGGCTGTGCCGCCGCGTATAAGTCGGCTGGCCTCTTATCTCCTTGAAATGGATAGCATGAAACCGGTCCGAATTCTTTTTGTTTGTCTCGGCAATATCTGCCGGTCACCTCTGGCTGAAGGCGTGCTGCGCGAGCTCGCGGCGCAAAAGGGTCTGGCGTCACAGATTTCTGTCGATTCTGCCGGTACGGGTGGGTGGCATATCGGCGATCCACCGGACCGCCGGTCGATCGAGGCGGCGCGCCGGCACGGCATCGACATTTCCGGCCTTCGCGGGCGCAAGGTTTCAAAGGCCGACTTTGCGGCGTTCGACCTGATCCTCGGCATGGATGGGGAGAACGTCAAGACGCTTCGCCAGCTCGCGCCGGCGGGGCTTGAAGACAGGATCGATCTGTTTCTGAGCTACGCTTCGGGGCGGGACCAGGACGTTCCTGATCCCTATTATGACGGTCCCGAAGCGTTCAAACGCCTTTACCAGATGTTGGAGGCCGGATGCTCGTCGTTGCTGGAAAGGCTCGAAGAGCGGACTTCGTGAAGCGGAAACACCTCTTCGGTGAGGTAGGGGCCGCCGCCGACGGAATCGCGCGACGACAAAAGCACGAAACGTGAGACGGTGAAGGGTGAGGCCATGAAGTTGCCGCGTCCGGAGAGATATTCGACCACATCCTCGACGCGGCTGGAGCGCAGCCTTGCAAGCGTGACATGCGGCGTGAACTTGCGCGGGTCGGCCGGCAGCCGCAGCCTCTGGCAGATGCGCTCGATTTCGGCCTGCAGCGCGTACATTTCCGGGTGATTGCTGACCCCAGCCCAGACCGAGTGTGGCTTCTTCGAGCCGAAGGCGCCGGTGCCGGTCAGTTGCAGCTGGAATTCCGGTCTTTCGATCCGGTCAAGCTTGTCGATGATCTCGTCTGCGGTGCGCCAGTCGACGTCACCAATGAAGCGCAAGGTGATGTGGTAGTTCTCCACATCGATCCAGCGAGCTCCGGGAAGACCTCCGCGCAGCAATGAAAGACTCATCGCAACATTGCGCGGAATTTCGAGGGCGGTGAATAGTCTCGGCATGGCGAGCTCCCCGAATCTCTTGCAGATGTCTCAGCGAATCACGCATCGAGTCTGCAGGCAACTACTATTTGACGCTTGCGAATATTAACACTCTCTTAACTGTGGATGATTTGTTCACTCCGCCTTTGACAATGTTGCAATGAAACGTTCGACCACGGGCAGCGCCTTATCGACCATCGTGCCGACGCCGTTGCCGTTCGGGTGCATGCCGTCCTCAAGCTTGAGTGCTGCGTCGGTGACAACGCCGTCGAGGAAGAAGGGGTAGAGCTGCAGCCCGTATTTCTCTGCGAGTTCCGGATAGATCGGATTGAACCGGGCGGCATAGTCGGCACCCATGTTCGGCGGCGCCATCATGCCGGCGAGCAGCACGGCGATGCCGCGCTCCTTCAATCGTGAAATCATCGCCTCGATGTTCTTGCGGGTTTCTTCCGGCGGAATGCCGCGCAACGCGTCGTTGGCGCCAAGCTCCAGGATGACACCCTTGGTGCCGTCGGGTATCGACCAGTCGATGCGCGCAAGGCCGCCTGAGCTGGTGTCGCCAGAAACGCCGGCGTTCGCCACCGTGACATCGAGGCCCTTTTGCTTCAACGCCTTTTCAAGCCGGGCCGGGAAGGCATCCTCGGGAGGCAGCTGATAACCCGCCATCAGGCTGTCGCCGAAGCCGACGAGGCTGATCGTTTCGGCCCGTGCTGCCGCCGATAACGCAATTGTCATTGCGAGCCCCAAGAAAAACCGTTGAAATCCTTTTAATGCCATGGGTCTGTTCCTAAATCGCGGGTGCTGTTTTCTTATTCCCTTTCCGTTTCATATAGGATTGTTTCGCTTGGCCAGTACCATCATCGAGCTCAAAAATGCCGACCTCACCCTCGGCGAAGCCGCGGCCTCGGTGCATGTGCTGAAAGGCATGAGCCTGACAATCGACGCCGGCGAGTCCGTCGGCATCGTCGGGCCTTCCGGTTCGGGCAAGTCGACGCTGCTGATGGTGCTGGCTGGCCTTGAACGGCTGGACCGCGGCGAAATCATTATCGACGGCACGCCGCTGCACCGGCTGAACGAGGACAGGGTCGCCGACTTCCGCGGGCGCAACATCGGCATCGTCTTCCAATCCTTCCACCTCATCCCCAACATGACAGCCCTCGAAAACGTTGCCGTGCCGCTCGAACTCGCCAATGTTCCCGGCGCCTTCGAGATCGCGCGCAAGGAGCTTGTGGCCGTCGGCCTCGGCGAGCGCTTGAGCCACTATCCCGGCCAGCTTTCCGGCGGCGAGCAGCAGCGCGTGGCGATCGCCCGTGCACTCGCGCCGTCGCCGAAGCTGCTGATCGCCGATGAGCCGACCGGCAATCTCGATGACGAGACGGGCCGGCAGATCGCCGATCTGCTTTTCGCCGAACAGCGTGACCGGGGCATGACACTGGTGCTGGTCACCCATGACGCAGCGCTCGCGGCCCGTTGCTCGCGGCAGGTGCGGGTGCGCTCCGGCGAGATCATTTCCAGTGGCGCGTTCGAACCGGTCGTCGAAACGCAGCGCCAGGAAGCGGCATCCGCATGAGCGAGGCCCTCGCGATCCGACTGCGCCCACTGCTCGCCCTGCGGCTGGCGTTGCGCGAAATGCGCGGCGGCCTCAAGGGGTTCTATATCTTCCTCGCCTGCATCGCGCTTGGCACGGCGGCGATCGCCGGCGTCAACTCGCTGTCGCAATCGATCACCGCGACGATCGCGTCCCAGGGGCGCGAGCTGCTTGCCGGCGACATCCGCTTCGAGCTCAACAACCGGGTGGCAACGACAGAGGAGCGCGCGTTCCTCGACGGGCTCGGACCCGTCTCGGTTTCAGCGGGCCTTCGCTCCATGGCGCGTTTGCCCGATGGATCGAACCAGGCACTCGTCGAGTTGAAAGCCGTCGATGCAGCCTATCCGCTCTATGGCAAGCTGGAAAGCCAACCGGATCAGCCGCTTGGCAGTCTGCTGGCGCGGCAGGGCGACGTGTTCGGTGCGGTGGCCGCACCGCTGTTGCTTGATCGCCTCGGCATTTCCGTCGGTGATGAAATCCTGCTGGGCAATGCCCGCATCAAGATTTCAGGCAAGATCGTGCGCGAGCCGGATGCGCTCTCCGACGGATTCGGCTTCGCACCGCGCCTGATGGTTTCGGATGAAACGCTCAACGCATCGGGTCTCGTGCAGACGGGAAGTCTTGTCGAACACGGCTACAAGGTGAAGGTGAGCGATCCGACCCGGGTCGACGCGGTCCGCGGCGACGCCGAGACGCGCTTTCCGTCGGCCGGCTGGTCGATCCGCACCAGCTCCAACGCGGCCCCGTCGCTGACCGCCAATATCACCCGTTTTTCGCAGTTCCTGACGCTTGTCGGGTTGACGGCCCTGATCGTCGGCGGCGTTGGTGTCGCCAATGCCGTGCGCGCCTATCTCGACCAGAAGCGCAGCGTCATAGCCACCTTCAAGTGCCTGGGTGCGCCTGCCTCGCTGGTGGCGATGATCTATCTGTCGCAGATCCTCCTGATCGCTCTGATCGGCATCGCCATAGGGCTTGTTCTCGGTGCGCTCATTCCCTTCGTCGCCGCACAGTTTCTTGCCGATCTGCTACCGATTTCGACGGAGTTCAGGCTCTATCCCGGTGCGCTCGGCATCGCCGCCCTGTTCGGCGTGTTGACGGCGCTTGCGTTCGCCATCCTTCCGCTCGGCCGCGCACGCGGCATCCCGGCGACAGCGCTCTTTCGCCAGCAGGGCTTCGACCCCTCGGGCTTTCCCGCATGGCCCTATCTGGTCGGCGCGTTCGCCTGCCTGGGCGCGCTTGCAGGACTTGCCATCTGGACCGCCTATGACCGCTACATCTCGCTCGTGTTCCTCGGCGCGATCGCCTTCGCCTTCATCGTTCTGCGTCTCGTCTCGCTGCTGATCTCATGGCTTGCGCGCCGTAGCCCGCGCGTCAACTCGCCGTCGTTACGGCTGGCGATCGGCAACATCCATCGACCGGGCGCGCTCACGCCTTCGGTGGTGCTGTCGCTCGGCCTCGGTCTTGCGCTTCTCGTCACGCTTGCGTTGATCGACGGCAATCTTCGGCGCGAACTGACCGGCAGCATGGCCGAGCGGGCGCCCAATTTCTTCTTCGTCGATATCCAGGGAAGCGAAATCGAGGGGTTCCGCGCGCTGCTCAACGGATCGATGCCTGATGGCAAGGTCATCGAAGTGCCGATGCTGCGCGGCCGTATCGTCGCCTTCAACGGCGAGGACGTGAACAGTCGCAACGTCCCGCCGAGTGGCCAGTGGGTGCTGCGCGGCGACCGCGGCATCACCTATGCCAAGAACAAGCCGGAGAATTCGACGCTTGCAGAAGGCAGCTGGTGGGCGCCCGACCATAGCGGCGAGCCGCTGGTGTCGTTTTCGGCGGAAGAGGCGCGCGAGCTCGGATTGAAGATCGGCGACATGGTGACGGTCAACGTGCTTGGCCGCAACATCACCGCCAAGATCGCCAACTTCCGCAATGTCGAATGGGAATCGCTGTCGATCAACTTCGTGATGGTATTCTCGCCCAACACCTTTGCCGGCGCTCCGCATGCGTGGCTCGCAACGGTGATCGATCCCGGCGCGACGCCGGAGGAGGAGGCGACGGTGCTGAAAGCCGTGACCAACGCCTATCCGACGATCACCAGCGTGCGGGTAAAGGATGCTCTCGACATTGTGAACGCGCTTCTCGGGCAGCTGGCAACGGCGATCCGTGCTGCCGCCGCCGTCGCGCTCGTCGCCTCCGTCCTGGTGCTGGCCGGCGCGCTTGCTGCCGGCAATCGGGCGCGCATCCACGATGCGGTGGTGCTGAAGACGCTGGGCGCCACGCGCGCCACGCTGATCCGTGCCTTCAGCTACGAATACATCATCCTTGGCCTTGCAACCGCGGTCTTTGCGCTGTTTGCGGGCGGCGTCTCCGCCTGGTACGTCGTCAGCCGGATCATGAAGCTGCCGTCGAGTTTCCTGCCGGATGTTGCGGTTGCCACGGTCGTCATTGCGCTGGTGATGACTGTTGGCATCGGGCTTGCCGGCACCTGGCGTGTGCTGGGTCAGAAGGCGGCGCCGGTCCTGCGGGAGCTCTGAGCGGACGGAGTTAACCGTAAATCCCTGTCATACAAGGCCATAAACGCCCAGGCTGTGCCGAATCACGGGTCTGAAGGTCTTGTACGCAAGGGCTTTCGGCATCATATTTATCCACAGGCATGCTGGAGCCCCGCAGCGGCGCCTGGGCATGGGATGATGGCCGATCGGTCAGGTCATCCGCCCGACACCGTAAGTTCAACCGGGGCTTAAATGAGGAAACAATGGCTGATCTGAGAAACTACCAAACCCGAATGTCGCCCGCCGGCGCTCAGGCGGGTGCCGTGATCGACGAAGGCCTTCGCACCTACATGCTGAAGGTCTACAACTTGATGGCCCTCGGCCTGGCGATCACCGGCCTGGCAGCTTACGGAACATTCGCGCTTGCCGTCTCCAATCCGGCATTCGCCCAACTTCTCTATGCGTCGCCCCTGAGATGGGTCGTCATGCTCGCTCCGCTGGGTCTCGTGTTCTTCATGAGCTTCCGCATCAATAGCATGAGCGTTTCTGCCGCGCAGATGACGTTCTGGGTCTATGCGGCCCTGATGGGCGTTTCGCTGTCGTCGATCTTCATGGTCTTTACCGGCCAGAGCATCGTGCAGACGTTCTTCGTGACCGCCGCCTCGTTTGGTGCACTGTCGCTCTACGGCTACACCACGAAGAAGGACCTGTCCGGCATGGGCTCGTTCCTGATCATGGGTCTGTTCGGCGTCATCATCGCGTCGATCGTCAACATCTTCCTCGGCTCTTCGGCACTCGGCTTCGCAATCTCCGTGATCGGCGTGCTGATCTTCGCAGGCCTCACCGCCTACGACACGCAGAAGATCAAGGAAATGTACTACGATGCCGACGACAGCACCGTTGCTGGCCGCAAGGCGATCATGGGCGCGCTGACGCTCTACCTCGACTTCATCAACCTGTTCATGTTCATGCTGCAGTTCATGGGCAACCGGAACAACTAAGCCTGAAGAGATTGACGGAAAAGGCGGCTTCGGCCGCCTTTTTTGTTGCCCGGAAAAGGGCTTGATCCACGGGTGCGATCCATGTGACTGAATGAAAAAATCCAACCGTCAAGATCCTTCCATGTCCCTGACCCTGCGCGACGCCACCGTCTCCGATCTGCCCACCATTGCCGAGATCTATCGCGAATCCGTTCTGAACGGCGTGGCGACCTATGAGGTCGCGCCTCCGTCGCAGGCGGAAATGGCAGCGCGCTTCTCCACCATCGTCGGCCATGGTTATCCCTACATCGTCGCGATCGACGCGGCGGGCATGATCATCGGCTACGCCTATGCCTCGGCCTTCCGCACGCGGACGGCCTATCGCTTCCTGGTCGAGGATTCGATCTACCTGGCGCCTTCGGCACGGGGGAAGGGGGCAGGAAGGATGCTGCTCGCCGAGCTTGTTCGCCGCTGCACGGCGCTTGGATTTCGCCAGATGGTGGCGGTCATCGGCGGTGCCCATCCCGCATCGATCGCGGTCCATCAATCATTGGGTTTCGAACATCATGGGCTGATGAAGGCGACCGGCTTCAAGCATGGACGGTGGCTCGATACCGCGATCATGCAGCTTGCGCTGGGCGATCGAGCGACGAGCGATCCGCCCGAGGGCGTCTACCCGGATACGCTTTATCAAGCCTGAGGGCAGATGTCAGCGAAGCCAGAGCCGGCATGTGGGCCTGACTCTCCGATCGTTCCGATGTGGCGTCTCAGGTTTCGACCAGCTTGAGCGCCTTGTCGAAAACCTTCAGGACCTGTCCGAGCTCGTGCCCGCGCTTCAGAATCGTGCCGTGGACGTTGAGCACGCTAAAGGCACCTTGCTTGGCCGCCAGCTTCGGGTTTTTTTCGATGCGGAAGAGAGGCATCTCGCCCGCGCGCTTGAAAACGGAGAAGACGGCGCGGTCCTTCAGGTGGTCAATGGCGTAGTCGCGCCATTCGCCTTCGCCGACCATGCGGCCGTAGACCCACAGGATCTGGTCGAGTTCTCGGCGGTGAAAGGTGATGGGAGGAGCATTCCGGGCGTTCTTGTATTCCGAGAGATCGACGACCACTTCAGAAGTGGTCTGGCGCTGATGTCGCGCCTCGCCTCGCGGCAAATCCGGCTCATCGGTCATCGGCAATCCGGCCTTCTGTTGTGACAGAACGATAACAGTTTGCCTGACACGAGCCGAAAAGCAAGCCGGAACCGGCCGGAGCCGCTGGGTGCAGATGGCATTTCTTGCCTCTGCCCCATTTCAGTCAAATCGCCGCCCCAATTCACCGCAAAACTCGCGGGCGCTGACGGACAGAGTCGTTGCCACCGTATGTCCGGTCAGATCGTCATGCTGCGTGACCTTCAAAGAACGCAGTCATGGCCGGTTCGGTCCGGTAACTTCGAACCCTCAGCCCCAGCCCCTCGATGCTGCCGGGCCGAACCACCCCTTACAGCGCCGCGCGTCAAGTATGACGCGCAAAGGACGCTGTAATGGTTCAGGCATGCCGCCTATTTTCCCTAAATCGATTCCGACTTAAAGCGTCCTGCAGCCGCTCACAGTTTGCCCTGCGGGCCGGCGAGCACGGCAGTCGCGCCGATGATCGCGCCCGGGGTTTCAGCATCTTTCATCGACTGCAACAGCACCGCGCAGCCGCTTTTGCCACGCTGCTCCGTCAGGACGGTTGCAGGCAGGGTGAAGGTCGCAGGCTTGCCATCCCACATGCCAATGGTCTGGATATCGCGCACTGCGTGCCAGTAGGCGATCTTCTTGCCGCTGTTTTCGCCTTTCTCGACATTGACGATCTTCGCCCGGTCGAAATAGACGACGACGACATTTGCCTTGCCGTCACCCGCGCCGACCTTGATCGAAATCTCCTCGCCGTTGATCTTCGCGTCAACCGGAACGGCAAGCCCCTTGCCGGCGGTCTTCATGGCGTCGAGCCGGGATTTGATCGCCTGCAGATTGGCGCCGTTGACGTGGTCGCGACCGTTGAGGATCGCCTGCGGTGTGTAGACGCCATTTCGACCCAGCATGCGGGCATAGGCATATTGCCGGTCTGTGTTCTCTGTCGAGGCGAGCGTGTCTTTCCAACCGAGATAGTTCCAGTAGTCGACGTGATAGGACAGCGCCACCACGTCGCCGTCATCGACCAGCTTCTTCAAGGCGGCATCGGCTGGAGGGCAGGAGGAACAGCCCTGGCTGGTGAAGAGTTCGACGACGCCTTTGATAACCTTGCCATCCTCAGCCATAGCCGGAACCGACGCTGCAGCAAAAAGCCCGAAAGCCATTGCAACGGGGCGAAGGAAATATCTGTCTGCGAATGTCATGGCGTCACTTCATTGGCGGCCGACAGGCCTACTTCACGGGGAAGTCCATTACATACGACGCCGATGCTTCAACGGGAAGTCACGTTGGAGTGAGGATATGGGCAGGCAACCTATAGGAAACGTGAAAAGGCCGGGACACCTTGCGGTATCCCGGCCTTTCAATGTTTCAAGCAACCAGAGCGATCAGGCGGCGAGGTCGCGCAGAACCGTCTGCAGGATGCCGCCATTGTTGACGTAGGTGACTTCATCGAGCGTATCGATGCGGCAAACGAGCGGAACGTCCTTCACGCTGCCGTCGCCATAGGTGATCTTGGCGACGCGCTTTTCGCGCGGCTGAACGTTGGCGAGATTGTCGATCGTGACGATCTCGTCGCCCTTCAAGGCCAGCGATTCCCAAGTCGTTCCCTGTTCGAAGACGAACGGGATGACGCCCATGCCGACCAGGTTCGAGCGGTGGATACGCTCGAAGGACTGGGCGATCACGGCCTTGACGCCGAGCAGGTTGGTGCCCTTTGCAGCCCAGTCGCGCGACGAGCCATTGCCGTATTCGACGCCGGCGAAGATGACGAGCGGAACGCCCTCTTCCTTGTACTGCATGGCCGCATCGTAGATCGACATCTCTTCCTTCGACGGATAGTGGATGGTGTAGCCACCTTCCTTGCCGTTCGGGCCGAGCATGTGGTTGCGGATGCGGATGTTGGCAAAGGTGCCGCGCATCATCACCTCATGGTTGCCGCGACGCGTACCGTACTGGTTGAAGTCGGCGACGCCGACGCCATGGTCGATGAGGTACGAACCGGCCGGCGAAGCCGCCTTGATCGAACCGGCCGGCGAGATGTGGTCGGTGGTGATCTTGTCGCCGAACAGGCCGAGAACGCGAGCACCCTTGATATCGGAGATGCCCAAGCCGGACTTGCCCATGCCAACGAAGTAGGGCGGGTTCTGCACGTAGGTCGAACCATCGTCCCAGGCGTAGGTCTGGCCCGGAGGAACCTGAACGGCCTGCCAGTTTTCGTCGCCCTTGAACACGTCGGCGTACTTGGTCGCGTAGAGTTCGCGGGTCACGTACTTGAAGATGAACTCCTGGATTTCCTTGGAGGTCGGCCAGATGTCCTTGAGGAAGACCGGGTTGCCGTCCCGATCTTCGCCGAGCGGCTCGTTGGTCAGGTCCTTCTGAACCGTTCCGGCGAGTGCATAGGCGACGACGAGCGGCGGCGAGGCGAGGTAGTTGGCCTGAACGTCCGGCGAAATACGGCCTTCGAAGTTGCGGTTGCCGGAGAGAACGCCGGCGGCAATCAGGCCCTTGTCGTTGATCGTCTTGGAGATCGGGGCCGGCAGCGGACCGGAGTTGCCGATGCAGGTGGTGCAGCCGAAGCCGACGAGGTTGAAGCCAAGCGCGTCGAGGTCCTTCTGCAGGCCCGACTTGGCGAGGTATTCGCCGACGACCTGCGATCCCGGTGCAAGCGAGGTCTTGACCCACGGCTTGGACTTCAGGCCCTTGGCAACGGCGTTGCGGGCGAGAAGGCCGGCGGCGATCAGAACCGACGGGTTGGACGTGTTGGTGCACGACGTGATCGCAGCGATGGCAACGTCGCCATGGCCGAGATCGAAGTCGGTGCCTTCGACAGCGTAGCGGTTCGAAAGCTGGCCCGGCTTCTTGTAGTCGCCTTCGAGGGCGGTTGCGAAACCGGATGCAATGCTTTCCAGCGGGATGCGGCCTTCCGGACGCTTCGGACCGGCCATGGCCGGAACAACGTCGCCGAGGTCGAGTTCGAGCGTGTCGGTGAACACCAGCTCGGAGCCGTCACCATCGCGCCACATCCCTTGAGCCTTGGAGTAGGCTTCGACCAGCGAAATGCGCTGTTCTTCGCGGCCGGACATGGTGAGGTAGTTGATGGTTTCGCTGTCGACCGGGAAGAAGCCGCAGGTGGCGCCGTATTCCGGACCCATGTTGCCGATGGTGGCGCGGTCGGCGAGCGTCATGTTGTCGAGGCCGGGGCCGAAGAATTCGACGAACTTCGAAACAACACCCTTCTTGCGCAGCATCTGCACGACCATCAGCACGAGGTCGGTCGCCGTCACGCCTTCCTTGAGCTTGCCCGTGAGCTTGAAGCCGATGACCTCGGGCAGCAGCATGGAGACCGGCTGGCCGAGCATCGCGGCTTCAGCCTCGATGCCGCCGACGCCCCAGCCGAGAACGCCGAGGCCGTTGATCATCGTCGTGTGGCTGTCGGTGCCGACGCAGGTGTCCGGGTAGGCCGTGATTTCGCCGTCTTCTTCACGGGTCCAGACAGTCTGGCCCAGATATTCCAGATTGACCTGGTGACAGATACCGGTGCCGGGCGGCACGACGCGGAAGTTCTTGAACGCCTGCTGGCCCCACTTCAGGAAGCGGTAACGCTCGCCGTTGCGCTGGTATTCCAGCTCGACGTTGCGGGCAAAGGCGTTCGGAGTGCCGAATTCGTCGACGATAACCGAGTGGTCGATGACGAGGTCGACGGGCACCAGCGGGTTGATCTTTTCCGGATCGCCACCAAGCGACACCATGGCGTCGCGCATGGCAGCGAGGTCGACAACGGCGGGAACGCCGGTGAAGTCCTGCATCAGAACGCGGGCCGGGCGGTAGGCGATTTCGTTTTCGGCGGTGCCCTTGTCGTTCAGCCAGGCTGCGACGTTCTCGATGTCCTTCTTGGTGACGGAGCGGCCGTCTTCGTTGCGCAGCAGGTTTTCGAGCAGCACCTTCATCGAGTAGGGGAGCTTCGAAACGCCGGCAAGACCGTTCGCCTCAGCCTTGGGCAGGCTGTAATAGACGTAGTCGACACCGTTGACGGTGAGCGTGGAGCGACAATTGAAACTGTCTAGGGACTTGGACACTGGATAATACCCCGTTCCGTCTGATCGCCAAAAACTGACGTACGAACGCCCGAGCGCAATGAAGCGCGAATTGGGATGCGGGTGCGGCCATTTCCGCTGTCCGTACGTGGAAATTCATTCCATGTTCGGCGCTAGGATGAAATTCACGCCGACCGCTGGCGTGTTGGCCGCCTTATAGATAATTTCTCCAAATCGTGCCAGACCAACCAAGGTCCAATCGGGACTTTTTTTTGCCCTGCGGCAAAGAGTGTAAAGGGAAACTGAAAATTCATGCGCCTGCTGGCTGAAGGTCTGAGTGCGAGGCGAGGCGAGGATCTGATTTTTAACGATATTTCCTTTGCTCTTAGTGCCGGCGAAGCCCTTGTGGTGACGGGTCCGAACGGGTCGGGAAAATCGACTTTGCTGCGTGTTCTGGCCGGTCTTCTCATGGCTGAAAAGGGCAGTCTCAAACTTGAGAATGGCCCTCCTGAAATGCGCCATCCGTCAGAGCTCAGCCACTATCTCGGCCACCGAAATGCGATGAAACGCGAGCTGACCGTCGCGGAAAATCTTTCCTTCTGGAAAAACTTCATGGGTGATTCGCCCGGTGGCTCGGGCAGGGACCTGGTCGAAGCGGTGGAAGCCGTCGGCCTTCCTGGGATCGCGCACCTACCCTTCGGCTATCTTTCGGCCGGCCAGCAGAGGCGCATGGCGATGGCCAAGCTGCTTGTCGCCCACCGTCCGATCTGGATCCTCGACGAGCCGACGGCGGCGCTCGACGCCGGTGCCGACAGGCTTTTTGCCGGATTGGTCAACGCGCATCTGGATCAGGGCGGCATCGTCGTTGCGGCCACGCATCAGCCGCTCGGGCTCGAGCGCACTGGGGAATTGCGGATGACCGGCTTTGCCGGCGTCGGCGGAGGCATGTGGCATGACGCGTAATCTGGCGATCGCGGGCAAAGAGATGAAAGGGGCGTGCAGGTGATCGCGCTCTTCCTCCGCGACCTCAAGCTTTCCATCCGCGCCGGCGGCGGCGCGATGATCGGCGTTTTGTTCTTCATGACGGTCGTCGCCGTCATCCCCTTCGGTGTCGGCCCTGACCTTAATCTTCTCGCGCGGATCGGGCCTGCCATCCTGTGGATCGGGGCGCTGCTCGCGTCGCTGCTCGGTCTCGACCGGCTGTTCCAGGCGGAGCGCGAAGACGGGTCGCTCGATCTGATGCTGATGCAGGAAACGCCGCTGCTCGCCACCGTGTTCGTCAAATGCGCGGCCCACTGGGCCGCCACCGGCCTGCCGCTGGTGATCGCTGCACCGCTGCTCGGCCTGTTCATGAACATGGACGAGCTTGCAATCGGCGCCACCATGCTGACGCTGCTTGTCGGAACGCCGGCGATCACCTTCATCGGTGCCGTCGGTGCGGCCGTTGCCGTGTCGCTGCCGCGCGGTGGTCTGCTGGTGTCGATCCTGGTGCTGCCGCTTGCCATTCCGGTGCTGATCTTCGGCGTCAGCGCCGTCTATGCGGCGATCGAGGACCCGGCCCCGTTTCTGCCGCCCTTGATGATATTGATGGCAATCACCCTGTTTTTTGCCGTCATCGGGCCGGTTGCCGCCGCCGCGGCGCTTCGCCATGCGTCCGACTGACGCGGATGGTGCGGGAAACCGATAAACTGTTTGCGGTTTTCCGTCTGTCTCCCGCTCTAACCTGTTAAAATCGATGACGTTTATGATCGTTGGGTTGATGCGACAGAAGAACCATCGTGATCTCGTGATTGACGGGGATCAATTGCAGCAAAGGGCCTTAGGCGTTAAAGAGCCATCATGAGCGAAAACAGCCTTGCTATCCGCAAATTCAGCGATCTCGCCAACCCGACGCGGTTTCTGGCGCTGGCCGATCGCGTCCTGCCGTGGTTTGCGGCGCTGACGGCGCTTTTCTTCGTCCTCGGCCTCTGGCTGTCGTTCACGACGGAAGGCGACTATCAGCAAGGCGAGACGGTGCGCATCATGTATGTGCATGTGCCGGCCGCCTGGCTGTCGATGATGTGTTACTCGGTGATGGCGCTCGCTGCCATTGGCACGCTCGTCTGGCGGCATCCGCTGGCCGACGTGTCGTCGCGGGCCGCAGCGCCGATCGGCGCCTGTTTCACCTTCCTGGCGCTCGTCACCGGCTCGCTGTGGGGCAAACCGATGTGGGGCGCCTGGTGGGTTTGGGATGCACGACTGACGTCGGTCTTCGTGCTGTTTCTGATGTATCTCGGGCTGATGGCGCTCAACCGCGCCATCGACGACCCGGCGCGTTCGTCGCGCGTCTCGGCCGTGCTGGTGCTGGTCGGCTTCGTCAACATTCCGATCATCAAGTTTTCGGTCGAATGGTGGAACACGCTGCATCAGCCGGCGAGCGTACTCAGGCTTGATGGCCCGACGATCGACCCGGAGTTTCTCCGCCCGCTCGTCGTCATGGCCATCGCCTTCACGCTTCTGTTCTTCACGCTGCACATCGCCGCCATGCGCAACGAGATCTGGCGCCGGCGTGTGACGTCGCTTCGCCGTCTGGCGGCCCGAAGTGCCGGCCGGGAGGTCTGATCCAAATGATGAGCCACGCTGCCTATGTTTTTGCCAGCTACGGGATCGCGACGCTGACCGTCGTCGGCCTCTGTCTCTGGGTGATCGCCGACGGGCGCGCGCGCCAGCGTGAGCTGCGCGAACTCGAAGCGGCAGGGGTACGCCGGCGTTCGGCGGAAGCAGCAACCGGAGAGCCGCGATGACAAGCAGCCCCGCACCCGGTAGCGAGGAGCGCAAGCCCGGAGCCCTGCGTGTCGGCCTTGCGCTGCTGCCGCTGGCGATCTTCGCGGCGCTTGCCGCCATCTTCTGGAGCCAGCTCAATTCCGGCAAGGATGTCAGCGAAATCCCCTCGGCGCTGATCGGCACCAAGGCGCCGATGCTCGACATGTCGCCGCTCGAAGGCGCGACCCGGGACGGCCAGCCGATGCCGGCGCTGACCGACGCTGCCATCAAGGGCAAGCTGACGCTGGTCAATGTCTGGGCTTCCTGGTGTGTGCCGTGCCGGCAGGAGCATCCGTTCATTCTCGAACTGTCGAAGGACGAGCGTCTGACGGTCGTCGGCATCAACTACAAGGACCAGAACGAAAACGCCCTCCGGTTCCTGGGCGAACTCGGCAATCCCTTTGCAGCCGTCGGTGTTGATCCGCGCGGCAAGGCGGCGATCGACTGGGGCGTCTACGGTATTCCCGAATCCTATCTCGTCGGCGCCGACGGCACGATCCTTTACAAGCGCGTCGGTCCGTTCGACGAGAAGAGCGTGAAGGAAGGGCTGATGCCGGCGATCGAGAAGGCTGCCGCTGGTTCTTGAGCGGTTCAGGCCAAGTCCGCAATTGACCTCGTAACGTTTCGTGCAACGGCTACGATTCGCGCCTCATCCTGTGCTCGTCACAGGGATCCAGCCACGGTGCGTCCGCACCGTGAATGACCATGGGCTGCTTAATTTTCCAAGAAAGTTCGCCTTGCAGTCAGGGCGGAGTCTCGCGCGCCGCCGACGCGGCGCTGCTGGATCCCTGTGACAAGCACAGGGATGAAGGAGGTTGATTGTTCGCCTCCAGCCAACTTTCCGGGGGCGGGGATGAGCGAACCGCCGCCTTAAATCGCCGCCTGCCACTCGCGAATTGCATCCAGCGGCCAGACCAGCATCAGCACATTGAGGGTGAGGTTGTCGCGGATCAGCCAGCCGGTGAAGAGTTCGAAGCCGATGGCGATCAAAACGGTCAGCCAGACGGGCATGCGGGCGGCAAACAGGAAGCCGGCGACCATGGCCAGCGTGTCCATCGTCGAATTGAGGATGCTGTCGCCGAAATAGTCGAGCGAGATCGTCGCCGAGCGGTAGCGGTCGATCACCATTGGGGTGTTTTCGGCGATCTCCCAGGCGGATTCGATGACCATCGCCAGGAACAGCTTGGCGGTCAGTGGCTTGCCGCGCAGAAGCAGGTGGCCGAGGCCATAGAACAGGAAGCCGTGGATGATGTGCGACGGCGTGTACCAGTCAGCAATGTGCTGGGAATTGCCGCTCGATTTGACGACGGGTTCGAAGATTTTGACGTAGCCGCAGTCGCAGATCCAGATGCGACCCATCAGATGCTGGGTGATGACCTGGATCGCGAGAACGCCGACACAGGCCACGAACCAGAGCAGCGCCCGCCGGTTCTGACTGTCATTGCCGTCGATGGCTGTGCTCACTTGGCGCTATCCTGATCCAGCGAATGCTTCATGATCAACGGCATTTGCGCCAGTGTAAACAGGATGGTGATGGGCATCGTGCCCCAGACCTTGAACGCCACCCAGAAATCGGTGGAGAACGAACGCCAGATGACCTCGTTGAGTACGGCCAGCACCAGGAAGAAAATGCCCCACCGCACCGTCAGCTTGCGCCAGCCGTCTTCATCGAGCTTGAAGGCGGAGTGGAAGACGTAGCCGAGCAACGACTTGCCGAAGAGAAGCCCGCCGAGCAGGATCGTGCCGAACAGCGTGTTGACGATCGTCGGTTTCATCTTGATGAAGGTATCGTTCTGCAGCCAGAGGGTCAGCGCGCCGAAGACGAAGACGACGATGCCGGAGATCAGTGGCATCATAGGCAGCGTGCGCGTCAGCATCCAGGAGACCACGAGCGCAATCGCGGTGGCGGCCATGAACAGGCCGGTCGCGATGAAGATCGGGCCGCCGAGTTCGGAGAGCGTCGGGAAATGTCCGGCCAGCCACTCGCCGCGGGAATTGGCGAAGAAGAAGACCATCAGGGGTCCGAGCTCCAGCACCAGCTTCAACAGCGGGCTGACTTCCTTCTGCGGCTTGGTAGCCTCGATCGTCGACATTTCGGGATCCTGTTTTTGCATGTGCCTGCCGCTCATAACACCAGCTTTGCGGCAAAACCATATCAAGGCAGCCGGCTTGCGCAAACGCCACCGGACATTTCCGTAAATCGGAACCGATTTACGGGCAAATCATGCTGCCGATCAAAGATTGCCTCTTATGGCGCATTGCCTCGAACAAGACGTGGCGGACATCCGCCGTCACGCGGCGACGCCCGCGATCGCCTCGGCGAAATCCTTGGCCTCGAATGGTTCGAGATCGTCGATGCCTTCGCCGACGCCGATGAAATAGACCGGCAGCTTGTGCTTGGCGGAGATGGCGACGAGAATGCCGCCGCGGGCCGTGCCGTCGAGCTTGGTCATGATCAGCCCGCTGACGCCGGCGACGTTGCGGAAGATCTCCACCTGCTGCAGCGCGTTCTGGCCGGTGGTGGCGTCAAGCGTCTGCAGCACCGTGTGCGGTGCGTCCGGGTCGAGCTTGCCGAGCACGCGCACGATCTTTTCCAGTTCGGCCATCAGCTCGGCCTTGTTCTGCAGCCGACCCGCGGTGTCGATGATCAGCACGTCGGCCTTCTTTTCGCGCGCCTGCTGGAAGGCCTCATAAGCAAGGCCGGCGGCATCGGCGCCGAGCTTCGATGAAACGATGTCGGACTTGGTGCGATCGGCCCAGATCTTCAGCTGCTCGATGGCGGCGGCGCGGAAGGTGTCGCCGGCGGCGAGCATCACCTTGAGGCCGGCGCCCGACAACTTGGCCGCGAGCTTGCCGATCGTCGTGGTCTTGCCCGTGCCGTTGACGCCGACGACCAGGATGACATGCGGCTTGTGGCTGAGGTCGAGTTCCAGCGGCTTGGCGACGGGCGAAAGCACCTTGGTGATTTCGCCGGCCATGATCCGCGACACGTCCTCGCCGGACACGTCCTTGCCGTAGCGCTCGGAGGCGAGCGTATCGGTGATGCGCATGGCAGTCTCGACGCCGAGATCGGCCTGGATCAGCAGATCCTCCAGGTCCTGCAGCGTCGCCTCGTCGAGCTTGCGCTTGGTAAAGAGGCTGGCGATCTGGCCGGTCAGTTGCGACGAGGTGCGGGCAAGCCCGCGGCGCAGGCGCTGATACCAGGTAAGCTTGGGCTGTGGCGCGGCAACGGGCTCTTCCTGCGCGCGCTCGGCAGCGCTGGCAAAACCCTTCGGCAGGCTGGCGGCAATAACAGCTTCGGGGGCAGGTGCTTCGGGCAGCGGCGTTCCGAGGACCGGCTCCTCGGGGACCGCTGCCTCTGAAACTGGCGCCTCGAAAACACTGTCGTCTTGTTCGACGACATCCTCGACAGGTGCCGCATCTGCAGCCAGTTCATCGCTCGCATCGTCGCCGATCGGCTGATCTTCGACGGCTGCGATTTCCTCCTGCTCGGCCAGATCCTCTGGCTCGACAGGCGGCTCTTCCGGTGCTGTTTCCTGAAGCGCGGCGTAGGCCTCAAGCGCCTCTTGCGTTGTGGGCGACAGTTCTCCCTGTTCTGCCGCTGCATCCACGGGCACGACCGCGTCTTCGCTGACAGAGGTATTCTCGTCGTTGCGCGCCTCGTCCGATGCCGGTCCGCCCGCGGTCTCGATCTCGGCCGGCAGGATCGGGTCCTCGACGGCAAGCGGCAGGGCTTCGATATCAGACAGCGGCTCAAGCAGTTCTTCAGAGGCTTCTTCGGCCGCGGACTGCTCGGCAACGGGCTCGTCGATTTCTACGTCGACCGGGGCGATCGCCTCGGGGATAACGGGCTCCGGCGCCGGCGGCACTTCGGCCGGTACCGCTGCTGCGACGTCCGCTTCCGGCGCGGCATCCTGCGGCTTGGTTTCCTCGACAGTGCCCTTGCCGAAGGAGAAGATCTTCTTGATGAAACCGATTGCCATTCAGGGATTCCGCATGAGTCAGGCCGCAGCCATCTGTTTTACCTGCATCGTCAGATGCTTGCCATTGTGGCCGGTGATCGTGACCGGCACAAGCGCACGGGGTTTGAGGCCGGCGGCGTCGACGAGCGTGAAGTTTTCGGTGTGAGCGAGGCCGTTGTTTTCGACCAGCAGCGTCTGCGCGCTGCCGACCATGCCTTCGAGATGGCGGGCATAAAGGGCCGCGCCCGTCGCGCGAAGGCGGGCGGCGCGATCCTTGACCAGCGCCCGGTCAAGCTGCGGCATACGCGCTGCCGGCGTGCCGGGACGGGGGCTATAGGGAAAGACGTGCAGATGGGCGATGCCGCAATCCTTGGCAAGCCGCACGGCATTTTCAAACATCTCTTCGGTTTCCGTCGGGAAGCCGGCGATCATGTCGGCGCCGAGACTGATATCGGGGCGCAAGCGCCGGACCTTGTCCGTGAAGGCGAGGGCGTCGGCGCTCGAATGGCGACGTTTCATGCGCTTCAGGATCATGTCGTCGCCATGCTGCAGCGACAGATGCAGATGCGGCATGAAGCGCGCTTCGTCGGCAATCAAATCGAACAGATGGCCGTCGGCCTCGATGCCGTCGATCGAGGAAAGGCGCAGGCGGCGGATATCCGGCACCTGTTTGAGAAGCGTCTTTGCCAACAGTCCCAGCGTCGGGGTTCCCGGCAGATCGGCGCCGTAGCTCGTCGCATCGACGCCGGTGAGCACGATCTCGCTGTAGCCGCCCTCGACGAGCCTGCGTGCCTGGTCGACCACCGCACCCATCGGTACCGAGCGGGAATTGCCGCGTCCATAAGGGATGATGCAGAAGGTACAGCGGTGATCGCAGCCGTTCTGCACCTGGATGAAGGCGCGTACGTGACCGTCGATATGCTTGACCATCTGTGGTGCTGTGGCCCGCACGCTCATGATGTCGTTGACGCGCAGCTTTTCTTCCGCCGAGACGCCGAAATCGGGCAGCGATCGGTAGGAGGCGCTTTTCAGCTTCTCCTCGTTGCCGAGCACGGCGTCGACCTCGGCCATACCGGCGAAGGTTTCCTTCTCCGTCTGGGCGGCGCAGCCGGTGACAATGATGCGGGCATGCGGGTTGTCGCGGCGGGCGCGGCGGATCGCCTGGCGCGCCTGGCGCACGGCCTCGCCGGTCACCGCACAGGTGTTGACGAGGATGGCGTTGTTCAACCCCGCCTTTTCGGCTTCCGCCCGCATCACTTCGGATTCGTAGGTATTGAGACGGCAGCCGAAGGTTATGACCTCGACGCCGCTCAAAGCGCCCGGGCCTCGGCGGTTCCCGGTTGGGTTTCATCGCGCTGCCAGGCGCCGGTCGCAGGGTCGACGGTTCCCGACCATTCCCATTCGGCCGGGCCGGTCATGACGACATGGTCGTCCGCTTCACGCCACTCGATCGACAGTGGGCCACCGGGCACGTTGACGATCACCCTGCGGTCGGTGCGGTCGGTCCGGGCGGCGCTGACGGCCGCAGCACAGGCAGCAGAACCGCAGGCAAGCGTCAGGCCGGCCCCGCGTTCCCAGGTTCTGAGGTCCAGTTCATTTCGCGAAAGCACGCGCGCAATCGAGATGTTGGCCCGCTCCGGGAACATCGGGTGGTTTTCGAGCAGCGGCCCGAAGCGTTCGAGGTCATAGGACCAGACGTCGTTGTCGACCCAGAAGATCGCGTGCGGATTGCCCATCGAGGCAACCGACGGCGAATGCAGCACGGGATTGTCGATCGGGCCGATCTGCAGCTCGATCCGGCGCGTGTCGTGAAACTCTTCCGACAGCGGGATTTCGTCCCAGCCGAAGCGCGGGCTTCCCATGTCGACGGAGATCGTGCCGTCGTCGTGCTCCTTGGCTTCGAGCAGGCCAGCAACCGTATGGAAGAGAAAGGCCTTCTTACCGGTTTCGGCGGCAAGCGCCTGGACGACGCAGCGCGTGCCGTTACCGCAGGCCTGGGCCATCGAGCCGTCGGAATTGACGATATCGATCCACGCGTCGGTGCCGGCGGCCTTCGGATCGTGGATCGCCATGATCTGGTCGAAGGCGGTGGCCGGATCGGCGTTGAGCGATATGGCAGCCTGCGGCGTCACGCGGTCGCGGCGGCCGCGCATGTCGACGACCAGGATCTTGTTTCCAAGCCCGTTCATTCTGGCAAATTGCACGTTGTCGACCATGTCGCGATTGTCCAAACCAGCCTCGCCAAGCGGAGGCACCCTTCATTTGGGCTGTATATGGCGGAAAAGCCCGGAAATTACCAGTGCCGGCTTCCCAGTGCCGGCTTCATTGGCGCGTCGACGACGAAGGCGGCACATCGAAGATTTCGCCGGGGCGCATGGCCCTGAAGCGCGTGCGGGCAATCTCGGCCTCGTCAAGCGCCTGTTCGAGCGCCTTGACCGGTGCATCGACGCCTTCATCGGTCAAGCGGAAGGTTCCCCAGTGGTGCCCAGCCACGTGGTCGGCGGCGCAGTCGATCATGCCCTGCACCGCCTCTTCCGGGTTCTGGTGATGATCCTGCATGAACCAGCGCGGCTCGTAGGCGCCGAAGGGCAGGTTGGCGAGGCGGAAGCCGCCATGTTTTTCGCGGGCGGCGCGATAGTTGATGCCGCCGTGAAAGCCGGTGTCGCCGACGTGGTAAATCTTGCCAACAGGGGTTTCGATGACGAAGGCCGCCCAGAGCGCCATGCGGCGATCGCCGGAGCCGCGCGCCGACCAGTGATGGCAGGGCTCGGCATGGATCACCAGTTCGTCTTCAAGGTCCAGCCGGTCGCCCCAGTCGAGAACGGATATGGTCGCGTCCGGCACGGCGCGGCGGATGATTGTGTCGTTGCCGAGCGGCGTGACGATCAGCGGACTGTGCTCTTCGTTGAGGGCTGCCAGCGTATCGAGATCGAGATGGTCGTAGTGGTTGTGGGTGACGAGCACGAGGTCGATCGGCGGCAGATCGTCCATCTCGATGCCTGGCGCATTGCGCCGTGCTGGGCCGACGAAGGAAAACGGGCTCACCCTGTGTGCCCAGACCGGGTCGGTCAGTATGTTGAAGCCATGCACCTGGATCAAAAGGCTCGCGTGGCCGATCATCGTCACCCGCAGGCGGTCGGCCTCGATGCTCAGATCCGGCTTTGCCTGCTGAAACGGGCTTGGATAATGCGTCGGCCACCTCACCTTGCCTCGACCGAGCTGCCAGCGCAGAAGGTCGCCCATGCCCCGCGGCTGCCGGCCATTGGGGTTGAAGAACCGCGTTCCGTCGAAGTGGTCGGAGGCGGGCCCCCGATAATAAGGATTGACCTTCGGCATCGTCGCTTTCCGGCGATTGTTTGGTGGCGGTGTCTGAAAAAGATAGGCGCTTGCGATGCGTCGTGACAGGGTGAGGGGACAAGGTTTAAGAAATTCTTGAAAATAGCAACTTGATTGCTATCGTGCCTCATGCTGGTTCGCTTCGACAAACAGGAACGTCTGTACAAGGCCATCAAACTGGTCCGGCCGATCCATCTCAATGTGCATCGTTCGATCGAGCACATGCTGGAAGGTTCGGGCATATCCGTCGCCGAAAGGGCGGTGCTCGAGCTTCTCTGCGTGGAGCCATTGACAGTGCCGGAGGCGGCGCGGCGGTTGTCGATGAAACGGCAGTTCGTGCTGCGCGTCGTCGTCGGACTGCTGGAAAAGGGACTTCTGGAAAAGCAACCCAACCCGGAACATCGACGCGCCTATTTCTGTGCGCCGAGCGTTGTCGGTCGCGACCTGTTCGAGGCCATCCACCGGCGCGAACTCGAATTGCTGCACGCGGTTCTGGGCGATATCAACCAGACCGAAGTGGTTGCGGCACTCAGGGTCATGACCCGCGTCGCGACGGCGTTCGATGAGCTGGCACGTGAACTTGGCGCAGCGGATGACAAGGAAGGCTCTTGACCGCCGGGATTGGTGCTGTGAGCGTCGCGGCGCAGTCCGTGCCTGAAATCCCTGCTGCCGGATTTGCCGGCCGTTCTTGACTTTTCGGCCGCTTTCCTGTTTATCGCGGCAAATTCCTTCGCAAGTTGATGACTTCGAAGCCACCGACCAGGCCCCGTAAAGGTATAAAGAGAGCCCGGAGGTCAACATCCGACAGCGCGTTGCGCCCTCGGGTGGTTTTTGGCTTTGCGCCTTGTTTTTCAGGCGAAGGAACCCACGTTTCCGGCTAGTCTCCATGCCACCGGAAACCAGAAGGAAGTGAGAATGTTCGAGAGCCTCCAGGACCGCCTTGGTTCCATATTGAATGGACTGACCGGCCGCGGCGCATTGTCGGAAGCAGATGTTTCCGCGGCGCTTCGCGAGGTTCGCCGTGCGTTGCTCGAAGCCGATGTCGCCCTCGACGTCGTGCGCTCCTTTACTGAAAAGGTTCGCGAGAAGGCCGTTGGCGCCGAGATCCTGAAATCGATCAAGCCCGGGCAGATGGTCGTCAAGCTCGTCCATGACGAGCTGGTCGAGATGCTGGGCTCCGAGGGCGTCACTATCGACCTCAATGCGCCGGCACCGGTCGTCATCATGATGGTCGGTCTGCAGGGCTCGGGCAAGACGACGACCACCGGCAAGATCGCCAGCCGGATGAAGACGCGGGACAAAAAGAAGGTCCTGATGGCTTCGCTCGACACCCGTCGTCCGGCCGCCCAGGAGCAGCTTCGCCAGCTCGGCGTTCAGGCCGGCGTCGATACGCTGCCAATCATCGCCGGCCAGTCGCCGACCGATATCGCCGCGCGCGCCGTGCAGGCCGCCAAGCTCGGCGGCCACGACATCGTCATCCTCGACACCGCCGGCCGTACGCATATCGACGAGCCGCTGATGATCGAGATGGCGGAAATCAAGCGGAAGTCCAATCCGCATGAGATCCTGCTGGTCGCCGATGCGCTGACCGGTCAGGATGCCGTCAACCTCGCCCGCAACTTCGACGAACGCGTCGGCATCACCGGCCTCGTGCTCACCCGTATGGACGGCGACGGCCGCGGCGGTGCAGCACTTTCGATGCGCGCCGTTACCGGCAAGCCGATCAAGCTCATCGGCGTCGGCGAAAAGATGGGCGAACTCGAAGAGTTCCATCCGCGCCGCGTTGCCGACCGTATCCTCGGCATGGGCGACATCATCTCGCTGGTCGAAAAGGCTGCCGAGAACATCGACGCCGAAAAGGCGGCCGCAATGGCCGCCAAGATGGCCAAGGGCAAGTTCGACCTGAACGACCTCGCCGACCAATTGCGTCAGATGCAGAAGATGGGCGGCATGGGCGGTATCATGGGCCTGATGCCCGGCATGGCCGGCATGAAGGACAAGATGGCCTCGGCCGGTCTCGACGACAAGCTGTTCGGACGCCAGATCGCCATCATCTCCTCGATGACCAGGGCCGAGCGCGCCAACCCGGACATGCTGAAGCATTCCCGCAAGAAGCGCATCGCCGCCGGTTCCGGCACCGATGCTGCCGACATCAACAAGCTTCTGAAGATGCACCGCCAGATGGCGGACATGATGAAGATGATGGGCGGCAAGGGCAAAGGCGGCATGATGAAGCAGATGATGGGCGGCCTTGCCAGCAAGATGGGCCTCGGCGGCCTTGGTGGCGGCGGCATGCCCGATCTGTCGAGCCTCGACCCCAAGCAGCTCGAAGCGTTGCAGAAGCAGGCGGAAGCAGCCGGCCTCAAGCCCGGCGGCATGCCGGGCCTTGGCGGCGGCGGCCTGCCCGGTCTCGGCGGCGCCAAGCTTCCGGGCCTTGGCGGTTTCCCCGGCCTTCCGGGCCTACCCAAGAAGAAGTGAGGATCGGTGAGAGATGATTGATCCCGAAATCAAAAAGGAATTGGCGGGTTACCGGCAGTCGATCGACAACATCGATGCCGCGCTCGTCCACATGCTGGCCGAACGGTTCCGCTGCACCCAGGCGGTCGGCGTTCTCAAGGCCAAGCACAATCTGCCGCCGGCCGATGCGGCGCGCGAAGAATACCAGATCGAACGTCTTCGCCACCTGGCGAAGGATGCCAATCTGGATCCGGATTTCGCCGAGAAGTTCCTGAACTTCATCATCAAGGAAGTCATCCGGCATCATGAAGCCATCGCCGCCGATCGCACGCATTCCGCGGGCACCGTCGGCACCACCCATTCCGCTTGAACGAAGCGGTCAAGAAAGCCTGCAAGGAGTTACTCAAATGGCACTGAAAATTCGTCTCGCCCGTGGCGGTTCCAAGAAGCGTCCTTACTACCAGATCGTCGTTGCCGACGCCCGCAGCCCGCGTGACGGCCGCTTCCTCGAGAAGATCGGTTCCTGGAACCCGATGCTCGGCAAGGACGACGAAAAGCGCGTCGAGCTGAACGCCGAGCGCATCAGCCACTGGATCGCCCAGGGCGCCCAGCCGACCGACCGCGTCATGCGCTTCCTCGACCAGGCCGGTATCGCTCAGCGTCCGGCTCGCAGCAACCCGAACAAGGGTCTGCCGGGCAAGAAGGCTCAGGAGCGCGCTGCTGAAGCCAAGCAGAAGGCCGAAGACGCCGCTGCTGCCGCTGCCGAAGGTGCCGCGGAATAATATCCGGCAAACGGATGAAGGAGACGGGCGGCATTTCCATGCCGCCCGTTTTCCGTTATGTGCACCCTGAAATCCCCAAACGGATACGGATGATGAGCAAACTCGAAAACCCGGTTCTGATGGCGACTGTCGGCGCGGCGCAAGGTTTGCGCGGCGAGGTCAGGGTCAAGTCTTTCACCGACGACCCGACGGCACTCGGCGATTATGGCCATCTCCATAGCGCCGATGGGCGCGTGTTCGAGGTGCTGGAAATCCGCGAGGCCAAGAACGTGGTCGTCGTCCGCTTTCGCGGCGTCAACGACCGCACGGCCGCCGAGGCGCTGAATGGCCTCGAACTGTTCGTCGATCGCGACAATCTGCCCGACGACGATCTCGACGAAGACGAATTCTTCTATGCCGACCTCGAGGGCCTCGAGGCCATCGACGGCAGCGGCAAGAGCTACGGCACCGTGACGGGCGTGTTCGATTTCGGCGCGGGCGACCTGCTGGAGCTCAAGGGGCCGGGCAAGCGCCCCGTGCTCATTCCCTTTACTGAATGGTCCGTTCTGGAGATCGATTTGGAAGGCGGCAAGCTGCTGGTCGATCCGCTGGCCGCCGGCCTCATCGACGACAAGGACGAGCCCGGCAGCCCGTTTTCGGCCAAGCGCAAGTGAGCGCCAAGGCAATGTCCTTCCGCGCAACGGTTCTCACGCTCTATCCCGAAATGTTTCCCGGCCATCTCGGCGCCTCGCTCTCCGGCCGGGCGCTGGAGCGCGGCCAATGGTCGATCGATGCCGTGCAGATCCGTGACTTTGCGGAGGACAAGCACCGGACCGTCGACGATACGCCGGCCGGCGGCGGCGCCGGCATGGTGCTGAGGCCCGACGTCCTCGCCCGTGCGATCGACGCGGTGTCGCAGGACGATCATCGCCCGCGGCTGCTGATGAGCCCGCGCGGTAGGCCCTTGACGCAGAAGCGCGTGCGCGAACTTGCCGACGGTCCCGGCGTGGTCATCGTCTGCGGGCGGTTCGAAGGTGTCGACCAGCGCGTCATCGACGGGCGCGCGCTCGAGGAAGTGTCGATCGGCGACTATATCCTCTCGGGCGGCGAGCCGGCAGCGCTGACGCTGCTCGATGCCGTCGTGCGCATCCTGCCCGGGGTGATGGGCAACGAGCTGTCGGGCGTTCACGAAAGCTTCGAAGGCGGGTTGCTGGAGCATCCGCACTATACCCGTCCGCAGGTCTTCGAGGGCAGGGAGATCCCGGCCGTGCTGACCTCGGGCAATCACGGCGCCATCGCCAAGTGGCGCGAGGCGGAAGCCCGTCGGCTGACCGAGGCGCGTCGGCCGGACCTGCTTCCTCAACCCGTGAAGAAGTAATAGGCGGCGAGCAGCAAGCCGACCGCGACGACCAAGGCGCGGATCACCGCCTGCGGCACGCGCCGTGCCGCCCAGACGCCGAGATAACCGCCGAGGGCGGCACCGGGAACCATGATCGCCGCATGCAGCCACGACACGACCCCGCCGGCGGCGAAGACCACGATGGCGATGGTGGCGATGACGATCGAGATGAAGTTCTTCAGCGCATTCAGGCGGTGATAGCCGCCACCGGTGGCAAGTCCCAACACCGCCAGCATCATGATGCCCATGCCGGCGCCGAAGAAGCCGCCATAGATCGAGGTTGCGAACTGGCTGACGACACCGGCCGGGCTGATCGCATGCTCGTCGATGCGGGCCTTGGGCTTCAGGAGCGGCCCGGCGGCGAAGATCGCCGTCGCGGCGATCAGCAGCCAGGGGACGAGCGCACGAAACGAGGCGTTCGACAGGGAGATCAGCAACACCGCGCCGGCAAGTCCGCCGACCGCCGAAATGACGCCAAGAAGGATCGCCTGGCGGCGGTCCGCGCGGATCTCCTTGGCATAGGCAAGGGTCGAGGTGATATAGCCGGGAAGCTGGATGATCGACGACGTGGCATTGGCGACAATCGGCGGCAACCCGCCAAGGGTCATGGCGCCGAAGGTGAGGAAGGTTCCGCCACCGGCAATCGCATTGACCACGCCCGACAGGAAACCGGCGACGAAAAGCAGAAGTACTTCGAAGAAATGCATGGTCTCCCCCATCGCCCCCAGCTCGGCATAGCCCGCGGGCTTTGCAGCCGCAAGCCCGCGATTGAATGCATTTCAATGCGCGTTATTTCGAAATCTCTGATAGAATTCGCGCCGAACGCCTCCATGGCCCGGAAAATATGGCTTGCGGGGATGACAAGCGGGTTTTCTTCGTGTAAGTGCCGCCCCGGTTCGGGTTGTTTGCCCGTCGACCACCAACAAAGAATGGTGAATCCGCTCCTGCCGGGGTCCGGCAACATCTGAAGGTACGTCCGACAGGTCGATCGAGAGCGCTCTGGCTGTTTCAGAAGAACTTGAAAGGTTAACCCGATGAACATCATCCAGCAGCTGGAAGCCGAACAGGCCGCCAAGATTGCCGCCAAGCGCACGCTCCCCGATTTCTCCGCAGGCGACACGCTGCGCGTCAACGTCCGCGTTGTCGAAGGCACGCGTACCCGCGTTCAGGCCTATGAAGGCGTTTGCATCGCTCGTTCGGGCGGCGGCATCAACGAAAGCTTCACCGTTCGCAAGATCTCCTACGGCGAAGGCGTTGAGCGCGTATTCCCGGTTTACTCGCCGCTCGTCGAGAGCGTTGAAGTGGTTCGCCGCGGTAAGGTCCGTCGCGCCAAGCTCTACTACCTGCGCGATCGTCGCGGCAAGTCGGCTCGTATCGTTGAAAACACCGGTACGCGCGCCCGCAAGCTGAACGACGCCGAGCGCCAGGCCGTTGTCGAGGAAAAGGCACGGATCGAAGCTGAAAAGATCGCAGCAGCTCAGGCTCTTGCAGCCGAAAAGGCAGCAGCCGAAGCCGCAGAAGCCAAGGCAGCAGCAGAAGCCGCCGAAGCCAAGGCAGCTGAAGCCGCAGCGGAATAAGATTTCAATCCTTTGGGATTGTAGGGAAGGCGGCCTCGGGCCGCCTTTCTTTTTTGGTACTATGCGCTTGTCTTTTCTTAGCAATCCGTGACATTTTTCGCTGCCACACTTTTCGGGAGCTCTTCCAATGACAATCCGTCGCCATGTGCTTGCGGGCATCGCAGCCGCACTTGCCGTTCCATTTGCTTTTTCTGCACCGGCTTTCGCCAGCGACCTGCCGGATCTCGGTGGCAAGACGGTTGTCGTCGTCACGGAAAATGCCTACCCGCCGCTGCAGTTCGTCGATCCGAAGACCGGTGAGGCGATCGGCTGGGAATATGATGCGATGAACGAGATCGCCAAGCGTCTGAACTTCAAGGTCGAGTACCAGAACACCAGCTGGGACGCGATGATCCAGGCTGTTCACGACGGCCAGTACCAGATCGGCATGACCGGCATTACCATCAAGGACGACCGCAAGGAGAAGGTCGACTTCTCCGATCCGTACATGCGCTCGCAGCAGTTCATGCTGGTGCGCGGCGACGAGAACCGCTTCAACGACGGCAAGAGCTTCGGCGCCTTCGCCGACGGTCTGGTCGGCGCACAGCCGGGCACCTCGCCGTTCTACACCGCCGTCTACGAAATGCTCGATGGCAACGAGCAGAACCCGCGCATCAAGCTGTTCGAAACCTTCGGTGCCACCGTGCAGGCGCTCAAGGCCGGCGACGTCGACGTCGTCCTGACCGACAGCGTTGCCGCCAAGGGGTATGTCGATTCGTCCGAAGGCAAGCTGAAGGTCGTCGGCGGCCCGCTCGGCACCGAGGATTTCGGCTTCATCTATCCCAAGGGTTCGGACCTGGTCGGCCCGGTGAACGCCGCGATCAAGGCGCTGAAGGAAGATGGAACCTTCGACGCCTTGGATAAGAAGTGGTTCCTCGACTACAAGATGGGCGGCTGATCGCAGGCCATGGCCTCCCCACAATCGACTGATAAGTCCGGAAAGGGCGACTATCCCTGGTGGCTGGTCGCCCTTCTGGTGATTGCCGTGGCGCTCGCCGCTGTTATCGTCACCAATGACATCTACACCGAAGTCTTCAACGTCGTCCTCAAGGGCATTGGCGTCACCATTTTCGTGACCCTGATGGGCTTCGTGCTGGCGACGACGCTCGGTCTCGGCATTGCGCTGATGGCGCTGTCGGAGCACGCGGCACTTCGCCAGATCGCACGCTTCTACACCGAGGTCATCCGCGGCGTGCCGATCCTCGTCCTGTTGTTCTACATCGCCTTCGTCGGCGCGCCGACGCTCGTCACGGTCGCCAACTTCATCACCGCGCCGCTGATATCGGCCGGCTGGATGGAGCCGGTGGTGGTGCGCGACATCTCGCTGATGTGGCGGGCGATCATGGCGCTGATGATCGGCTATTCCGCCTTCATCGCCGAAGTCTTTCGGGCCGGCATCCTCTCGGTCGACAAGGGTCAGGTCGAGGCAGCCAAGGCGCTGGGCCTGACGCGCTACCAGCGGTTTCGCCTGGTGATCTTCCCGCAGGCGATCCGCGTGATCCTGCCGCCGCTCGGCAACGACTTCGTCGCCATGGTCAAGGACTCCTCGCTGGTCTCGGTGCTCGGCGTCGCCGACATCACCCAGATGGGCAAGGTCTACGCCTCCGGTTCCTTTCGCTTCTTCGAGACCTATTCGATCGTTGCCTATGTCTATCTCGTCCTGACCATTGGCCTGTCGCTGGGCTTGCGGGGGATCGAGCGGCGGTTGCGGCGCGCCGAGCAGCGTTGAGGCTGCTTCCACCGATTGCCGAAGTGTCAAAAAATTGATATGTACGGCCTCATGGAATCCAAGTTCGGATGTCGAGAGCAAAAAATCGTCGTGCTGCAGGACCACAAGCGTCTGCCGGCACGCTTTTTTGCGCGCGTATCCGGGGCGCTGACAAGCCTCCTATCCTGATCCCTTGATCAGTGTTTCCGGCTGCCTTGCTGCCGGCTTTTCCCTTACTTCTGAAAATTCGATGGATATATCGCCATGAGCGCACCGCGTACTCTCTATGACAAGATCTGGGACGACCATCTGGTCAACAGCCAGGACGATGGCACCTGTCTTCTCTACATCGATCGTCATCTCGTTCATGAGGTGACGAGCCCGCAGGCTTTCGAGGGCCTGCGCATGGCTGGCCGCAAGGTCCGCGCTCCGGAAAAGACGCTCGCCGTCGTCGACCACAACGTGCCGACCTCACCTGATCGCCATCTCGGCATCAAGAACGAGGAGAGCCGCATCCAGGTCGAGGCGCTCGCCACGAACGCAGCCGAGTTCGGTGTCGAATACTACTCGGAAAACGACAAGCGCCAGGGCATCGTGCACATCGTCGGCCCGGAGCAGGGCTTCACGCTGCCGGGCATGACCATCGTTTGCGGCGACAGCCACACCTCGACGCATGGTGCCTTCGGCGCGCTGGCGCATGGCATCGGCACGTCGGAAGTCGAGCACGTGCTTGCGACCCAGACGCTGATCCAGCAGAAGGCCAAGAACATGCTGGTGCGCGTCGACGGCCAGCTGCCGCCAGGTGTGACCGCCAAGGACATCATCCTTGCCATCATCGGTGAGATCGGTACCGCCGGTGGCACCGGACACGTCATCGAGTTTGCCGGCGAAGCGATCCGCTCGCTGTCGATGGAAGGCCGCATGACCATCTGCAACATGACGATCGAAGGCGGTGCCCGCGCCGGCCTGATCGCGCCCGACGAAACGACCTTCGAATACATCAAGGACAAGCCGCGCGCGCCGAAGGGCAAGGCCTGGGAAATGGCGCTCGACTATTGGAAGACGCTGCACACCGACGAAGGCGCGCATTACGATCGCGTCGTCGTGCTCGACGCTGCCGATCTGCCGCCGATCGTCTCCTGGGGTTCGTCGCCTGAGGACGTCATCTCGGTTCAGGGCATCGTCCCGAACCCGGACGAGATCCCGGAAGAAAACAAGCGCACCTCCAAGTGGCGCGCGCTTGACTACATGGGCCTGAAGCCCGGCACCAAGATCACTGACATCGCCATCGACCGCGTCTTCATCGGCTCGTGCACCAACGGCCGCATCGAGGATCTGCGCGCCGTTGCCGCTGTCGTCGAAGGCCGCAAGGTTGCGCCGACCGTTTCGGCGATGATTGTTCCGGGCTCCGGCCTCGTCAAGGAGCAGGCGGAAGCCGAAGGCCTCGACAAGATCTTCCGGGAAGCGGGCTTCGACTGGCGCGAGCCGGGCTGCTCGATGTGCCTGGCGATGAACGACGACCGGCTGAAGCCGGGCGAGCGCTGTGCCTCGACCTCCAACCGTAACTTCGAAGGCCGCCAGGGCTTCAAGGGACGCACACATCTGGTATCGCCGGCAATGGCGGCGGCCGCAGCGGTCGCCGGACATTTCGTCGACATTCGTGAGTGGAAGTAAGCTGGCGCGAGTGGAAATAAGCCGGTTCCTGAGCTTTCCGGCGTTGATGGCCGCCCTTCGGGGCGGCCTTTTTTGTGGTTCACTCCTACAGCGTCCTTTGCGCGTCAGATATGAGGCGCAAAGGACGCTGTAGCGCATTAAACCTGCTGCATAATTTCCTCCTTAAATCGATTCCGATTTAAGGAATTATGCAGTACGGGGACAAAACGTCGAAGCGATGCCAGAATGGACCTGACGGAGTAGATCGTACTTCGCTGCGAAGGAGGACGTGATGGCCGGGGATCGCGGGGCGAAAACATACCGCCTGATGCTGTTGCGCCATGCCAAGTCCGCATGGCCGGACGGCGTGCCGGATCACGACCGGCCGCTCGGCGAGCGCGGCCGCAAGGCGGCGCCACTGATCGGCGCAGATATGAAGCGCAAAGGGCTGATCCCGGGGCTCGCGATCGTTTCCACTGCGCGACGTGCGCGGGAAACCTGGGCGCTGGTTCGGGATAACCTGCCGCCGCCAATCCCCACCCGTGAGACGCGCGACATCTACGAAGTTGGGGCACCCGCCATTCTGGCGACCATTCGCGCCGTTGACCCTGATATCCGTAACCTGCTTGTCGTTGGCCACAATCCGGGCATGGAGGAACTTGCGCATCTGCTGGCCGGATCGGGCAGGCAGGAGGCGCTCGCGCGCATGCGGGAGAAGTTTCCGACAGCGGCGCTTGCCGTACTCGCGTTCGACGGCTCCAGTTGGGAGGACCTGGCATCGGGCCGGTGCCGTCTCATCGATTTCGTCACGCCGCGCCAACTCGCCTGAGGCCGCGCCGGCTTGCCTGATTGGATCAGATCTTGTGTTTTGCCAGCCTGCGCACAAGGGCGGACGGAAGGCGCTTTGCCAAGACCTTGGCCGCCGGTTGCAGCCGCGCCATGACAAGCTCGCGCAGCAGCCAGCCGCGCCAGGAGAACGCGAAAGCATAGTCGCTGACGGCAACCAGCCCGTCGGCGTGCTGCATCTTGTAGCCATCCGCTGGCGCCAGCAGGTCGAAGACACGGCTGCCGCGATCGGCGGCGGCCGCGAATGTCCGGTGGATCAGCAGCCGCCCGAGGCCCTCGCGGTCATAGCCAGGGTCGGTTGCCAGCACGTGTCCGAAGGTGTGGCCCTTGCAATCGAAGGACAGATCGACGCCGATCGGCCGCCCATCGCAGGCGATCGTCGAGGCGCAGAGGCCGGCGCCGGGATCGCCGGCCAGGTCCTCGAAGAACGCTTGGAAGCGGCTGTCCATGACGGTCGGCGACAGGATCGCGTTTTCGAGCAGCCAGTTCTTCTTGATGGTGATGGCAGCGGCTGCGGCCGTTGCGGCTGTTGACCCCGGCTCCGGCTCGGTAAAGGTGATGTCGCCGTGCTCTCGCAGCCTTCGCAGCCGGCGCCGATAGTTCGAGCGCTCGCGTGCGGAATAGGCGATGCCGGGGCCATCGGCTGTCACCCGCCGTGACAGGCTTGCGAAAGGCGCCTGCACGTCGCCAGGCAAGGAGGCGCCGCTTGGGATCACCGATCCGCATAGGGCAGCATCCGCTCTTACCCGCCGTGCTTCGAAGAGATCGGCGCCGAGCGATG
This sequence comes from Ensifer sp. ENS11, assembly GCF_014851895.1. Taxonomy (NCBI): domain Bacteria; kingdom Pseudomonadati; phylum Pseudomonadota; class Alphaproteobacteria; order Hyphomicrobiales; family Rhizobiaceae; genus Ensifer; species Ensifer sp. ENS11. The sequence continues at coordinate 209,012 of NZ_JACVAN010000008.1, read as the reverse complement.
CGACGGCGTTCCAGCCGGCTTCGAGCAAGGCGTGTCTGTTCTCGCCGGCCTCGACGAGCACGTCGCCGAATTGGGTCACCGGCGCTCCCATGAAACCAAGCACATCAAAACCAAGCTTGCGCCGGCGCACCAGTGGCCAGAGGGTGACGAGACGCCCGTCGATACGACCGATGAGGATGCAGAGCTGCGTCTTTGGATCGAGATAGTGCCGCGCCCAGTGTCGCAGGAAGATATGACGCTGGAACACCTGCTGAGGCTCCGCCGTCCGCTCGAACAGGTCGTCCCATTCCTTGTGCAGGGCCTCGAAGCCTTCGAGACTTGTGACGCAACTGATTTGGAGATTGTCGCCCAAAAGCTGAGAGCTCGGAGTTATCTCAACTGCGTCGGCGATCGGCGACGTCGCTCGGCCGGGCATGGCTCAGCCGCTTCGGAAGTGATTGACGAGCCGCCGCGTTCCTCTGATCGGGAAACGGGCAAGATAGGCAACCATGAGGGCGGGGTGGAGAGCGGCGAACGGGGCATCGTTCTCGACCAGATGCCGGATCGCGAGAACCGGCATCGGCGAGCGCAGTGGTCGGAAGTCCGGGTTCCACAGGCCGCGATCCTCGGAGCCTGCATGCATCATGCCGATCATCCGGGCGCGGGCGAGTGAATAGAACCGATGCCGCCGCTGGATGCGCTTCAACATCGCGATCCCATCCGCATCGGCGCAGTCAGGAAAGCCAACGATCACCGTGCGGAAATGCTTCATCGCGGGTTTGCAGGGGATGGCTTCGAGTTCGCCGAATGCGCCACGGATGAGCGCAAAGACCGTGTCTTCGTCCTCGGCGCGCGCGTCAGAAATCGCCAACCGGACGGTATCGATCTTGGCGGCCTGGCGGGTAAAGGGGCAGACAGCGCCGGTTCGTCCGAGATCGGAATGGCCGGCCATCAGATAGGATTCGACCCAGTCGAGCAGCTGCGCAATGTCGGAACCTTGCGAGACGCCGTCCGCGCTATCACGAACCTCTTTTATCCCGAAGAACCGTCCGTCGGTCGCCGGTATCGCTTTGGCCGTCTTGGTCAGCATCGGCAGCACTCGTCCTGCAAATCTCGCTTGAGGCTACATAGACACCAGAGCTTGCGGAAGTGTTGATGGTTGTGGCCGGTGAGGTTTCTCGCGTGATCTATGCTTTCCGAATTCTTCTTTCGATCGCCGGTCATGCCTCATATTGCAGCGTCGACATTAGACAACTTTGACGACGGTGCCGCGACGCAGATGCGGGATCAGCCGGCGCATGGCGGCAAGGCTTATGGCGACGCAGCCCTCGGTCGGCTCGTATCCGGGGCGGATGAGGTGAAAGAATATTGCCGACCCGGCATAACGGCGCCGGCTGGTCAGGTTCCAGTCCATCACCAGGCAGATGTCGTAGAGCCTGTCCGTGCGCATCATGTCCTCGTGGCTCGGCGCGAAGGGCGCATTGGCTGGACGGTTGTAGCGGGCATGACTGGGAGCGTCGCACCAGAGCATGCCGTTACGCGTGGCCCGCATCGGCAGCGGCGTCGGCGGCAGCAGGATGCGGTCGCGCCTGACATAGCCGCCGATGAGTTTCATCGCGGCGCGCGGCGTGGCACCGTCGCCCTCGCGCTTGCGGCTGGTAATGCCGCTGCGGCCGATGGCCGCTTGCTCCGTGCGGCCATCGAAGGTAACCAGTGCACGCCTGCGATCAAGCGGGGCAGGCCGGACGGTGATGACGGATTTGACTGGCCTTCTTCCCGACGTTTTCTTGCGCATCTCTCTCACAGATTTTTGAATTGTCCGTGATTTGGCGGGCACCATAAGCACGGTTGCATATATAACGAGGTTCCAAAACCGGTTCGCTTGCCAACACGGGCATTTGAGCTAGTTTGAAACCGGAAGCAAACAGGAATTGTCCCATGGCGACCCGTACCATTCTTCTTGTCGACGACGACAATGACCTGCGCGAAACGTTGGTCGAACAGCTTTCGCTGTACGAGGAGTTCGATCTTCTTCAGGAAGCGACTGCCGGCAAGGGGATACAGGCGGCGCGCGCCCAGCAGGTCGATCTGCTGATCATGGATGTCGGTCTGCCCGACATGGACGGGCGCGAGGCGGTCAAGCTCTTGCGCAAGGGCGGCTTCAAGGCGCCGATCATCATGCTCACCGGTCATGACACGGATTCGGATACGATCCTCGGTCTGGAAGCCGGCGCGAACGACTATGTCACCAAGCCGTTCCGCTTCGCCGTCCTCCTCGCCCGTATCCGCGCGCAGCTGCGCCAGCACGAACAGAGCGAAGATGCGACCTTCAGTGTCGGTCCCTACACGTTCAAGCCGAGCCAGAAGCTGCTGACGCTCGAAAACGGCCAGAAGATCCGGCTGACCGAAAAGGAAGCGGCGATCATCCGCTATCTCTATCGCGCCGACCAGAAGGTGGTGACGCGCGACGTGCTGCTCGAAGAAGTCTGGGGTTACAATTCCGGCGTGACGACGCATACGCTCGAAACACATGTCTATCGGCTCCGCCAGAAAATCGAGCGAGACCCTTCCAATGCCGAGATTTTGGTGACAGAGAACGGCGGCTACAAGATCGTTCCGTGAGGCGGCGACGTCCGATGATTTCTCCGCACGTCAGCTGCTTCGGACTATTTGCATCGATTGCTATGCTCTTGGGTTTCGAACCCCGGAGCATCGTGATTCAGGGAGGTTAGCCGTTTGGCGCTCAACGACGACATCGTTCTTCTGTCCAATGTGCCGCTTTTTGCCGATATCAGCGAGGACAAGCTGAGGCTGATTGCCTTTGGCGCCGAACGTCGACGCGTGTTCAAAGGGCAGGAGCTGTTTCGCGAGGGCGCTCCGGCCGATTGCGCCTTTGCCATTGCCAGCGGCAGCCTCTCGCTTTCGAAAGCCAATGCCGACGGCGCGATGGAGGATGTCACCACCGTCGGCCGCGGCGCGCTTCTCTCGGAACTGGCGCTGATCTCGATGGTGGAACGCAAGTTTACCGCGACCGCGGACGAAGACAGCGAAGTGATCCGCATCAATCGCCCGCTGTTCCGGCGCATGCTGGAAGAATACCCGGAAGTTGCCGCCCTCGTGGAGGCGCGCATCCGCGAGAACCTGCAGGCGATGATCCGCCGCGCAGGCGCACTGGCCGGCCGTTTCGCCTGACGCACTCCCGATAGACGGTCGCACGCCAGGCGTTTTCACCTACCATTTGTACTTGAGCGTGCCGAGCACGGTGCGGCCCTGGCCGAAGTAGCAGTAACCGTCGGTGCAGACTTCTTCGCGCCGGTCGCCAATGTTGGTTGCGCTGACGGCCAGCGACAATCCGTTCAGATCGGGATTTTTCACGCCGAAATCATAGGCGATCGACGCGTCGAAGTAGACGGCGCCGCCGTTTTCCGCCGTATTGTCGTCGGAGGTGAAGGACTTGGAGGTGGCGCGGATACCGCCGCCAAGGCTGAGACCGGCGAGCTGCGTATCGTCTGGCACGAGGTAGTTCACCCAGAGGGATGCGATGTTGCGCGGCTTGGTCGAGGGCACGTTGCCGATCAGTGCGGGATTGACGTTCCCGGTGATCTCGGCGTCGTTGTAGGTGTAGGCGGCGATCAGGCTGAAGCCATTGTCGAATTCGCGTCGCGCCTCGACCTCGAAGCCCTTGGTGGTCACCTCGCCCGAAGATTTGTAGTAGTAGCCGACGGGCAGCGACGCGTCCGCGACATATTGCGGCGCCCCGGTTTCGACGATCCGGTAGACGGCGGCGCTCAGCGAATAGGCCTCGCCTTCCGGCTGGTATTTGATGCCCAGTTCGATCTGCTCGCCCGTCGTCGGATCCAGAACCGTACCATCTGCCGAGAGCTGCGTGCTCGGCACGAAGGACGTGCCGTAGCTGGCGTAGGGCGCAATATCGTTGTCGAAGAGGTAGAGCAGGCCCACCTGGCCGGTGACTTCACCGTCGTCCTTGCGGTCGACTGCACCGGTGTTCTTGTTGGTGCTCGTCTGGTCCACCCAGTCGTGGCGCAGGCCGGCGACGGCGCGCCAGTTGCCGAATTCCGCCTGGTCCTCAGCATAGATGCCGGTCTGGCGCAGATCGCGGCCACTGAAGCTGGTGAGCGCGGGCGTCGGGCCGGTGATGCCGAAGGTCGGATTGTCGAGGTCGAAGCGATAGGCCGGATCGCTGGCGCCAAAGCCGAGCCCGAAGTCTGACGTGATCCAGGTATAGTCGAGGCCGGTCAGCAGTGTGTGCGAGATGGCGCCGGTATCGAAGGTCGCCAGCAACTGGTTGTCGATCTGGTAGGTGCGCTGATTGTCGGTAATCGCGACCGGCGACCGCTCGTAGACATTGCCAGTTGCCGTGCCGAACTCGAGATAGCGGGCGTCCAAATCCATGTCGCTGACGCGGGCGTGCTGACGGAAGATCAGGCCATTGTCGAATTCGTGCTCGAGCTTGAAGCCAGCCTGATACTGCCGCACCTTCTGGTGATCGTATTCCGGATCGCTGTAGCGCAGCAGCTTGCCGCCATATTCGAACACCCGCGGGCTGGCATCGCTCTCGCCCTTCTGTCCGAGGCCGTAGACGGTCAGCGACGTTGCCTCGTCCGGCTTCCAGGTGAAGGAGGGCTGCAGCAGGTAGCGGTCGTCGGCAACGTCGTAGCTGGTTTCGCCGTTCCGCAGCAGACCGACGATACGATAGAGAAAGTCGCCTTCGGCGGTCGCCGGGCCGCCGAAATCGAAGGCCGTCTGGGCGCGGCCGATCGTGCCGTATTGAACTTCGACCTCGCGGTGCGTGTCGTCCTGCGGCATCTTGGAAATGCGGTTGACGATGCCGCCGACACCGGCGGCGCCGTACAGCACCGACACCGGTCCCTTGATGATCTCGATGCGGTCGAGACCGTAGATCTCGGTCGGGAAGGTGCCGTAGTTCATATAGGGCTGGCGCAGGCCGTCGCGGAAGTCGCCGGTTGTGGTCGTCTCGAAGCCGCGAATGTAGATCTGGTCGAAGCGCGGGTCGAAGCCGAAGGCGCCGGTGGTAACACCGGCGGCATAGCGGGTTGCCTGGATCATGTCCTGGGCGCCACGCTCCTCCAGTTCCTTGCGGGTGACGACGGAGACCGAGCGCGGGGTCTCGACCAGTGGCGTGTCGGTCTTCAGCGCCGTGATATTGCGCGACGGTGCGATGGTATCATTGTCCTCGGCGATGCTGGTGGCCGCCTGTGCGGCCGAAACCTCGATCTTCTGCAGCCGCGTCGTCTTCTCACTCGTGGCCGTCTGCGCGGTGGCGGAATTTGATAGCAGTCCGATCGTGATCGCGAGTAGTGCCGTTGTTGCCGAAAGGGAACGAAGCGAGGTGCGAACGGGTCTGTTCGGAAAAATCTTGCGCATGATCTGGCCCCTTTTGCGGGCGCACGAAAGCCCTCCGGACTGGCCCGGAGCGAAGCACCCGAAAATCAATGGAAACGACGGCTGCTTAGCCGCCGGAGGCGGTGTCCCCGCCGCTCGCAAAAAGGGATAATCGCTTCGAAAAACAGGATCAAGAAAAATATGAGATTTTTACTCATCTTTTCTTGATGCAGCTGATCGTGCTACAGCGCCGCGCGTCTTATTAGACGCGCGGCGCTGTAGCACTTTGAATTGCTGCATGTTTTTATCCTTAAATCGAATAGGATTTAAGGAAACACGCAGTAGAGCGTTGCCGCTCTAAATATCGAAATGCGCGATCACCGGCACATGGTCCGACGGCCGCTCCCAGCCGCGCGCTTCCCGCAGGATATCCACCTGCGTCAGCTTCGGCGCGAGGTCGGCCGACGACCAGATGTGGTCGAGGCGTCGGCCGCGGTCGGCCGCTTCCCAATCCTTCGCGCGGTAGCTCCACCAGGTATAGAGCTTGGTCGGCGCCGGCGCATGCTGGCGCATCAGGTCGACCCAGGCGCCGCCGTTCATCACCGTGTTGAGGCCCTCGGTTTCGATCGGCGTATGGCTGACGATCTTCAGGAGTTGCTTGTGCGACCAGACGTCGTCCTCGAGCGGCGCGATGTTGAGGTCGCCGACGAGGATGGAGGAGATGCCCGCCTCGGCTTCGGCGTGCAGCAGCTTCATCTCATCGACGAAATCGAGCTTGTGGCCGAACTTCGGGTTGATCGACCTGTCCGGTTCGTCGCCGCCGGCGGGAACGTAGAAATTGTGCAGGCGGATCTTCTTGCCGCCCGCCTCGAACACCACCGAAAGGTGGCGCGCATCGCCGACGCCGCAATAGTCGCGGCGGTCGCTAAGCTCGTGCAGGGGCAGACGCGAGATCGTCGCGACGCCGTGATAGCCCTTCTGGCCGTGCATCTCGATATGGTTGTAGCCGAGTGCCTTGAGTGGCTTTGACGGAAACTGGTCGTTCGGGCACTTGGTTTCCTGCAGGCAGAGAATGTCGGGCTGCCAGGTCTTCAGCAGATGTTCGATCAGCGGCATGCGCAGGCGAACGGAGTTGATATTCCACGTGGCGACGGAAAGGGCCATTGCTCATTCCCCATGATTGGGTAGGTCCGGGCGTTCGACGAATGGAAAGCCGGCTCAGGACGGATATGTTTTCGATGTCGGGGAGGTTTAAGCAGGTCTGGCGCGTCGGGACAAGGAATGCATGAAAAGGTCGCTGCGCACTTTGACGCGCTGCATGTTTTATCCTTAGATCGGATCCGAGGACACATGCAGTGGGCGGCCGATGTCCACAATGCCTATGCTGAGGCGGTCTTAGCCGCCCCGTTTGTTGCGAACCTCGTCGTAAGGAATCTTGAACACCTTGTCGTCGAGCGCGATGCCGGTCCGGACGTTGAAGATCATCACCGACGTGTCCTTCTTCTGCGCATCGGTGATCGTCCACTGGCGCAGGTCGTAGGTCTTCGGATCGAACATCATGGTGATGGTCGAATCGCCGAAGATCGAGCGATCCCCGAGCACGATGGTGATGAGGTCTGATTCTTCCTTGACGTCGCGCACCATCTTGCCGGTCAGGTCGATCCGCTCGCTGAGCAACAGGTTCAGCGGCGTCTTGGAGAGCGGGTAGATATCCCAGGTCTTCAGCTTCATATTGCCGATGACCACCGACTTGCCGTCGGAAATCACGCGCATCGGCGAAGGCGCCTCGTAGTTGAAGCGGATGCGGCCGGGGCGGCGGATGTAGAACTTGCCACCGGTCTGCTCGCCGCGCGGGCCGAACTGCACGAATTCGCCGGACATGGTCTTCACCGACGAGAAATGATCGGCGATCTTCTGGGCGGAGGCCGGGGCCTGGGCAAAGGCCTTGGTGACGTCAAGACCGGCGCCACCCATGCCCGCGAGCGCCGCGAGGCCGCAAACGAATACACGGCGCGACATCGCCGGATTGCTGCCCAGGGTGGTTTTCGTCTCTGTCATCACAGTCTCCTTCATTTCCTGAATCATCTGGAGCGCAAGTGCGGCACCTTCAAGGCGTTTTTCATGGCCTTCGGCGGGCCGCGCTCTCACATGACCGTTACCGGGCATGGATCATCGCCCGGGACGAAAGCCGGGTTTACCGGCCAGTGATTTCCGCTTCGGTCGGCACGAGGATTTCCCGTTTGCCGGCATGGTTTGCCGGGCCGATGATGCCTTCCTGTTCCATGCGCTCGATCAGTGAAGCGGCCCTATTATAGCCTATCCCGAGGCGACGTTGCACATAGGATGTGGAGGCCTTGCCGTCGCGCAGAACGATCGCCACCGCCTGGTCGTAGGGGTCGTCGGAATCGGCAAGATTGGACGTGCCGGCGGGGCCGCCGCCGTCATTGTCCTCGTCGTCATCTTCGGTGATCGCGTCGAGATATTGCGGTGTGCCCTGGGTCTTGAGATAGGCGACGACTTCCTCGACTTCGGTGTCGGAGACGAAGGGACCGTGGACGCGCTGGATGCGTCCGCCACCGGCCATGTAGAGCATGTCGCCCATGCCGAGCAGCTGTTCGGCACCCTGTTCGCCAAGGATGGTGCGGCTGTCGATCTTCGACGTCACCTGGAAGGAGATGCGGGTCGGGAAGTTGGCCTTGATCGTACCGGTGATGACGTCGACCGACGGGCGCTGCGTCGCCATGATCACATGAATGCCGGCAGCGCGCGCCATCTGCGCCAGCCGCTGCACCGCGCCTTCGATGTCCTTGCCGGCGACCATCATCAGGTCGGCCATTTCGTCGATGATGACGACGATATAGGGCATCGGCGACAGATCGAATTCCTCGGTCTCGTAGATCGCCTCGCCGGTCTGGCGGTCGAAGCCGGTCTGCACCGTGCGGGTGATCGCATCGCCCTTGGCCAGCGCCTGCTCGACGCGGGTGTTGAAGCCGTCGATGTTGCGCACGCCGATCTTCGACATCTTCTTGTAGCGCTCTTCCATCTCGCGCACCGTCCACTTGAGCGCGACGACCGCCTTCTTCGGGTCGGTCACGACGGGCGAAAGCAGGTGCGGGATGCCGTCATAGACGGAGAGTTCGAGCATCTTCGGGTCGATCATGATCAGGCGGCACTGGTCGGGACGCAGGCGGTAGAGCAGCGACAGGATCATGGTGTTGATCGCCACTGACTTGCCCGAGCCGGTGGTGCCGGCGACGAGCAGATGCGGCATCTTGGCGAGATCGGCGACCACCGGTTCGCCGCCGATGGTCTTACCGAGCGCCATGGCCAGGCGCGCCTTGCTGGTCTCGAAGTCGCGCGAGCCGATCAGTTCGCGCAGATAAACGGTTTCGCGGCGCTGGTTGGGCAATTCGATGCCGATGGCGTTGCGGCCCGGCACGACGGCGACGCGGGCAGCAATGGCGCTCATCGAGCGGGCGATGTCGTCGGCAAGGCCGATGACCCGGGAGGATTTGATGCCCGGCGCCGGCTCCAGTTCATAAAGGGTAACGACCGGGCCCGGGCGGACGTGGATGATCTCACCCTTGACGCCGAAGTCCTCAAGCACACCTTCGAGCATGCGGGCGTTCTGCTCCAGCGCGTCGGCGGAGAGCGAAGCGTCGCGGGTGACGTTCTTCGGCTCGGCGAGGAAATGCATTGGCGGCAGCGCGAAATCGCCGTCATCGTCCTCGACGAAGGAGCGCTGCGCCTCGCGCTCGAGCCGCTGGCTGGTCTTCGGGCGAGGCGGCGGGGTGGCAACACGCGAGCCGGCCTTCGGCAGACCCTGCTTCGGCGGTGCTGCTTTCGGCGCCCAGTCGGCTGCTGCGTCAAGATCGTCGTCCTCGTCATCGGACAGAATGCCGGCGGGGCGGCGCTCGTCCATGTCGAAGGGCATGTCGTCATCGTCATCAGCCATGATCGGCGGTGGCGTGACGATGCGGCGCTCGGAACGGTCGAGCGAAGGTTCGATGCGGTCGCCGGCCATCGGCTTCGGCCGGACCGGCTCGTTCAGCGTGCCGAATTCGTCATTGTTGAAATCGTAGGGCTCATCGTACTGGCGCTTCGTCGGCGTGCGGGTACCGCTCATGCCGAAGATGCGGCGGACGCGTGCCTGCACGGTGTAGCGCAAGTGGGCGAAAGAGCCCATCAGCAGGGTGAAGGGGCCTTCGCTGTCGTCTTCGTCCAGTTCGTCGCGCACGGTGCGCGCCTTGCTCGGCGTCGGCGCCTCGATCTCGTCTTCGTCCTCCTCCTCGCCGACACCGATCAGGCCGGCGCTGTAGATCAGGCACCAGGCGGCAGGAGCGGCGAAGATGCAGGCAAGCACGGTAGCGAAGGTGCCGGTCGGGAAGGCGCCGGTGAACAGCGCGGGAAACCGCAGGATCATGTCGCCGAAGACGCCGCCGAGGCCGTTGGGCAGCGGCCAGGTGATCGGCGCCGGGACGCAGCTCAAGGCCGCGCCTGCAAGCACCGATCCGACGAACCAGAGGCCGAGGCGCTTGAAGATCTTGTCGAAGCGCTTGCCGCCGATCAGCACCAGCGCCCAGGCAACGGCCGGAAGCAGGGCGACGACGCTTGCAAGCCCGAAAAACTGCATGAAGATGTCGGCAAAGGCCGCGCCGGCATAACCGAGCACGTTGGTCGGCTCGTCGGAGGTGGCGTAGGAGAAGCTCGGGTCGGCAACGTTCCATGTCGATAGCGCCGCGATTGCCAGCGCCAGTGCGCCAAACAGCGCAAAGCCCGCCAGCGACGCGATCTGTCGCCATACGAATGTGGTTAGCACGAACCGGTTGGAACGGCTGTCAAGCGTTGCCGGATTGCTTCTGCTCATGTTGCCTGCTGCCCGTCTCGATCTTCAAGACACATTGCGTGCCATGGAATCAACCTAAGCGAAGCACGGTTAATGCGACATTAACCATGCGTGTATGCCGCTAAAATACCGGTGGGCGAGGCGTGCAATCCGCATGAAAGGGAAAAAAAGCCCGGATCAGTCGATCCGGGCCAAAGGCGATCCGTATCAGACGGACCGCGACGGGACGTTGAGCGGCGCCTGTTGACGGCGCCGCGATTGGCTTAGCTGTGGTAGGCGGCTTCGCCGTGGGACGAGAGGTCGAGACCTTCGCGTTCGGCTTCGACCGAGACCCGGAGCCCGACGATCGCGTCGACCACCTTGTAGAGGATGGCCGAGACCACGCCGCACCAGATGATGGTGATGGCGACGGCGGTGAGCTGGGTCATGAACTGGCCGCCCATGGTGACGCCGTCGGCATAGCCGATGCCGCCGAGCGATGACGATGCGAAGATGCCGGTCGCCAGCGCACCGAAGAAGCCGCCGACGCCGTGAACGCCGAAGACGTCAGCGGTGTCGTCGTAGCCGAACTTGTTCTTCACCACCGAGACGAAGAAGTAGCACAGCGGCGAAACGATCAGGCCCATGACGATCGCGCCCATCGGGCCGGCGATGCCGGCGGCAGGCGTAATGGCGACGAGGCCGGCGATCATGCCCGAGGCTGCACCGAGCATCGAGGCCTTGCCGCGGGTGAAGGTTTCGACGACCGACCAGGAAAGGATGGCTGCTGCGGTCGCGAGGAAGGTGTTGACGGTTGCGAGCATCGCGCCGCCTGATGCCTCGAGGTTGGAGCCGGCGTTGAAACCGAACCAGCCGAACCACAGCATCGCTGCGCCGACGAGCGTCAGCGTCATCGAATGCGGTGCCATCATGTCCTTGCCGAAACCGGTGCGCTTGCCGACCATGATCGCGCCGATGAGGCCCGCAACACCGGCATTGATGTGCACGACGGTGCCGCCGGCGAAGTCGAGGGCGCCCATGCCGAAGAGCAGGCCGTTGCCGTCCCAGACCATGTGGGCGATCGGGAAGTAGACGAAGGTTGCCCAGAGGACGGAGAAGAGCACGGCCGCCGAGAATTTGATGCGCTCGGCAAAGGCGCCGATGATGAGGGCCGGCGTCAGCGCTGCAAACGTCATCTGGAACAGCATGAAGATGTATTCCGGAATGACCACGCCTTGGGAGAAGGTGGCCGACGTGCTGTCAACCGAGACGCCTGCGAGGAACATCTTGGCGAAGCCGCCGAAATAGGGGTTGGTCGAGCCGCCGAAGGCGAACGAATAGCCATAGACGACCCAGACGATCATCATCGTTGCGCCGATGACGGTGCACTGCATCAGGACCGACAGCATGTTCTTGGCGCGAACGAGGCCGCCGTAGAACAGCGCGAGGCCTGGGATCAGCATGAAGAAGACGAGCAGCGTGGAGATGAACATGAAGGCCGTGTCGGCCTTGTCGGGAACGGGTGCTGCGGTGGTGGCAGCGGCGGCTGCCGGTGCGGCTTCCTGGGCAAAGGCGACGACCGGTGCAAGAAGGGCGGCAGAGGCTGCGCCGATCCTGACCAGAGAGGTGGAAAGTTTGCTTGACGACATCGAGTAGTGCTCCCTGAACGGCGTGGCTTACAACGCTTCTGAATCGGTTTCGCCGGTGCGGATGCGCACGGCATGGTCAATGGAGTAGACAAAGATCTTGCCGTCGCCGATCTGGCCGGTCTTGGCGGCAACGGCGATCGCTTCCACGGCCTTGTCGACGACCTCCGAGGCGACCGCGATCTCGATCTTCAGCTTTGGCAGGAAGCTCACGGCGTATTCGGTGCCGCGATAGATTTCAGTATGTCCCTTCTGGCGGCCGTAGCCTTTAACCTCGGTTACGGTCAGGCCCTGGATGCCAACAGCAGTGAGGGCTTCGCGAACCTCATCGAGCTTGAACGGCTTGATAATGGCCATCACAATTTTCATCGGTTTCCCATCCTTGTTCGCCTCCGGTCGGAGGCCATCTCTCCTTGCTGCGGAACGCTGAAAGCGCCGTGCAACCGGACAGCTACATTCAAGGGGCGTGCCAGATTCGTCGTGGCACGCTAAACCTATGAAAAGGCATGGGAAAATTATCACGCACAGCGACGGTGCCGCGACGCGCTAAAAAATCGTCACTTTAGAAGATTAAAAAATAGGCAGAAAAGAATAAGTGCCCTATTCCTGTTCAGCTGCCTTTTTCCGGATCAGGCCTTCCTGCGCCACCGAGGCAATCAGCACGCCGGAACGGTCAAAAAGGCTGCCGCGGGTCATGCCGCGGGCACCATGGGCACTGGGGCTGTCCTGGGTATAGAGCAGCCAGTCGTCCATCTTGCAGGGGCGATGGAACCACATGGCGTGATCGAGGCTTGCAACCTGCAGGTTGCGATCGAACACCGACGTGCCATGGGCATAGAGCGACGTGTCGAGCAGCGTCATGTCCGAGAGGTAGGCAAGCACGGCCGCCTGCAGGTGGCGCTCGTCGGGCACATGGCCGACGGCCTTGACCCAGACGTCCTGGGTCGGCTTACCATCGTTGCGGGCGAAATAGTGGGTGAGCGAGACCGGCCGGATCTCGATCGGCCGTGGCCGCTCCCAGTAGCGGCGGATCGCTTCGGGGGCGTGCGCCAGGAACTTGTCCTTCAGCTCCTGCTCGCCCGGCAGGGTTTCCGGCATCGCCACGTTGGGGATGTCGATCTGATGTTCGAAGCCGTCCTCGTCATATTGGAACGACGCCGACATTGAGAAGATCGCCTTGCCGTGCTGGATGGCGACGACACGCCGCGTGGCGAAGCTCGAGCCGTCGCGGATGCGGTCCACCTCGTAGATGATCGGCACGGACGGATCGCCTGGGCGCATGAAATAGGCGTGCAGCGAGTGCACGTAGCGGCCTTCGTCGACAGTGCGCTGGGCTGCGACCAGCGCCTGCCCGATCACCTGGCCGCCGAACACGCGCTGCCAGCCGACCTGGGGACTGCGGCCACGGAACAGGTTCTCCTCGAGCTTTTCGAGGTCGAGTGTGGCAAGCAGCGCATCCATGGGCGTTGCGGTCTCAGTGGGGCGCGACATTTCGGCTGTCTCCGATGGTAGGAACGGCGATGGCATTGATCTATATAGGCATGAAACGATGCTCAAGTGCGACGGGAGAAAGCGGATGATCGATGTGTTGATTGCCGGTGGCGGCTATGTCGGCCTTTCGCTCGCGGTATCGCTGAAGAAGGCGGCACCGCATCTCGAAGTTTCCGTCATAGACGGTGCGCCGGAAGGCGCCTGGAAGCGCGACGAGCGCGCCTCTGCCGTCGCCTCGGCAGCTGAGCGCATGCTCGATGTTCTCGGCGTGTGGCAGGCGATTGTGCCGGAGGCCGAGCCGATCCGGCGCATGGTCATCACCGATTCGAAGACATCCGATCCGGTGCGCCCGGTTTTCCTCACCTTCGACGGCGAGGGGGAGGAGGGGCGGCCCTTTGCCCATATGGTGCCGAACACGGCCATGGTCGGCGCGCTGCGCGCCGCCTGCGAGGAGTTTGGTGTAACCGTGCGGCAGTCGACCATGGTCGAAACCTTCGAGAGCGGCGATCATGCGGTTGCGGTGACGCTTACCGGCGGCGAGCAGTTGGAGGCCCGTCTGCTGGTTGCCTGCGATGGCGTGCGCTCGAAGCTGCGCGATGCGGCCGGCATCAAGACGGTCGAATTCGACTATGGCCAGTCGGGCATCGTTACCACCGTCGAGCATGAGCGCCCGCACGAAGGCACGGCCGAGGAGCATTTCCTGCCGGCCGGCCCCTTTGCCACCCTGCCGCTCAAGAACAATCGCTCGTCGCTGGTGTGGACCGAGCGCACTGCGGACGCGGAGCGCCTGGTCAAGGGCGACGATTTCCTCTTCGAAGAAGAGCTGGAGCGCCGCTTCGGCCACAGGCTTGGCCATCTCAAGGTTGTCGGCGGCCGTCGCGCCTTTCCGCTCGGCCTGACCCTTGCGCGCGATTTCGTAAAACCGCGGTTTGCGCTTGCGGGCGATGCCGCCCACGGGATCCACCCGATCTCCGGCCAGGGCCTCAATCTCGGCTTCAAGGACGTGGCGGCGCTGGCCGAGACGATCGTCGAGGCGGATCGTCTCGGGCTCGATATCGGTTCGCTTGCTATCCTCGAGCGCTACCAGAGCTGGCGCCGGTTCGACACCTTCCGCATGGGGGTGACCACGGATGTGCTCAACCGACTGTTTTCGAACGACATTACACCCGTCAGGATCGCCCGCGACTTCGGTCTCGGTCTTGTCGATCGGCTGCCGTCCCTCAAAAGCTTCTTCATCCGCCAGGCGGCCGGCGTTGCCGGCGACGCGGACCCGCGGCTGCTTTCCGGCCAGCCGATCTGAGGGGTCAGAAGATGGTGAGATTCTCGATCCGGTAGACGAAAAGCGCCCAGAGCCAGCCGGGCGCGACATCGACGACGGCAGTGAATTTGTCTTGCAGATCCTGGTACGACAACAGCAATGTCATGCCGATCGCGATCGTCCACGTGAAGCAGATGCGTAGATTTCTGCGGCTGAAGAACTCGTAAAATCCGTCCTCGTCGTATTCGGTCCCGGCGACCATGTCCCAGAAACCGTAGTTCGCACTCAGCATGTCGTCGATGGCGTGATTGCGCCAGAACTGGCCGGGCGCGGCATTGAAGCGATCGGGAATGAAATTGAACGACGAGCGGAAGACATGGACCGCCGCGCCAAGCGCGGTCAGAGTCACGATCGCGACGACGTAGTGCCAGATGTTCATCGTGTCCCGCCGAGCTACCGATAGTCCAGGCAACTTACGGGCTATTCCTTGACTGATCGTCAAAGGATGTGGGATCGGCCGCTGGCGTCAGTCCTCGATCTTGCGTGCCTCGGAGATCAGCATGATCGGCACACCGTCGCGGATGGGATAGGCGAGCCGTGCCTTTTCCGAGATCAACTCATTGGCTTCGGCGCGATAGCTGAGCCGGCCCTTGGTCAACGGGCAGACGAGCAGTTCGAGCAGTTTCGGATCGACCTTGCTGGCGTTGACGTCCATGACCCCTCGCTTACTGCAGAATGTTGTCGACATCGCCGAAATTGCGCGCAAGCACGATCTCGGTAATGGCAATCAGCGTCTCGGCGCGGGTCTTGAGGTCGGGGGCCTCCAGCAGCGCCTGTTTTTCTGCCGGTCCGTAGGGCGACATCATCGCCATGGAGTTGACCAGCGTGCGGTTGCTGGCGCGCTCGACACTCTCCCAGTCGGCCTTCAGCTTGTTGGCCTCCAGATAGGCCCTGAAGGCTGCCAGCAGCGCCGAGCGATCGACAAGGCTTTCATCGTCGCGATTTTCGAGATCGGCCGTGAAGGGCCCGATACGGAAGCGGCGATAGCCGCGTGTGCCGGCCACCTCGTTAAACAGTCGGTAGCGGCATACGCCGGTCAGCGAGGTGATGTAGCGGCCGTCGCCGGTTTCGGCAAAGGAGGTGATGCGGCCGATGCAGCCGACCTCGCAGAGCGCGGGCACCGGCCCGACGCCGATGTCGTTGCGGCCTTCGCAGAAGGAGGGCTGGACAATCCCGACCAGCCGATTGCCGGAAAGAGCGTCGTCGAGCATCGCCAGGTAGCGTGGCTCGAAGATGTTGAGCGGCAGCTGGGCACCCGGGAGCAGCAGCGCACCGGTCAGCGGAAACACCGGAATGATCTCCGGCAAGTCCTGCGGACCAAGATAACGTGCATTTCCGACATGCATTCCAATTGACCTTGCAGATGTCCGGTTCTGCCCCGCCACGCCCATAGGCATAGCCAACCAGATCAAGAAATGGTGCGCCCTTCGAAAATCTCAAGGGAAAAACGCACCGATCTTGCTGCTCTGCTCAGGAAAAGAGGATCGACGACAGCTTGCGGCGGGCGGCGATCGTCGCCGGGTCTTTCGGGCCCCAGACTTCGAAGAACGAGACGAGCTCGCGCCGTGCGCCATCGTCGTCGAAAGCCCGGTCGCGCTTCATGACCGTCAGCAGGTGGTCGGCCGCGCCATTGCGGTCGCCTTCCACGTTGCGGATCTTGGCGAGCATCATGCGCGCCTCATGGTCGTCAGGGTTTGCCGCCAACCGCTGTTCCAGGGCGTTCGGATCGCCGAGCTTGCGGGCTTCTTCGATCTGGTCAAGCTTCTTGGCGATCGCGCTGATGCCGGCATCCTTGGCAAGATCTTCCGGCAGGCTCGTAAGCGCTTCGCGCGCTTCGGCGATCTGGCCAAGCGTGATCATGCAATCGACCATGCCGGCAATAGCCACCACATTCTCCGGGTCTGCCTGCAGCACGGCGCCGAAGAGCCCGGCGGCGTTCTCGGCATCGCCCGCTTCGAGCAACCCCTTGGCGTCGGCAAGTGCTGCCTCGATCTCGGCCTTGCTGTCGTCGACGGCGGGGCCGGCGATCTTTTCGATGAATTGCTTGATCTGGCTTTCAGGCACGGCACCCATGAAACCGTCGACCGGTCGCCCACCGACGAAGGCGATGACGGCGGGGATCGACTGGATGCCGAGCTGGCCGGCGATCGACGGATGGTCGTCGATGTTCATCTTGACGAGCTTCACGCGGCCGGCGGCTTCCGTCACGACCTTTTCGATCACGGGGGTCAGCTGCTTGCATGGTCCGCACCAGGGCGCCCAGAAATCGACGAGAACAGGCTGCTGGCGCGAGGCGTCCAGCACGTCCTTGCTGAAGTTGGCGGTCGTCGTTTCCTTGATCAGGTCGCCGCCCGGTGCGGCGGCCGCGGCCGGCTGGCCGCCGAAGGAAGCCGAAGCGGTCATCTGGTTGCCGAAGGACCCTGCATAGGGATTGTCGTTGCCCGTCATTCTTCTCTCCTCGCCGGCTCGTGATCCGGCTTCCTGCATTCGCGCCAAAGATCGTATGTCAGGCTGTCACTTTCAAGACAAGCGGTTCATGTCCCGTCGCTTCCATGAAGCGCAACAGGTCGTTCGAGCCGATCGAGGTCGTCGCGTCGTTGGAAAGCGGGTGGCAGTTGATCACATCGAACTTCATCAATTCCTCGTCGATGATCACCTTGACGTTGCCGCCGGTGTCGTTGATGGCGCCGAGTGCGGTCACCGCTCCCGGGATGACGCCGAGATATTCCATCAGCTTCTCCGGCTTGCCGAAGGAAACCTTGCTCGCAGCACCGATGACCTGGTGTACCGTCTTCAGATCCACGGTCGCGTGTTCCTCTACGGTCAAAAGGAAGTAGTTGTCCTTCTTGTCCTTCACGAACAGGTTCTTGGTGTGACCGCCGGGGATTTCGTCGCGCAATGCCACCGATTCGGCCACGGTGAACACCGGCTCGTGTTTTTTGGTGCTGTGTTCGATGCCGAGGTCGTCGAGAAAGCGGAAAAGTTCGTCCGCGGTCTTCGGCTGCGCTTCGTTCATGAGGGTGATTCTCCTGCCGCTCCGTTTTTTTCCAGTCTGCTTTAGGGGAGAACGGCCGCGGCGTGCAATCTCAGAGACGGCGGCGCGGCGCGAAAACGCGGCATTTGCGGGCTTCCCGGGGAGGCTTCCAAAAAATATTCGCTTTCTCGACATTTCCCTGTTGCATTCCAAAATCGCTTAGGCCATATAGCGCCCGTCGCCGCAAGACAGCGCGGCACCCACGGTCCACCGACTACCCCCGGACCGAGGTAATGAGCGGGTGTAGCTCAGGGGTAGAGCACAACCTTGCCAAGGTTGGGGTCGGGCGTTCGAATCGCCTCACCCGCTCCAATTTTCCCAACCATTTTACTTGTAAATGCTTTTGGCTTCGGCCAATGCATTCGCCCCGGGCGAAACGCAGCAGCCGTCTTGTCTCTGCTGTCAGCGCCGATGCGCTCGCCTGTCAGCTCTTCATGAAGACATAGTCGGTTTCCTGGCGGCGGAGTTCGCCGGGGCGCAGAACCGCGTTCGGAAAGCCCTCGTGATTGACCGCGTCCGGCCACACCTGGGTTTCAAGGCAGAAACCGGCAAAGGCGCCGTAGCGGCGTCCTTCGAGGCCGGGCACCGGCACGTCGAGCTTGAAGCCGGTATAGAGCTGGACGCCAGCCTCGGTCGTCAGCACTTCCATCGTCACGCCGGAATTGAGGCTGCGGGCAAAGGCGACTGAGTGTTTTGCCATGCGCTCCGGCGAAAGGCAGAAATTGTGGTCGTAGGCGATGCGTTCGCCCTCGGTCTGGCGCTTGAGCGAGGTCATTTCCCTGAGATCGAAGGCGGTGCCTTCGACCGGGCGGATTTCGCCCGTCGGGACCTGGAACTCGTTGGTCGGCAGATAA
Organism: Ensifer sp. ENS11; assembly: GCF_014851895.1. Lineage (NCBI taxonomy): Bacteria > Pseudomonadati > Pseudomonadota > Alphaproteobacteria > Hyphomicrobiales > Rhizobiaceae > Ensifer > Ensifer sp. ENS11. Next base: position 190,501 of record NZ_JACVAN010000008.1, on the reverse strand, counting down.
TGGTCGGCGGCGATCATGATGTCGTGGCCAAGCGCGTCCGTGCCGCCATCGAGATTGAAATAGCTGTGCTGGCAGACATTGGCGAGTGTCGGCCGATCGGTCTCCGTCTCGTAGACGACACTGAGCACGCCGCCGGCTTTGAGCTGGTAGGTGCAGCGGATCTGGCAGCTGCCGGGATAGCCGGCGCGGCCGTCCGGGTCGGTGATCGCCAACGTGACGCTGTCCGGTGTGTGGCTGACGATCGTCCAGTTGCGCTTGCCGATGTTGTCGCTGCCGCCATGCAGGTGGGTCACACCTTTTTCATTGCATTCGAGCTGGTAGGTTTTGCCGTCGAGCGTGAAGCGACCGTCGCCAATACGGTTGGCGCAGCGGCCGGGCGTCGCGCCAAAATAGGGGGAATGGTCGAGATAGCTTTCGAGATCGGTGAACCCGAGCACCAGCGGCGGCTCATGGCCATCCAGCCGCAGATCCTGGATCACGCTGCCCCAGGTGAGGATATAGGCAGTAAGGCCACCACCGGAGAGCACGACACGATGAACCGGCTCACCCGATGGCAGGTGTCCGAAGATTTCCGTATCCGCATGCTTGTCCATCGCCTGGCTCCCCCACAGCGCCGCGCGTCTTAGCAGACGCGCAAAGGTCGCTGTACACTCTAGAACTGCTGCATGTTGTATCCTTAAATCGGCTAGAGCGCCGTGCGTTCAGATGAACACACAAAGGACGCTCTAGCACTTTGATTCTAGAGCATCTTATCCGCTTTCAGTGATTCCACTTGAAAGCGGGATGCTCTACGATTTACGGAAACATGCAGTCCTCACGACAAGCAACCTGCGTCATTTCAGGTGGATCGGCAACCGGAAATCGAGATTTTCTGCGGTAGATTCAGCGTGATAGTTGTTTCGTCGCGTCCTGCAGTCCGGCAAGCGTCAAGGGAAACATCCGTCCGCCTACGAGGCTCCTGATCATGCCGATCGACTGAGTGTAGCCCCAATGCTGCTCGGCAACCGGATTGAGCCAGATAGACCGGGGAAAATGGGCGGCGATACGCGAGAGCCAGAGCCCGCCGGCCTCGTCGTTCCAATGCTCGACCGAACCGCCGGGGTGGCTGATCTCATAGGGGCTCATCGATGCGTCGCCGACGAAGATCGCGCGGTAGTCGCTGCCGAAGGTGCGCAGCAGCTCCGCCGTGCGGGTGATGTCGGCGCGCCGGCGGCGATTGTCCTTCCACAGGCCTTCGTAGACGCAATTGTGGAAGTAGAAGTGCTCCATGTGGCGGAATTCGCCGCGTGCCGCCGAAAACAGCTCCTCAACGATGCGGATATGGTCGTCCATCGAACCGCCGACGTCGAAGAACATCAAGAGCTTGATAGCATTGCGCCGTTCCGGCCGGGTGACGACATCGAGATAGCCGTGCTCGGCGGTGGCGCGGATCGTGCCGGAGAGGTCGAGTTCGTCGGCAGCACCCTGGCGCACCCAGCGCCTGAGCCGTTTGAGCGCCACCTTGATGTTGCGCGTGCCGAGTTCGACCGTGTCGTCGTAATCCCTGAATTCGCGCCGGTCCCACACCTTGACCGCGCGCCGGTGCCGCGAGCCGTCCTGGCCGATGCGCACACCTTCGGGATTGTAGCCATAGGCGCCGAAGGGTGAGGTGCCGGCGGTGCCGATCCATTTGGCGCCGCCCTGGTGGCGCCCTTCCTGTTCGCTGAGCCGCTGGCGCAAGGTCTCCATCAGGGTCTCGAAGCCGCCAAGGCTTTCGACCAGGCGCTTCTCTTCCTCGGTCAGATATTTTTCGGCAAGCTTGCGCAACCACTCTTCGGGGATTTCACCCTGCGCGAACTCGTCTGGCGGATTGATGGCCTCAAGGCCGGAAAAACAATGCCGGAATACGCCGTCGAAGCGGTCGATATGGCGCTCATCCTTCACCAATGCCGTGCGTGCGAGAAAATAGAACGCCTCGATATCGAAGGTGGCAATGCCCGCCTCCATGCCCTCGATCAAGGACAGGAATTCCCGGAGCGTCACCGGGATCTTCGCGGCCTTCAATTCGAGGAAGAAGGGGATGAACATCCGCGGCTCCGGCCCTAGCTTTCGTTCCTGCCGATCAGGTCCATTTCGTAGGGCGTCGTCTGGTACATCTCGTTGATCCAGTTGCCGAAGAAAAGATGCGCATGGCTGCGCCAGCGGTTCTGCGGCGGCAGGGTTGAATCATTGTGCGGGAAGTAGTCATGCGGCATCTTGATCGGTACGCCCGCATCCACATCCCGGAAATATTCGTCCGATAGCGAAGTGGAATCATACTCTACGTGATTGAACATGTAGAGGCGCTTGCCCTTCTTCTCGTGCACGAGGCACACACCCATCTCCTTCGATTCCATCAGGATCTCAAGGTCGGGCACCGCATCGATGTCGGCGCGGCGCACTTCGGTCCAGCGCGACACCGGCACGGCGAAATCGTCGGAAAAGCCGTTGAGATAGACGGAGGAGGGCTGCAGGTTCTGGTGGCGGTAGACGCCGAAAGCCTTCTCCTTCAGCGGATATTTCGGCACGCCATGGAAATGATAGATCGCCGCCATCGCGCCCCAGCAGACGTTCAGCGTCGAATGCACGTTGGTCGTCGTCCAGTCGAGGATGCGCTTGAGTTCGTCCCAATAGGTGACGTCCTCGTATTCCAGCGTTTCGACCGGGGCGCCGGTGATGATGAAGCCGTCGAACTTGCGGGCCTTCACCTCCTCCCAGGTCTCGTAGAAGGCAAGCAGGTGTTCCTCGGAGGTGTTCTTCGCGCGGTGCGCGCCGATGCGGATCAGCGACAGCTCGACCTGCAGCGGCGAGGCGCCGATGAGGCGCGCCATCTGGATCTCGGTCTTGACCTTGTTCGGCATGAGGTTCAGCAGCCCGATCTGGAGCGGGCGGATATCCTGACGGATCGCCACGGTCTCGGTCATCACCCGCACGCCCTCGGTCGCGAGGGTCTCGAATGCGGGCAGCGTATCGGGTATCTTGATGGGCATGGGGCTTCCACTCGATCAATACAAAAAAACCGGCGGCGATTGATCGCGACCGGTCCTCGGAAAATCCACGTTTCCTCGGCCCTTTAGCGATTTGTTTAACGTGGCTGCAAGCCGGCCGGCCAAATCACCACGGATTGTTTGATAGCGCGGCAAGGCCGCGGGGGTCAATGAAAAACGATTCGTGTGGGTTGGCCCCTCATCCGGCTGCCGCCACCTTCTCCCCGCAGGCGGGGAGAAGGGACATTGCCGCGGCCGTTCGGCTCCCTTTCAGGCTTACAGCAGGTGATGAGGTTGCGGTCGCCGCGTTCCCCCGCCCCGCTTGCGGGGAGAGGGTTAGGGTGAGGGGCAATCTGTTGCTAGGTGCAGCAAGTCCAGACCGTTCTGCATGCCATATCCCAGCCGCTTGCCGGCCTCGCTCTGACTGAGCCAGAAGAAGCGAAAGCGGATCGGCGGGCCACCGCTCTCCGGCGTCATTTCGCGGTGCAGCCAGGGTTCCTTTTGTTCGCCGGCTAACGGCCCATGGAAATAGTGCCGGCGATGGCAGATTTTCCGGCCGTTCTGCGTGAAGTGATAGTCCTGCGTTTTAAATGGCAATAATGCCGGCGGCGGCGTCAGCCCGGTCTCCTCGACAAATTCGCGGAAGGCCGCCGCTTCAGGGCTTTCTCCCGGTTCTATCGTGCCGCCCGGGACCTGCAGATCTACATCGGGAAAGTCCGGCTCGTCGAAGACGAGCAGATGCCCTCGCCAGGTGGCGTAGATCAGGACCTTGTTGGCGTCCGGTCTCATCCGTCGCGGCGTGCCATGAAGGCCAGGCGCTCGAAAAGGTGGACGTCCTGCTCATTCTTGAGAAGCGCGCCGTGCAGCTTCGGCAGCATGGTCTTTGGATCGGCGCGCAGGTCGGCCGGGTCGATCTCGTCGGCGACGAGCAGGCGGATCCAGTCGAGCGCTTCGGAGGTCGAGGGCTTCTTCTTCAGCCCCGGCACCTGGCGGATATCGTAGAAGGCGGCAAGGGCTGCCGAAAGCAGCGTCTTGCGGATGCCGGGATAGTGCACCTCGACGATGCGGGCGAGCGTGTCTGCGTCGGGAAAGCGGATATAGTGGAAGAAGCAGCGGCGCAGAAAAGCGTCCGGCAGTTCCTTCTCGTTGTTGGAGGTGATGACGACGATCGGCCGCTGGCGGGCGTGGATCGTCTCGTTGGTCTCGTAGACGTGGAACTCCATCCGGTCGAGTTCCTGCAGCAGGTCGTTCGGAAACTCGATGTCGGCCTTGTCGATTTCGTCGATCAAGAGCACCACACGCTTCCCGGCCTCGAAGGCCTGCCAAAGCTTGCCCTTGCGGATGTAGTTCTTGACGTCGTTGACGCGCTCGTCGCCGAGCTGGCTGTCGCGCAGGCGCGAGACGGCGTCATATTCGTAAAGTCCCTGCTGCGCCTTGGTCGTCGACTTGACGTTCCATTCGATCAGGTCGAGTCCCAGAGCAGCTGCAACCTGCCGCGCAAGCTCGGTCTTGCCGGTGCCGGGCTCGCCCTTGACGAGCAGTGGCCGTTCCAGCCGGATCGCGGCGTTGACGGCGATCATCAGGTCCTTGTCGGCGATATAGTCGGCGGTGCCTTCGAATTGCATGGGCTTCTTCCGGTCATAGTGATGCGGAAAACGGTCCTGCGGGCGAGGGCCGTCGTCATGCTTCTGCAGTAGCGCATAAGCGGTGCAGGTGTCACTGCCGCTGGCTGCGACCCGTCAGACGTCAGCCGCGGAAGGCGGTAACCTCGATCTCGATCAGCATTTCCGGGCGGATGAGATCGCAGACGATCATGGTGGCGGCAGGGCGGATTTCGCCGAACATCTCGCCGAAGATCGGAAAAACCCGGTCGGCGAAACTGGCATCGGTGACGTAGTAGTGATTGCGCACCACGTCTAAGAGCGAGAAGCCCGCCTCTTTCAGCGCGCCCTCGATCGTCTTCAGGCAATTGTGCGCCTGCTCTTCCACCGTTTCCGGCATGGTCATGGTGGCGTAGTCGTAGCCGGTGGTGCCGGAGACGAAACACCAGTCGCCCTTGGCGACGGCACGCGAATAGCCTGCCGTCTTCTCGAAGGGCGAACCGGAAGAGATGAGCTTGCGCGTCATCCCGTCGCTCACGCCCAGGGGCGCGAGGCGGTGGTCGACTTTTCGAAGCTGTCGATGGCCGTTGCCTTCTCCAGCGTCAGGCCGATGTCGTCGAGGCCGTTCAGCAGGCAGTGGCGCTTGAAGGCATCGACCTCGAACTTGACCGTGCCGCCGTCCGGACCAGTAATTTCCTGGGATTCCAGGTCGACCGAGAGGATGGCGTTGGAGCCGCGCGAGGCGTCGTCCATCAGCTTGTCCAGGTTCTCCGGGCTGACGACGATCGGCAGGATGCCGTTCTTGAAACAGTTGTTGTAGAAGATGTCGGCGAACGAGGTCGAGATCACGCAGCGGATGCCGAAGTCGAGAAGCGCCCACGGTGCGTGCTCGCGCGAGGAGCCGCAGCCGAAGTTGTCGCCGGCGACCAGGATCTTGGCGTTCTGGTAGGCGGGCTTGTTGAGCACGAAATCCGGGTTGACCGAGCCGTCCTCGTTGTAGCGCGCTTCGGCGAAAAGTCCGGTGCCGAGGCCGGTGCGCTTGATCGTCTTCAGGTAATCCTTCGGAATGATCATGTCCGTGTCGACGTTGACGACGGGGAGGGGAGCGGCGACGCCGGTGAGCTTGACGAACTTTTCCATAACTTCAGGCCTTCGATTTCAGCGAAATGTTGCGTAAGCGTTTAGATCAGTTTTGCGCCGAAATGAAGGAAAATCTATCCCGAAGATGCTTGCCGGGCGGGTGAAATCGCCTGCCCGGCAAGTGTTGTCGCGGTTGTTTTATCCGTTGGGCGCCTTGCCCGAGGGTTTTGCCGAAATCGGCCGGTGTCTGGCTTCTGTCTCAGCCTGTCTTGACTCTAGCCTGCTTTTACTGGGGCGTTCAGCGCCCAGAGCACGCCGAAGGGGTCGCGCAGCTGCCCGTAGCGATCGCCCCAGAACATCAATTCGATCGGCATCACGACTTCGGCGCCGGCGGCGACCGCCTGGCTCCACCACGCGTCGATGTCGTCGACCGGCAGCATCAGGCTGAAGGCCTGCGGCTTTTCCAGGGCATGGCCGTATTCCGGATAGGCGTCACTGAGCATCAGCGAGCTGCCGTTGATGTGGAGATGGATATGCATCGTCCGGCCCTGGTCGTCGACCGGTTGCCGATAGGCTTCCTTTGCGCCGAAGGCGTGCTTGTAGAATTCCGCCGCCTTGGCCGCGCCGTCGACCTGGAGATAAGGCACCAGGCCGTTGAGGGCCTTCGGCAGCTGGTTTGCGTCTGTTTTCTGCGTCGTGCTGTCCATGTCATGCTCCTGTTGAGGGAATGATGCAGTGGCCATGACCTTTGCTGGCCTGACCCAAGGACGAACGCAAGCGGGTCTTGCCGACACGGGTGTCGCAAAAAAATCGAGCGAGATTGGGCTGCCGCGTCGGGCAGACTCAAGCATTTCGGGAAAAATGCGAAGCGGTTCCCGTCAGGAAGTGCGTAGAAACAAGGAGATAGAGCGCTTCCGCGACGTCGTCTAAACCGGAAACGCTCTGGAGATCGATGCCTAGAGATCGATGATCGTGCCGCGACCGTCGTTCCAGATGCGCATTTCGCGCGGGGCGGCGCCGGAGGTCGGGCGGGCCGTTGCTCGAGCCTGCTTCAGGTTCAGCCGGGCGGCAATGGCGCTGCCGATCGCGACAACGGCGGCGATGCCGGCGAGCGCAAGCGCAAGCGATGCGGTGAAGACGAAGGCTGCCAGCGTAATGGTGATGGCGAGAGCCGTAAAAAGAACAGAACGTATGCTTTGCATGATCGTCACCTTTCTGCTCGGGATGTGGGTGTTGCCGCCGCCGCTTGCAAGAGGGGTGCGGCCGTTCGCCTCGTCTTGCGGAAAAAAGGAAAGGCGGGCACAACTGGCCGCATGACAAAATCGATCGAACATCACCCCGTTCGCCTGCGCCGTTCGGTGCTTTCAGTGCCGGCCGACAATGCCCGCGCACTGGCCAAGGTTGCGGAACTTGCGGCCGATGCCGCGATCTTCGACCTTGAGGATGCGGTGGCGCCGGAGCGCAAGGCCGAGGCGCGGGACGGCCTCGTTCGCCACCTCGTCGAAAACAGGCCGGATTGTGAGGTCATCATCCGCATCAATGCGCTCGGATCGGGCTTCGGCCAGCGGGATCTGGCGGCGGCCGTTTCGGCAAAGCCTGACGCAATCCTGCTGCCCAAGGTCGAAAGTCCGGCCGATATCCAGATCGTCGCCGACTGGCTGGCCGATAACGATGCGCCGGAGGCGTTGCGTCTCTGGGCGATGATCGAAACGCCGCGCGGTGTCGTCAATGCGCCTGTTATCGCCGAGACCGGCCGCACCTTCGGCGGCAGGCTCGATTGTTTCGTCGTCGGCCTCAACGACCTGCGCAAGGAAACCGGTGTTCCCGACCGGCCCGGCCGTCCGTACCTCATCCCCTGGCTGATGCAGATCCTTTTGGCCGCACGCGGGAGCGGTCTCGACGTCATCGATGCGGTGTTCAACGATTTCCGTGACGCCGACGGTTTCGACGAGGAGTGCCGGCAGGGGCGCGACATGGGCTATGACGGCAAGATGCTGATCCACCCGCTGCAGATCGGCCCGGCCAACGAACGCTTCGGCGTCGAGCAGGCGGCCGTCGACGAGGCGCGCGCCATCATCGCCGCCTTCGCGCTGCCGGAGAACGCGGAAAAAGGTGTCATCAATCTTCATGGCCGAATGATCGAGCGGCTGCATCTCGATCAGGCCCTGAAGCTCGCCGCCAAGGCGGAGATGATTGAAAAACGAAAGGCAAGATTTTGAAACTTTACCGCTTCCTCACCGGCCCCGACGATGCGTCCTTCTGCCATAAGGTGACGGCGGCACTGAACCAGGGTTGGTCCCTGCACGGCTCACCGACCTACGCCTTCAATGCGGATACGCAGCACATGCAATGCGGACAGGCCGTATTCAAGGAAGTCGAAGGCAAGGACTACCACCCCGACATCAAGCTGTCGGAACAGTAAAAAGCAGGAACGCTTCGACTTTCCGGCCGGAGCGTTTTTTTGTTTTCCGATTGTTTTTCGGGGGCTCTGCCTCGGAGCGGATGGGGGCTTAGTTGCCCACGTGCTCCACGCTCGCCTCGATCCGTTCCATATCGTCGTCGGAGAGGCCGAAATGGTGGCCGATCTCGTGGATCAGCACATGGGTGATGATGTCGCCCAGCGTTTCCTCGTTTTCCGCCCAATAGTCGATGATCGGGCGGCGATAAAGGATGATCCGGTTCGGAAACTCACCTGTCTCCATGGTGAAACGTTCGCTGATGCCACGGCCTTCGAACAGGCCGAGCAGGTCGAACGGCGTCTCCAGCGCCATGTCCTCGAAGACGTCGTCGCTTGGAAAATCGGCAACCTCGATGATGAGGTCGGTCGTCAGTTGGCGGAACTCCTGCGGCAGGTGGCTGTAGGCTTCCACTGCGAGTTGTTCGAATGTCGTGAGCGTCGGTGCGTGGCGTTCCCGCCAATCATCGGTCTGGTCAATGCGGGCCATAGGCACTCCTTGTTGCCCTCCATATAGCGATTTTGCCTTTGTTTTTCGAGTGTTGAATTCCGGCTGGGGTGGGCGAGGAATAAATTCTTAAACTTGGCTGTTGACTCATGTGGTCAGCTCTGGAATCTATAAGAACATAACAGGAACATCTTAAATGGGAGTTGACCGTCATGGCCGAGAACGCCGTGCAGCGGGAGACCGTTCTTTCGCTTCGCGAAACCATAGCCAGGATCGAAAATCGCAGGCTTGCGGGCGTCGTGAAGGCGGTCAAGGCGGCCGATCCCGCAGGCTTTCGGCGCAAGGAAGAAGGTCACCAGTCCTCCGGCCGCAAGGTCCTGCCGCTCGGCATTCCCGAACTCGACGATATCCTCGAGGGCGGCCTGCCGCTCGAGGGTATGACCGAGATCCGCAATTCCGAGACGCGCGATGCCGGCGCTGCGGCCGGTTTTGCAACCGCGCTCAGCGCCCTTTGTCAGCAGGCGCGCCAGCAAAAGGGCGATGCCGGGGCACCGGTTCTGTGGGTCAGCCAGTCGCTGGCCTCGACCGAGGCCGGCCTGCCCTACGGTCTTGGTCTCAAGGCTTACGGGCTCGACATTCGAAGCCTGATCCTCAGCCTGCCGCGCACGGTGAAGGACGCGCTGTGGATCGCCGAGACGGCGCTTTCCGTCCCGGCCTTCTGTGCCGTCATTCTCGAAATTCGCGGCAATCCGGCATCGCTGGCCTTGAGCGAAAGCCGGCGCCTGCATGTTCGCGCGCGCGCCGGACGCATTCCTCTTCTTCTTCTGCGTCAGTCCGGTCACGAGGAGGCGAGCAGCGCCTTCTTCCGGCTTCATATCGAACCGGCGCCCGCCCGCGAGCGCGCCCTCCCTGACGGTTCGATGCTTTGCGGCAGCATCGGCCATCCCGTCTTTCACGTCATTGCCGAAAAAAGCAGGTCTCCTGCTCCCGTCGGCCTCTTCCTGGAGTGGAACCCCCATGACCGCCGCTTTTACCCCGTCGAGCCCCTACCAGCCGCTGCTGCGGCAGACCCACAACCAGCGCATTCTGTCGCTCGACTTTCCGCATCTTCCGGCCGACCGGGTGGCGCGGAGCCGCTGGGGAACCTCCTGGCTTTCCCGCGGGCGTCCTGATCATCCGCCTGTCGTCTTTGCCGACCGGGTCAGGAATGCGATGCGCCTCGTCGCGCTCGATGGCCTTGCCGAGAAATCAGGATTCCAGTTGGGCCAGGGCGTTGCCGAGGCGCGGGCCATGTGTCCCGAGGTCGATGTGCTGCCCGCCGACCGGGCGGCGGATCGCGCCCTTCTGGAAGGGCTTGCGGACTGGTGCAGCCGCTACACGCCGCTGGTGGCGCTCGACGGCGAAAGCGGCCTTTATCTCGACATTACCGGCTGCGCCCATCTTCTCGGCGGCGAGAAATCGCTTCTCGACGACCTGCTCGCCCGGCTCTTTCATCTCGGCATCGAGGCGCGTGCGGCGATCTCGTCTTCGGCAGGGCTTTCCTGGGCGGTGGCGCGCTTCGGCTCGCAAAGCGTGATCGCTCCGGAGGAGGCCGTACGCGTGCTTGCGCCACTGCCGATGGCTGCCCTCAGGCTTCCAGTCGACATGATCGAAACGCTCGGCCGGGTCGGGCTCAAGCAGGTCGGCGATATCATCGAGGCGCCGCGGGCGCCGCTTGCCCGCCGCTTCGGATCCATTCTGCTCCTGCGCCTCGATCAGGCCATGGGGCTGGAGGACGAGCCGCTCTCGCCGCGGCTCCCCGTTGCCAGCCTCTCGGCCGAGCGGCGGCTTTCCGAGCCGGTCCAGGGTGAGGACGATATTCTCGGCCTGACGCAGGAGCTGGCAGCAAGGCTGAAGCCGGAGCTGGAAAAGCGCGGCGAAGGCGGACGGCTGTTCGAACTGCTGCTGTTTCGCGTCGACGGCCGGGTCTTTCGCATCGCTGCCGGAACGTCTTCGCCGCTGATTGAACCGAGCCGCATTGCCGGCCTTTTCCGCGAGCGGCTGCAGGCGGTGCACGAGGATCTCGATGCCGGTTTCGGTTTCGAGATCCTGCGGCTGTCGGTTCCCAAAAGCGAAAAATACGAGGTGATGCAGGAGGATTTTTCCGGCACGCCGGATCGGCAGCAGCCGCTTGCGGCCTTTGCCGACAGGGTCATGGCGCGGCTGGGCGCAGAAAGCCTGTTTCTGCCCGTCCTGTCGCAGAGCCACGTGCCGGAGCGTGCCGCCGCCTTTCAGCCGCTTGCGGATGTGGAAATGCTGAAGACGGTCGAGGAAGCCGCTTCCACTGTTCCGGCCTGCCTTAGGATGGCTTCCGTTCGACCGCAGCGGCTGTTCCAAAGTCCGGAGCCGGTGGAGGCGGTGGCCGAGGTGCCGGAGGGCCCGCCCAGAAGCTTTCGCTGGCGGCGGAGCCTTCATCGCATAGCGCGCGCCGAGGGTCCTGAACGGATCGCGGCCGAATGGTGGGTCGATGGCGAAAAGGCGGCCGAGCGGGATTATTTCCGGGTGGAGGATGAAAAAGGCCGGCGCTTCTGGCTGTTTCGAGAAGGGCATTATGGCGGGCCCGCACAGCCGCGCTGGTTCATGCATGGGGTCTTCGCATGAGCACGCCCTATTTCGAGATCGGCGCCTGGTCGAATTTCTCCTTCCTCGAAGGAGCCTCCCATCCGGGCGAAATGATCGTTGCCGCCAGCCGCCTTGGTATTTCCGGCCTTGGCGTTGCCGATCGCAATACGGTGGCGGGCGTGGTGCGCGCTCATGCGCAGGCCAAGGTGGAGGCGTTTTCCTTCCAGCCCGGCGCCCGGCTTTCCTTTGCCGAAGACATCCCGGATGTGCTCGCCTATCCGCGCAACCGTCGGGGCTGGGGCAATCTCTGCCGCATGCTGAGTGCTGGAAACCTGCGGGCGAAGAAAGGCACCTGTACGCTCTACGAGACCGACCTTGTCGAATGGGGCGAGGATATCCTGATTGCCGTCCTGCCCGACCCGGTGATCGGGGCGTCGGAGGCTAAAAACCTTGCGGAATTTCTCAAGCGGCTGAAGCCGCATTTTGCCGACCGGCTCTATCTGGCGCTGGTGCCGCGCTATGACGGTTTCGATCAGCTTGTCTTTGCCGGGCTGGCGACCATCGCCCGCAACGTGGGCACGAGGCTGATCGCCACCAACAGTCCGCTGTTTCACGCGCCGGCGCGCCGGCCGCTGGCCGATATCGTCACCGCCATACGCGAGCATGTGACGGTGGCGCAGGCGGGGTTCCGGCTTCAGGCGAATGCCGAACGCCATCTGAAACCACCGGCGGAAATGGCGCGCATCTTTCGCGACTACCCCGAGGCGATCGCCAATACCGGGCATTTTTTCCGCCGGCTGAATTTCACTTTGGCGGAACTCGAATACCAATATCCCGATGAGAGTTTTGCAGGCGAGACGACGACACAGACCCTCAGGCGGCTGACGATGGAAGGCGCCCATGTGCGTTATCCCGAAGGCATTCCCGCGAAGGTCTCGACCCAGATCGAATACGAGCTCGAGCTGATCGCCAGCAAGCGCTATGAGCCCTACTTCCTCACCGTGCGCAACATCATGGAATATGCGCGAAGCGTCGACATTCTCTGCCAGGGCCGCGGCTCGGCGGCAAATTCGACGGTCTGCTACTGCCTTGCCATCACCGAGGTCGATCCGCTTTCGACGACGCTGCTTTTCGACCGGTTCCTGTCGACGGAGCGTGACGAGCCGCCGGATATCGATGTCGATTTCGAGCACGAGAAGCGGGAAGAGGTGATCCAGCATATCTATAGGACGTACGGCAAGGAGCATGCGGGGCTTACGGCCGCCGTCATCAGCTACCGGGCGCGGTCGGCCGGTCGCGAAACGGCCAAAGCCTTCGGCTTTTCCGAGGACGTGCAATCGGCGCTTGCCGGTTCGGTCTGGGGTTGGTCGGCCGCCGACCTGTCGGAACGGGAGGCCAAGGCCGCCGGTCTCGATGTCAAGGATCCAACGACGGTGCGAGTGCTCGACTATGCCACCGCGCTGATGAGCTTTCCCCGCCATCTCTCTCAGCATGTCGGCGGTTTCGTCATCACCCGCGATCGGCTCGACGAGGTGGTGCCGATCATGAACACGGCGATGCCCGACCGCTACATGATCGAGTGGGACAAGGACGACCTCGATACGCTGAAGATCCTGAAGATCGACGTGCTGGCGCTCGGCATGCTGACCTGCATCGCCCGGGCGTTCAAGCTGATGGAGCGGCATTACGGCGTGAGGAAAGACCTGCACACGCTGTTCAAGGATGAGCAGGATGACGTCTACGACATGATCTGCCGGGCCGATACGATCGGCGTCTTCCAGATCGAGAGCCGGGCTCAGATGAGCATGCTGCCGCGGCTCAGGCCTCGTGTCTTCTATGATCTCGTCATCGAGGTGGCGATCGTGCGGCCCGGACCGATCCAGGGCAACATGGTGCATCCCTATCTGAAGCGGCGGGAGCAGCGCAATCGCAACATACCCATCGAATATCCGAGCAAGGAGCTGGAAGTGGTTCTGGAGCGGACCCTTGGTGTGCCTTTGTTCCAGGAACAGGCGATGCAGATCGCTATTACCGCGGCAAATTTCACGCCGGGCCAGGCCGATCAGCTCAGGCGGGCAATGGCGACCTTCAAGCGAACCGGCACCATCCACACCTTCGAGCAAAGGATGGTCGAGGGCATGGTCAACAATGGCTACGACAGAGATTTCGCCGTACGTTGCTTCAAGCAGATCGAAGGCTTTGGCGAATACGGCTTTCCCGAAAGCCATGCTGCGTCCTTCGCGCTGCTCGTCTATGTCTCTTCATGGCTGAAGACCTATTATCCCGATGTCTTCTGCGCAGCACTTCTGAACTCACAGCCGATGGGCTTTTACGCTCCCGCCCAATTGGTGCGGGACGCGCGCGAACATGGCGTGCGGGTGCTGCCTGTCGATATCAACCATTCGAATTGGGATGCGGACCTCGAGAGGGGCGGGCATGATCGTGGTGCGGTGGAGCCGCGCCATCGGGACATGCTGGGTGTGATCAAGACGGAAAAGGCCATCCGCCTCGGCTTCAACCAGGTCAAGGGGCTGAGAGAGATGGAGATCGTGGACAAGCTTATCGCCCATCGCGGCCGGGGCTATACCTCGGTTCGCGATCTCTGGCTGCGCTCGGGATTGCCGCGCTCCGTGCTGGAGAAGCTTGCCGATGCGGATGCGTTCCGTTCGATCGGGCTCGATCGCCGCAACGCGCTTTGGGCGGTAAAGGCGCTGGATGAGAAAAGTGCTGCCGAGCGGTTGCCGCTCTTCGAGCAGGCGACGCAGGACGAATTCCAGCTGGAGCCGGCAGTTTCGCTGCCGGTGATGCTGGAGGGCGAGCAGGTCATCAACGATTACCGCTATCTCTCCTTCTCGCTGAAGGCGCATCCGGTTTCTTTCCTCCGGGCGGAGTTTTCGGGGCAGGGGCTGGTCGAAAACCGCGCGCTTGCCACGGCACCCGTCGGCCGAAGAGTGACGGTTGCCGGGCTGGTGCTCGTTCGCCAGCGTCCAGGCTCGGCCAAGGGCGTGATCTTCATGACGATCGAGGACGAGACCGGCGTCGCCAATGCCATCGTCTGGCCGAAGGTTTTTGAAAAATACCGGCCGGTGATCATGGGTGCGCGTCTCGTCAAGATCCGCGGCCGGCTCCAGCGTGAAAGCGAGGTCATCCACGTGGTGGCGGAGTATATCGAGGATATGACCCCGATGCTCGGGCTGTTGCGCAAGGAGGAGCGCCGCTTCGGCGCCAACGATCGTGCCGACGAGGTGCTGCGACCGACGGCCGACGCGCGCGATAAGAAGGTGCTGAAGGAACTGCGCCTTGCGGCTGCCCGCCGTGCCGCCGGCGCCGATCATCAGGCCGTCGCGACCGAAATTGCCGACGTCATGCCGAAAGGCCGCAACTTCCATTGATGAACAGACACGATGGGCTCGGCTTGGCTTCGAAGGCTCGGTCCCTCACAGCCGTTTCATGACCCGTCCTTCCGGAGCTGGGCTTGCCGTACCGGATTTCGGCCACTCACCTTGGTCTTCCTGCGTAAAAATGTCGCAGTATCCTGCGGCAATCGCCGGGAAATCCACAGAAAGAAAGGTCATCAATGCTACGCTAATATTCTGAAAATACGATGTTTTTTGTCATGTTTAGATTCGTTCTAATCTGCGTGCAAGTTCCGCTTGTGGAGTTTTTTGTTGACAATAAATGTCCTCTTTTGCTTTATGAGCGAATTCAGGACGTTGCGTTTCACAGGCAAGACGACATGCTGGTTTGCAGCTGCAATTTCATCACGGAAAAAGAGATCGAGGACATGATTGTCAGCCTTCTCGATGAAGACTGTTGGCAGCTGATCGTGCCGGCGAAAGTCTATCACGCGATGGAAAAACGCGGTCGCTGCTGCGGCTGTTTCCCCAACGTCGTCGACATCATCATCCGCACCACCGAGCAATATCACGGCCGTCGCGACTCGACGGATGTCGAGATATTTGATTTCATGGCCCGCCTCAAACAATTCCATGAAGACAACCGGAGGGCGGATTTTGAAAGGCGACAAAAAGGTCATCGAGCAGCTTAACGAAGCGCTCTATCTCGAACTCGGCGCCGTCAACCAATACTGGCTGCATTTCCGCCTTCTCGAAGATTGGGGCTACACGCTCCTTGCCAAGAAGGAACGTGCCGAGTCGATTGAAGAAATGCATCATGCCGACAAGCTCGTCGCGCGCATCATCTTCCTCGAAGGTCATCCGAACCTGCAGACGGTCGGACCGCTGCGCATCGGCCAGAACGTCAAGGAAGTGCTGAAGGCGGATCTCGCCGGCGAATACGATGCCCGCACGGCCTACAAGAAATCACGCGACATCTGTCATGACGCCGGAGACTACGTCTCCATGAAGCTGTTCGAAGAGCTGCTTGCTGATGAGGAAGGTCATATCGACTTCCTCGAGACCCAACTCGAACTGCTCGAAACCATCGGCGAAGCGAAATACGGCCAGCTCAACGCAGCACCGGCCAACGAAGCCGAGATCGACTGAGCGTCTCGCACCATTCACACGAGAAAGCCGCCGATCACCTCGGCGGCTTTCTGGTTTTCGGGCCAAGACGATCTATGGCGCCCCGTTGCCTGACGCGCTTAGAGCATTTCCAGGAAAAGTGCGAAGCGGTTTTCCGTCAGGAAATGCGTAAAAACAAAGAGATAGAGCGTTTGTGCGGTTCCGTCTAAATCGGAAACGCTCTAAAGAATGGGCGCGCGGGCTGACGGTTCGCCCGCATGCAGACCCTCAAAGAGCCCGGTGGGGGTCTGTGAACCCTCAGGCTCGAGCGCATTTCTCCATGCGTCTTCAAACGGCGATGCGCCCTGCACCGAATTGGTATCGGGCCGGCCGGCGCCTGCTCGATACCAACCTGCCGGATATTGGCGATCGGCCCCAGAGTGGCATTGCTGCCGGGCAGGGCAAAACCTCAACCGGAACCAGGCGGTCGGTGAGGGTTGCCGCGGCAATCGCAAGACCAAAAGCGCGCGCTGCGAGCGGCCGCCTATCGTCCGCTGGCAGCTCGCAATCTGCGACGGATGCCAGGGCATCGCTTTGCGGTGTGCGTGTTGTCGGCTGGGTCCCCCGCGAAAGGTCGATGTCAGCGCAGACCCGGC
The DNA here is from genome assembly GCF_014851895.1 of Ensifer sp. ENS11. Taxonomy (NCBI): domain Bacteria; kingdom Pseudomonadati; phylum Pseudomonadota; class Alphaproteobacteria; order Hyphomicrobiales; family Rhizobiaceae; genus Ensifer; species Ensifer sp. ENS11. The sequence continues at coordinate 174,192 of NZ_JACVAN010000008.1, read as the reverse complement.
CCCTGTTGCGAAAGGCGTAGTTACGGCGCCAGGTGGGCGAAGGCGGCAACGACCTCCTCATAGACCTTGCGCTTGAACGGTACGATCATCTCCGGCAGGTCGCGCATCGGCTTCCAATCCCAGGCGTCGAATTCCGGTTCGTGGCCGCCCGGCGGTGGGTTGATGGCGATCTCGTTCTCGTCGCCCTCGAAGCGGAAGGCATACCAGCGCTGCGTCTGGCCACGAAATTTGCCCTTGAGGCCGATGCCGATCAGGTGTGAAGGCAGGTCATAGTTGATCCAGCCCGGTGCCTCGGCGAGCAGCGAAACCGTGCGCATGCCGGTCTCTTCATAGAGCTCGCGATAGGCGGCCTTCAGCGGATCCTCGCCCTTGTCGATGCCGCCCTGCGGCATCTGCCATTGCTGCGGCGAGCCGTCATATTCGGAATTGCCGACGGCGATCCGGTGGCCGGCCCAGACGAGGCCGGCGCGGTTCAGCACCATGACGCCGACACAGGGGCGATAGGGCAGGTCTTCGGCCCGTAGGTTCTTGTCGTTATGCTTGCTCATCCGCTGTCCTCTCCTGGCTCAAGGCGTGACCCACTGCTCGCGCACGGCAGCGTATGGCCCTGAAGTGTTCGAACCTTTGTGAAGTCTCATCGCACCCATCTTTCGGGTTCGCAATGATTTCGTGCGCCTCGCCTGAGGCGCTGGGCTTCTGACATGGCGCCCTACATGCAGCAATTCAAAGTGCTACAGCGACCTTTGCGCGTCCAATAAGACGCGCGGCGCTCAAGGCACGCTTGACCTATCTCTGCTGCGGGTCCTTGACGAGTGCTGAAACGCCGACGATCTCGATGCCGCGCCCTTCCGCCTCGCCGGCCCACTGGGCGATGGCGGCCACGCTCTCGTCGAATGCCGAGGCGACACCGATGGCTGTACCGTTGCGCCGGGCGATGCGTTCCAGCTCGTCGAGTTTTTTCAGGATGGCGCTGCGGCTGAGCTCGCTGTCGACGGTCATGTCGGCGAAGCCATGCGGAACGTCAAAGGCATCGGCAAGCTTGCCGGACAGCGATTGCGCCGACGTGCCGTCGTCGAGGAAAAGCACGCCGCGTTTGCCGAGATCGCGCATCACCGGTTCGAGAGCATCGGCATCGGAGAGAAAGCGCCCACCGAGATAGTTCATGATGCCGGTGTAGTTGGTGATCTGCGCCATGTTCTTGTGCAGTTCGGCCAGGTTCTTCGTCGAACCAAGCGAGAGGCGGAGCGCGCGCGGTCCCGGATCGTTGTCGGGGTAATCGAAAGGCTCCATCGGGATCTGCAGCAGGATCTCATGGCCGCTGCGTCTTGCCTCCTGCATCCAGCGCTGCAGGCTGTTGCCGGCGGCGGCAAAGGCGAGGGTGACGTCGGGCGGCAGGTCGCGGATGGCCTTCTGCGTGCCGGTCTGGCTGAGGCCAAGGCCGCCGATCACAAGCGCGATACGGGTGCCGCGTGCACCCGACCAGGGTCGGGCATATTGATCCATCGGCCGCAGCCCGTCGGCGGCGGTGATCGGTAGCCGGCCCTCAGCGCTGTCTTCCAGCAGGTCGTCATTCGGAAGGGCGGCCATGCGCGGGTCCTGGCCGCGGATCGGGCCGACATTGATCAGCGCAGGCCCGCTGCCGTCGCGTTGGCGCGGCGTGAACTTGGTGACGGTCGCGCCGTCGTTTGTCAGGGTTTCCTCGACATGAGCGCCGGAGAAGGCGGTGCCCGGCTTCAGCGTGCCGCCGCTGGTGTTCGATGCTTGCCCGCTTGTGGAATTGGGTGTCTTTTGTGCCGTTTCGGCCGGTTCCGGCCCAACCATACCCGGTTCGGACGCCTGCCTGCGCAACCCATCCGGAGCGACGGCGTTCCAGACGGAAAGGCCGATTATGGAAAGGGCAAAGATGCCGACAAGGGAATAGCTGAGAAGGCAACGACGGTCGCGTCTTGGCGCGGTCTTTTCCCGGCGGTTCTGGCCAAGGGGGGCATTGAGATCTGTTCCCAAACGGAGCCTCGGTCGACCTGAAGGAGAGTTGCCGGTGAGGGATGCGCCGTTTTTAAGAGAATCGGCGGTTTCCGGCAGCACCTGCAGCCCACATAGTATAAAGGCGCCGGGTTGACCAGCCCGGCGCCTTCAATGGCTTACTTCTTGAGCTCTGCCTGCTCCGGGCTTGCCGGGAAGGCCGGATCGGTCTTCTTGCCGCGCAAGAGGTCAAGCGCGTAGTTGAGCTGCAGGTCGTCCTTGGTTTCCGGCGGTACATAGGCGACCGAGCCGGAACCTTCGTCGGTTTCGCTCTGTCCCTGGATGTGGCCACGCAGATCGGATTCGCCCTGGGCTTCGACCCTGCCAAGCAGTTCCGGCGGCAGTGGCTGTTCGACCTTGATGTCGGGCGTGATGCCCGTTCCCTGGATCGATTTGCCCGACGGCGTGTAGTAGAGCGCCGTCGTCAGGCGCAGAGCGCCTGCTTCGCCGAGCGGAATGATCGTCTGTACCGAGCCCTTGCCGAAGGAGCGCGTGCCGAGCACGGTCGCGCGCTTCAGGTCCTGCAGGGCGCCGGCAACGATTTCCGATGCGGAAGCCGAGCCGCCATTGACGAGAACGACCACCGGCTTGCCGTCGGTCAGATCGCCAGGCGTCGCGTTGAAGCGGCGGGTCTCGTCCGGATTGCGGCCGCGGGTCGAAACGACCTCGCCACGCTCCAGGAAGGCGTCGGAAACGTTGATCGCCTGGTCGAGCAGACCGCCCGGGTTGAGGCGCAGGTCAAGGACATAGCCCTTCAGCTTGTCGGCCGGTACTTCGGACTTGATCTTCTCGATGCCCTTCTTCAGGTCGTCGTAGGTCTTCTCGGTGAACGAGATCACGCGAAGATAGCCGACGTCGCCTTCGGTGCGGAACTTGACGGCGCGAACGGCGATCACGTCACGCACGATCGACAGTTCGATCGGCTTGTCGGCGCCCTTGCGCAGGATCGTCAACTTGATCGGGGTGCCGACGGCGCCACGCATCTTCTCGACCGCATCTTCAAGCTTCAGGCCACGAACGTCCTGGCCGTCGATCTTGGAAATGAAGTCACCGGCGAGAACGCCGGCGCGGGCCGCGGGCGTGTCGTCGATCGGGCTCGTGACCTTGACGAGGTCGTCTTCCATCGTCACTTCGATGCCGAGGCCGCCGAATTCGCCGCGGGTCTGGGTGCGCATGTCCTCGGCGTCGGTCGAGTTCATGTAGCTCGAGTGCGGATCAAGCGAAGAGAGCATGCCATTGATGGCATTCTCGATCAGCTTGTCATCCTGCGGAGGGGTGACGTACTGCGCGCGCACGCGCTCAAACACGTCACCAAAAATCGCCAGCTCGCGATAAGTCGAGGTATTGGCCGCGACGGCCGGAACGACAGCCGAATAAATGACGCCCATAGCGGTCGCACCCATCAGCGCCCCGACCAGAACAAGTGAAGCCCTACGTATCATTTCGCGCCTTTCCAACCTCTGCTGCGGTCCACCATGGTCGGGAATCAACCGGTTTTCCGTCTTTTCGGAATTCAATGTAAAGCGTCGGCCGGTCGGTTTCCAGCGCCAAGGCCGCAGCACTTGCGACTCTTTTCGCACCCATCGTCGCAAGCGGTTCACCCGCCACGACAAATTGTCCGGTCTGTACGCTCACCTTCTCCATGCCCGACAGCACAACATGGTAGCCGTCGCCCGGATTGAGAATGATCATCTGCCCATAACTGCGGAAATTGCCTGCATAGACGATCCAGCCATCTGACGGCGCAGTCACCAGCGCGCCGGGGTTGGTTTCCAACATGATCCCTTGCAGGGAGTGCCCTGTACCATCGGCATCACCGAACTTTCGCAAAAGCGATCCCGCGGCCGGATAGGCAAGCTTATTCCTCAGCTCCGAGAACACGTATGCTGGCGCAATGCGGTTTTTGTCGGGCACGGCGCTCCGGGCGAGCTCCCGCGCCGCTTCGCGCTCGGCCTCGCTCATGCGCAGGCGTTCCTCTTCCTGCGCGCGTGCGGCGGCAGCCGCGTCGCGCACCGAAGCGATGTCATTTTCGAGCGAACCGATGAGGCCTTCGAGATTGGTCGCCTGCGAGGCGAGTTCCTGCGCCTTGCGCTGTTCGGCGGCGAGTTCGGCCGCACTTTTCTGGCGCAGTTTTTCCTTTTCGGCCACGAGCATCGACATGCGACGCTCTTCCTCGGCATTGGCCGTCATCGCTGCCGTCAGCTCTTCGCGCTGCTTGCCGATGCCGGTTCTGATATCGGCGAGCGCCTTCAGGTCGGCGACGAGGTTGTCCGTTTCCTCGCGAATTCCGGGTACGACAGCGCCGAGCAGAATGGCGCTGCGAACGGAGCCGAGCGCATCCTCAGGCGTCACCAGGATCGCCGGCGGCGGGTTGCGGCCCATGCGCTGAAGTGCGGCGAGCACTTCGGCAAGCACCCCACGCCGGGCGCGCAGCGATCGGCGCACGGTATCTTCCTTGGAGCGCAACTCGCTCAGCTTCTTCTCTCCATCGACGATCTGCTGCTCCAGACCCTGCCGCTTCCTGGCAGAATCGACGATGGCGGCGCGCAATGCCTCATTGTTTTTGTCGATCTCGGCGATGGTCGCCGCCAGCTCGTCGGCGCGCTCCTGCGACAGCGTGATGGTTTTCGACAGCGCATCGAGCTCGCTGCGGGTGCTGTCTCGACGAAGCGTCAGGTTTGCCGCCGGATCGGGCGGCCCCTGCTGCTGGTCCGCCGCTGATGCCGCTGGCGTCGCCGGTGCATCCTGGGCGGCTGCCGGAAGCGCAGCAACAAGCACAAGCGCCAGCAGCGCCGCACTGCGGCCGGGCCGCCATGCTTCGCCACCGATCTTGCTGAAAGCGCTCATCATGCTTCGGCGCGTCATTCGTCCCTATGCATCCAACTGGAAATGCTTCGCGCTTACTTCCGCCAACCGGAACCGATTTTCGGAAAGCGTCATGCGCAGTTTCAACGTTTCTGAGCGCTCGCCGGGCATCTTTCCCCGGTGCGTGACGCTCTCCTCAAAAAGCCTAATCTGATTTGGCGGATGCGACCAACACATATTCTCGTTATCGCCGGTGCATGGCGCGTCTCAGACACGGTGATAGGGATGTCCGGAAAGGATGGTCACGGCGCGATAGAGCTGTTCGGCGATCAGAATGCGCACCAGCTGATGCGGCCAGGTCATCTTGCCGAGATTGAGCACGGCGTCGGCGCGCGAATGAAGGCCAGGGTCGAGCCCGTCGGCGCCGCCGATCGCGATCATCAGGTCGCGTTTGCCGCTATCGCGAAAACTGCCGAGCAGCGATGCGAAGCCTTCGGAATCGAGCGCCTTGCCGCGTTCGTCAAGCAGCACCAGCAGACTGCCGTCAGTGAGCGCTTTTTCAAGCTGGGCTGCCTCCTCCCGCTTGCGCGTATCGGAGTTGGAGGCGCGGCTTTCGTTGACTTCGACCACGCGGGAAAGCTCGAGACCGATCGCCGGACCGGCCTTGGCAAAACGATCGAGATAGCGGGCCGCAAGATCCTTTTCCGGCCCCGCCTTGAGGCGGCCGACTGCGAAAAGTCCGATACGCATGACCCAATCCGTCTCCGCCTGCGCTGGACCGCACTGCTGCACACCTCCTGAAACCGGGGCCGATTCAAGGAGAAGGTCATGCAGCGCACTAAAGCGTTACAGCGACATTTGCACGTCATGCCAGACGCGGCGCTGCAAGCTACGATCAGTCGCAACAATTATCCTGGCTGCGAACGCCGCTTCGGCGATGACAGCCACATTCCCAATATGTATGATCGCAATACGGTGCGTGCGGCGGCTCAGACGCCCGACGAACCGTGCGATCTCAATGCAGCGTGCCGTCCTCGATCTCCGGTGTCGCCCACATCTTCTCGATGTTGTAGAACTCCCGGATTTCCGGCCTGAAGATGTGAATGATCACATCGCCGGTATCGATCAGCACCCAGTCACCCGTTTCCAGACCTTCGACGCGGGCGTTGCCGAAGCCCTCGTCCTTCAGGTCCGTGGTCAGATGGTCGGCAATCGCCGCCACATGCCTGCTCGATCGCCCGGAGACAACGACCATGAAGTCCCCCAGCGCCGACTTGCCGGCAATGTTGATGGTAACGATATCTTCTGCCTTCGAGTCCTCTAGGCTTTCGAGGACCAGTTGAAGCGCACGGACAGCGGCTTCGTCGCTAGATCCCGTGCTGCGTGGGAACGCGGAGGCCGCATATCCCTTGGCGTGTGCTGTTGTCAGGGTTTTTCCTTTCCAGGTGAACAGAACAGGCACTTCCGATTCGACTGTTTCGCTCGAACCGTCAGTAAATGTAGGCATCAAACCAGAACGGTTTCAAGACACGAGAAATGAATCATTCGATTTCACGCCGTTCTGGCGGATCGAAGTGCCGTCGAACTCATCGAGGAGCGCGGCCCGTGTATGAAGGTCCAGGCGGGTGCCGGGTGAAAAGCAAGGCGCCGGGCATCGTCTTCGTCGATGCGGGCATAGTCGAAAGTCTTGGCCATGCGCGAGGAGAGATAGGCAAGCGTCGAGCCCGGCCGATCGATGACGGCGATCGGAACCGTGCGGGCGATTTTCTGCCAATTCTGCCAGCGGTGAAAGCTGCGCAGGTTGTCGGCCCCCATGATCCAGACGAAGCGGATATCGCGGTTGCGGGCCTTTACCATCTCGAGCGTGCGAGCGGTATAGCTCTGCCCCAGCGCCTTTTCGAAGGCGGTCACCTTGATGCGCGGATTCGGGGCGATCTTCTCGCTGAGCGCGATGCGATCGGCAAGCGGCGCCAGATTATTGTGGTTCTTCAGCGGGTTTCCGGGGGTGACCATCCACCAGAGCTGGTTGAGGCCGAGGCGCTGGATCGCCGTTTCGGCGACCAGCACATGCCCCTGATGCGGCGGATTGAACGAGCCGCCGAACAGGCCGACCACCATGCCGCTTTCGACATGGGGCATGCGCAGATAGCGGCCGTTCACTTCGCTGGACGTCACGTCAGGGCCTGACCTGTCCGGCGCCGCGCACGCGATACTTGAACGATGTCAGCTGCTCGACGCCAACGGGGCCGCGGGCGTGCATCTTGCCGGTGGCAATGCCGATCTCGCCGCCCATGCCGAATTCGCCGCCATCGGCAAACTGGGTGGAGGCATTGTGCAGCAGGATGGCGGAATCGATTTCGGCGAAGAAGCGCTCGACGACATCGGCATCCTCGGCGATTACCGCCTCGGTATGCGCCGAGGACCAGGTGTTGATATGTTCGATCGCGCCGGAAATCCCGTCCACCAGTCGGACAGAGATGATCGCGTCGAGATATTCCGTCGACCAATCCGCGTCCGTCGCCGGCCGCAAGCCATCGATGGTTCCGGCAAGCTCTTCGGACACCCGCACTTCGCAGCCGGCTGCGAGCAGCGCCTGAAGTAGCGGCCTTGCCAGCTTGTCCGCAGCATTGCTGTCGATCAGCAGTGTCTCGGCGGCACCGCAGATACCAGTGCGGCGCATCTTGGCATTGACGACGATCTTTTCGGCCATGGCGAGATCAGCGGATGCGTCGACATAGATGTGGCAGAGGCCTTCGAGGTGGGCGAACACCGGCACGCGCGCCTCGTTCTGGACCCGTGCGACGAGGCTTTTTCCGCCGCGCGGAACGATGACGTCGATCGTGCCACCGAGGCCCGAGAGCATGGCGCCGACGGCAGCGCGATCGGCAACCGGCACCATCTGGATCGCATGCTCGGGCAGGCCAGCAGCCTTCAGGCCTTCGACGAGGCAGGCATGGATGGCGCGCGAGGAATGGAAGCTGTCGGAGCCGCCCCGCAGGATGACGGCATTGCCCGCCTTCAGGCACAGTGCACCGGCATCTGCCGTCACGTTCGGGCGGCTTTCGTAGATCACGCCGATGACGCCGAGCGGCGTACGCACGCGCTCGATGTGCAGGCCATTGGGGCGATCCCACTCGGCAATGACGTCGCCAACCGGATCCTTGAGGTCGGCAATCGCGCGAATGCCGTTGGCCATGTCGCGGATCCGGCTCTCCGTCAGCGTCAGGCGGTCGATGAAGGACGCGGCGATGCCGGACTGGCGGGCGTTTTCAAGATCGATCGCGTTGGCGGCAAGAATCTCGTCGCGGCGATTGACGATGATCTCGGCCATGGCAACGAGGGCCGCATGCTTGCGTTCGGCGGTGGCGACGGCAAGCGGCCGGCTTGCCGCCTTCGCCTGGCGGCCGATCTCCAGCATGACGCCTTCGACGTCATCCTTATTCCTGACTTCATCAAGCATGGACTTCATCCCTCCGGCCGTCCTTCTCGTCGGCGCGCTTGCCGGTCATCACCAGATCGTCGCGATGCACCATGGCGGCGCGGCCGGCATAGCCGAGGATCGCCGCGATCTCTGCGGATTTCTTGCCGGCGATCTGGCGAGCCTCGTCGGCGTCATAGCCGGCAAGACCACGGGCGATTTCGCGGCCCGCTGCGCCGAGAATGGCAATGGTGTCGCCGCGGCTGAAGGTGCCCTTCACTTCGCGCACGCCGGCAGGCAGCAGGCTCTTGCCGGAGCGCAGCGCCTCCTCGGCGCCGGCATCGATGGCGAGCGTGCCGGCCGGCAGCAGCTGCCCGGCAATCCAGGTCTTGCGTGCGGTCACCGGTGAGCCCGATGGTGCAAACCAGGACGAGCGAGCGCCTTCCTCGATGGCCGCCAGCGGATGGTTGGGTTTGCCCGAGGCGATGATCATGGAGCAGCCGGCGGTGGTTGCGATCTTGCCGGCATCAATCTTGGTGCGCATGCCGCCGCGCGACAGCTCGGAGGCAGCCCCCCCTGCCATCGCCTCGATCTCGGGCGTGATCTCCGCGATCGTGTCGAGGAAACGGGCATCGGGGTCGAGATGCGGCGGCGCCGTATAGAGGCCGTCGATGTCGGAAAGCAGCACCAGGAGGTCAGCGCCGACCATGGTGGCGACGCGGGCGGCCAGGCGGTCGTTGTCGCCATAGCGGATTTCGGTGGTCGCCACCGTATCGTTCTCGTTGATGATCGGCACGGCGCCGAGCTTCAGCAGCTGGTTGATCGTGGCGCGGGCATTCAAATAGCGTCGACGCTCCTCGGTGTCGCCGAGCGTCAGTAGCACCTGGCCGGCGACGATCGCGTCTGTCGAAAGACTTTCCGACCAGGCGCGGGCAAGCGCGATCTGGCCGACGGCCGCGGCCGCCTGGCTTTCCTCGAGTTTTAGCGCGCCAGAAGGGAGTTTCAGTACGGTGCGGCCGAGCGCGATGGCGCCGGAGGAGACGACGAGCACGTCGACGCCCTTGGCCCTGAGGGCGGCGATGTCGGCACACATGGCGTCGAGCCAGGCCTTTTTCAGCCCGGTCGCGCGATCGACCAACAGGGCCGACCCGATCTTGATGACGACCCGGCGATACTTCTGAAGCGGCTTGCGGGTCTTCGTCATGTCAGGCGGTCTCTTCTCCGGACTTTGCCGCGACAATGACGGTGCGTAGCGCCCGCAATGCCTCGGTCATGCCCTTGCTGGTGGCGGCCGAAAGCAGGAGAGGCTGCTCGCCGCAGGCCTTTGCCAGCGCCTTGGCCTTCACCTTCAATTCGTCCTCGTCGAGCACGTCGATCTGCGACAGCGCGACGATCTCGGGTTTGTCTTCGAGCCCGCCGCCATAGGCTACGAGTTCGTGTTTCACGGTCTTGTAGGCCTTGGCGACGTCTTCTTCCTGGGCCGAGACGAGGTGAAGCAGCACGCGCGTGCGCTCGACATGGCCGAGGAAACGGTCCCCGATACCAACGCCTTCATGCGCGCCTTCGATCAGGCCGGGAATGTCGGCGATGATGAACTCGTTGCCGTCGATGGTGGCGACGCCGAGGTTCGGGTGCAGCGTGGTGAAGGGGTAATTGGCGATCTTCGGCCGCGCCCGGGTGCAGGCGGCAAGGAAGGTCGATTTGCCGGCATTGGGCAGGCCGACGAGGCCGGCATCGGCGATCAGCTTCAGCCGCAGCCAGATGGTTTTTTCTTCGCCTTCGAGGCCGGGGTTGGCCCAGCTTGGCGCCTGGTTGGTGGCGGACTTGAAATGGGCATTGCCGAAGCCGCCATTGCCGCCGGCGGCAAGCCGGTAGCGCTGGCCTTCGGCGACCATGTCGACGATCAGCGTCTCGCTGTCTTCCTCGAAGATCTGGGTGCCGACCGGAACCTTCAGCGTCACGTCGGCGCCGCCGGCGCCCGTGCGGTTGCGGCCCATGCCGTGCGTGCCGGTCTTGGCCTTGAAGTGCTGCTGGTAGCGGAAGTCGATCAGGGTATTGAGGCCGTTGACCGCCTCGACCCAGACGTCGCCGCCGCGGCCGCCGTCGCCGCCATCAGGTCCACCGAATTCGATGAATTTTTCACGACGGAACGACACGGCGCCTGCGCCGCCGTCGCCGGAGCGTATGTAGACTTTCGTTTCGTCTAGAAATTTCATTGGACTGCCATCTGTTCGGTGTATTTGCGCGGTCGTATTTTGCCGCCATCGATATAGGCGGTTCATCCGGAGGTCAAAGAATATCGTGCGTTTTGCCAGCTACAACATCCAATACGGCATCGGTCTTGACGGCCAGTTTGAACCCGAGCGCATTGCTGCGTCGCTTGGCGGCGCCGACATCATCGCGCTGCAGGAAGTGACACGCGGTTTTCACCGCAACGGCCACGTCGATCTGGTTGCCCGTTTCGAAGCGCTCTTCCCCGGTCATTTCTCAGCCTTTCATGCCCCTTGCGACATCGATATCGGCTCTTCGATCGAGGGCGGCCGCGCCGTCAACCGGCGCTTCCAGTTCGGCAACATGATCCTGTCGCGCTGGCCGATCCTGTCGACCCGGTTGATATCGCTGCCGCGCACCCGGACCATCAGCCCGATGAACCTGCAGCGCGGCGCCACCGAAGCGCTGGTCGCCACGCCGGGCGGGCCGCTGCGCGTCTATTCCGTGCATCTCGACCATGTGCTTCCCGCCGAGCGCATCGCCCAGATCCGCTTCCTCAAGGAGCGGCTGCTCGGCTATCCGCTTGAGGGCGGCGGCATTACCGGGGCTGCCGATTTCGGTCTTGCTGAGCCGCCGCATCCGGAGGATTTCGTCGTCATGGGCGACTTCAACATGGAGCCGGAGACGCCGGAATATTGCGCGATGGCCGGCTCGCGCGACGCTTATTACGGACGCTCGCTTCGGCTCGAAAATCCGGTCGACGTGCTCGCCCATCTCAACCGGCTGACGCCGGAAAGCTATAGCTGGGTTCATCCCGACAATCCTCAAAAGCGCATGCATCTCGACTATGGCTTCATCAGCACCGGCCTGGTGCCGCAGCTGAAGGACGCCTGGACCGATTACGACGCCAAGGGGTCCGATCATCTTCCTGTTGGTTTTGAACTCGCTTGACGAATATCCCCGCAAAGGCATGGCTTCGCGGGGATTGTTTCTTCAGTGTGGCCGGCGCAGATCTGCCGCGCTCAGCCGGGTCTCGATATGGGCGACCATGGCATTGCGGGCGAGCGCATAGATCTGGCTGCAGCCGGTGATCTGGAAGCCGAGCTTTTCCTGGACCTTGAGCGACCCCGGATTGTCGGCGAAGACGCCGGAATGCAGGGTCGTTTCCGGCATGCGCCGGAAGAAGCGCTCGATCGCCGCATAGGCTGCTTCGCTCGCCAGGCCCTTGCCCCAGTAGAACCGGTTCAGCCAGTAGCCGACATGCCATTGGCCGTGCCTGAGCTCGATGCCGATGCAACCGATATGCACGTCGTCGCCGGTGGTGATCGCCAGCGTCCAGTCGGGGGTGAGTCCCGAGGTCTGGCTTGCCAGCCAATCGAGCGCATCCTGCTGGTCGTAAGGTGCAGGCACACGCGAGAGCATGCGCGCCACCTGGAAATCGCCCAGCGACTGAGCGATCGCCTCGGCATCGCTTCGGCTGTGGGGCCTCAGCACCAGCCGCCTGGTTTCGATGACCGGGCAGGGCCCGGGGCCGGGACGGATCGCGGTGCGCGAGCGTTCGGAGGTGAGCGCGTTCATCGCATGCCTCCCCAGCTTCTGAGCGAAACCCAGGTCTTGCGGTCGAGCCGATACCATTCGACAGAGATCGAGCCGCCGAGCGCCAGGCTGCCGACCATGCCGCTGCCCTGGAACTGGAAGCCGCACTTCTGGATGACCCGGCGCGAGGCGAGGTTCATGACCCGGCAGCGCGCATCGATCTGGTCGATGTCACGGGTGCGAAAGGCCATGTCGGTGAGCGCCTGGGCAGCCTCTGTGGCATAGCCTTGGTTCCAATAGGGTTCGCCCAGCCAGTAGCCGAGTTCCGCCGTCTTGCCATCGGGGTGCGGCTCGATACCGCAACAACCGAGGAATGCGCCATTATCCGCTTTGGTAATCGCGTAGACGCACTTGCCAATCGTGCCGGCTTTGGCGCGTCGCACGAAATCGGCGGCATCGGCCGTCGTATACGGGTGCGGCATGCGCGAGACCATGGTGGCGACATTGGCATTGTTGGCAAGATGGGCAAGGGCGTCGATATCGTCTTCATGGGGCGCGCGCAGAACGAGCCGGGGTGACAACAATATCGGGCAATCGGTCCTTGACCGTTGGGGCCTCAGCCTTTGTTCGGGAGACCGTGATTGGTCTTCCCTCAGTAGCTCGGTTTGCATGGTTCGTCCTCCAGAAACGAAAAAAAGGGGAGTTGGGTATTGCCCCATCTCCCCTTTTTAGGTCTGGCTTGGAACCGTTAGGTGCGTCAGCCGGGTCGATGAGACGCCGGCTGTTTTAGAGCGCTACCGGCTTATTCCGCTGCTTCCGCTTTCGGCATTACAGACACGTACACGCGGCCATTGGCCTTCGTACGGAAGTCCACGTTACCTGCCGTAAGCGCAAAAATCGTATGGTCCTTGCCGAGGCCGACATTGGCGCCCGGATGCCACTTGGTGCCGCGCTGACGCAGAATAATGTTGCCGGCGATGACCTTCTCGCCGCCGAACTTCTTCACGCCAAGGCGCTTGGACTCGGAATCGCGACCGTTGCGCGACGAACCGCCAGCTTTTTTGTGTGCCATTGGTGTTCTCCTTTAAACCTTCGATCCCAAAACTCAGTTTGCAGCTTCAGCGGCGGCTTCAGACTTCTTGGAAGCCTTCTTTGCCTTGCCACCGGCAGCAGCGATGTCCAGGATGCGGACGGTCGTCTGGTGCTGGCGGTGACCGCGCGAGCGCTTGGAGTTCTGGCGGCGACGCTTCTTGAAGGCGATGACCTTCTTGGCGCGGCCCTGTTCAACGACTTCGGCGCTGACAACGGCACCTTCGACAAACGGAGCGCCGATGGTTGCATCGGCGCCGACGCCGACCATCAGGATCTCGGTGAATTCAATCTTGTCGCCTGCTACGCCTTCCAGCTTTTCGATGGTTACGACGTCGTTGGCTGCCACGCGGTACTGCTTACCGCCGGTCTTGATGACTGCGAACATTCTTTATCCTTTCATGTTCGGGCCGGCTCTTTACCCCAGGGGCAAGGCCGTCTTTTTGTCAGTCGACATTTTTAGCAGAACTCCGGGATCATTCCCGAAGCCCTGCCGGTGAATGGGCGCAAATCACACCCGCTGCGGTGAGGGCAAGCCACACCACTTCATTGCGCGAATTACGGGAAACGCGCTCCTCTGTCAAGAAGAAGGCACTCGCCGCATTGGATAATCTTCACCGAGGCCCTTGCCAGCACCCGAATCTGCCGCTATGAACCCGACCGCGCCGAACAAGCGCCGACCGACTATGCGGAGAGGTGGCAGAGTGGTCGAATGCACCGCACTCGAAATGCGGCATACCTGCAAGGGTATCGTGGGTTCAAATCCCACCCTCTCCGCCATCGGGACTTCAATCCTGCTTTAGCCCGAATTCCTCCCAGCTCGCCAGAGTAGCTTCAGGCGACGAAGCGGGCATTGCCGGCGCAGCGTCAGGCGATTTTCAGCGCGGCCGATATTTCCGATAGGGTCGCTTTCTCCGCTTCGCTGACGGCGACACCGCCGAAACCCAGGAATCCACCTTCCTTGGCGGCTTCCGCTACGCGCTGGCTGATCTGATACAGCCATGCGGCGAAGGCGCTGGCATCATCCGGAGCCTTGGTTTCGACGACCGTTCGCGCCTGCTGCAACGTTTCGATGCATCTGGCCTTCATGTCCTCAGGCTTGGAGCCTTTCAGTTTCGCCTGCAGGCCGTCGCGTGCCGTCGTTCGTCCTACCGAGGTTTCGAAGTCGGCGACGAGCGCTTTGACGAGCGGATTGGCCGCGGCATCGTTTTTGCCTGCAGCAGGGCGCGGCTGTTGGCGAGGCCCTCCTTGAGCATGCCCCACAGGCCGCTCGGCTCCGCCGCGGTCACGGCTATGCCCGCCATCATCACGCTCTCCAGAAGCAACGTCCATTCCTCCGGGGTGAATGCCGATTTGTCAGCCATGGCTGACCCTCCTTCGTTCGATTTCGTGTTCATGACAGTCGTTGCCGATCCACGCGGCGCGCCGAGTGCCGACGGTTTCTCGAAACATCAGGTCGACAGGGCCGTCAGCTTCGTCTTCAATGCATCGATAGTGGGTTTCAGAATGTCCGAAACGCCGGGGATGGCCAAAACCTTGTCGAACAGCCCATTGAGCGTGGGCATCATCGGCGTGATCAGGGCCGTGAGGGCTGCCTTCTGCCCGGCTGAGAGTTGCCCGGCCACACCGCTGACCTTGTCGAGCTGGCTCGAGACATCCTCCAGCTTCGGCAAGGCCGCCGTGGCGGAGGCCGCATCGGTAACGCCCGTCAGCGCTGTCTGCAGGCTGGCCATGCCGTCCTTGACCTGCTGGCCGACATCGACCCCGCCGACCGTCAAGCTCTGCTCAGGCGTGCCGGCCTGGGGTGCGACCGGTTCCTTTGGCCTGCCGAACAGGTAGAAAAGCACGCCGGCAATCACCAGGGCGGCAATCACCCAATAAAGCCAGTTGCGCGACGAGGCTGGCGCGGCGGCCGCTGCTGCCGCTGCGCGTTGGCCGGCACCACCGACTGCGGAGGCCGAAGCGGCAGCGCTGCGGGTCGCTTGGCTGGCAGAGGCTGCAGCGGTTTGTGCCGGAGCGCCGAGCGAGCCGAGCAGGCCGGTGCCGCCGAGCAGGTCTCTGACGCCGGATGGCAATGCGGCGGCGATATTGTCCTTCTGGCTGGCGAGCAGACCGGCGATGCCGTTGGCGCTCAGGTCGCCTCCGCTCTGCTGGGCGAGGCCGCCCATGACCAGCGGAGCAAGCGTTGCCAGCAGCGAGCCGCTCGCCCTTTGATCCATGCCGGAAACCCCGCCTATGGCCGTTGCCAGCGCACTGCCGTCCTTGGCGCCAAACAGCGATGAGATGATCTGTGAGCCGTTTTGGGCAAGCGAAACCTGGTCGCCACCCGCCAGCATTCCCATGAGATTGTCGAGCGAGCCGCTCTGTTGTTTGGCGCTGTCGGCGATCTTTTGCGCGCCGCCCGGCTGCGCGGCGACGCCGGTCAGGCCCGCCAGAATTGCCGGTACGGCAGCGGCGACGGCGCTCTGCACCTTGCTGCTATCCAGGCCAAGCACTGAAGCGATGCGCGCGATCATGTCAGGGGTAAGCATCTGCGCGATGTAGGAAACAAGATTGCTGGCCATTGGCTTTTCCTCCACGTTGATGTCGTCGAACAACGACTCTGGTCATCGAGCGGGGCTCGACGGCGCGGCAATTGGCTGCAAGCAATTCGCGTTTAACTGATTATCGACTGCGAGATTTGTTCGCCAGGAACTCTACAGCGCCGCGCGTCTTGTTAGATGCGCAAAGGTCGCTGCAACACTTTGAATTGCTGCATGTTTTTAACCTTAAATCGAATTCGATTTAAGGAAACATGCAGTAGGCGCAGAAATACTAGCACCTGTAGGTGTATTGCGCCAGTTCGCAACAACCTTCGGAAATAAGCGTGTTGTGTCGCTTGTCGCCCACCCGGGCCTTGCCTCGCCTCTCCCGTTTGTCCGTCTTCTCCTTCTCTTAGAGGGCGGCCCGGACGATGCGCCGGAACATTTCTGTGCCGGATTCAGGCGTGATGACCGCCGCCTATGGACGGCATGTGCGAACGTTCCGGGAACTGAAACGCGCTGCTCAAGCGAGCCTCGACGGCCGGGAGTGATCTCGTGTCTACTGCATGTTTCCTTAAATCGAATTCGATTTAAGGAAACATGCAGTAATTCAGAGTGCTACAGCGACATTTGCGCGTGTAATAAAGACGCGCGGCGCTGTAGTCCAGGGATACCGCTGCGATGACGATGTCACTCTTCATGCGTGCGCAGCCACGCCTCCAGCCCGGCAATCACCGCGAGCCTCAGGCTTGCGTTCTTGGCAAGCGCTCGGGCAAGGGACTGTCCATCGGACAAAAAACCCATCTCGTGCATGACGTCGTCGGGCTTCAGGCGTTGCTTTGCCATGATCGCCTTGATCCGGGTGATCGTGGAGGGAAGCAGGTAACGTCCGCTGGCGATGGGGGCACCTGCGGGTATGGGAGAAGGCACGGCGGCCGTGGGCGGAACTGGAGTGGCAACAGGCAACACGCCTGATATCGCCAGCCAGGTCAGGAAGCCGTCGCGCTCGCCAGGGGTGGCCTTTGCCCACGAATTCTTGAGTTTCTCAAGGCGGGTCCGCTGCGGCTTCAGGCCGGCGATGACGAGAGCCTTGCGAAGCGAGGAGATCCTGCCGGTGAGCACATCACTGTGGATGTCCGGGAACTCGGCCTTCAACCGCTGCTCATAATGGGCGTTATCGCGCTTCGGCTTTTTCGACATTTTCAGTTCCGACGTTCATCTCCTGCGTCCTCTAGCGCGCCGCGCGGGCGAGGGCGAGTAAAAAGGCGATGCCGCCAAGCCGCGTATATCGGGCCACTTGTTTCGAGAGGCCGAGCCCGATGCCAAGCCGCGACCAGAGCGTCATGCAAAGCTCTGCCCGTCAAGCTTTGCACAAGTCGGGCTTTATACCATCGCGCCAAGAGCCGGGATGTGACACGGCGAACAAAGGACGATGATATGTCAAGCGATATCGAGCATTATACCGATCCGCAGGATTCGGCCGTTGCCCTCTACCTCACGAACAATGACGGCGAAGAGCTAACCAATGTGCTGGTCGCAGCACTCGAGGATGCGTTCCGCATCCTTCGCGACGAGGTTTCCGGCGAAACGATGCACTGAGGCGAGACGGCGAGGCCCAGTTCGCTATGCAAGCACAGGCGTGGGCTTTGCAACTGGCCGCCAACTGCAAAGCCGTTCGGTTCGCTGGCCAGGCTTCATATATACGATACGGGCGCCCTCGCGTGAGCGCCCTCAACTGATTATGTGCCGGGGTTTGGTTCGGGTCGAACCGGACGCATCACCTTTCCCGTAACAGCGCCTCGACCGAGGCCGCTACCGCCAGCAGCGTCCCGTCCGTTCCGTTCCTGCCCACCAACATCAGGCCAGCCGGGCGGGTCGGCCCCGGCATCGGCAAGGTTATGGCCGTGAGATCGAACTGGTTTGCGACCTGGCAGTTGCGCAAGAGCAAGCCCTCGACGCGATCATATTCTGCCTCATTCGCCTCCACGGAGGCGATCGGCACTGCGGCGATCGGCGTCGTCGGCAAGACGATGAGATCGTAGGCGGAGAGCCGATCGTCCATGGCACTTGCTAGGCCTGCTCTCGTTTCCAACAGCGCATCTAGTGCTGCCTGCGGCGTCAGCAAACGACGTCGAAGCGTCGATGAAACCCTGATGTCGACCGGTGCGTCGTGATCCGAAAGCCAGTCGGCATGCAGACGGCTCGCCTCGAGGCCGGCGATCGAGCCGATCGCGGTCGCCTTCTTCAACCGGTCGATAAGGTCGTCGATACCGCAATCGACAAGGTCGGCGCCCGCAGCAGTGAGGCGGTCGAGACATGCCGTAAAGTGTGTGGCTATTTCGGTTGAGAGCGCGGCCAGGAGCTGGCCGCGTGGCACGCCGATCCGCAGGCCGGCAATCGGCTGGGGAACAAGCGCTGTTACCGGCTCGCCGGCCATGACGGCATCGACAGCTGCGCAGTCGCTGACCGTGTGGGCGAGCGGCCCGATAGAATCGAGACTCGGGGCAAGCGGGAAGGCGCCGTCGAGGGACACGCGGCTGGCGGTCGGTTTGAAACCGACGAGGCCGTTCAGCGCCGCCGGGATGCGCACGGAACCGCCGGTGTCGGAGCCGATGGCGATATCGCAGGTGCCTTCCGCCGCCGACACGGCCGCGCCCGAGGACGAGCCGCCGGGGATCAGGCTTTCATCGGTCGCGTTGCCGGGAACCGGATAATGGGGATTGAGGCCGACCGCGGTGAAGGCGAATTCGGTCATATGGGTCTTGCCGACGATCACGGCGCCGGCGGCGCGCAATCTCCTGACCACGACGGCGTCCTGTTGCGGCACGGCTGCCGTGCGCTTGATGATCGAGCCGGCGAGCGTCGGTTCTCCGGCAACGTCGAAAAGATCCTTGATCGAAACGATCTTGCCGTCGAGCGGTCCGAGCGTGGCGCCGGCCTGAAGGCGGCGGTCGGCGGCATCGGCCTCGATGCGGGCGCTGTCGGCATAGAGCTTGACATAGGTCTTCTCGTTCTCCCGACGGGCATCGAGCCGGCTCAGGATCTGTTCGAGGTGATCACGCACGGGAGTGTTCGAATGGGACACGATAAGGAACCTGCCGATATCTGACGTCGCCGGGCGGCGAGCTGAAGCGTTTCGTCCGTAGCGCAGCAAGGGGGGCCGCGGCCGCGGACGAGATTCTTCATAGCAGGGCTTGCGGCAAATGCCATGAGGTTGCACCCGCCGCACCGCCTCCATGCAAGTGGATATTCAGCAGGGTTTATGCGCGCAGAGAATGAACCGACGATAGACGAAAGTGCGCAGGCAGTTTCGCAGGTTTGCAGATTTGCGCTGTGCGGCGGCGATCGATTGGTGCGAGGCGCGTTCGATGGTCTCGAAGCCGGCAGCCTTCGATCCCTGGCGGATCGCCCAGGTCGAGAAACGTCCGACTGCCTTCGGCCCGGCCCAGTCGCCGTCGAAGACGAGCCACCTTCGAAGGCCCTGTATTCACCGAATTGTCGCGAAACCGTTCAAATAGTTTCACGCCACTGTTAAGTCGCTGACATACGAACAGCTAAAGGTCCGGCACGCGAAATCCGCTTTCGCAGGGCTCGAACCGGAGGCTTGTTTGGCCGAAATCCTCACCACGCTGTCCCGCCGTTCCTTCCTTCTGTCTGCCGGTGCTGCCGGCCTCGTTGCGTCCTCCGGTCTTGCAACACCGTTCTATGCCCGCGGCTACGGCCGTCCGGAATTCATCCACGGGGTGCAGTCGGGCGATGTCGACACGAGTTCCGGCATGGTGTGGACGCGGGTCGACAGGCCGTCGCGGGTGACGCTCGACTATTCGACGACCGAAAGCTTTTCCAATCCGGTTCGTCTCGCCGAACTCACCGCAACACCGCAGACGGATTGTGCGGTCAAATGCGCGCTGGAGGATCTGCTTCCGGACCAGGACATCTTCTATCGGTTCACCGCGACCGATCTTTACGACATCAACCGGGTGTCCGAGCCGGTCGTCGGGCGGTTTCGCACCGCGCCGTTGCGCAAGCGCTCGGTCCGCTTCGTCTGGTCCGGCGACACGGCCGGCCAGGGTTGGGGCATCGACGATGTCGGCATGAAGACCTATTCGACCATGCGCCTGCACGAGCCGGACTTCTTCATCCATTCCGGCGACACGATCTACGCCGACAATCCCATTCCCGACGAGATAGCCTTGCGCGACGGCGGCATCTGGAAGAACCGGGTGGTGACGCATGAGAAGCGCGATGTGGCGCGCACGCTCGAGGAATATCGCGGCCAGTGGAAGTATAATCTGCTCGACAACCATGTGCGTGAACTCAACGCCGTCTGCCCGACCTTCTATCAGTGGGACGATCACGAGGTCCTGAACAACTGGTCGGCCTCGACAGACCTCAGCGACGATCCGCGCTATCCGGAAAAGGACGTTGCGGTCTACGCCGCGCGCGCGGGGCGCGCTTTTAACGAGATGACGCCGGTCCGCACGCCGCCGACGCAGCCCGGCCGCATCTTCCGCAAGATTGCCTACGGTCCGCTGCTCGATGTCTTCTTCGTCGACCTTCGGTCCTATCGCGGCCCCAACCAGGGGGAGGGTGATGGTGGCCTGTTCGGCTGGCGCCAGGCGGACTGGCTGAAGCGGGAGCTTGCCGCGTCGCGCGCCGTCTGGAAGGTGATCGCCTGCGATATGCCTGTTGGTCTCGTCGTCTGGGACGATTATGCCAACCGGCGTGGTTCCGATGCAATCGCCAATGGCGACAATGGTCCACCGACGGGTCGCGAAACCGAGTTTGCCGAGCTGCTCCGCTTCATCAGGGACAATGCCATCGACAACCTCGTGTGGCTGACGGCGGATGTGCATTATACGGCCGCGCATCACTACGATCCGTCGCGGGCGGCCTTCAAGGATTTCCTGCCATTCTGGGAGTTCGTTTCCGGTCCCTTGCATTCCGGTACCTATGGTCCGAAGGAGCTGGACATGACGTTCGGCCCGGACGTGCGCTTCATCAAGGCGTCCGGTGGAGGTGTGGACAGCAACCTGCCTCCATCAGCCGGGCTGCAGTTCTTCGGCATCGTCGATATCAACGGCCAGACCAAGCAGATGACCGTGCGGCTGATGGATCGGCAGGACCAGGAATTGTGGCGCGTGACGCTCGACCCGGCCGCCGTCGCATGAGCGTTTTGGCTTTGGTTGAACCCTTTCCAAACCCGGTTGGCGCGACCCTTTCCGGTTGCAAACCCATGGCCTGTCGGGACTTCGGAGCCGGGCTCTTGCGCGCGCCCCCCTTTCGCAATCGCAAAAAAACCTGTATGAGCCCGACCATTGAAAAAGCGGCGTGGCCCATTGGGGCGTGCCCTAAACCTTCCGAGACGAAAAATGAGCATTCGTAACATCGCGATTATCGCGCACGTCGACCATGGGAAAACGACCCTTGTCGACGAGCTTCTGAAGCAGTCGGGCTCGTTCCGCGAAAACCAGCGCGTTGCCGAACGCGTCATGGACTCCAACGACATCGAAAAAGAGCGCGGCATCACCATTCTTGCCAAGGCGACGTCGGTCGAGTGGAAGGGTGTGCGCATCAACATCGTCGACACCCCCGGCCACGCCGACTTCGGCGGTGAAGTCGAACGCATCCTGTCGATGGTGGACGGCGCCATCGTTCTCGTCGACGCCTCCGAAGGCCCGATGCCGCAGACGAAGTTCGTCGTCGGCAAGGCGCTGAAGGTCGGCCTGAAGCCGATCGTCGCGATCAACAAGATCGACCGTCCTGATGGACGCCACGAAGAAGTCATCAACGAAGTCTTCGACCTCTTTGCGAACCTCGACGCCACCGACGAGCAGCTCGACTTCCCGATCCTCTACGGTTCGGGTCGTGAAGGCTGGATGAACGTTGCGCCTGAAGGCCCGAAGGACCAGGGCATGGCACCGCTTCTCGACCTCGTGCTCAAGCACGTTCCCGAGCCGACGGTCGGCGAGGGCCCGTTCCGCATGATCGGCACGATCCTGGAAGCAAACCCCTTCCTCGGCCGTATCATCACCGGCCGCATCCATTCGGGTTCGCTGAAGCCGAACCAGCCGGTCAAGGTTCTCGGCCAGGACGGCAAGCTGCTTGAAAACGGCCGTATCTCGAAGATCCTCGCATTCCGCGGCATCGAGCGTCAGCCGATCGAAGAAGCCCATGCAGGCGACATCGTCGCGATCGCCGGCCTGACCAAGGGCACCGTCGCCGACACCTTCTGCGACCCGTCGGTCTCCGAAGCGCTGACCGCACAGCCGATCGACCCGCCAACCGTCACCATGTCCTTCATCGTCAACGACAGCCCGCTTGCCGGCACCGAAGGCGACAAGGTGACGAGCCGCGTCATCCGCGACCGTCTGTTCAAGGAAGCCGAAGGCAACGTCGCGCTGAAGATCGAGGAATCCTCCGAGAAGGATTCGTTCTTCGTCTCCGGTCGTGGCGAATTGCAGCTCGCGGTTCTGATCGAAACCATGCGCCGCGAAGGTTTCGAACTCGCCGTCTCGCGTCCGCGCGTCGTCATGCACAAGGATGAGAACGGCCAGCTGCTCGAGCCGATCGAAGAAGTGGTCATCGACGTCGACGAAGAGCATTCCGGCGTCGTCGTTCAGAAGATGTCCGAACGCAAGGCCGAGATGGTCGAGCTTCGTCCGTCCGGCGGCAATCGCGTCCGGCTGGTGTTCTTCGCACCGACCCGTGGCCTGATCGGCTACCAGTCGGAACTGCTGACGGATACGCGCGGCACAGCGGTCATGAACCGTCTGTTCCACGCCTACCAGCAGTACAAGGGTGAGATCGGCGGCCGCGTCAACGGCGTGCTGCTCTCCAACGACGCCGGCGAATCGGTCGCCTACGCCATGTTCAACCTGGAAGACCGCGGCCCGATGATCATCGAAGCCGGCGAGAAGGTCTATGCCGGCATGATCATCGGCATCCACACGCGCGACAACGACCTGGAAGTCAACGTGTTGAAGGGCAAGAAGCTCACCAACATGCGTGCATCCGGCAAGGACGAAGCCGTCAAGCTGACGCCGCCGATCCGCATGACGCTCGAGCGCGCGCTGTCCTGGATCCAGGACGACGAGCTGGTCGAAGTCACGCCGAAGTCGATCCGTCTGCGCAAGATGTACCTCGACTCGAACGACCGTAAGCGCTTCGAGAAGTCGCGTACGGCTGGCGCCGCTTAAGCGCCCACCGACAAAAGCGAGCGATTAGCGAAACCCCGGAGCAATCCGGGGTTTTTTGCTGTGTGTGCCAGCGGGGGGCGGCTTGCGGATAAAGTTAAAAAGGCGTTAACCTTCCATGGGATGCCGTTAAAGTTGCCTGTGGGTTAACGCGACGCGGCCCCCGGGTGGGATTCCTGTTCGCCCTGTGTGCGTTTAGAGTCGTGAGTCATGAAGACTGTTTCGATCGAGGTCAGGCCTGGAGAACCGCAAGAGGCGTCGGCGATTGCCGACGTGCATCGCGTTTCGTGGCTACAAGCCTATGGCGGCATCATTCCGCACCGCCCCCTGGTCCAGATGGTCAATCGTCGAGACGAGGTCTGGTGGCGCAAGGCGACGCGGGGTCCGGCGACCTTGCTGGTCGTCGACGTGGCCGGAACGATTGCCGGCTATGCGACCCTCGGCCTCAGCCGCGCCAAGGCGCTGCCGCAGGAAGGCGAAATCTACGAGATCTACCTGCGGCCGGAATATCAGGGCATCGGCCTTGGACGGGTTCTCTTCGGCGAAGCCAAGAGCCTGCTGCGGTCGCTCGGCTGCAGGGGACTGGTCGTCTGGTGCCTCGAAGACAGCGATAACGCCTATCAGTTCTTCCAGGGGGCTGGCGGCAGCGATATCGCCGAGGGCATGGAAGATTTCGGCGACAAGCACCTCAAGAAGATCGGCTTTGCCTGGAACTGACGCCTGCTTGCGTCTGACCTCGATGTCACCTCCTGCATAATTCCTTAAATCGGATCCGATTTAAGGACAAAATTATGCAGCAAATTTAAAGCGCTACAGCGTCCTTTGCGCCTCCTATTTGACGCGCGGCGCGGTAGGCAATTGGTGACGCGACCCGCTCGCCTTCTCACCGCGCTTGCCATGGTAGGCTGCTTCGTCGATACCGCACCGGAACCCCGGGGCAATGTCGTCGGCGATCTTGCGGGCGAGCGTGTTCGGATCCGGATTGGCGAGTGCATCGACATAGCCGGCGACGCAGCCGATCCCGTCTTCCTTCTGCGCAACCTTTGAGATCACCAGGACCTGGCCGTCATAGGCCGAGTTGCCTTCGCCGGTTTTCGGATCGCCGTTCTCGATCACCCAGCGCAGGATGGCCGATACCGGCACCTTGTCCTTGTTCAGGCGCCACTCCACCATCGTGCCGGCGTGGTTGAAGGGGCCGAAGGTTTCGAAACCTTCCTTCAGGTATCGCGCATTCAGATGCCCGAAGAAGAAGCTTTGCCGGATATCGGATTCCTTGAAGTGGGCGGGGTAGCCGTCAGGGCCAGGACAGGTCATCGACATGAAGATGCCTTCGACTTCCTCCACAATAGTGCACTTGTCGCGGCTGACATCCGAATAGACGCTGTCGTTGGCCAGAACCGGCGTGGCGGCAAGTGCTGCAGCAAGGAAACATGCGGCCTTTGCGGTCATCCAAAATCCCTCCTTACGAGAAATCCTCTGATGCAATCAACTTCAGGTCACGGCGGGTTGGCAAGGTGAATCTGCACTCCGGACGAAAGTTATGTTGCATCGCGGCATGTTTCCCTTTATCCGACGGGCAAATTTCTCAACCGACCCTGGGAGTATTCCATGCGTATCGATGCGATTTCCATCGGAAAGAATCCACCGGAAGATGTCAACGTCATCGTTGAAGTTCCTGTTGGCGGCCATCCGATCAAGTACGAGATGGACAAGGAAGCCGGCACGCTCGTCGTCGACCGTTTCCTCTACACGCCGATGACCTATCCGGGGAACTACGGCTTCGTGCCGCACACGCTTTCCGATGATGGCGATCCGATCGACGTTCTGATCTGCAACACCCGTCCGCTCGTTCCGGGCTGCGTCATCAACGTCCGCCCGATCGGCGTGATGATGATGGAAGACAATTCCGGCCAGGACGAAAAGATCATCGCGGTTCCGTCGGGTCACCTGACGCAGCGCTACGACAAGGTGCATGAATACACCGACCTGCCGGAAATCACGCTCAAGCAGATCGAGCACTTCTTCGAGCACTACAAAGATCTGGAGCCCGGCAAGTGGGTCAAGATTTTCGGCTGGAAGGATGCCTCCGTCGCCAAGCAACTGATCAAGGAAGCGGTCGAGCGCGCCAAGGGCGAAAAGAAGTAAGCATCTGGCTATTTGCCGACCAGTTCGGCAAGCCGTTTCAAAACATCCTCCGGGTCGGCGTCGATCCGGAGGATTTTTTTGCGCTGCGTTTCGCCTGAGATGAAGGAAATGCGGTTCTTGGCGACGCCGATCTCTTTGGCGAGGACGGCGATCAGGGCCTGGTTGGCCTTGCCCTTTTCCGGAATGGCGCGCACGCGGACCTTGAGATGGTCCTGCCCGTCGGCGCCGCTCTCCACCCCATCGATCCCGTCGCGTCCGCCGTTCGGTGTCAGTCGAACGGTGACGCGCACGTGATCTCCGTGGGCGGTGAACGCTTGCTGCGTCAATGGATCAGCGCAGGAGCGCCGGCGCGATCGTCGTGTTCAGGAAAAGCTGGATGAAATAGAGGATCACCAGCACGACCAGCGGCGAAAGGTCGACGCCGCCCATATTGGGCAGGACCCGGCGGATCGGACGATAGAGCGGCTCGGTCAGCTGGTAGAGCGAGCGGCCGATCATGTTGATCGCCTGGTTGTTCACGTTGATGACGTTGAACGCATAGAGCCACGAAAAGATGGCTGACGCGATGATCAGAAACCACGCGATGTTGATAATAAAGTTCAAGGTGCCGATGACAGCAATCATGCCGGTCTCCAAATCGTTATTGACAGACATGTAGACATTGAGACCTAAACGAGCAAGTACGCCGATTTACCGTGCGCGATCATGTTTAATGCGGATCGGACAAAGATCGGTACCATCGAGGAGCGTTTCCCCTATGTCTGCCGTTCATACCACCCACCGTTTTGCCGCCTTCGGGCATGTCGGTTATCGCCGCTATTTCTTCTCGCGCTTCCTTGCCTACTTTGCCATTCAGATCATTTCAGTCGCGGTCGGTTGGCAGATCTACGACCTGACGCGCGATCCGTTCGACCTCGGGCTTATCGGGCTCTTCCAGTTCCTGCCGTCGCTGGTGCTGATTCTGGTCACGGGGTCAGTTGCCGATCGCTATAACCGGCGCATGATCATGGGCATCTGCATGGCCGTCAGCACGCTGTGTGCCGTGGCGCTGCTCACGTTGACGGTCACGGGGCTTTTCTCGCCCTGGCCTGTTTATGCGATCCTGGTCGTCTTCGGCATCGAGCGGGCGTTTCTCGCCCCCGCCTCGCAGTCGCTGGCACCCAATCTCGTCCCGCCCGAAGATCTACCCAATGCGATCGCCTGGAATTCGACCTCGTGGCAGACGGCGATGATCGTCGGTCCGGTTGCAGGCGGCCTGATCTATGGCTTCGGCTCCGTTGCGCCCTATGCCGTCGGCGTCTGCTTCTTCGCCGCCGCGGCGCTGATGGTGTTTGCCATCCCCAAGCCGGCGGCGCGCTCCAAGGCACCGGTTCACAGCTGGGAAACGATCACAGCCGGTTTCCGCTATATCAAGGCGGAGAAGGTGGTGCTCGGTGCGATCTCGCTCGATCTGTTCGCGGTGCTGCTCGGCGGCGCTGTCGCGCTGATGCCGGTCTTTGCCCGCGATATCCTTGATCTTGGCCCATGGGGCCTAGGCTTGCTGCGCGCCGCCCCCGGCGTTGGCGCCGTCGGCATGGCGGTGTGGCTTGCCGCCCACCCCATTCGCCACCGCGCCGGCTTTTACATGTTCACCGGCGTCGCGCTCTTCGGCCTCGGCACCGTCGTCTTCGGCCTGTCGGCAACGCCATGGATATCGATCGCTGCACTGGTGGTCATGGGCGCTGCCGACATGATTTCGGTCTATGTACGCGAGATCCTGATCACGCTGTGGACGCCGGACGAGCTGCGCGGCCGCGTCAATGCCGTCAACATGGTGTTCGTCGGCGCCTCCAACGAGCTCGGCGAGTTCCGGGCCGGCATGATGGCATCCGGCTTTGGCGCAATCTTTGCCGTCGCTTTCGGCGGCGCAGGCACGTTGCTGGTGTCAGCGCTCTGGGCGCTCGGCTTCCCGCAGTTGCGCAAGATCGACACGCTCGACGTGCCGGAGCATCATCGTTAGAGCCTTTCCAGGAAATGCGCGGGTTCGAGCTGCAAAGCTTGGCGTCAGGCCGCCTGCCTGGAGCCCGCCTGCACGAAAATGAGATCGAGGAAATTTTCCATCCAGGTGCGCAACGGCGCATCGTGCTGCATGCGCCCGTCGAGATGGGCCTTGCCCATCTGGGCGCCGGGCAGTTCGAAGCGGTGCGCGCCGTGCACCACCCATCGATGCATCATCGCGCGCGTCAGCTCGCCATGGAACTGGATGCCCCAGGCGTTTTCGCCATAGCGGAAGGCCTGGTTCGGATAGGTTTCGCCGGTTGCCAGCAACTCGGCACCTGCAGGCAGATCGAACCCCTCGCGATGGAAGTGATAGACCATGTCAGGCCAGTCCATCAGTGCCCGCCCGGCGTCGGTGGCGACCAGCGGGTACCAGCCGATTTCCGTCATGCCTTCATGATGCGGCGCGACCTTGCCGCCAAGGTTGCGCGCCAGCATCTGCGCGCCCAGGCAGATGCCGAGATAGGGCTTGTTTTCCTTGAGCGGCACCGATAGCCAGTCGATCTCGCGGCGGACGAAATCCTCCTCGTCATTGGCGCTCATCGGCCCGCCGAAGATGATCGTGCCGCCGTGGTGCTCGAGCGTCGGTGGCAGCTCGTCGCCAAGCGCCGGACGACGGATGTCGAGGGAAAAACCCTTCTGCGCGAGGATCTGGCCAACACGGCCGGCGCTCGATCGCTCCTGGTGCAGGACGATGAGGATGGGCTTCCTGTCGGTCTCGGCGGCTATCGGCATTTCAGCTTTCCTGTTGCGGTTCGCCTTCTTCCGCCGCATCGATCCTGGCCGCGACCTCCCGTCGCTTCAAAACCCGGTCCCGCCCGGAGACGCCGAGTAGATCGGCGATCCGCCAGATCACGTGATCTTCCATCTCGCTGCGCTCGCCATCGGCGTAGACGACCTCCCAGAGCATGCCGATCAATTCGATGCGCTGCTCTTCGGAGAGGTGGCGCTTCACTTCGGCGGTGAACTGATAGAAGTCGATGGCCTCGCTTTCGGCGGACTTGCCGGCTTCGACAAGCGCGTCGAGTGCTGCATCGTCGAGTTCATAGTGCTGCTTGATGATGGCGCGCATCTTGCGCTGCTCGGAGGCGAGGATCTTGCCGTCCGCCTCCATCACCTGAATGCAGAGCGCGATGACCGCCACGCGCGGATCACCCCTCTCGATCCGCGTCGTCGGGCCGGTCAGGCCCTCAAGAAACGTCCGGAAGCGTTCAAACATGTTTTCGCCCACAGCCCCTCAAAACTCAGAACAATCGGAAAGTGGTCTTTTCCGACACTTTTTTGCCGACAGCCGGTTCCCGCACGCCGGGATCATCCGGAGGACGGCCGAAGAACGGGTCGGCGACCGGCTCGCCATTGGAGGCGCCGTCCTTCTCGCGTGTCCTCTCGACGATCGGGGCAGGTCTTTTCGTTTCCACCACCTTGATCGGCTCGGCGCGCTCGCGCGGCGTCTCGGCTGCGGCTTCGATGATCACGGGCGTATCGACGACCGGTTTGGCCGGAGCCGTGCCGTGGCCTACGGGATGGTGCTCAGCCATGACAGGGGGCAGGCTGCGGATCGCTTCATCGGCGCTCAGGTGGCCATCCTCGACCTGTGCGGCCAGTTGCAGGGCCGGTGCCTTCCATTCGAAGGCGTCGAGCCGTCCGCTGACCGGCGAGACCGGTAGCCAGGTCGGGGAAGTCACGCCGTCGGCCGTCCAGGCCGGATCGCGCGGGCTCTTCAGGGCCTGGGCCATCCAGTGGCGGATGCGACCCTCGTCCCCGGTGTCGGCCTCCTCGATATCTGCAAGCAGCAGAAAGATGCTTTCGGTCGGCTCCAGCCGGGCTGCGGCCTCCGCCTTGGTGCGGGCAAGCAGAAGCTCGCGCGCCTCGAGTGCTGCTTCGGCGACGGCTGCCATGGCCACCGCGTTGTTCGGGCGCAGCGATTCGAGTTTTCTCGCCCGCTTCAGCCGGTCGACCGCCGTGTCGCCGCCGCGTGCCCGCACGTAGAGGCGGGCGACATCGGGATGCGGCTCATGTTTCCAGGCCTTTTCGAGGATCGATGCTCCCTTGCGCAGGTTGTCCTCGCGAAACAGCGCCTTTGCCGCCACCTGTGCGGCGGGCACCAGATTTTCGTCGAGCTTGAGTGCTGCAAGCGCGTCGTCGCGGGCCGCCTTGGCATCGCCGTCGAGGCGCGTCATGGCGCGGGCGGTCAGAAGCACGGCCTTCTTGCGGTCGGCCTCCTTGCGCTCAAGCACATGGGCTGTCCTGCTCTGGTCGAGCAAGCGCAGTGCGTCATCCCATTGTCCGGCCTGGCTCTGGCTGTCGAGCGTTGCCAGTGTCGCCCAGGGCAGGTGCGGCGCTTTTTCGGCTGCCCGCTCGGCATATTGACGCGCCGCCTCGTGTGCGCCGAGGCGTTTGGCTTCGAGATAGAGACCGCGCAGGCCGAGTTCGCGCGTTTCCGGATCGTCGGCCATCAGTTCGAACTTCTTGCGCGCGTCGTCGTATTTGCCTTCGATCAGGAACGTCTGGGCTTCGAGCAGGTGGATCAGCGGTTCCTGATCGGCGCTGATCAGGCCGCGGGTGCGGGCGGTCATCTTGCGCGCCTGGTTGGCGTCGCCGGCGCCGGCGGCGATCAGGCCAGTCGACAGTGCCTGGTAGCCCCTGTCGCGCTTTCGGGCGCGGAAATAGCGGGTGACGGTGTGTGGCGACAGCCAGATGGTGCGCACCAGCCAGATGGCGATCAGCACGGCGGCGACCAGCGAGATCAGCAGCGATGCCGCGCGCATCAGGCTCATTTCGATGAGCTGGCCCTGCCAGACGAGCGACAGTTCGCCCGGCCGATCCGCGAGCCACGCGAAGCCGAGGCCGAGACCCAGAACGATCAGGATGAAGATCAAAATGCGGATCATGTCTGTCTTCCTCAGCCCTGGGTGGTGGACTTGTTCATCGTTGCCGCGACCGCCGCATCGATGATGCCTTCGACCCGGAGACGCTGGTCAAGCT
This sequence comes from Ensifer sp. ENS11, assembly GCF_014851895.1. Classification (NCBI taxonomy): domain Bacteria; kingdom Pseudomonadati; phylum Pseudomonadota; class Alphaproteobacteria; order Hyphomicrobiales; family Rhizobiaceae; genus Ensifer; species Ensifer sp. ENS11. Next base: position 144,226 of record NZ_JACVAN010000008.1, on the reverse strand, counting down.
TGACCTTGAACGGTTCACCGGCGGTCTTGGCCGCAGCCGGAAGACCGTCCCATTCCAATGCCGCGCCCTTAAGATCGCCGTTGTTGAGCTTGTCCTCGATGCGGGCGACGACGGCCTCCGGCGTGTCGCCTTCGACGCTGCCGACGGGACGCACGCGAATGCCCGACATGGCGCTGGAGACGAGGCGATCGAAGATGCCCTCGTTCGGGTCCGGCTGATTAAGCGCGTCGAGCATGGTATTGGATGTGGTTGCAAAATCCCGGCGAAGGTCGGCGCGCGTTGCCACGCCCGTCGTCGCATCCTGAGCGAGGGCGGTGACGGCCGTTTCATCAGGGGCGATGCTGCGAAGCGCATCGAGTTCAGCCAGGAACGGCCCGCCACGATCGATCGCGGTCTTAAGCGCGGTGACGGCGACGGCCTTGGCAACCTGGATATCGTTGGCGGGTTCGTTGAGTTTCTGTTCGGCGGAATCGATGCGGCTTGCCAGTTCGGCTCTGGCCGTCGTTGCCGATTGCTGCGCTTCGGCAAGGCCTGATTTCAGCGCGGCGATCTCCTTGGTGAGGTTCGTCACTTCGGCCTTGAGTGCCGTCATCTCGCCGGTCGCCACTCCGCCGGCGCCCGGTTGTGCTGCCGTCTGTTCCAATGCGGCGAGGCGGTTCTCGAGCGGTGCAATGTCGACGGTTGTGGTTGGCGCCTGTATGCCGGCCACCTGATCGCGCAGGGCCTGGATCTCGCTCGAAAGCGTCAGCTCTGTGGAAGACGTGCCGCGGTCGGGGCCGAGCCCCGGCACATAGCCGGCATATTGCAGCACGCCGAAGCCGAGCAGCGTCACCAGGCCGCCGAGGATCCCGGCTGCCAGTGAACCGGAATTGGACGGCGGCTTTTGTACGGGGCTTGCTTCAGGCTCACGGCTTAAATGCGGCGGCTCCTCGTTGAAGGCGGCGGCTGCCGCATCGGCGCGCTGCTCCTCGATTTCCTCTTCGACGCGGGCTTCCGCTGCGCCATCGGCTTCGGGGATTTCGGTCGGTTCATCGGCGGTTGCCGCGGGGTTTGCCGTCGTTTCGGCATTTTCCGTCACGGTCTTTTCCGCTTCAAGGTCGATCGTCAGCGGCTCTTTCTCGGCTTTCGAGCGGCGCGGCGGGTTTTCCGATACCATGGTGACCTCTTACCGTTGTTGCCTGTCGGTTCTTGCAACAAACCTAGTCAGGCTGGCCGGTGAGGGAAAGCCCCCTTGCTTCCGTTTTTGATCGAAATAGCATTAGAGAAGGCTGAAAAGGCTTTCTTCGTCTGGTCTTGCTGCGACCTCGACTGAGGCTCCATCCGGGAGCGCTCCGGCAACGGCGGCGCTGAGGCAGAGATAGCGCGGAGAGAAAGCGGCGGTCTTGAGGCCGGCTTCGACAAGCAGCGCGGCGAAGCGTCGCGCGGTGTCGTGGGAATAGAGCAGCACCGCGTCCGGCCGGCCGGCCGATATCAGGCGCGCCAATATGTCGGGCGGATGGGCGATCGGCTGCATCCGGTAGCATTCGACCGTGACATGCTCGATGCGAAGCTGCCGTAGCGTGGCTTCAAGTCCGTCGGAGCGGGGGGAACCTGCGAGATAGAGGAGGGGCGCCCGCGATGCAGAAAGCGTGGCGGCGATCGTTTCGGCAAGGCTCCTGCCGGTTCCCTCTCCCGTGTGGAGCGAGGTAAAGCCGAGATCGCGCGCCGCCCGGGCCGTCGCTTCGCCGACGCAGAAGCAGGGTTCCGCTTTATAGGGCTCCAGATCGGCGCCAAGTTCGCCCAACGCCCGTACGGCTTCGGCACTGGTCAGCGCGACTGCGGCATGTGGTCTTTCGAGTGCTTTCCGTGCCGCCTCTGGCAAATGTTCCGCCCGCGCCAGCGGCAACAGCAGCGGCTGATGACCCATGACTTCCAGACGGCGGGCCGTAGCCTCGGCGGCGGGCTGCGGCCGGGTCACGAGCAGCCGCATGGCTCAAGTCCAGCTCGAGAAGAAGCCCGGTCCCGCCTGCGCGCGGATATCTTCGCCGGCCTTTTGCCCGAGGGCTTCGGCATCGGCAGCCTTGCCTTCGACCGTGATGCGGTGATGGGTGCTGCCATCCGGCGTCAGGATCATGCCGGAAAAACGCAGATGCGTGCCGTCCGAGACCGCCAGGCCGGCGATAGGCGTTCGACAGGAGCCGTCGAGCGTCGCAAGGAAGCCGCGTTCGCAGGCGACCGCCTCATGGGTTCTGCTATCGTCGATGGCGGCGAGCAGGTCGTTGACGCGTTTGTCGCCGATCCTGCTCTCGATACAAATCGCGCCCTGCGCCGGTGCCGGCGGAAACTCTTCCGGGTCGAGCAGTTCTGTCGGCACGTCGGCCATGCCGAGCCGCTTCAGGCCGGCATAGGCAAGCAGCGTCGCATCGACCTGGCCTTCGGCGAGCTTGCGCAGCCGCGTCTCGACCTGGCCGCGATAGGTGATGACGTTGATGTCGGGCCTGAGCCTCCGGATCAGCGCCTGCCGGCGCAGCGACGACGAGCCGACAGTCGCGCCTTCGGGCAATTCCAGGAGCCTGGGTGCGGTGCGGCCGATGAAGGCGTCGCGAATGTCCTCGCGCGGCAGGAAGGCGGAAAGAAACAGGCCATCTGGAAGCTTGGTCGGCATGTCCTTCGAGGAATGCACGGCGAAATCGAGTTCGCCCGACAGGAGCTGCTGCTCGATTTCCTCGGTGAACAGGCCCTTGCCGCCGATCTCGGCCAGCGACCGATCGGTGATGCGGTCGCCCTTGGTGGAAAGGATGACAACCTCGAACATTTCCGGCGACAGACCATGCACGGCCGCGAGGCGATCGCGCGTTTCATGGGCTTGAGCGAGCGCCAGTGGGCTGCCACGCGTGCCGATCCGGAAAGGTTTTGTTTGCATCAAAGGCTATCCATTGTTACCGGAGTTCCGTGTACCCACCTTTCGGTGCGACCGCAATCTTTGAGTAGTTCCTGATGTCTCCGCCCATGCGCATCCTCGGCATAGAAACAAGCTGCGACGAAACCGCGGCTTCCGTCGTGCTGCGCGACGAAAACGGCAGGGGAAGCATCCTCGGCGACGTCGTCCTGAGCCAGCTGGAAGAGCATAGCGCCTATGGCGGCGTGGTTCCGGAGATTGCCGCGCGCGCCCATGTCGAAGCGCTCGACACCCTGATCGAGGAGGCGCTGCTGCGGGCCGGCGTGACGCTCAACGACATCGATGCGATTGCTGCGACAAGTGGTCCCGGTCTGATTGGCGGCCTCATCGTCGGACTGATGACGGGCAAGGCGATCGCGCGGGCAACCGGCAAGCCGCTCTATGCCGTCAATCACCTGGAAGGTCACGCGCTGACCGCGCGGCTCACCGATGGTCTGAGTTTTCCCTATCTGATGCTGCTCGTTTCCGGCGGCCACACGCAGCTGATCCTGGTCAAGGGCGTCGGCGACTACGAGCGCTGGGGCACGACGATCGACGATGCGCTCGGCGAGGCCTTCGACAAGACGGCCAAGCTGCTCGGTCTTCCCTATCCCGGGGGGCCGGCCGTCGAGCGTGCCGCCCGCAATGGCAATGGCGAGCGTTTCGATTTTCCGCGCCCGTTGGTCGGCGATGCCCGGCTCGATTTCTCATTCTCCGGGCTGAAGACGGCGGTGCGCCAGGCGGCGCAGTCGCTGGAGCCGGTGACGGACCAGGATATTGCCGACATCTGCGCCTCCTTCCAGCGCGCGATCTCGCGCACGCTCAAGGATCGGATCGGGCGCGGGTTGAAGCGGTTCAAGACGGATCACGCGTCCGTGGAAAGGCCGGCGCTGGTCGTTGCCGGCGGCGTTGCCGCCAACCAGGTGCTCAGGACAACGCTCCAGGAACTCTGCAACAAGAACGGCTTCGATTTCATCGCGCCGCCGCTTGCGCTTTGTACCGACAATGCCGCGATGATCGCCTGGGCGGGTGCCGAACGGTTTGCCGCCGGTTTGCCGGCGGATGGTCTCGATGTCGCGCCGCGCTCGCGCTGGCCGCTCGACCAAAAGGCGCAGACCTTGCTTGGTTCGGGCAAGCGCGGCGCCAAGGCATGACGGAAAGCAGCCAGGGCATGATGGACAGGATATGAACACCAACCCGAAGATCGTGGTGGTCGGAGCGGGTGCCTTCGGCACGGCGCTTGCGGCCGTCGCCGCATCCGCTAACGGCAGCGATGTGACCCTTCTCGCCCGGCGCGAGGAAACCGCGGATGAATGCCGGCTGACCGGCCGCAACGAGCCGTCGCTCCCGGGCATCGACCTGCCGGCAGGGCTCAAGCACAGCGCGGATGCTGCGGTGCTTGGCGACGCTGAGATCGTGCTGTTCGTCATGCCATCGCAGGCACACCGCGATGCGGCGCGGCAATACGGTCCGTCGATCAATGCCGCGGCGACGATCGTCACCTGCGCTAAGGGCATGGAGCAGGCAACGGGGCGGCTTTTGACCGACGTGCTGGCGGAAGAATTGCCGGGCCACGGCATCGGCGTGCTCTCCGGCCCCGGCTTTGCAGCTGACATCGCCAAGGGGCTGCCGACGGCGATGGTGGTTGCTGCCGCCGACAACGACACGGCGACGCTGCTTGCGGAGGCTCTGTCAGGCCCGACCTTCCGTCTCTACCCTTCAGAAGACCGCATCGGCGTGCAACTTGGCGGCGCGCTGAAGAATGTGCTTGCCATCGCTTGCGGCATCGTCGAAGGCGCAGGTTTGGGCGACAGCGCCCGGGCGGCGTTGATCTCGCGCGGCCTTGCGGAGATGTCCCGCTTCGTCGTCGCCGAAGGCGGGGATGCCGATACCGTTCGCGGCCTCTCGGGGCTCGGCGATCTCGTGCTGACGGCAACCAGCCACCAGTCGCGCAACCTGCGCTTCGGCATTGCGCTCGGCAAGGATGGCCGCGGCAGCGGACGCCAGGGCGAACTCGTCGAGGGGGCCTTTGCAGCCTCGGTCGCCGCCCGCGTCGCCCGCGATCTTGGCGTCGAGATGCCGATCACCGAGGCGGTCGCCGCCATCATCGACGGCAAGCTCGATGTGCGCACCGCCCTTGAACAATTGATGTCCCGTCCGATCACCCAGGAATGACTTCGTCAGGAGGAAGCATGCTCTTCGCACTTCAATGCACCGACAAATCAGGCGCGCTGCAGCTTCGGCTGGACACGCGTCCGGATCACGTCGCCTATCTCAACGACCTCAATGCCAAGGGCATTCTGAAGATGGCCGGCCCCTTCCTCGGCGACGACGGCAAGCCGACCGGAAGCCTGGTGATCGTCAAGACCGAGACGATCGACGATGCGCGCGCCATCGCCGAAGCCGATCCCTACGCCAAGGCCGGCCTGTTCTCCAACGTCGAAATCAAGGCCTTCAACTGGGTCTTCAACAACCCGGAGGCTTGAGGCGCGATGGCATTCTGGCTTTACAAATCCGAGCCCTTCAAGTGGTCCTGGCAGATGCAGAAGGATGCCGGCGCGAAGGGCACCGAATGGACCGGCGTGCGCAACTACCTCGCACGCAACAACATGCGGGCGATGCAGATCGGCGACAAGGGCTTCTTCTACCACTCGAACGAAGGGCTTGAAATCGTCGGCATCACCGAGGTCTGCGCGCTTTCGCATCCGGATTCGACCGCCGAGGGCGATGCCCGCTGGGACTGCGTCGACATTCGCGCTGTTCGCGACGTGCCGCGCCCGGTGACGCTGAAGGAGATCAAGGATAACCCCAAGCTCGCCAACATGGCGCTGGTCACCAGCATGCGCCTTTCAGTCCAGCCGGTCACCGAGGACGAATGGATCGAGGTCTGCCGCATGGCCGGGTTCGACAGTCCGCCACGGTAGCTTTGTTTTTCCGCGTGATTTATCCGAAAACCGGCTCCCGCATTTCGGATCACGCTCGGAGTGTTTCTTGAAGACCGATCCCGAAAGCTTCATCCGCGCCAACACCGACGTTCTGTCGCCGCCGCATGTGCCAGAAATCCGGCTGCATCTGGCGACGGAAGCGCATGAGCTCTGGCTGAAAACCGAGGAGGAGCTGGAGGAAATCGGTCTGCCGCCGCCGTTCTGGGCCTTTGCCTGGGCCGGCGGGCAGGGGCTCGCGCGTTATATCATCGATCATCCGGAGGTCGTTCGCGGCCGACGCGTCGTCGACTTTGCCTCGGGCTCCGGGCTGGTCGCCATCGCCGCGATGAAGGCGGGGGCGGCTTCTGTTCTTGCGGCCGATATCGATCCCTGGGCCGAGACGGCGGTGCGGCTCAATGCCGAACTGAACGGCGTCGATATTGCCTACACCGCAGAGGATATTACCGGCCGCGATCTGGCCGCCGACCTCTGCCTTGCCGGCGACGTCTTCTACGACAAGTCCTTTGCCGAGCGCCTGCTGCCCTGGTTTACGGCGCTCAGCTCCGGCGGCGCGACCGTCATCGTCGGCGATCCCGGCCGCTCCTATTGTCCGCGCGACAGGATGACGGCGCTGGCGACCTACGAAGTGCCGGTCACAAGGGCGCTTGAAGACAGCGAGGTCAAGCGCACGACGGTCTGGCAGTTCGGCGCATCAACGGCTCCTTCCGTGCCCGATTGACAGCGGCAACGCATTCGCTTCCAACTTCCTAAAAACGATAAGGGGATGAGGGGAACGAAGATGGCTTTTGCGGGCATGAACTATCTGGCGGTGCTGATTGCCGCCATTGCGGCCTTCGTCATTGGCGCCGGCTATTACGGCGTTCTCGGCAAACCCTGGATGAAGGCGGCGCGCATCGACCCCGCGACGGCGCAGATGTCGCCGGTTCTTTTCGCGATTTCCTTTGTCTCAGAACTAGTGATGGCGACGATGGTCGCCGGTGTCGTCGGCCATCTCGGCCCGGCCCAGGTCACCGCTTTTAACGGCATTGTCTCCGCGTTCTTCCTGTGGCTCGGTTTCGTCGCAACCAGCATGGTCGTCAATCACCGCTACCAGGGATTCGGCTGGAGCCTGTCGCTGATCGACGGCGTGCACTGGCTGCTGGTGCTGTCGGCGATGGGCGCCATCATCGGCGCCATGGGCGTGTGACCGCGCGCAGGCCCGGTGGCTCCTCGGTGGGAGCCGTCACCGCTATCGCCGGATCACGCAGACGCCGTGCTCCCAGGCGCAGGCGCGATTGAACGTTTTCGGCGACATCACGATGATCTTTGCGCGCTTCACCTGCGGCGGCGGCGTAAACTGGCCGTCGTCATAGTAGCTGTAGTTGCCCTCCTGGCTGAAGTAGATGCCGTTGCCGGGATCCCTATAGGCCGAAATGCCGCCGGCATAGGTGCCGATGCTACCGATCGTGTCCGGGAAGCCATCGCCGCCGTAGATATCAAGCCGTTCACCGCCGTAGCTATCCGGGCGATGATCATAGCGGTCGCCTGATGTCCAGATGTTACGCACTGCCTGGTCCCGCCCCCAGCCGTCGCGATAGCGCAGGCGTTCGCTATATTGCCTGTCGTAAGGACGATACCGGGGAAAGCGGATATGCCGGGTCCGGGTCTCGACTTCTGGCGGTCCGTTCTCGGCGGCCCACTGGTTGCGTGGCAGGCGATTGCGGCTGTACGTTGTGCCGTAGCCCATGCGGTCGAACTCGTGGCGACTGAAGGAACGATGCGAATACAGCCTGATGTGTCGGGTGCGCGTCTGCACTTCCCGTGGCCCGCCCCAGTCTCCCGCCCGCACCGGCAGGCAGGCAGTCGCGACAAGCAGGCCCGCAAGTGCTAGAACTTTGGTCGCATGGAATGCCCGCAACAGAGTCATTCTGTCCGTCCTCCGCAAAACGCTTAACAAATCGTTAACCGCACTCTGGGGCAATTCCGCTGGAAAGTCACGGATTTGGTTATGGTTTTCGCCCGTATCGTTAACTGGGCGCCACGTCTCGGTCGGACCTGAAAATGCCGCTTTTCGTCTAATCGATTAAATTGATTTTGCACTGCAAACACACTTGTCGTTAAGCAATATGGTGATTAAAGGTCCGAAGGACTGAATTGCGCACAATCAGGTGCGATACCGGACTAAAATCGTCCACTTTTTGGGCGTGAATCCGGGCATTTCCGTGAGGTTCCGATGACGGATGTCACAAGAAGCCGGCCGCTGTCGCCGCATCTTCAAATCTATAAGCCTATCCCGACAATGGTGATGTCCATTGTGCACCGCATTACCGGCGGCGCGCTCTACTTCGGCACCATCCTCGTTGCCTGGTGGCTGATCGCCGCCGCGTCCGGCGAAGCGTACTACGACTGGGTCAGCTGGCTGTTCGGCACGCTTCTCGGCAAGCTGGTGCTCTTCGGCTACACTTGGGCGCTGGTGCACCATATGCTCGGCGGCCTGCGCCACTTCATGTGGGACCTCGGCTACGGCTACGAGAAGCACTTCGCCACCAAGCTGGCCAAGGCAACGATCGTCGGGTCGGTAGCGCTTACCGTGCTGATCTGGGTGGTCGGCTATCTCGTGCGGTACTGAGGGGACAGGACCATGAACATGCGCACACCTCTCAGCAAGGTCCGCGGCTACGGCTCCGCCAAGGAAGGCACTGACCACTTCTGGCGCCAGCGCGTCACGGCAGTCGCCAACGTTCCGCTCTTGATCTTCTTCGTCATCTTCCTCGTTCGTTATGCCGGCGCTCCCCATGCGGAGGTCGTTTCGGCCCTTTCGAACCCCTTCGTCGCCGTGGTCATGGGCCTGGTCCTGCTTTCGGGACTGATCCACATGAAGCTCGGCATGCAGGTGATCATCGAGGATTACGTGCACGGTGAAGGCGCGAAGATCGCCCTTCTCATGCTCAACACATTTTTCGCGATCGTGGTTGGCGGGCTCTGTCTTTTCGCCATCCTGAAGATCGCTTTTGCAGGGTAATTTCGTCATGGCATCGAACAGTTCACCCGCTGCAAACGGCAAGGCCTACCAGTATGTCGACCACGCCTTCGACGTCGTCGTCGTTGGCGCCGGCGGCGCCGGCCTGCGCGCCACGCTGGGCATGGCGGAGCAGGGCCTGAAGACGGCCTGCATCACCAAGGTCTTCCCGACACGCTCGCACACGGTTGCCGCCCAGGGCGGCATCGCCGCCTCGCTGCAGAACATGACGCCGGACAGCTGGCAGTGGCACCTCTACGACACCGTCAAGGGCTCCGACTGGCTCGGCGACGTCGACGCCATGCAGTATCTCGCCATGGAAGCGCCGAAGGCGGTCTATGAGCTCGAGCACTACGGTGTGCCCTTCTCGCGCAACGAGGAAGGCAAGATCTACCAGCGGCCGTTCGGCGGCCACATGCAGAACTATGGCGAAGGCCCGCCGGTGCAGCGCACCTGCGCTGCCGCCGACCGCACCGGTCACGCCATCCTGCACACGCTCTATGGCCAGGCGCTGCGCAACAACGCCGAGTTCTTCATCGAGTATTTTGCGCTCGACCTGATCATGTCGGACGACGGCCGCTGCACCGGCGTCGTCGCCTGGAACCTCGACGACGGCACCATCCACCGCTTCTCCGCCAAGATGGTGGTGCTTGCGACCGGTGGTTACGGCCGCGCCTACTTCTCGGCAACCTCCGCTCATACCTGCACCGGTGACGGCGGCGGCATGATCGCACGCGCCGGCCTGCCGCTGCAGGACATGGAATTCGTCCAGTTCCACCCGACCGGCATCTACGGCGCAGGCTGCCTGATCACCGAGGGTGCGCGCGGCGAAGGCGGCTATCTCGTCAACTCCGAAGGCGAGCGCTTCATGGAGCGCTATGCGCCGTCGGCCAAGGACCTTGCTTCGCGCGACGTCGTTTCGCGCTGCATGACGATGGAAATCCGTGAAGGCCGCGGCGTCGGCAAGAACAAGGATCACATCTTCCTGCATCTCGACCATCTCGATCCGGCCGTGCTGCACGAACGCCTGCCCGGTATCTCGGAATCGGCAAAGATCTTCGCCGGCGTCGATGTGACCCGCGAGCCGATCCCGGTCCTGCCGACCGTGCATTACAACATGGGCGGCGTGCCGACCAACTACTGGGGCGAAGTCTTGAACGCCGACAGCCAGAACCCGGAGCGCACCGCGCCCGGCCTGATGGCCGTGGGCGAGGCCGGCTGCGCCTCGGTGCACGGTGCCAACCGTCTCGGCTCCAACTCGCTGATCGACCTGGTGGTCTTCGGCCGCGCCGCCGCCATCCGCGCCGGCCAGGTCATCGACCGCAACGAAGCGATCCCGGCGATCAACGTTGCCGCCTGCGACAAGATCATGGCCCGCTTCGACGCCCAGCGTTTCGCCAACGGCTCGACGCCGACGGCGGTGCTGCGCGAAAAGATGCAGCGCGCCATGCAGGAAGATGCGGCCGTGTTCCGCACGCAGGAATCGCTGGAATCGGGCTGCAAGCGCATCTCGGCGATCTGGAAGGAACTGCCCGACGTCAAGGTCACGGACCGGTCGATGATCTGGAACTCCGATCTCGTCGAGACGCTGGAACTGCAGAACCTGATGGCCAACGCCATCACCACGATCTATGGCGCCGAAGCGCGCAAGGAGAGCCGTGGCTCGCACGCCCGCGAAGACTATACCGGCGGGGCGCTTGGCGGCCGTGACGACGTCAACTGGCGCAAGCACACGCTCGCTTGGGTCAACGAGGCCGGCGACGTCAAGCTCGACTATCGCCCTGTTCATACCGACCTGATCGCCGAAGGCATCGATCCGAAAAAGATCGAGCCCAAGGCTCGCGTCTACTGATCTTGAGGAATTAGGCACATGGTTGAACTCGCTCTCCCCAAGAACTCGCAGATGACCGAAGGCAAGGTCTGGCCGAAGCCGGAAGGCGCGACCAATGTTCGCGAATACCGCATCTACCGCTGGAACCCGGATGACGGCGCCAATCCGCGCATCGATACCTTCTATATCGATATCGACGATTGCGGCCCGATGGTGCTCGACGGTCTGCTCTACATCAAGAACAAGATCGATCCGACACTGACGCTGCGCCGCTCCTGCCGCGAAGGCATCTGCGGCTCCTGCGCGATGAACATCGACGGCACCAACACGCTTGCCTGCACCAAGGGCATGGATGAGGTCAACGGCACGGTGAAGGTCTATCCGCTGCCGCATATGCCCGTGGTCAAGGACCTGGTGCCGGATCTCACCCACTTCTATGCCCAGCACCGCTCGATCGAGCCCTGGCTGAAGACGGTCACGCCGACGCCGGCCAAGGAATGGAAGCAGAGCCATGAGGACCGTCTGAAGCTCGACGGCCTCTACGAATGTATCCTGTGCGCCTGCTGCTCGACCTCCTGTCCGAGCTATTGGTGGAACGGCGACCGTTACCTCGGTCCGGCTGTTCTGCTGCAGGCCTATCGCTGGCTGATCGACAGCCGCGATGAAGCGACCGGCGAGCGCCTCGACAATCTCGAGGATCCGTTCCGCCTCTATCGCTGCCACACGATCATGAACTGCGCGCAGGCCTGTCCGAAGGGTCTCAACCCGGCCAAGGCGATCGGCGAGATCAAGAAGATGCTGGTCGAGCGTCGGGTCTGATCCGAGGTAATCGACGCGCTATCGCATGTTGCGGCGGGCCCTGTGCCCGCCGTTTGCGTTTTTTCTTCGCCGGGTGAAGGAGCTTCCTCGAACGGCCTTGTTTGTCCGTCCGGCAATCGTTGATTGTGCCGGCGCAAGACAGTCATTTCGGTCACCTGAAGCAACATGCTGCCGGGCCAGAAGTCGTCATTGTCCCGTTCGCGCAGACGTTTCAATCCTGCAACAGGTAGACATGAATCGTCGTCCCTTGATTTGACAGGTGGATTTGCTGTATTTCGGCCTATATTATCGCGTTGCATCATGGTTCGCGGAACACATCGGGAGTAAAGATATGCGGGTTATTCATGCGGCGGCGGGGCTGGCGGTTGTGCTTGCGCTGACCGGATGCCAGCGGACATCCATGGGTGGCTTCAGCTCCCAGGATTCTTCACCTGCTCCCCTCCAGGCCCAGCCCGTACCGTCGGTCTCGTCGAACCAACTCCCTGATCCCACCGGCAACACGTCACAATTCCCGGCTGCACCGACGGCGGGAACGGCAATGGCCGGTGCCGCTCAACCTGGTACCCAGGTAGCAGCAGCCACCAACGCGCTCGATGTGACCAAGGAATCGATGGTCGGCAACTGGCGCGTTTCGAGCGCCGGCAGCTCCTGCGACATGTTCCTGACGCTGACCAACCTCGGCAGCGGTTCGCGCGGCGGCACGCGTGGTTGCGCCGGCGAGCTGACGGCTATGGGTTCCTGGGAAGTGGCCGGCAAGCAGGTCGTCCTCAAGGACCGCACCGGCAACGCCATCGCTCGCCTTTACAAGACGGCCGATGCGCGCTTCGACGGCTCCACCAATGGCGGCCAGCCGGTCAGCCTCAGCCGCTAATGACCTGGTCCAGCCCGGCTAATCGCCGGGCTTCTTGTTTTCCGGTCCACCTCGGGTGAGACGTGCTCAATCCTGACGACAGCATCTACCGCAAGCTCGAAACACTCGTTCAGAGCGGCGAGCGAAAACGCGATCCGGCCCAGTTCGCGATCGCCCGGCGATTCGATCATCTTTCGGCCGAGCTCCTGGCAAGCAGGCCATCGCGCAAGACCAATGCGCTCGGCTGGCTCTTTGCCTCGCGCAAGAAGGATCATCCCCCGGTCAAGGGGCTCTACATCCATGGCGGTGTCGGTCGCGGCAAGACCATGCTGATGGACATGTTCTTCGAGGCGGTGCCGATCCAGCGCAAGCGCCGGGCGCATTTTCACGAGTTCATGGCCGACGTGCATGAGCGGATCTACAGGCACCGCCAGAAGCTGAAGAACGGCGAGACGAAGCAGGCCGATCCCATTCCGCCGGTTGCCTCCGACCTCTTCGGCGAGGCGCGGCTCCTCTGCTTCGACGAATTCACGGTGACAGACATTGCCGATGCGATGATCCTCGCCCGGCTTTTCAGCGAACTCTTCGCCAAGGGCTGCGTGTTGATCGCAACCTCCAATGTGGCGCCTGACAATCTCTACCGCGACGGTCTCAATCGCGGGCTCTTCCTGCCGTTCATCGATCTCCTGAAGGCGAATGCCGAGATCATCTCGCTCGACACCGATACCGACTACCGCCTGATGAAGACGGACGGCAGCCCGGTGTGGATCTCACCGCTCGGACCCGAGGCCGACGCGGCGATGGCGCAGGCCTGGAACAGGCAAACGGCAGGGGCCGCCGTCGCGCCCGCCGAGGTGCCGCGCAAGGGCCGCAAGATTCCGGTGCCGGCAGCAGCCGGAAAGGCGGCCCGTTTCAGCTTCACCGACCTTTGCCAGCAGCCGCTCGGTGCTGCCGACTATCTTGCGATCCTCGAGCGCTATTCCACCCTCTTCGTCGATCACGTGCCGCATCTCGGGCCGCATGTGCGCAACGAAACCAAGCGCTTCATCCTGCTGGTCGACACGCTCTACGACAACGGCGCCCGCCTCTTTGCCTCGGCCGCTGCCGAACCGCAGAACCTTTTGACGCTGAAGAAGGGCACGGAAGGCTTCGAGTTCGACCGGACCGTTTCGCGGCTGATCGAGATGCAGAGCGCGGAATATGCGGCAGAACATCCTGAAAATATTGCGGTTTCGTGACGCGCGAATGACGATAATTTTTACGTTTACGTAAGAATTTTATGATCTAACCGATTGAAATTGTTCCATCCAAAAGTATCGATTGATATTTTAACGATTGCCGTTTAATGGCTTCCGGCGAAGGTTTGGCGTTTGCGGCGTTTCAGGCCTCGATCAGTTTGGGATCACAAAGGAAGCACTTTCATGGCGCGCAACAAGATCGCACTTATCGGTTCAGGGATGATTGGTGGCACGCTGGCGCATCTCGCCGGCCTGAAGGAACTGGGCGACATCGTCCTCTTCGACATTGCCGACGGCATCCCCCAGGGCAAGGGCCTCGACATCGGCCAGTCCTCCCCGGTCGAAGGCTTCGACGTGAACCTGACGGGTGCCAGCGACTATTCCGCCATCGAAGGCGCCGATGTCTGCATCGTCACCGCCGGTGTCGCCCGCAAGCCGGGCATGAGCCGCGACGATCTGATCGGCATCAACCTCAAGGTCATGGAACAGGTTGGCGCGGGCATCAAGAAGTACGCCCCGAACGCCTTCGTGATCTGCATCACCAACCCGCTCGACGCCATGGTCTGGGCGCTGCAGAAGTTCTCCGGCCTGCCGAAGAACAAGGTCGTCGGCATGGCCGGCGTTCTCGATAGCGCCCGCTTCCGCCTGTTCCTCGCCCAGGAATTCAACGTTTCGGTTCAGGACGTCACCGCCTTCGTTCTCGGCGGCCACGGCGACACCATGGTGCCGCTCGCCCGCTATTCGACCGTTGCCGGCATTCCTTTGACCGACCTCATCCAGATGGGCTGGGTCACCAAGGAACGCCTCGAAGAAATCATCCAGCGCACCCGTGACGGCGGCGCCGAAATCGTCGGCCTGCTCAAGACCGGCTCTGCCTACTACGCACCGGCCGCCTCCGCGATCGAAATGGCTGAAGCCTACCTCAAGGACAAGAAGCGCGTTCTGCCTTGCGCGGCACACCTGACCGGTCAGTACGGCGTCAAGGACATGTATGTCGGCGTTCCCACCGTCATCGGTGCCGGCGGCGTCGAGCGCATCATCGAGATCGACCTCAACAAGGCCGAGAAGGAAGCTTTCGACAAGTCGGTCGCTTCGGTCGCCGGCCTTTGCGAAGCCTGCATCGGCATTGCGCCGAGCCTGAAGCAGTAATCGCGTCCCGTTGAGCGGATGCCTGCATTCGCTCGACCTTTTGTTTTTGCCGCATTTTCGCGGGCGGGTATTTCCCCGCCTGCAAAATGCTCCAGACAGGAAAAACACCATGAACATTCATGAATATCAGGCCAAGGCTCTCCTGAAGAGCTACGGCGCGCCGGTCGCGGAAGGTGTCGCGATCTTCTCCGCCGACGAAGCAGAAGCGGCTGCCAAGAAGCTCCCGGGCCCGCTCTACGTCGTCAAGAGCCAGATCCATGCCGGCGGTCGCGGCAAAGGCAAGTTCAAGGAACTCTCCGCCGACGCCAAGGGCGGCGTTCGTCTTGCTTTCTCGATCGATGAAGCCAAGGCTCATGCCAAGGACATGCTCGGCAATACGCTCGTCACGGCGCAGACCGGCCCTGCCGGCAAGCAGGTGAACCGCCTCTACATCGAGGACGGCGCCGACATCGATCGCGAACTCTATCTTTCGCTGCTCGTTGACCGCTCGGTCGGCCAGGTTGCCTTCGTCGTTTCGACGGAAGGCGGCATGGACATCGAGGCTGTTGCGCACGACACGCCGGAAAAGATCGTCAACGTCGCGATCAATCCGGAAGCTGGCGTCACCGCCGCTGATCTCGCCAAGCTCACCTCGGCCCTGAAGCTCGAAGGCGAAGCCAAGGCCGACGCCGAAAAGCTCTTCCCGATCCTCTACAAGGCCTTTGTCGAGAAGGACATGAGCCTGCTTGAGATCAACCCGCTGATCGTCATGAAGAACGGCCGCGTGCGCGTTCTCGATGCCAAGGTCTCGTTCGACGGCAACGCCCTGTTCCGCCACGACGACATCAAGGCGCTGCGCGACGAAACCGAAGAAGACGCCAAGGAAATCGAGGCCTCCAAGTGGGACCTCGCCTATGTGGCGCTCGACGGCAACATCGGCTGCATGGTCAACGGCGCGGGTCTTGCCATGGCGACGATGGACATCATCAAGCTCTACGGCAAGGAGCCGGCGAACTTCTGCGACGTCGGCGGCGGCGCCGGCAAGGAGAAGGTCGCGGCAGCCTTCAAGATCATCACGGCCGACCCGAAGGTCGAGGGTATCCTCGTCAACATCTTCGGCGGCATCATGAAGTGCGATGTCATCGCTGAAGGTGTCGTTGCGGCCGTGCAGGAAGTCGGCCTCAAGGTTCCGCTGGTCGTGCGTCTCGAAGGCACCAATGTCGAGCTTGGCAAGAAGATCCTGAACGAATCCGGCCTGGCGATCACCGCCGCCGACGATCTGGACGACGCTGCCAAGAAGATCGTTGCCGCGATCAACGGCTAACTGAAGGACCAGACCTCATGTCGATTCTCGTTAACAAGAACACCAAGGTCCTCGTTCAGGGCCTGACCGGCAAGACCGGCACCTTCCATACCGAACAGGCGCTTGCCTACTATGGCACGCAGATGGTCGGCGGCATTCACCCGAAGAAGGGTGGCGAAACCTGGACCGGTTCCAAGGGCGAAACCCTGCCGATCTTCGCGTCGGTTGCCGAAGGCCGTGAGAAGACCGGTGCGGACGCATCCGTGATCTATGTTCCGCCGGCAGGCGCCGCGGACGCGATCATCGAGGCGATCGATGCGGAAATCCCGTTCATCACCTGCATTACCGAAGGCATCCCGGTTGCCGACATGGTGCGCGTCAAGGCTCGTCTCGACCGCTCCAAGTCGCGCCTGCTCGGCCCGAACTGCCCCGGTATCCTGACGCCGGAAGAATGCAAGATCGGCATCATGCCGGGCTCGATCTTCCGCAAGGGTTCGGTTGGCATCGTCTCGCGCTCCGGTACGCTGACCTATGAAGCCGTGTTCCAGACCTCCAACGAAGGCCTCGGCCAGACGACGGCCGTCGGCATCGGCGGCGACCCGGTCAAGGGCACCGAGTTCATCGACGTGCTCGAGATGTTCCTCGCCGACGAGGCCACGACCTCGATCATCATGATCGGCGAAATCGGCGGCTCGGCCGAAGAGGATGCGGCGCAGTTCCTCATCGACGAGGCCAACAAGGGTCGCAAGAAGCCGATGGCCGGCTTCATCGCGGGCCGTACCGCGCCGAAGGGCCGCACCATGGGTCACGCCGGTGCCGTCGTTTCCGGCGGCAAGGGCGATGCGGAATCCAAGATCGCTGCGATGGAATCGGCAGGCATCCGCGTGTCGCCATCGCCGGCTCGCCTCGGCAAGACGCTGGTCGAAGTCCTCAAGGGCTGACCTCAGAATTGCGTCATCGGGGCCGGCCATCAAAGCCGGCCCCGATGACCGCACTGCCTGCACAAGTCCTTCGGTCGGCATCGATTTAAGGACAAGATCATGCAGCAGGTTGAAAGTGTTACAGCGCCCTTCGCGCGTCCTGATCGACGCACGGCGCTGCAAGGACCCAAAAGCAGGGCGCACTGGATGCGTCTGACAATGATGAACGACCGGGAAAACCCGGCATCCCAACTTAAGTCAGGAGGCGGACCAAAACGTCCGCGAGAACCCATGGCAAGGCAAGAGGCCAACGAGCAATTCCAGCTCACATCGTTTCTGGACGGCGCGAACGCCGCCTATATCGAGCAGCTCTATGCACGCTACGAAACGGATCCGTCGTCCGTCTCGGCTGAATGGCAGGCCTTCTTCAAGGCGCTGGCCGACAAGCCGGAAGACGTGGTGAAGGCCGCCAAGGGCGCCTCCTGGAAGAAGCCCAACTGGCCGATCGTCGCTAATGGCGAACTCGTCTCGGCGCTCGATGGCGACTGGGGTAGGGTCGAAAAGGTCATCGAGAAGAAGGTCAAGGCGAAGGCGGAAGAAGCCGCTGCCGTCACCGGCACCGCCGTGAGCGCGGCAGATATCCATCAGGCGACGCGCGATTCCGTTCGCGCCATCATGATGATCCGCGCCTATCGTGCGCGTGGCCACCTGCATGCCAAGCTCGATCCGCTCGGCCTTGCTGCCCCGGTCGATGACTACAACGAGCTTTCGCCCTCGAACTACGGGTTTGAGGAGAAGGATCTCGACCGCAAGATCTTCATCGACAACGTGCTCGGCCTCGAATACGCGAGCATTCGCGAAATGGTCGAAATCCTCGAGCGCACTTATTGCTCGACGATCGGCGTCGAATTCATGCACATGTCAAACCCGGAAGAGAAAGCCTGGATCCAGGAACGCATCGAAGGTCCGGACAAGGGCGTCGAGTTCACGCCCGAGGGCAAGAAGGCGATCCTGCAGAAGCTGATCGAGTCGGAAGGCTTCGAGCAGTTCATCGACGTCAAGTACAAGGGCACCAAGCGCTTCGGTCTCGACGGCGGCGAATCGCTCATTCCGGCGCTCGAGCAGATCATCAAGCGCGGCGGCCAGGAAGGCCTGAAGGAAATCGTTCTCGGCATGGCCCACCGCGGCCGCCTGAACGTGCTTTCCCAGGTGATGGCAAAGCCGCACCGCGCCATTTTCCACGAATTCAAGGGCGGCTCCTACGCTCCTGATGACGTCGAAGGTTCGGGCGACGTGAAGTACCACCTCGGCGCTTCCTCCGACCGCGAATTCGACGGCAACAAGGTTCACCTGTCGCTGACGGCGAACCCGTCGCACCTGGAAATCGTCAACCCTGTCGTCATGGGCAAGGCCCGCGCCAAGCAGGACCAGATGGCGACAGTGTTCGAAGGCGACATCATCCCGTTGCGCGAACGCTCAAAGGTCATGCCGCTCTTGCTGCACGGCGATGCGGCGTTTGCCGGCCAAGGCGTCATTGCCGAAATCCTCGGCCTGTCCGGCCTGCGCGGTCACCGCGTTGCCGGCACGGTCCACTTCATCATCAACAACCAGATCGGCTTCACCACGAACCCGGCCTTCTCGCGTTCGTCGCCCTATCCGTCGGATGTGGCCAAGATGATCGAGGCGCCGATCTTCCACGTCAACGGCGACGATCCGGAAGCGGTCGTCTACGCTGCCAAGATCGCCACCGAATTCCGGATGAAGTTCCACAAGCCTGTCGTCATCGACATGTTCTGCTACCGCCGCTTCGGTCACAACGAAGGCGACGAGCCTGCGTTCACGCAGCCGAAGATGTACAAGGTCATCCGCGCCCACAAGACCGTCGTCCAGCTCTACTCCGACCGCCTGGTCGCCGAAGGCCTGATGAGCGAAGGCGAAGTCGAGAAGATGAAGGCCGATTGGCGCGCCCATCTCGAGCAGGAGTTCGAGGCTGGCCAGTCCTACAAGCCCAACAAGGCCGACTGGCTGGATGGTGTCTGGTCGGGCCTGCGTTCGGCCGACAACCAGGACGAACAGCGTCGCGGCAAGACCTCCGTGCCGATGAAGCAGCTCAAGGAAATCGGCCGCAAGATCGCCGAGATCCCGGCCGGCTTCAATGCGCACCGCACGATCCAGCGCTTCATGGAAAACCGCGCCAACATGGTTTCGACCGGCGAGGGGATCGACTGGGCGATGGCAGAAGCGCTTGCGTTCGGTACGCTCGTCACGGAAGGCACGAAGATCCGCCTTTCGGGCCAGGACTGCGAACGCGGCACCTTCTCGCAGCGTCACTCGGTTCTCTACGATCAGCAGACCGAAGACCGTTACATCCCGCTTGCCAACCTCACGCCGACCCAGGCCCGCTACGAAGTCATCAACTCGATGCTTTCGGAAGAGGCCGTGCTCGGTTTCGAATACGGCTACTCGCTGGCCCGTCCGAACGCGCTGACACTCTGGGAAGCCCAGTTCGGCGACTTCGCCAACGGCGCACAGGTCGTGTTCGACCAGTTCGTCTCGTCGGGCGAACGCAAGTGGCTGCGTATGTCGGGCCTCGTCTGCCTGCTGCCGCACGGCTATGAAGGTCAGGGTCCGGAGCACTCCTCCGCCCGCCTCGAACGCTTCCTGCAGCTCTGCGCGGAAGACAACATGCAGGTCGCCAACGTCACGACGCCGGCGAACTACTTCCACATCCTGCGCCGCCAGGTGAAGCGCGACTTCCGCAAGCCGCTGATCCTGATGACGCCGAAGTCGCTGCTGCGCCACAAGCGTGCGGTTTCGAGCCTGTCGGAAATGGCCGGCGAAAGCTCGTTCCACCGTCTGCTGTGGGATGACGCCGAGGTCATCAAGGACGGCCCGATCAAGCTGCAGAAGGATTCGAAGATCCGCCGCGTCGTGCTCTGCTCCGGCAAGGTCTACTACGATCTGCTCGAAGAGCGCGAGAAGCGCGGCATCGACGATGTCTACCTGCTGCGCGTCGAACAGCTCTATCCGTTCCCGGCCAAGGCGCTGATCAACGAGCTCAGCCGTTTCCGCAACGCGGAGATGGTCTGGTGCCAGGAAGAGCCGAAGAACATGGGCGCCTGGTCGTTCATCGACCCGTACCTGGAATGGGTGCTGGCTCATATCGACGCCAAGTATCAGCGCGTGCGCTACACCGGCCGTCCGGCTGCGGCATCGCCGGCAACGGGCCTGATGTCGAAGCACATGGCGCAGCTGGCCGCCTTCCTCGAGGACGCGCTGGGGGGCTGATCCTGCCCCCTTGGCGCCGAGCCAATCGATAGAAACAGATATCTGATCAACGGAACAAAAATCATGGCAACAGAAATCCGCGTTCCCACCCTTGGCGAATCCGTCAGTGAAGCGACCGTCGGCACCTGGTTCAAGAAGGTCGGCGATGCCATCAAGGCAGACGAGCCGCTGCTCGAACTCGAAACCGACAAGGTGACGATCGAAGTTCCGGCTCCCTCGGCCGGCGTTCTCTCCGAAATCGTTGCCCTGGCCGGCGAAACCGTCGGTCTCGGTGCGCTGCTTGGCCAGATCGCTGCTGGTTCCGGTGCTGCGGCCGCGCCAGTCGCTGCTGCCGAGAAGAAGGCCGAGCCGGCTGCTGCCGCTCCGGCTGCCCAGCCCGCCGTTGCCGCTGCCGCACCGGCTGCATCGTCGATGCCGCCGGCTCCGTCCGCCGGCAAGCTGCTTGCCGAAAACAACCTCTCGGCCGACCAGGTCGATGGTTCGGGCAAGCGCGGCCAGGTCCTGAAGGGTGATGTGCTCGCCGCGGTCGCCAAGGGCATTTCGGCACCGGCCGCTTCCGAGCCGGTCAAGGTCCAGGCCCGCGCGCCGTCGACTACCGAGGACGTCGTTCGTGAAGAGCGTGTCAAGATGACCCGCCTGCGCCAGACGATCGCCCGTCGCCTCAAGGATGCGCAGAACACCGCCGCCATGCTCACTACCTATAACGAGGTGGACATGAGCGCGGTCATGAGCCTGCGCAACAAGTACAAGGACATCTTCGAGAAGAAGCATGGTGTGAAGCTCGGCTTCATGGGCTTCTTCACCAAGGCCGTCACCCATGCGCTGAAGGAAATCCCTGCCGTCAACGCCGAGATCGACGGCACCGACGTCATCTACAAGAACTTCTGCCACATCGGCGTCGCCGTCGGCACGGACAAGGGTCTTGTCGTACCGGTCGTTCGCGATGCCGACCAGATGTCGATCGCCGAGATCGAGAAGGACATCGGCCGCCTGGGCAAGCTTGCTCGCGATGGCCAGCTCTCCATGGCCGACATGCAGGGCGGCACCTTCACCATCTCCAATGGCGGCGTCTACGGTTCGCTGATGTCTTCGCCGATCCTGAATGCGCCGCAGTCGGGCATTCTCGGCATGCACAAGATCCAGGACCGTCCGGTCGTGGTCGGCGGTCAGATCGTCATCCGTCCGATGATGTACCTGGCGCTGTCCTATGACCACCGCATGGTCGACGGCAAGGAAGCGGTTACCTTCCTCGTCCGCGTCAAGGACAGCCTCGAGGATCCGGAACGTCTGGTTCTCGATCTCTAAGGCAATGACGGGGGCGCAATCGCAGCCCCCGTTTCCTTCTCCGGCCCGTTCTTTCCGGATCCCCTGATGTCGCTGGAACTGACCTACCTGCTCTGGAGTGCCGTCCTCGCCTTCGTCTATGTAATGGCGCAGGCGGGAACCTATAGGCTGCAGAACGGCATCATCGAAGCCGACACCAATCGGGATATGGCGCCCGAGCCGAACGTCCTCACGGGAAGGGCCACCCGGGCGCTGCGCAACTTCCATGAAACCTATCCGGTCTTCATTGCGCTTGCCGTCGTGATCGAGTTTTCGGGTCGAAGCGACGCGCTCAGCCAATGGGGCGCGATGATCTGGTTCTGGGCAAGGGTCGCCTATCTGCCGATCTATATCGGCGGTCTCGGGCTTGTCCGCTCGGCTGTGTGGACGGTGTCTGCCGCCGGGCTCATACTGATGCTGGCAGGTATTCTCGTCTAGAGCGTTTCCGTTTTTCAACGGAGTCTTGGAAACGCTCTATCTATTTGTTTTTACGCATTTCCTGACGGAATCGCTTCGTACTTTTCCTGGAAATGCTCTAGACGGAGGAGCACGACATGGCATTCGGATCCGACGTACCGCCTATCCAGGCACACATCTGCGTCAGGGACGGGTTGGCGGCAATCGCCTTCTACGAGAAGGCATTCGGTGCGGTGAACACGTTCCATCAGATGGCCGAAGACGGCAAGCGCGTGATGCACGCCAACCTGGCGCTGTTCGGCGGCGAGGTCATGATGCATGACGAGTTTCCCGAATTCGGCGGCAGCGTGCTGTCGCCGCTGACCGTCGGCGGCACCGGCGTGGCGATCAGCATCAACCTGCCTCAAGCGGGCGATGTCGATGCGGCCTATGTCCGGGCCATGGCGGCCGGGGCATCGACAGTTCTGGAGCCGCAGGATACGTTCTGGCAGGCGCGTTATGCGCGCATCAGGGATCCCTTCGGCCACGTCTGGGCCTTCAACGCACCGGTCGCACAATCATGAGCCAATATCTTTTCGAACTCGCATCGCTGATGGCGATCTTCACCTTCGCCATCGTCTCGCCCGGCGCCGATCTGGCGATGGTCATGCGCCAGTCGATCGTCCATGGCCGCCGTCAGGCGATCATCACATCCTTCGGTATCGGCAGCTCGCTGATGTTCCACGTGACCTATACGATCCTCGGTCTCGGGCTGATCATTTCGCAGTCGATCTATCTGTTCAACATCGTCAAATGGTGCGGTGTGGCTTACCTGATCTATATCGGGATCAAGGCGCTGCGGGCCGGCCAGACGGAGATTTCGGTCGACGCCGCACCATCAGGCGAACCGGCAAGGAGCCAGTCCGCGATCAAGGCGTTCGGCCTCGGCTTTGCGGCCAATGCGCTCAATCCGAAAGCGGTGTTCTTCTTCCTGTCGATCTTCTCGACGGTCGTTGGCGCCCACACGCCGATCATGATCAAGTTTGGCTACGGACTGGTGATGGCAACCTGCCTCATCCTGTGGTTCGTCGGCGTCAGCCTGTTCATGACCACGCCGCGCATGCGCACCGCCTTCACCCGCGCCAGCAAGTGGATCGACCGCACCAGCGGCCTGGTGTTCATCGCGCTCGGCCTGAAGCTCGCGACCGAGAAGGCCGTCTGATCATGGTCATTGTCCGCTCTCTGCTCGTCGCTGCACTCGGCGCCGTGGTCGCCACGCCGGCGCTTGGCCAGGAATGCAGCCAGGCGCGCGCCATCTATGGCGACCGCGACGGCGCCTATGAACTGCGCTTCGAGCCGGTGGGATCGGAAAGTGCGGTGACGAGCAATCTTTTCAAGATCGCGGTTCTGAAACCGGGCCTGTTGCTCGACGGTGTCGTCATGCCTTCCGGCGAGCCGGAACGCGCGACCGGCATCGTCATGCACAAGTGCCCCACCGGTGACGTCACCGGCGAAGAGCTTCGCAAATGCACCGTCTGGCAGGGGCCTGTCTATTCCGTCGGCAAGACGGGTGCGATCGACGCGATTCCGGCCGAAACCGCGCCGGCTGCACACCAGATCCTGCTGCCGGATTTCGGCCCCGCCCTTCGCGCGTCGAGCGCCTGGGGCAAGGGCAAGGCCGAAACAGACAGCTGGGACGCCTTCACTCTCAAGGGGTGCGCCGCATGAGTGCTGCGCCCGTTGTTCTCGTCACCGGCGGCAGCCGTGGCATCGGGGCAGCTGTCTGCCTCGGCGCCGCCAGAGCCGGCTGGTCCGTCGTCGTGAACTACGCATCGAACGCCGAGGCGGCAGATGCGGTCGTGGCCACGATCCGGAAGGGCGGCGGCTCGGCGGTCGCGGTCAGGGGCGACGTCGGGTCCGATGCGGACATCAAATCGATGTTCGCCGCCGTCGACAAGGCTTTCGGCCGGCTCGACGGGCTGGTCAACAATGCCGGAATCGTCGGCCCGACCCAGCGCATCGACGAAATGTCGGTTGAGCGGCTCGAGCGGATGTTCCGCATCAACGTGACCGGTTCGATCCTGTGCGCCGCAGAAGCCGTTCGCCGCATGTCGACGCGTCACGGCGGCAAGGGCGGCGTGATCGTCAATATCTCGTCGGTTGCGGCCGAACTCGGCTCCCCGGCGCAATATGTCGACTATGCCGCCTCGAAGGGCGCGATCGACACGTTCACGATCGGTCTTGCGCGCGAAGTCGCCACCGAGAACGTGCGCGTCAACGCGGTTCGCCCCGGCATCATCGACACCGAAATCCACGCGTCCGGCGGCCTGCCGGACCGGGCACGCGATCTCGCGTCAACCATCCCCGTCCAGCGACCCGGCACGGCCGAGGAAGTGGCGGATGCGGTTCTTTACCTCCTGTCCGATAAGGCGACTTACGTGACGGGAGCCATTCTCAATGTCAGCGGCGGACGGTAACCGTCCCTGAAGGAAGGATAATCCAATGGCTTATGATCTCATCGTTATCGGCAGCGGCCCGGGCGGCTATGTCTGCGCTATCAAGGCGGCACAGCTCGGCCTGAAGGTTGGCGTCGTTGAAAAGCGCGCCACCTATGGCGGCACCTGCCTCAACATCGGCTGCATTCCGTCGAAGGCCCTGCTGCACGCTTCGGAAATGTTCCACCAGGCCGGCCACGGCCTGGATACGCTCGGCGTCGAAGTCGGCGCGCCGAAGCTCAACCTCGAAAAGATGATGGCGCACAAGGACGCGACGGTTAAGTCCAACGTCGAGGGCGTTTCCTTCCTGTTCAAGAAGAACAAGATCGACGGCATCCAGGGCACCGGCAAGGTGCTCGGCCAGGGTAAGGTCTCGGTGACCAACGACAAGGGCGAAGAGCAGGTCCTGGAGACGAAGAACATCGTCATCGCCACCGGCTCCGACGTTGCTGGCATCCCGGGCGTGTCGGTCGAGATCGACGAGAAGGTGATCATCTCGTCGACCGGCGGCATCGCGCTCGAAAAGGTGCCGGCGAACATGATCGTCGTCGGCGGCGGTGTCATCGGCCTCGAGCTCGGCTCGGTCTGGGCCCGTCTCGGCTCCAAGGTGACCGTGGTCGAATATCTCGACGCGATCCTCGGCGGCATGGACGGCGAAGTCTCCAAGCAGTTCCAGCGCATGCTCGCGAAGCAGGGCATGGAGTTCAAGCTCGGTGCCAAGGTGACCGGCGTCGTCAAGGACGGCAAGGGCGCCAAGGTGACGTACGAGCCTGTCAAGGGCGGTGACGCCGTGACGCTCGATGCCGATGTCGTTCTGATTGCCACCGGCCGCAAGCCCTACACCGACGGTCTTGGCCTTGCCAAAGCCGGTGTCGTCATGGACAAGCACGGCCGCGTCGAGATCGACAACCATTTCCAGACGAGCGTTGTCGGCGTCTACGCCATCGGCGACGTCGTGCGCGGCCCGATGCTGGCGCACAAGGCCGAAGACGAAGGCGTTGCGGTTGCCGAGATCCTCGCAGGTCAGGCCGGCCACGTGAACTACGACGTCATCCCCAGCGTCGTCTACACCCAGCCGGAAGTCGCTTCCGTGGGCAAGACCGAGGAAGAACTGAAGGCAGCGGGCGTCGCCTACAAGGTCGGCAAGTTCCCGTTCACGGCAAATGGCCGTGCGCGGGCGATGCAGGCGACCGATGGTTTCGTCAAGATCCTCGCCGACAAGGAAACCGACCGGGTTCTCGGCGGCCACATCGTCGGCTTCGGCGCCGGCGAGATGATCCACGAGATTGCCGTTCTGATGGAATTCGGTGGCTCGTCGGAAGATCTCGGCCGCACCTGCCATGCGCATCCGACCATGTCGGAAGCGGTCAAGGAAGCGGCGCTGTCGACCTTCTTCAAGCCGATCCATATGTGACGATTTGGCAGGGGGCTGCGACAAGCGGCCCCCTGTCTTGCGCCGACATTAGGCGCGATCATCGACCCCATGCGCTTGCGACGGAAAGCCGTCGCTCTTGGCAATTGCGCAATTCCCGGGAAAACCGTTTCACACGTTTCCTGGAATTGCTCTGGCTGCCGCCACGAGGGATCATGAAACCTAGACCCGCCACCGTTCTTTTGCCGAGCCCGCATCTGCCGGATGCCGATTGGGCTGATCGTTTCGAGCTTGCCCTGAACGGAAAGGGGCTGACGGCGATCGAGGTGGCCGAGCGCTCGCTCGGCAATTCGCCCGCCTGGGTCCGCACCCTGCTTAAGCTTCGCAACCGGGTGGTATCGGTGGTCGGCCTCAAGTCGGAGGCGCCTTCACCGGGCAAGTTTGGCCTTATCGGCCCGTTTCCGGTTCTGTCTCGAAGCGACGATGAGGTCGTGCTCGGCTTCAACGATGCCCATCTCGATTTTCGCATCGTCGTTGACGTCAGGGCGGGATCGGCCGTCAACCAGATCATCGGCATGACGACACTGATCCGGCGTCACAACACGCTCGGGCGCGTCTACCTGGCGGCCGTCATGCCGTTTCACAAGGTCATCGTGCCGACGCTGCTGGCAGGCGCAGCGAGCCCGCCTGGCTGAGCGGCAACACCGCCGCGCCTGTCGAGGATAGAGACCGATCATGCCGCGGCGGCAGACTTGGGGACCGGCTCTTGTGTCAACACCACAGCGCCGCGCGTCTTATTAGACGCGCAAAGGTCGCTGTAGCACTTTGAATTTCTGCATGTTTCCTTAAATCGAATAGGATTTAAGGAAACATTCAGGAGCTTGAAGACGGAACGCGCCCGTGGCCGGCATCCCTGCCGGCCGGTCCGTCAGTTGGCGCGGGTGACGGAGAAGCCCTGGCGCTTAAGCAGTTCGACCAGGCCCTCGTCGCCGGCAAGATGCAGGGCACCGACCGCCATGAAGGCGTTGCCGTTGCCGAGGATCGGTTCGGCGCGCGTCGCCATCGTCTTGTTGCGATCGATAATGATGCGCTGTTCGAAGTCGGCGTAGCTGGCGTCTTCGCTTGCCACATCTTCAGAAACGGCCTTCATCATCGGCATGATCATGCCGGTGTCGCCGGAGAGGTAGAGGTCGGTGGTGGTGGCGAGCACGTCGTCGATCGTCTTGCCAAGGGCGAGCGTCTCGATGAGGGCGCGCAGGTGCAGTTCGGTCGGCAGCGAATCCATTGCGGCCAACTGCTCGATGAGGGTTTCAAGCCCCTTCAGCGTCTTGCCGTGGCTGACGGCGTCTTCGGCAAGCTTCTTGTCGAGGAAGGATGCGCCGGCGGCCTTGCGGGTCATCTCGCAGGCGGGCAGCGCGACGAAGCTCGCAATCATCCAGGGCTTCATCTTGGCAACCAGCGTCAGCGGTATGCCGCGCTCCTTGAGGCCGCGTTCGAGCCGCTCGCGGTCTTCAGGGTTGAGAAAATCGTTGATGGTCTTGTTATCGGCAAACATGGTGAGGTCGGGCCGCATCAGGATGGCGGCGGCCGACTTTTTCTCGTCGATGATCTCGTCCGATTCGATGATGACGGTCGATGCCGTGGCGAAGGCATCGGCGGCACCCGTTGGCATCGCCAGTACGCGCGGATCGGTGACATGCATGGTGCCGAGCAGCCAGGAGGGGGCGATGCCATCCTTCTCGATCTTCCAGAATATGCCCTTGCCGTTCGGGATGGCGTCGGCTTCGGCTTTCAGCCTGGCGAGTTTTGCGGGGTCGGTTTTTTCGAGACCGGTGATGATGTTCGTACCGCCGCAGATGGCTTCGGTCGCGGCGTGCGCCTGCGAGATCGAGGCGACCATCGCAATGAGGCTGGCCGCGAGCAGCAGATGGATAAGCGCGATCAGCCAGAGGGCCATATCGGCGGCCCTGGCCGCGAGGTTACGGGCGGGCTTGGCGATCGAATACATGATCACTTCCTAATGTTCTGCCGAGTCTAGCGGACCCTACGCTTCGTTGGTCACGGCTTCCTTAATAGGTATGGTTAACCTGCCCCTCCGCCCAAATTCAGGCGCGCGGATGAGCCCGGTCGTAGATCTCCAGCAGCCGCGTCGAGTCGACGCCGGTATAGACCTGTGTCGTTGACAGGCTGGCGTGGCCCAGCAGTTCCTGGATGGTTCTGAGATCGCCGCCGCCGGCCAGCAGATGCGTGGCGAAGGAGTGGCGCAGCGCATGCGGCGTGGCCGTGTCGGGCAGGCCGAGGGCGCCGCGCAGCTTCTGCATCTCGCGCTGGATGATGGCCGGCTGAAGTTTCGCCCCGCGCGTGCCGCGGAACATCGGCTCGCCGGCGCCGGCATGGTAGGGGCAGAGCTTGAGATAGGTCGCGACCGCGTCGCGCGCCACAGCCATGAGCGGCACGATGCGGGTCTTGCCGCCCTTGCCGGTGACGCGCAGCGAGGATGGCGTGCCGGCGAAATCGCCCGGCGTCAGATCGAGCGCCTCGGAAATGCGCAAGCCGCAGCCGTAGAGCAGCGTCAGCACGGCGGCGTTGCGCGCGGCCACCCACGGCTCTTCGGCAAGCTGCGCGTCCGTCGTGACGACATTGAGTGCCTCGCGGTCCGTCAGCGGCTTAGGCAGCGATTTCGGCTGCTTCGGCGAACGGACGGCCGCGGCACCGGCGGCATTGGCAAGTCCGATGCGTTCGAGATAGCGCAGAAAGGAGCGCAGGCCGGCTAGGCCCCGGCCGAGCGTGCGCGCGCCCGCACCGCCCTTGCGACGCTGGGCGAGAAAGCCGCGAAGGTCGGCCGGCCGCAATGTGCTGATGTCTGAAAGACGGGGCGGGCCGGCGAGATGGCCGGTGAGGAATGTGAGGAATTGTCGCGTGTCGCGCTCATAGGCGTCGACGGTATTGTCGGACAGGCGGCGCTCCTGCAAGAGCCCTTGCAGCCATCTCTGGCGCTCTGCAAGCAGGTCTGGATGGCCGATGACGAGCAGCTCGTTCATTGTCGCTTTCCAAGGTGGTCGGTCATCGACAATGCCCTGAAGCCTCTTATGTTTTTGCTAACGTAGCCTTGGATTTTGTCATCCTTCGATCATATTGAGTTGCGATGTTCAGCCGCAAAGAATCGGATGAAACCATGGCGGGACGGGATTCGGTGAACGGATTCGCGCATTTTGCTGAAGTGATCGCCCTGGTCTCGCAAGGGCAGCCCGGCCACATCGTCGATACACTCATTGCCGAACGCGGCCAGAGGATCGTCAGGAGCCCGATGTGGCCCGTTATCCGGCCCTTTCTCTACACGCTTCTGAACTACCGAAAGGCGCTGGAATTCGCCGACGCCGTGGCCAACGTGCCGGGCTTCCATGCCTTCGAGCATCTGAGTTCGCTTCTCTCACTCGACGTGCGTGTCGATAGGGCCGAGCGCATTCCTGCCAAGGGCGGGTTCCTGCTGGTCAGCAATCATCCGACCGGGATTGCCGACGGCATCGCCGTCTTCGATCTCCTGAAGACGCGGCGGCCGGACATGATGTTCTTCGCCAACCGCGACGCGATCCGCGTCAACCCGCGTTTCGTTGAGATGGTCATTCCGGTCGAATGGCGCGAAGAGCACAAGAGCAAGCTCAAGGCCCGTGAAACGCTGCAGGTGACCAACCGAGCGATCGGCGAGGGCAAGGCGACGGTGCTGTTTCCCTCCGGCCGCATCGCCTACTGGGCCGATGGCCGTCTCAACGAGCGGCCGTGGAAGACGTCGGCGGTCGGCTTTGCGCGCAAATACGGCCTGCCGATCCTGCCGGTTCATATGAGCGCGCGCAACTCCGGCCTGTTCTACTGGTTTGCCAAGTGGTCGACCGAACTGCGCGACATGACGGTGTTCCACGAGTTGCTCAACAAGAAGGGTGACCTCTTCGATTTCCGCATCGGCAACCTCATTGCGCCAGAGGCGCTGGACGGGGACGCTGTCGACGTGACGAAGGCACTGGAACGTCACACGGTGTCCGAACTGGCGCGCGACGCCGATGCGGTGTTTCGGCCGATGGTGCGCGCTTCCGTTGCCTGCTGATCCCTTCATGTGATGGCGGGAATGCGCTAAAGCAGAGCTATGCTGCTTCGTTCGATGTTCGCCGAAAATTACCGTTCCCTGAAGTCGATCCGCATGGATCTGACCGGTGTCAATTTGTTTATCGGCGAGAACGGCGTCGGCAAATCCAATCTCTATCGCGCGCTGCAACTGGTGCAGGCGGCTGTGCGCGGCAACCTTGCCCATGAGATCGCCAAGGAGGGCGGCATGTCGTCCGCACTTTGGAGCGGTCGGCGACGGGCCGACAAACCGGCGCGCATCCGGCTCGAGACGGAGTTGATGGACGAGGAGCGGGCCATCACCTTCCGCTACAGGATCGAAGCCGGCTTGCGTCCGCCAAAGGCGGCGGCAGGATTTGCCTATGAACCGCAGGTCAAGGAAGAAGAGCTGAGCGTCGAGACCGGACGACGTCCGGTGACGATGATGAAGCGCGCCGGTCCCGGCATCTTCGTGCGCGGCGACCGCGGGCGGATGGAGGACTATCCCGAGCAGGCGCTGCAATCGGAGACGGCCATCGCGCTGTTGGGCGATGCCGGGCACTATCCCGAGATCGGCACCTTCCGCCGGGCCGTCGATCAGTGGCGGTTCTTCCACGGCTTCCGCACCGATCGCGATTCACCCCTGCGCCTGCCGTGCCTTGCGGTCACCGCGCCGATGCTGGACGAGGACGGTACCAACATGGCGGCGGTCTTTGCGACACTGCGCCATACCCGCGAGGACACCGTCGATCTCGACCGCGCCATCGCCGATGCCTTCGGCGGCGCCTATCTGGACGTGCCGCATCCGGGTCAGTTTGCTGAATTCTCGCTGGTCTTTCCCGATTTCCCGCAGCGGCCGTTTTCGACGCGTGAGCTGTCTGACGGGCAGATGCGGTTTCTGGCGCTTGCGGCAGCGTTGCTTTCCTATCGCCGTCCGCCCTTCATCGCGCTCAACGAGCCGGAAACCAGCCTGCATCCGGATATGCTGCCGGCGCTCGCCGACATGATCGCCAGTGCTTCGCGCGACAGCCAGATCTGGATCGTCACCCATTCGGAGCGTCTGGCCGATGCCATCCGCGAGCGTTGCGGCGTTCGCGCCCGCCGGGTGATCCGCAAGGACAGCGCCACCTGGATCGACGGCATGCGGCTCACCGGCCTGATGGACGACGATGACGCATAAAAAAGGCCCCGCATCGCTGCGGAGCCTTCGAATCTTTATCGCGAAAAGATCAGGCGATCTTCTGGCCGGTCTTCGCCCAATCGGCGAGGAAGGTTTCGAGACCCTTGTCGGTCAGCGGGTGCTTGACCAGTGCCTTCAGTGTTGCCGGCGGTGCGGTGACGACATCGGCGCCGATGAGGGCAGCTTCCTTGACGTGGTTCACGGTGCGGATCGAGGCGGCGAGAATTTCGGTCTCGTAGCCGTAGTTGTCGAAGATGTGGCGGATTTCGCGGATCAGGTCCATGCCGTCGAACGCGATGTCGTCGAGGCGGCCGACGAAGGGCGAAACGAAGGTCGCGCCGGCCTTGGCGGCAAGCAGCGCCTGGTTGGCCGAGAAGCACAGCGTCACGTTGGTCTGATGACCGTCAGACGTCAGGGCCTTGCAGGCCTTGAGGCCGTCAAGCGTCAGCGGCAGCTTGATGCAGATGTTGTCGGCGATCTTCGAAAGAACGGCCGCTTCCTTCATCATCTCGGCGTATTCGGTGGCGGTCACTTCGGCCGAAACCGGGCCCTCGACGATGCCGCAGATTTCCTTGGTGACTTCGGTGATGTCACGGCCCGACTTGAGGATCAGCGAAGGGTTGGTGGTCACGCCATCAAGGAGGCCGAGATCGTTCAGCTCACGGATTTCCTTGACGTCGGCGGTATCAACGAAAAATTTCATGGGGTCACTCCCTTGGGGCACGATTGCCGTTCGGGCGCATATCTACCGGGAGGAATTCCTTTGGCAGAGAACGCGCGCGTTGAAACTCTGGTGGAACCGTGAGAAACCCTGCGCCGGCAAGGCTGCGGTTCGCAGCGCAGTTTTCTTTAACCGAAACACGTGGCAAGGTCACGGCAAAATGACTCGCGATTCAACCGATTTATTCGGGCCTGTTTCCGGCCGTCGCGTCGTGCCAGTTCTGGTGCCGATGCCGGCCTCGAAGGCCTATTCCTACGCGGTGCCTGATGGCATGGCGGTCGAGCCAGGCTCGATCGTCCAGGTGCCGCTCGGCCCCCGTCTGGTCGTGGGCGTCGTCTGGGATGGCGATGATGATGGCAGCGTCGATCCGAAGAAGCTGAAGTCGATCGAAAAGGTCTTCGACTGCCCACCGTTGACGCCCGACATGCGCAGCTTTCTCGACTGGGTGGCGACCTATACCGTGACGCCGCCAGGTCTGGTGGCGCGCATGGCGCTGCGCGCGCCGGCGGCCTTCGATCCGGAACCGATGGTAGAGGCGCTGCGGCTGACCGACATGCGCCCGGAGCGCATGACGACGGCCCGCGAGCGTGTCATCGCAGCGGCCGGCGACGGCTTTGCCTGGACCCGTTCGGGCCTTGCCCATGCGGCCGGTGCGTCATCGAGCGTCATCGACGGCCTTGCCCAGCAGGGCGTCTTCGAGACCGTCTTCATGGCGCCGCCGCCTGTAGTAGCGGCTCCCGACCCGGAATTCGCCGCCCACCGGCTCGAAGGACCGCAGAAGGATGCGGCTGCCGACCTTTTGGCCGCTGTCGAGCAGGGCGGGTTTTCGGTGTCGCTGATCGACGGCATCACCGGCTCGGGCAAGACCGAAGTTTATTTCGAAGCGATTGCCGCGACGCTCAGGGCCGGCAAGCAGGTGCTGATCCTGCTGCCCGAAATCGCCCTGACCGCAAGCTTCCTCGAACGCTTCCAGGATCGCTTCGGCAGCAAGCCGGCCGAGTGGCACTCGGATCTCGCGCCGCGGACGCGCGAAAAAGTCTGGCGGCAGGTGACGACCGGCACGGTGCGCGTGGTCGCGGGTGCCCGCTCGGCGCTGTTCCTGCCGTTCGAGGAACTGGGCCTGATCATCGTCGATGAAGAACACGACCCCGCCTACAAGCAGGAGGACCGGGTGTTCTACAATGCCCGCGACATGGCCGTGGTGCGCGGGCGCATCACCGGTTTTCCGGTGGTGCTTGTTTCGGCAACGCCATCGGTCGAAAGCCGGGTCAATGGCGAGGTTGGTCGCTATAAACCGATCCATCTGCCGACCCGCTTCGGCGATGCGGCGCTGCCGCGGCTCGGCGTCGTCGACATGCGCCAGCATCCGCCAGCGCGCGGCGGGTTCCTGTCGCCGGTTCTCATCAACCAGATCGGCAAGGCCGTCGAGCGTGGCGAGCAGGCGCTGCTGTTTCTCAATCGGCGCGGTTATGCGCCGCTGACCCTTTGCCGCGTCTGCGGCCATCGCTTCCAGTGCCCTGATTGTTCGAGCTGGCTGGTCGAGCATCGCTTCCGCGGCCAGATCCAGTGCCACCATTGCGGCTATGCGGAAAAGACACCCGAGGCCTGCCCGGAATGCGGCACCTTCGATCACTTGGTTGCCTGCGGTCCGGGTGTGGAGCGCATCGCCGAAGAGGTCGAGCGCCATTTTCCAGAGGCGCGCACGATCGTGCTCTCCTCCGATCTGATGGGCGTGAAGCGCCTACGGCTGGAACTGGAGGCGATTGCGCGTGGCGAAGCGGATATCGTCATCGGCACGCAGCTTGTCGCTAAGGGCCACAATTTTCCGCTGATGACGCTGGTCGGCATCATCGATGCCGATCTCGGGCTTGCCAATGGCGATCCGCGAGCGGCGGAGCGCACGTTCCAGCTCTTGTCGCAGGTGACCGGGCGCGCCGGCCGAACGGGTTTGAAGAGCCTCGGCCTGCTGCAGACCTACCAGCCGCAGCACCCGGTGATGCAGGCGATCGTCTCGGGCGATGCGGATGCCTTTTACGACCGCGAGATCGCCGAGCGCGAAAAGGCGCTGCTGCCGCCGTTCGGCCGGCTGGCGTCGCTGATCGTATCGGCCGATACGCGCCAGGATGCCGAGACCCACGCCCGCGGACTTCGAAGTGCAGCGCCGCGCACCGATGGCATTTCGATCCTCGGTCCGGCCGAGGCGCCGCTGGCGCTGATCCGCGGCCGCCATCGGTTCCGGCTTTTGGTGCACGGGCGCCGCAACAGCGACATGCAGGCCTTCGTCAAGGCAATGATTGCCGCCGGCCCGAAGGAGCGCGGCTCGATCAGCGTTCAGCTCGACATCGATCCCCAGAGTTTCCTGTGATCGCGGCCGTGAATGGCCCGTGGGCGATTCACAATGGCTGCAACATGCGCTAGAGGTCTGGGACGCTTCGCTCACGGGGACTGGTCCCGTGGCGACGTGATCAAGATCGGCGCTCATCTGCGGGAACGGGGCATGGAGTTCTATATTCCGACGGAAACCGGCGAGTTCCTCGCCTTCTGTGCGGCGGCGGTGGCGGCGCTGATCGGTGTCGTCATGCTGTTTGCGCCGCGGCTTACCTTTCGCGCCGCCGGCATCGGCATTGCCGAAGGCCGTCGCGGCGGTCTGGCCGAGGCGCGCTCGACCATGGGCGGCATGCATGCCGGCCTTGGCCTTGCCGCCATCCTGCTGGCGCAGCCGATGGTCTACCTCGCTGTCGGCGCCGCTTTTGCGCTCGCCGCCTTCGGCCGCATTCTCTCCATGATGAGCGACAACGGCGGCACGCTCTACAACTGGGTGGCGCTCCTGGTGCAGGCCGCACTTGCCATACTTCCGCTCGCTTATGTCTTCGGAATGATCTGACCGCCGCCCTCGCGTTTTCGCGATTCACATCCTCAGAAACCAATTTACGGCAAAATTCGGCCAATCCGGGTCGACTTATGCCGCATTCCTGCCGTTCGCGTGTTGCGAGTCCAAACATCCTATGCTAGACGAACCGCGAATTGCGGGGGAAGTGGGTCGCCAGGCCTCGATATCCTGCAAATTATTGCAGCAAATTCAAAACGTTAAGTTGACGGCTCGCCGCCACCACCGTTCTTGGATGAAATTGAGAGAAGCTTGTGCCCGTGGCAGACACATCCCAGCTTATTTCCGGTGTTGCAGAAAGGTATGCGTCCTCGCTTTTTGACCTCGCTCTCGAAGCGGGTTCCGTCGAGGCGGTCGGTGCGGATCTTACCCGCGTCCAGGCCCTGATCGACGGCAGCGATGACCTGAAGCGGCTGATCGTAAGCCCCGTCTTTTCTGCCGACGACCAGTTCAAGGCCATTTCGGCGATCTCCGCCAAGGCCGGTATTTCTGGTCTCGTCGGTAACTTCCTCAAGGTTGTTGCACGCAATCGCCGCCTCTTCACGCTGCCGGGCATGATCAAGGCGTTTCGCCTGATCGCCGCGCGCCACCGGGGTGAAATCTCCGCCGACGTAATGTCGGCCCATGCGCTCACTGCAGCGCAGGAAACTGAATTGAAGGCGACGCTCAAGAGCGTCACCGGCAAAGACGTGACTGTTAACGTCACCGTCGACCCGTCTATTCTTGGAGGTCTGATCGTCAAGGTCGGGTCCCGCCAGATTGACACCTCCCTTCGCACCAAACTCTCTACCCTTAAGCTTGCACTGAAAGAGGTCGGCTGATGGATATCCGCGCCGCGGAAATTTCCGCAATTCTTAAAGATCAGATCAAAAATTTCGGCCAGGAAGCAGAAGTCTCCGAAGTCGGCCAGGTGCTTTCCGTCGGTGACGGTATCGCCCGCGTCTACGGCCTCGACAATGTTCAGGCAGGCGAGATGGTCGAATTCCCGGGTGGAATTCGCGGCATGGCGCTGAACCTCGAAGCCGACAACGTCGGCGTCGTTATTTTCGGTTCGGACCGTGACATCAAGGAAGGCGACACCGTTAAGCGGACCGGCGCCATCGTGGACGTTCCGGTTGGTCCGGAACTGCTCGGCCGCGTCGTCGACGCGCTCGGCAACCCGATCGACGGCAAGGGCCCGATCAACGCCAAGCAGCGCTCGCGCGTTGACGTCAAGGCTCCTGGTATCATTCCGCGCAAGTCGGTGCATGAGCCGATGTCGACCGGCCTCAAGGCCATTGACGCCCTCATCCCGGTTGGCCGTGGCCAGCGCGAGCTCGTCATCGGCGACCGCCAGACCGGCAAGACCGCGATCATCCTCGACACGATCCTCAACCAGAAGGCCATTCACGACAATGGTCCGGAAGGCGACAAGCTGTATTGCGTCTACGTCGCAATCGGCCAGAAGCGTTCGACGGTTGCCCAGTTCGTGAAGGTTCTGGAAGAGCGTGGCGCTCTTCAGTACTCGATCATCGTTGCTGCGACCGCATCCGACCCGGCTCCGATGCAGTACCTCGCACCGTTTGCAGGTTGCGCGATGGGCGAATACTTCCGCGACAACGGCAAGCATGCCCTGATCGGCTACGACGA
This sequence comes from Ensifer sp. ENS11, assembly GCF_014851895.1. NCBI lineage: Bacteria > Pseudomonadati > Pseudomonadota > Alphaproteobacteria > Hyphomicrobiales > Rhizobiaceae > Ensifer > Ensifer sp. ENS11. Next base: position 107,891 of record NZ_JACVAN010000008.1, on the reverse strand, counting down.
CCTGTCGAAGCAGGCCGTTTCCTACCGTCAGATGTCGCTCCTGCTGCGCCGCCCGCCGGGCCGCGAAGCTTACCCGGGCGACGTTTTCTACCTGCACTCCCGCCTGCTCGAGCGCGCTGCAAAGCTCTCGGACGACAATGGTGGCGGTTCGCTGACGGCTCTGCCGGTCATTGAAACGCAGGGCAACGACGTTTCCGCGTTCATTCCGACCAACGTGATCTCGATCACCGACGGCCAGATCTTCCTTGAAACCGACCTGTTCTACCAGGGCATCCGTCCGGCCGTTAACGTCGGTCTGTCGGTTTCGCGCGTCGGTTCCGCCGCGCAGATCAAGGCGATGAAGCAGGTTGCCGGCTCGATCAAGGGCGAACTCGCTCAGTACCGCGAAATGGCGGCCTTTGCGCAGTTCGGTTCGGACCTCGATGCTGCTACGCAGCGTCTGTTGAACCGCGGTGCACGCCTGACCGAACTCCTGAAGCAGCCGCAGTTCTCGCCGCTGAAGACGGAAGAGCAGGTTGCTGTCATCTTCGCAGGCGTCAACGGTTACCTCGACAAGCTGCCGGTCAATCAGGTCGGCAAGTTCGAGCAGGGCCTGCTTTCGTACATGCGTTCGGAAGGTAAGGACATCCTGGAAACCATCCGCAAGGACAAGGCGATCTCCGACGACGTCAAGGGCAAGCTGAAGGCTGCAATCGACAGCTTCGCCAAGTCTTTCGCCTGAGCGGATTTCATTTAGGACGGATAACGGATGCCTTCACTTAAGGATCTGAAGAACCGGATCGCCTCCGTCAAGGCGACGCAGAAGATCACCAAGGCGATGAAAATGGTCGCCGCGGCGAAGCTTCGGCGTGCGCAGGAGGCGGCCGAGGCCGCCCGGCCTTACTCGCAGCGCATGGCTGCCGTTCTCGCCAACATCGCCCAGGCGGTTGGCGCGGACGACGATGCGCCGCAGCTGATGACCGGCACCGGCAAGGACGATACGCATCTTCTGGTCGTCTGCACGGCGGAACGCGGTCTTTGCGGCGGCTTCAACTCGCAGATCGCCCGCCACGCTCGCGACCACCTTCGCAAGCTGCTTGCCGCCGGCAAGACGGTGAAGATCATCTGCGTCGGCAAGAAGGGCTTCGATATTCTGCGTCGCGAATACGCGTCGCTGATCATCGATCGTATCGACCTGCGTGAGGTCAAGAAGATCGGCTTCCAGAATGCCGACCAGATCGGCCACAAGGTCATCGCGCTCTTTGAAAAGGGCGAGTTCGATGTCTGCACGCTGTTCTATTCTGAGTTCAAGTCCGTTATCGCCCAGATTCCGACGGCACAGCAACTGATCCCCGCTTCGGCCGGCCCGGTCGCAGTGGAAGCATCGGATGCTTCGGCCGTCTACGAATATGAGCCGGACGCGGGCGCGATCCTGAGCGACCTCATTCCGCGCAACATTTCGGTGCAGATCTTCCGGGCCCTGCTCGAGAACGTCGCCGGCGAAATGGGCGCAAAGATGAGCGCGATGGACAATGCGACGCGCAATGCTGGTGACATGATCAATAAGCTGACGCTGAACTACAACCGTCAGCGCCAGGCTCAGATCACCAAGGAACTCATTGAAATCATCTCGGGCGCGGAAGCGCTCTAAGGTTACGAGAAGAGGGTAAGGATTATGGCTAAGGCAGCTACCCCGAAAGAAACCGCAGCGGCGAAGAAGCCGGCTGCACCGAGGAAGGCAGCTTCCGCCAAGACCGCAGTTGCGGCAGCCGGCGCTGTCGGTCGCGTAACGCAGGTCATCGGCGCCGTCGTCGACGTTGTGTTCGACGAAGGCCAGCTTCCGCAGATCCTGAACGCACTGGAAACCGAGAACCACGGTAACCGCCTCGTTCTCGAAGTCGCGCAGCACCTCGGCGAAAACGCCGTCCGCACGATCGCCATGGACTCGACCGAAGGTCTCGTCCGCGGTCAGCCGGTCACCGACACCGGGGCACCGATCACGGTTCCGGTTGGCGATGAAACGCTCGGCCGCATCATGAACGTCATCGGCGAGCCGGTCGACGAAGCTGGTCCGCTGATCACGTCGGGCAAGCGCGCCATCCACCAGGACGCGCCGTCCTACGTCGAGCAGTCGACGGAAGCGCAGATCCTCGTCACCGGCATCAAGGTCGTCGACCTTCTCGCTCCTTACGCAAAGGGCGGCAAGATCGGCCTCTTCGGTGGCGCAGGCGTCGGCAAGACCGTTCTCATCATGGAACTGATCAACAACGTCGCCAAGGCGCACGGTGGTTACTCGGTATTTGCTGGCGTGGGTGAACGTACCCGCGAAGGCAACGACCTCTACCACGAAATGATCGAGTCCGGCGTTAACAAGCTCGGCGGCGGCGAAGGCTCGAAGGCAGCCCTCGTTTACGGCCAGATGAACGAACCGCCGGGCGCCCGCGCTCGCGTCGCTCTGACCGGTCTGACGATCGCTGAAGACTTCCGCGACAAGGGCCAGGACGTTCTGTTCTTCGTCGACAACATCTTCCGCTTCACCCAGGCAGGCTCCGAAGTTTCGGCTCTGCTCGGCCGTATTCCATCGGCCGTGGGTTACCAGCCGACGCTGGCGACCGACATGGGTCAGATGCAGGAACGCATCACCACGACGACCAAGGGTTCGATCACCTCGGTTCAGGCCATTTACGTTCCGGCCGACGACTTGACCGACCCGGCGCCGGCAACCTCGTTCGCCCACCTGGACGCAACGACGGTTCTGTCGCGCTCGATCGCTGAAAAGGGCATCTACCCGGCCGTTGACCCGCTCGACTCCACGTCGCGCATGCTGGACCCGATGATCGTCGGCGAAGAGCACTACGAGATTTCGCGTAAGGTCCAGACGACCCTGCAGCGTTACAAGTCTCTCCAGGACATCATCGCCATCCTGGGCATGGACGAACTGTCGGAAGAGGACAAGCTGGCCGTCGCCCGCGCTCGTAAGATCGAACGCTTCCTGTCGCAGCCGTTCTTCGTGGCCGAAGTCTTCACCGGTTCTCCGGGCAAGCTCGTCGCTCTCGAAGACACGATCAAGGGCTTCAAGGGCCTCGTCAACGGCGACTACGACCATCTTCCGGAAGCCGCGTTCTACATGGTCGGCTCGATCGAAGAAGCGGTCGAAAAGGCCAAGAAGCTGGCTGCAGAAGCCGCTTGATAGCATCGTGAGCCTCGGCGCAGCGATGCGCCGAGGCTTTCATCCTGCGTTCCGCCATATTGCGGAGCAGGGAAGACATGCACAGCCTGCCACCTCAGGTGGCGCGCCCACGAGAAGTGAATGGTCATGGCCGACAGTTTCAATTTTGAGCTTGTTTCCCCCGAGCGCCTGCTCCTCTCCGAGAAGGTGACGGAAGTCGTCATTCCGGCGACCGAGGGCGAGATGACCGTGATGGCCAATCATGCCCCGACAATGACGACGGTGAAGCCCGGCGTCGTTACCGTGAAAACGGCTGACGGCAAGACCGAGCGGTTCGCCGTCTTCGGCGGCTTTGCCGATATCCTGCCGACCGGCTGCACTCTGCTTGCCGAATCCGCCGTGCACGTCGACGAACTCGACCGCACCGCGCTTGAAAAGCGCATCGAGGCGGTCCGTGCCGAGCTGGACGGTGCCGGCGACGAGAAGAAGACGCGCGCCGAGCAGTTCATCGCCGAACTGACGAAGCTCGGGGAAATCGTGATCCCGGCCTGAAAGGGACATCCCGACGGGATAAACCAATGAAAAAGCCCCGCCTTCGAGCGGGGTTTTTTGTTGCCCGCGATGGCCGCGACAGAGCCGCCTCATCGTTGTGCCGATGCGAATTGGTACGGCGTAAGACGATGGGCAAGCTGGCGTCCTATCCGAAGTGAGGGGCATGCCTCACCTTTGGTGCGGTTTGTTTGCACGGCCGGCTTCAGGCATTCTTTAGCATCGGTCCTGTATGGATGGACTCTCGTTCGATGCGCGCAGAGGCTTGGCATGACGTCTAAGATCGTTCCCGTGATCATGGCGGGTGGAAAAGGTACGCGCCTGTGGCCGCTGTCGCGCTCGGGCGCGCCGAAACAGTTTCTGCAGATCCTGTCCGATCGATCGCTGTTCCAGCAGACGCTGGAACGGGTGAGCGATAGCAGGCTGTATGAGCCGGCGATCATCGTCACCAACAGCGATTTCCGCTTCATCGTCGCCGAACAGGCGCGCGCCGTCGATGCGCCGCTCAGCGATATTCTGCTCGAGCCGGTGGCACGCAACACGGCGCCGGCACTGGCGGCGGCCGCCTTCGTCGTGCTCGCCAAGTTCGGGGAGGCGGCGATCATGCAGGTGCTCGCCTCCGATCACGAGATCGATGCCGGAGCGGTCTACATCGATTGCATGCTGCGGGCGCAGCTGGCAGCCGAGGCCGGTGAACTGGTGACGTTCGGCATCACTCCGACGGAGCCCGCGACCGGCTACGGCTATATCGAACTTGGGGAAGCGTTGCCGGCCGGCGCCAACAGGGTTGCCCGTTTCGTCGAGAAGCCGGATCGCGCCAAGGCAGAGGCGATGCTGGCGACCGAGCGCTATCTCTGGAACTCCGGCATGTTCATGCTGCCGGTTAAGGTGTTCCTCGACGAGATGCAGCTCTATGCGCCTGACGTCTATGCCTCGACAAAGGCGGCCGTCGAGGGCGCCAGCAAGGATCTCGATTTCAGCCGGCTGGAAGCGAAGGCCTTCTCCAAGGCGCCGGATATTTCCGTCGACTACGCGGTCTTCGAAAAGACCGTTCGCGCTGCCGTCGTTCCATCCTCATTCGCCTGGTCGGATCTGGGCAGCTGGGATGCCGTGTGGAAGATCGGTCGCAAGGACGGTGACGGCAATGTCGTTACCGACAAGGCGACGGTAGCGAACACGCGCAACTCATTAGTGCTCTCCCGCGACATCCACCTTGCTGTGCAGGGGCTTGACGATATCGCCGTGATCGCCAGCGAAGACGCCGTCTATGTCGGGCGCCTGGAAGACAGCCAGAGCGTTGGAAACATCGTCAAGGTGCTCGCACGGTCGCAGGCAACCTTAGGGCTTACACAGGAGCACCCGACGTCCTACAGGCCCTGGGGCGCGGTCTCTTCGGTCTCCAGCGGCGAGCGCTACGAGGTCAAGCGACTGAAGGTCAGCCCCGGCAAGAAGATCTCGCTGCAGAAGCATCATCATCGGGCCGAGCACTGGATTGTCGTGCGTGGCACGGCGGAGATCACCATGGCCGGCGAAACCCGTCTGCTGCATGAAAACGAGTCCGTCTATATCCCGCAGGGGACCGTCCACCGACTGCACAATCCAGGCAAGATCCCGCTGGAGCTGATCGAGGTTCAGACCGGGTCCTATCTCGGCGAGGACGACATCATCCGCATCGAGGATGAGTTCGGCCGGACATAATACGGCCATCCAACACGTTTCGGGTCGAAACCGCGGTAATCGAAGCGGCGACGTTCAGTTCGACACATAAAAAATGCCCGGGCAGGACCCGGGCATTATAGTCAGCGCAGACGAGCCGAGTGGCCTCAGCCGGCGACGCGTTCTGTCTCGCCCTTCTGGGCGTAGTAGTGACCGAAGCGGTTTGCGAGGAAGGTATCGAGAGCGATGTCTTCCTGGCGAACGAAGCCCTTGGATGCGATCTTGCCGTTGGCGAGCAGATCGAGCACGGCGCAGATGCTGCCGGCGGTGGTGATCTGGATGCCGCTCTGCATGCGGCCGGCGACGACGCCGCTATAGACCTTGTTGGCGTAGGTTTCCTGGATCAGGCGACCTTCGCGGAAGCCCGAAACCGTCACGAAGATCACGACGACGTCCTGGGTGGTGGTCGGCAGCGCGTTTTCGAAGATGTCCTTGAGGACTTCGCGGCGATGACGCAGACCAAGGTCGTTCAGCAGCGCCTTCATGATGGCGGCATGGCCGGGATAGCGGATCGTCTTGTAGTTCAGGGTGCGGACCTTGCCCTTCAGCGATTCGCAGAGCGTGCCGAGGCCGCCCGAGGTGTTGAAGGCTTCGTAGGTCACGCCGTCGAGCGAGAATTCTTCGCGCTCTTCCATGGCGGGAACTTCGATCAGGCTGCCTTCGACGATCGCTTCGCAGGGCTCGATATACTCGTTGATGACGCCGTCGGTGCTCCAGGTCAGGTTGTAGTTGAGCGCATTCGACGGGTACTGCGGCAGCGCGCCGACGCGCATGCGCACGCTTTCGAGCGTCTCGAAGCGGCTGGCAAGGTCATTGGCGACGATGGAGATGAAGCCCGGTGCGAGGCCGCACTGCGGAATGAAGGCGGTGCTGGCCTTGGCGGCGATCGCCTTGACCTGGCGGGTGGATTCGACGTCTTCGGTCAGGTCGAGGTAGTGGATGCCGGCTTCGGCAGCGGCTTCCGCAATGGCAACCGTCAGGTGGAACGGGGCGGCGCTGAGAACGGCGAACTTGCCGGAGAGAAGGGCAACGAGCGCCTTCTTGTCGCCGATATCGACGGCTGCCGTCGTGATGGCGGCATGCTTCTCGATCTGGCCCAGCTGCTCGGCGCTACGGTCGGCAACGCAGACGCTGTAATCGCCGGTGTGCGCGAGCATGCGAGCAATGGTGGAGCCGATCTTGCCTGCTCCGATGACGACGATGTCCTTCATGACTTTCCCCCAGGGTATGAAATGCGTTTCAGACCCTATTGTCCGACCGAGAGCTGTTGATTTGAAGCTGTAATATGACTAAATCGCCTATAGATATTCGGCAGAATGCCTATATGGACCGACGAAATGCAGATTACCGACAAGGATCGCGAGCTCCTCGCCGTGCTCAGCGAAAACGCCCGCATGCCGACAGCAACGATTGCCCGCAGGCTCGGCCTGTCGCGGACGACCGTGCAGGCCCGGATCGAGCGGCTGGAGCGCGAGGGCGTGATCGCCGGTTATGGCGTCCGCTTGTCGGAGAGCTATGAGAAGGGTCTGGTCAAGGCGCATGTGCTGATCACCATCGCGCCAAGGGCACTCAGCCGCGTCACCCCGGAACTTGCTGCCATCCGCGAGATCCGCACCCTTCATTCCGTCAGCGGTAGCTTCGACCTTATCGCCGTCGTTGCGGCAGCATCGATCAGCGAACTCGACCTGCTGATCGATCGTATCGGTGAAATCGACGGTGTCGACCGCACGCTGTCGTCGATCATCCTTTCGACCCGGATCGATCGCTGACCTCAAGCATGTCGCGCAAAAGTGCGTAGCGGCTTTGCGATAACGACATGCGCGAAACACGAGCTTAAAGCGCAGCGTCCAATAAGACGCGCGCCGCTGTAGAGACCGCGACGCGCTTCAAGTCAGGGTCTTGCGTCAGTGTTTGCCTTCGCAGTGCCGGCACCCTCTGGTGATGCCGGGTCTGCTACGGCGTCGCCGCCTTCGGGTATCTTCGCCGGGCCATTCCACGCCGTCGGGCCGAGAACGAAGCTACGCGCATCGGCGTTGCCATAGGCGAGCCATTTTTCACGGTCGAAATAGAGTTCGGCAATGCTCTTCGGGCGGGCGCGGGCCGGTTGGTTGGCGAGGAAATTGTAGCGTGCCGTGGTCTCGTCCGTTTCGCGCTTGAACTGCACGCGGCTGCCGAAGCGCTTTACGTCAAATTCCTTCAACGCCTGGATCTGCAGCGCAATGCTGCCGCCATCGGCCCAGCGGACATGGTCGAGGAAGACCGACGCGGCGCGCGCGGCGCTTGTTGTCACCACCTGCGCGTCCTCCGGGCGCTCGATGTTGAGCTTGACGCGAAACGAGGTGATCTCTTCTTCGCCGTTGCCCTTGATGAAAATGAAGATCGACGAGATCTTGTCGACCCCAGGGCGCGGAAAGGATACGAGTGAGGAGCATTCCCACTGGCCACGCTCGCCGGCGCTCGATTTCCATTCGAGTTCGCGGAATCCGGCCTCGCGCAGCTCATCGCAGAGAGCGCGGGGATCGCTGCGGAGCACCCGCAGGAACTGCTGTTCCGGCGTCTGCAGATCCTGAAACGTCCAGACCGGCAGGGCGATGCGCGGCGGCTGTCGCTTGACGTGGACCTCCGGGGCCTGCGCCACCGGCTTCTCCGGATCGAGAAACGTCGTCGGAAGATCGAGTGCCTTCAGCAACTGTCTCAGGTTCCTCTGTCCGTTGGCGAGCAGAGCGGTCGCCAGGATCACTGTTGCGATCAATGCAAAGGCAACGAGAAAGAAGGCGATGCCGGTGCGGCTCGGCTGTTTTGGCGGTGTCGTCGCCTTTCCGCGTCCGCCGCTCATGTCGATCTTCCGAGTGCGGCGTGCAGGCGCAGCGCCTCGTCCCTCGATGGCCGGTTGCGGGGCAGGCCGAGAGAGGCCAGCCTTTCCGCGTCGAGGGCGCGCGAAGCGAGATAGTCTGATGATGTGACCGACGAGAGCTCCTCTGCCATCAGCGGCGACAGGTGCCAGCGGGGATGATCGCCCGTACGTGCTGAAACAGCCGCTCGCCCAGCAGCGTCAATTCCAGGTCCTTGCCGCGGCAGCTGACGGCGGCATGAGTGATGTTGATCTCGCGACCGGCGCCAGAAAAATTCATATGCCGGCTGGCCGCGTCGAAAACGCGAAAAGCCTCCAGCGATATGCGGTCGAGCAGCCGGTGTTCCATGATCTCAGGTTATCAAAAAGGCCGAAAATTCGGTGGAGTTGAAAATATCAGATTGTGATGCGGGGTAAAGCGATCATCCCACGGCGACCGGAAGACGGCCTGTCCTTTTCCACTTCCATCATTCCCGGAATCCGCCTGGCAGACAATATCCATGCGACCATCGGGACGGTGACGCGTCCGGCCCGGTGTGGTGCTCGACGAAGGCAGGTTGAAGGCGACGCGTTTCGGCTGGATCGGGTTGTCCGTTCGCCATCCCCGAGCGGAAAAGTTGCGAACAGGCGACGATCGGCTAAAACAGGCGTCCGAGTTTCTGGCGTGAGGCATTTGTCCCGTTATGTCCGATCAATCGACGATCACTCCCACCATCGACGCGCTGCTCGTCCGGCGCCTGATCGCTGCACAGTTTCCGCAGTGGGCCGCACTCGACATCAGGCCGGTGCTGCCCGGCGGGTGGGACAACAGGACCTTCCATCTCGGGCGAGACATGACCGTGCGTCTGCCGAGTGCTGAGTCCTATGCGCTGCAGGTGGAAAAGGAGCAGTTCTGGCTGCCGAAGCTGGCGCCGCACCTGCCGCTGCCTATCCCGGTGCCCTTGGCAAGGGGCGTGCCAGGCGAGGGCTATCCATGGCCGTGGTCGGTCTATCGCTGGCGGCCGGGTGAGACGGCGACGGATGATCGGATCGGCGACCTCAAGGTCTTTGCGCAGGATCTGGCGCGCTTTCTTGTCGCCTTGCGGCAGGTCGATGCGCGCGGCGGGCCGTTGCCTGGCCCGCACAATTTCCTTCGCGGCGGGCCACCTGCCCATTATGACGAGGAAACCCGCCGCGCGCTCGTCGCGCTCGAGGGACGCATCGACACGGAAGCGGCGCGCGATGTCTGGGAGGCCGCATTGGCGGCAAGCTGGCAGAGCGCGCCGGTCTGGTTCCACGGCGATATCAGTTGGGGCAATCTGCTGGTCGAAGACGGTCGCCTGAGCGCAGTCATCGATTTCGGCACCTCGGGTATCGGTGATCCCGCCTGCGACCTTGCCATTGCCTGGACGCTGTTCCACGGGCAAAGCCGGGAGGCGTTTCGCGCCGGCGTGGCGCTCGACGCCGGCACCTGGGCGCGCGGTCGCGGCTGGACCCTGTGGAAGGCGCTGATCGTCTATGCTGGTCTTCCCGGTACCAACTCCGCCGAAGCGGAAAAGAGCTTGGCGGTGATCGAGCAGGTGCTTGCCGACCATCGGCAATTTGGCTGAGCCTCGGCGGGCAGATTGATGCCGGCCCCGATGCCGCAGGCCTATCGGCAGGTATCGTCTCGGCTTGACCTCATCAAAAATTGTCTCTAGGTCAGGCGCACGCGGGACGACCCGCGTCGATGCTTCGCCTGGGGACGGCCCCACTATCTCGACCGCTTGAGATAATGGAGTCGATCGCATCATGCAGCATCCTGGCCTGCGGCACGCCCGCGTGAGCTTTTCCTTCCTGACAGAGCTGAACGTTTGCTTCGGGCGCCATCGCGCCCCGTCTCGCGATCGGCTTTCACCCGCTTCCCACACACATTGATGCGCCCGCGGCCGCCGCGCCGTGGTTGCTCCGTTGCCAACGCACGAGGTTCATGATGGCCGGACCCATCGAACAATTCGAGATCAAGTCGCTCTTCCACATCGCCGAGGTCGGCGGACACGACATCAGCTTTACCAATTCGGCCGTCTACATGGCCGTGACCGTGGCGATCGCCAGCCTTTTCCTGATCCTTTCGACGCGCAGGCGCGGCCTGGTGCCGAACCTTGCCCAGTCGGCGGCCGAGATCCTCTACGAGTTCGTATCGAAGACGTTGCGCGAGAATGCCGGAGAGCACGGCATGCGTTTCTTCCCGCTGGTGTTCTCGCTGTTCATGTTCATCCTGGTCGCCAACCTAATCGGCATGTTTCCCTATGCCTTCACCGTGACGAGCCACATTGCGGTGACCTTTGCGCTGGCGCTGCTCGTGTTCCTGACCGTGACGCTCTACGGCTTGATTAAACACGGTTTCGGCTTTCTCAGGCTGTTCATGCCGTCGGGCGTGCCTTTGGTGCTGGCGCCGATCATCATCCCGATCGAGGTCGTTTCCTGTCGCGCCCGGTCAGCCATTCGGTTCGTCTTTTCGCCGTCATGCTCGCCGGTCACATCACGCTCAAGGTGTTCGCCGGCTTCGTCGTCAGCCTCAGTGGCTTCGGCGCGCTCGGTACGCTCGGCGCGGTCATGCCGCTGATGATGACCGTGGCGCTGACGGGTCTGGAACTGCTGATGTCGGTCATCCAGGCCTATATCTTCACCATGCTGACCTGCATGTATCTCAACGACGCGCTGCATCCGAGCCATTGAGGTTGCAGTGGAGAGGCTCCCTTCCCGGGGGGAGGGGAGCCCCGCCCTCATTCGACCGTCGTTCGCTGGGCCTCGATGCGGGCCGTCCGCCAGGACGACCAGAGGAAAGCTGCGAGGAAGATCACGGTCATCAACAACACGATGGTCGGTGCCGGGGCGCTGTCGATGAAGAACGAGAGATAGACGCCTGAGAACGAGGCGACGGTTGCCACCAGCACCGCAACGATGAGCATGCTGCCCATGGTGCGGGTGATCAGAAACGCGATGGCGCCGGGCGCGATCAGCATGGCGATGGCAAGGATCAGGCCGACGGCCTTCAGCGCGCCGACGATCGTGAGCGACAGGATCGCCAAGAGCCCGTAATGCAGCCAGTTGACGCGCAGGCCGACGGCCTTGGCCTGTGCGGGGTCGAAGGCGTGCAGCAGAAAGTCGCGCCATTTTACCGCCAGGATCCCGGTTGCCACCAGGGCGATCAGACCGGTTTCGATGATGTCGGGCCAGCCGATGCCGAGCATGTCGCCGAAGAGGATATGGTCGAGATGCACGTCGCTCTGGATCTTGGTGTAGAGCACCAGGCCGAAGCCGAACATGCCGGAGAACACCACGCCCATGACAGTGTCCTGCTTGATGCGGCTGTTTTCCTTGAGGTAGCCGGTCAAAAGCGCGCAGGACATGCCGGCGGCAAAGGCGCCGACGGCGAGCGGCAGGCCGACGATGTAGGAGATGACGACGCCGGGAAAGACCGCATGCGAGATGGCGTCGCCCATCAGCGACCAGCCCTTGAGCACGAGGAAGCAGGAGAGCAGGGCCGTCGGGATCGCCACCAGGACCGAGATCAGCAGCGCATTGCGCATGAACTCGAATTCGAAGACGGCAAGCAAAAGGTCGAGCGAGATCATTGCGTGACCTCCAGGGCTTCGGCGCTGCGCCTGCGGGCAGCCAGCAATCCGTGCTTGGGCGCGAAGACGAAGGCAAAGAGGAAGATCAGCGTCTGCAGCACAATGATGATGCCGCCGGTAGCGCCATCGAGGAAGTAGCTGAAATAGGCGCCGAAGAAGCTGGTGAGCGCGCCGATCGCGACGCTGATGACGATCAGCCGCGGAAAGCGGTCGGTGAGCAGATAGGCGGTGGCGCCCGGTGTCACCACCATGGCGATGACGAGAAAGGCGCCGACCGTCTGCAGCGCGGCGACCGTACAGGCGGACAGCAGCGTGAAGAACAGCACCTTCAGGAAGGTCGTCGGGATACCGATCGAGCGTGCGTGGCTCTCATCGAAGAAGGTGACCATCAGATCCTTCCACTTGGCCGTCAGGATGATCAGCGAGATGACGCCGATCAGCGCAAGCTGCAACGTGTCGGCAGGCGTGATGGCGAGGATGTTGCCGAGAACGATCGTCTGGATGTTTACTGAGGTTGGCGACAGCGACACCATGAACAGGCCGAGGCCGAAGAACGAGGTGAAGATCAGCCCGATGATGGTGTCTTCCTTCAACCGGGTGCGCTGGTTGAGAAACAGCATCGCGCCGGCCGCAAGCCCGCCGGAGAAGAAGGCGCCGAGCGAGAAGGGCAGGCCGAGCATATAGGCGCCGGCAACGCCCGGAACGATCGAGTGCGAGAGCGCGTCGCCGATCAGCGACCAGCCTTTCAGCATCAGATAGGACGACAGGAAGGCGCAGACGGCGCCAACCAGCGCGCTGACCCACATGGCGTTGACCATGTAGTTGTAGGTGAAGGGCTCGAAGAGCGTGGCGATCATTTGCCTGCTGCCTCCGGGTCGCTCTCAGGCTTGGCCGGTTGCGACACCATCTGCCCCTTGGCGCCATACATCACCAGCGGACGCTCGTCGTCGGTGATGACGGACAGTTGCCGCGGATCCGCGTCGTCATGCAGGCTGTCGCCACCGAGCACGAAATGCCTGAGGACGCCGCCGAAGGCGAGTTCGAGGTTTTCGCGGGTGAAGGTGGTTTCCGTCGGGCCATAGGCCAGCACCGTGTTCTTCAGGAGAACGGTCCGGTCGCAGAATTCCGGCACGCTGCCGAGGTTGTGGGTCGAGACCAGCATGACGCGGCCCTCGTCGCGCAGGCCGATCAACAGGCGGATGATGGCATCTTCGGTCTTGACGTCGACCCCGGTGAAGGGCTCGTCGAGCAGGATCACGCGGCCGTCCTGGGCAAGGGCGCGCGCCAGGAACACGCGCTTCTTCTGGCCGCCGGAGAGCTCACCGATCTGGCGCTTGCGGAAGTCGCTCATGCCGACACGGGCAAGCGCGGCCCCCACCGCCTCATGGTCGGCCTTCTTCGGGATGCGCAGCATGTTCATATGGCCGTAGCGGCCCATCATCACCACGTCCTCGACCAGAACCGGAAAATTCCAGTCGACCTCTTCGGCTTGCGGAACATAGGCGACAAGGTTCTTCTTCAGCGCCTCCTGGACCGAAAGGCCGAGAATGGAGATTTCTCCGCGCGCCAGCCGGGCAAAGCCCATGATCGCCTTGAAGAGGGTCGACTTGCCGCTGCCGTTGACGCCGACCAGTGCTGTGATCGTGCCGGTCGGGATCTCGAAGGAGGCATCGAGAAGCGCGCGGTGGCCGTTGCGATAGGTCACGGTCGCGCCGGAGACGCGGATGCCACCGCCTGCATCCCCGGAGGCGGCTTCCGGGCCGGAGCGAGGTTTTACCTGAAGGTTCATTGCGAAAGGCCTTTCGCGATGGTTTCGGACGTGACGCGCAAGAGGTCGATATAGGTCGGTACCGGACCGTCCGCTTCGCTCAGGGAATCAACATAGAGCACGCCGCCGTATTTTGCGCCGGTTTCCCGCGCCACCTGCTGTGCCGGGTCGGGCGAAATCGTGCTTTCGGAGAAGACGACCGGTATATTGTTGGCGCGCACCGCGTCGATGACTTTGCGAACCTGCTGCGGCGTGCCCTGCTGATCGGCATTGATCGGCCAGAGATAGAGTTCCTTCATGCCGAAGTCGCGGGTGAGGTAGCTGAAGGCGCCCTCGCTCGACACCAGCCAGCGCTTGTCTTCCGGGATCTTGCCGATCTCGGCGCGGATAGGGGCGATCGCCGCCTCGATCTTCTGCTTGTAGGCTTCGGCATTGGCCTTGTAGGTCTCGGCGTTGCCGGGATCGTATTTGACGAAAGCGTCGCGGATGTTGTCGACATAGATCAGCGCCGCCGAAGGCGACATCCAGGCATGTGGGTTCGGCTTGCCGCTATAGGGGCCTTCCGCGATGCCCATTGGCTCGATCCCTTGAGAAACCACGACGCCGGGCACCTCGTCGAAGTTCTGGAAGAACTTTTCGAACCAGAGTTCGAGATTGAGGCCGTTCCAGAGGATCAGCTTTGCATCGTGCGCCTTCAGGATGTCGCGCGGCGTCGGCTGATAGTTGTGGATCTCGGCGCCGGGCTTGGTGATCGATTCGACGATTGCCGCGTCGCCGGCGACGTTCTTGGCCATGTCGGCGATCACCGTGAAGGTGGTGACGGCCTTGAACTTTTCCTGCGCGCAAGCGGCACCCGGAACGAGCGCGAAACCTGCCAATGCCGTGGCGGCAACCAGGATCGCGCGTCTCATGTGATCGATCATTCCATACTCCCCGATGTTGTCGTTCACAGGACTAGGCGAATGATTTGCATAAGTCAATGCACATGAGAAGCATTCGCAACTAGCTATTTTCAAACTTATCGGCCTTGGCTAGTGTACGACCATGAAACAGAACAAAAATCGCATCGAAGAGCTGGAAGGCGTCCTGAGAGATGGTGGTGTGCGCGTGACGCGGCAGCGTGCGGCAATCCTGAAGATTCTCGCGACCGCCGAAGACCACCCGGATGCGAGCGAATTGCACCGCCGCGCCAAGGAAATCGATGCCACCGTTTCGCTGTCGACGGTCTACAGGACACTGTCGGCGCTGGAGCACCAGGGCGTCGTCCATCGCCACGCCTTTGAAAGTGCCACCGCCCGTTTCGAGACGGCCGACGCTCCGCACCATGACCACCTGATCGACATCGACACCGGCGCTGTGATCGAGTTTCGCTCCGACAAGATCGAGCAGCTGCAGGCGGAGATCGCCGCCGAACTCGGTTACGACCTGGTTCGTCACCGGCTCGAGCTCTATTGCCGCAAGCGCAAGGACTGATCGACATAGCGCCGTGACTGACGAAAGGCGCAGCGGGGCAATCGCTGCGCCTTTTCCGTTTTGGCCTTGAGACTAGCCGCGATCGGCAAGGGCCGGCCCGGCCCGGCGCGCCGGGATGGTCATGGCTGCGACGCCGATGACGACGCAGGCAAGGCCGATCCAGATCGTGTCCGACAATCTTTCTCCGAGAAAGAGAACGCCGATGGTGACCCCGACGGGAACGCGCAGGTAGGCTTGCGCGGTAGCGCCGACCGAACCGAGCGTCTGGATCAGCCGGAAATAGATGGCGAAGGCCAGCGCCGTCGACAACACCGCCAAGCAGACGAGCGCGATCACCGACTGAGCGGAAGGGGCAAGCGTCCATGGCTGGTCGATGACAAGGCTTGCGGGGATGAGAAGCACGGCACCTGCAAGGAGCGAGCCTGCGGCCGGAACCATCGGGTCGAGGCCCCTGAAGCTCTTTCCGAAGATGGCGGCGCCGGCGTAGCAGACGGTTGCGAAGACCACGGCAAGCTGGGCCAGCAGCTGGTCACCCAGGCCGCCGAAGGCTTCAACGCCGATGATCAGGCTGATGCCGGCCATGCCGGCCACGACGCCGATCAGCTTTCTTGTCGATGCCGGCTCGTGGCGGGTGATCAGCGCCGTCAGCAGGAAGGCGAAGATGGGGGTGGCGGCGTTGAGGATCGAGGCGACGCCGGCGTCGATCGTCTGCTCTGCCCAGGCGATCAGGGTAAACGGGAAGACGCTGTTGAGGCAGGCCTGGAACAGGAAGCGCTTCCATGTGGCTGCGTCGCGCGGCAGCTTGATGCCGCGAAAGCGGAGGACGGCGAGCAGGATGGTGCCGGCGATCAGCGTGCGGGCGGCAATCAGCGTCACCGGGGGAATGGTTTCGACGCCGATCTTGATGAAGGTATAGGATGCGCCCCAAAGCGTTGCGAGAAGAGCGAGCAGCAGAAGCTCGAGGGTGAGGTTGGTCTTGGCCATCGTCGTCGAATCCTTCGGGGCGTTTTCGTTGTCCTCTTTCTACCGTGCCGACACCTGTCGATGCTTCGTTGGCGATCGAAGTGTCGGGGCTTTTTGGAACGGCCTGATGACAAAGCCCCGGCCTCCTCGCGGGGGCCGGGCAGAGCGTTCGACGCTCAATCCGTTGAAGAAGGCGTTGAGCACCACTGCCGAGATCGAGGCGAGCACGATGCCCGATTCGATGATCGGGTGGATCGCATGCGGCATCCACATCAGGAAGTTCGGCGCGATCAGCGGGATCAGGCCGAAACCGACCGAGACGGCAACGACGAACAGGTTGTTGCGCGATGACTTGAAGTCGACGGTCGACAGGATGCGCACGCCGGTGGCTGCCACCATGCCGAACATCACCAGGCCGGCGCCGCCGAGCACGAAGGTTGGAACCGCCTCGACCAGCGCGCCCATCTTCGGGATCAGGCCGAGCACGATCATGATCACGCCGCCCATGACGCAGACATAACGGCTCTTCACGCCGGTGACGCCGACGAGACCGACATTCTGCGAGAAGCTGGTGTAGGGGAAGGTATTGAACAGGCCGCCGATCATCGTGCCGATGCCGTCGACGCGAAGGCCGGCCGTCAGCTGCTGCTGCGAGACTTCCTTGTTGGTTATTTCGCCCAGCGCCAGGAACATGCCTGTCGATTCGATCATGACGACGATCATCACCAGCGACATGGTGGCGATCAGCACCGGATCGAAAATCGGCATGCCGAAACGCAACGGCGTGACGACCGCGAACCAGCCGGCATCCGCAACCCGGTCGAAATGCATCATGCCAAGGCTCGCTGCAAAGACGCAGCCGATGACGATGCCGGTCAGAACCGCAATGTTGCTGATCAGCCCGCGGCCGTAGCGCGCGACCACGAGGATGGAGATGAGCACGAAGGCGGCAAGTACCACATGGCTCAGTTCGGCATAAGCAGGGTTCGGCACCGTTGCGCCAAGCACGACGCCGTCGGGAACGGCCGGGCCGCCTGTCGTGGCGAGCTTCTTCAGCTCGGCCAGCCATTCGGCGTGGGTCGGATCGACCAGCTTCGGTGCCGTCGGTCCGAAGGGATTGCCGAAGATCCAGTTGACGCCGACGCGCATCAAGGTCACGCCGATCACCAGAATGATGGTGCCGGTGACGATCGGCGGGAAGAAACGCAACAGCCGCCCCATGATCGGGGCGAGCAGCAGCGCGACCAACCCGGCGCCGATAATGGCGCCGAAGATCAGTCGGGCGCCCTCCTGTCCGGGCGTCATCGTTGCCATCGACACCATCGGGCCGACGGAAGCGAAGGTCACGCCCATCATCACGGGAAGACGGATGCCGACGCTCCGGGTAATGCCGAGAGACTGGATGATGGTGACGAGGCCACAGACGAAAAGATCGGCGGAAATCAGGAAAGCGACGTCCTGAGGGCTGAGCTGCAGGGCCCGGCCAACAATCAGCGGAACCGCGACGGCGCCACCGTACATGACAAGGACATGCTGAATCCCGAGGGTCGCGAGCTTGCCGATTGGCTCTCGTCCACCGGGTGTATGCTGGATGCGTCGCTCATGGTTACTCCTCCCATCACGTCGACCAGTCCGCTTCCCCCGTCCTCCAACAGGGGGCCCCATCCTCCAACAGGGTAAAGGGTATCTTTGGTGCCGAGACAGAGTGCCGCAAGTGCAACCGTGGAGTAAACACTTTCGGGAATCCGGGGGGAGTGGGCAAAGGGAATGCTGCACCGAAGGCACCGCGGAAAAAGACGCCAACGGATGCAACGTTGCCGCAATGCAGCGCAGGCAGTGTGCACTGGCGTCGAGGCGAAGGCTCGCCTCCGCCGGTGTCCATGGGATTGCAGCATATGAGATTTTCGTCGCCTGCTGGCACGTTTCGCCGTTTGGTCGGCGCATTGAT
Source organism: Ensifer sp. ENS11 (assembly GCF_014851895.1). Lineage (NCBI taxonomy): Bacteria > Pseudomonadati > Pseudomonadota > Alphaproteobacteria > Hyphomicrobiales > Rhizobiaceae > Ensifer > Ensifer sp. ENS11. Next base: position 89,879 of record NZ_JACVAN010000008.1, on the reverse strand, counting down.
TGCCGTCGCCATTGTTCTGTGGCCGTTTGCCGCCAACGCCGAAACCGAAGATTTTCCGGGGCAGTGGCGACAGATGGTGTCGAACGCCGGCACCTGCGGAACCTGCTGGCTGGCGATCAAGCAGCACGGGCCTATCCTGAAGGTGTCTTCCAACAACGGCTGGTTTGCCTTTGCCCATGCGGACCTGAAGACGGGCTCCACGACTGCGGCCGGCATCGGCCGATGGAGCGAGAACGTCAGCGGCCACTATGGTGGCAAGCCGTTCGATGTCCGCTTCGTCATCGTCGACAAGCAGCTCTACCTCGACATGATCGTGCTGATGGACGATGGCACGAAACAGGCAATCAGAGCGATTTTCGACAAGGATCGGCCGGGCAAAACCGCGCGCCGCGTGATGGCGAAATCGTAGTGCGGCCGCTATCGGTCAAGCCGAGCCCGATGACGCACCACTGGTCGGGAAGAGATTGGCAGCCATGAAGTCGACGAAGACGCGCAGTTTCGGCGCGAGATGCCGGCTGGACGGCCACAGGATCCGGTAGGTGCCGTAGCGGCGCAGCTGGTTATCGAGAACCGATACGAGTGTTCCCTCGCGCATCTGCCGTCTGATCGTGAAGTTGGGAAGGCAGGCGATACCGAGCCCTTCCTCGGCCATATGGATCAGCGGCTCCAGGGCATTGGAGACGGCCGTTACCGGCACATCGACGTTGGCTTCGGCGCCGTCCTGCACCAGCGGCCAGGGCTCGAGCTTGCCCGTCGAGGGAAAGCGATGGTGCAGGCAGTGGTGTTGTTCGAGATCCGCAGGCGCCTCCGGCTTCCCATGTCTTTCGAAGTAGTCGGGTGATGCGACGAGATAGGGGTGAAACGTGCCAAGCTGACGCGTCATCAGCCTGGAGTCGCCGATTTCCCCGCTGCGCACGACCGCGTCGAACCCCTCCTCGATAACGTCGACCATGCGGTCGGAGAAATCGAGATCGATCTCGACCTCCGGATAGGCGCGCATGAAGGCCGTCAGCGTCGGCATCAGCAGCATGCCGGCCATGGGCAGGCTGACGCGCAGCTTGCCGCGCGGAGCCTCCTGGCTCTGAACCAGTTCGGCCTCGGCCGCTTCGATTTCGCAAAAAATCCGCCGGCAGCGTTCGAGAAACAGCGTGCCTTCCGGGGTCAACGTGACGCTGCGGGTGCTGCGATGAAAGAGGCGAACGCTCAACCGCTCCTCCAGCCGGGCAATCGCCTTGCCGACGGCGGAGGGTGAAACGCCGAGCTGGGTTGCGGCCTCCGTAAAGCTGCGGAAGTCCGCCGCCTGCACGAAAGCATTGAGTGCACCAAGGCTGTCCATCCGCCGTCCTCATCCGTTTCGGGAATTGTGGATATTTTTGTCCGATATCTTCGGAGCTGTAGCGTATTTTTCTCTGATTGGAAGCTCGTCATAGTCCGCCCGTCCGACAAACGCGCGTTCGTGACGTGCGAAAACATCGTCGGCGACAGAAGGAGAAAACATGCAGCAGGCACTTGTGGCGGGTTTCCATAGGGATCCGGAACCGACCGTCTTCATCGTCAATGTCATCCACGCCCACCCGGGCAAGCAGGAGGAAGCGTTCCGGCTGATCCAGGACGTCGTGAACTATGTGGCCGAGCGCAAGGAGGGCTTTCTCTGGAGCAACCTCTCCAAGAGCACCGACGGCCAGACGGTGGTCAATATCGAAGCGATAGCCGGCGAAGGAAACGTCGAGGAGTTCTTCACCGACGCGGTCTTCCTGGAAAAGTTCAGGGCGCTGAATTCGGTCTCAACCTGCGAGTTTCACACCTATCGCGTCGATGACATCGTGCTGCCCAAGCGCGCCGTAACCGCAGCTTAGGCACAAACGAGATCGCCGCCCGCTTCGGCCGGCGGCGAACACCTGGCACGCGCTTCCATTCCGCTATTGCCGTCAAGAGAGACGTCACTGGCGATCATCCTGAAAGACACTATCCATGCAATCCACCGACTGCGCGCTTCCGGCTCCGCAGGAAGCAGCATCCACGCCCGTCGTTGTCGCCGGGGCCGGGCTGCCGCTTGCGGCGCTGCTTGCGCTTGCGACCGCCGGCTTCATCACCATCCTCACGGAGGCGTCGCCGGCCGGCCTGTTGCTGCAGATCAGCGCCGATCTCGACGTCTCTCAGTCCCTGGCCGGGCAGATGGTGACGATCTATGCGATCGGCTCGCTGGTCGCGGCCATCCCGCTCGTGGCGCTGACGAAGACCTGGCGTCGGCGGCCGCTGCTGATCACGGCGATCTCGGGATTTGCCGTCGTCAACACGGTCACAGCGCTCTCGACCGACTATGTCGTGACGATGGCGGCGCGTTTCCTTGCCGGCGTCTTTGCCGGGCTGTTGTGGGCACTGGCCGCCGGCTACGCCAGCCGCATGGTACCGCCGCAGCAGCAGGGGCGGGCGATCACCGTTGCCATGCTCGGTGCTCCGGTGGCGCTTTCGATAGGCATTCCCGCCGGCACCCTGCTTGGCGCTATGGCCGGCTGGCGCCTGACCTTCGGCCTCCTGAGCATCATGGCGGCCCTGCTCGTCGGCTGGGTTTTATGGTCGCTTCCCAACTCTCCGGGGCAGCGCGCCGAACGACGCCTGGCGCTTTCGTCGGTGTTCCGGCTGCCCGGGATCCGACCCATTCTGTTCGTGATGTTTGCCGTCGTTTTCGCCCATAACATCCTCTACACCTACATCGTGCCGTTCCTGGAACCGTCAGGGCTTGATGCGCGGGCTGACACGGTACTTCTTGTCTTTGGCATCGCCTCGCTCGTTGTCATTCCGATCATCGGCGCCCTTGTCGATAGGCATCTGCGTTTGCTGGTGCTGGCGAGCATGATGCTCTTTGCGGCAGCGTCACTGCTGCTTGCCGTCTGGGGCGAGCAGTCGGCCGCGATCTATATCGGCGTTGTCGCCTGGGGTCTCGCCTTCGGCGGTGCAGCGACGCTGTTTCAGACCGCCTCCGCAAAGGCGGCCGGGACGGAAGCGGATGCGGCGCAGTCGATGATCGTCACGGCCTGGAACGCGGCGATGGCCGGCGGCGGCTTGGCCGGCGGCGTGCTGCTCGACAGTGTCGGCGCAGCGATCTTTCCAGCGGTCCTGCTGGCGATCCTGCTGCAGGCCCCGGCCGTGGCATGGGCTAGCCGGCATGGATTTCCGTCCCGCTCCGGCTGACAGGCATGAAAAAACCGGGGCCGTTGCCGACCCCGGTGCCGCATCTCCTGATCTTCGGCCGCCCGTTTGCACGGGCGGCCGTCGTCTTGGGCTTGTTACTGCTGCCAGCTTTTGACCAGTTCGTCGTAATTGACGGTCATCGGCTTTTCTTTTTCGTTCTCGATCTTCAGCTGCGGAGCGAGGTTGCCGGCCTTGACGGCTTCAGCGTTCCAGTATTCGAGGTCGTGTTCCTCGGCGAGCTTCGGACCGATCTCGCCCTGGATACCGGCGCGTTCGAGGCGCTGAAGCACCTTCTCCTGCTCGGCGCACAGCGAGTCCATCGCTTCCTGCGGTGTCTTGGCGCCAGAGGAGGCGTCACCGATGGCCTGCCACCAGAGCTGAGCCAGCTTCGGATAATCAGGAACGTTGGTGCCCGTCGGCGACCACTGCACGCGGGCCGGCGAACGATAGAACTCGATCAGACCGCCGAGTTCCGGCGCACGTTTGGTGAAGCTCTCGTGCTGGATCGAGGATTCGCGGGTGAGCGTCAGGCCGACATGGCTCTTCTTCACGTCCACGGTCTTCGACGTCACGAACTGCGCATAGAGCCATGCGGCCTTGGCGCGGTCTTCCGGGGTCGACTTCATCAGCGTCCAGGAACCCACGTCCTGGTAGCCGAGCTTCATGCCGTCCTTCCAGTAGACGCCATGCGGCGAGGGGGCCATGCGCCACTTCGGCGTGCCATCCTCGTTGACAACAGGCAGGCCCTTCTTGACGGCATCGGCGGTGAACGCCGTGTACCAGAAGATCTGCTGAGCGACGGCACCCTGGGCGGGGACCGGGCCCGATTCGGAGAAGGTCATGCCCTGGGCTTCCGGCGGCGCATAGGCCTTCAGCCAATCGAGGTATTTGGCGATCGAGTAGACCGCGGCCGGGCCGTTGGTGTCGCCGCCACGGGCGACGCACGAGCCGACCGGCTGGGATTTCTCGTTGACTTTGATGCCCCATTCGTCGACCGGCAGGCCGTTCGGGATGCCCTTGTCGCCGTTGCCGGCCATCGACAGCCACGCGTCGGTGAAGCGCCAGCCGAGCGACGGGTCCTTCTTGCCGTAGTCCATGTGGCCATAGACTTTCTTGCCGTCGATCTCACGGCCGGTGAAGAATTCGGCGATGTCCTCATAGGCAGACCAGTTGACGGGAACGCCGAGGTCGTAGCCGTACTTCGCCTTGAAGTCCGCCTTGTTCTTCTCGTCGTTGAACCAGTCGTAGCGGAACCAGTAGAGGTTGGCGAACTGCTGGTCGGGAAGCTGGTAGAGCTTCTTGTCCGGAGCGGTGGTGAACGACGTGCCGATGAAGTCGGCGATGTCGAGGCCGGGATTGGTGACGTCCTTGCCTTCGTTGGCCATCCAGTCGGTGAGGTTGCGCACCTGCTGGTAGCGCCAATGGGTGCCGATCAGGTCGCTGTCGTTGACATAGGCGTCGTAGATGTTCTCGCCGGACTGCATCTGCGTCTGCAGCTTTTCGACGACGTCGCCTTCACCGATCAGGTCGTGGGTGATCTTGATGCCGGTGATCGCGGTGAAGGCGGAAGCCAGCACCTTGGATTCGTATTCATGCGTGGTCAGCGTTTCGGAAACGACCTTGATGTCCATGCCGGCAAACGGCTTGGCGGCATCGATGAACCATTGCATTTCCGCTTCCTGGCCGGCGCGGTCGAGCGTGGAGAGATCGCCGACTTCCTTGTCGAGGAACTGTTTTGCCTCGTCCATGCCGGCGAATGCCGTGCCGGTAAGAGCCAGCAGCACTGCCGCTGTCGTCGTGAAAAGGTGCCGTCGCATAATTTCCTCCCTTTGGGTTTTGCGATTGCGTTCATTGCAGTGTCGGAAGGCCCTCCCGGACCTGCCATTTCGATCGCCTCAGACGTAGCGAAAGACGCCGACGGCATAGACGACGGAGAGCGCCAGCGCCCACCAGAGGTCCTGTCCGCCGCCGAAGCCGAGCCATGCGAGGTGAATGAAGGCGCTGCCGAGCAGCGAGACGAAGAGCCGGTCACCTCGGGTCGTTTCGAAGCGCAGGATGCCGACGCGCGGGTTGCCGCCCGGCGAGACATATTCCCACACGCCCATGCCGATGAGCAGCAGCGCGATGGTGATGAAGAACAACGCCGTCGGCAGCGTCCATGCCATCCATGAGAAATTCATCACGAAGCTCCTTTAGACGCGGCCCAGGGCAAAGCCCTTGGCGATGTAGTTGCGCACGAAATAGATGACGAGCGCGCCGGGGATGATGGTCAGCACGCCGGCCGCGGCCAGAACGCCCCAGTCGAGGCCGGAGGCGGACACGGTCCGGGTCATGATGGCGGCGATCGGCTTTGCCGCGGTTGTCGTCAGCGTGCGGGCCAGCAGCAGCTCGACCCAGGAGAACATGAAGCAGAAGAAGGCCGCGACACCGATGCCGGAGGCAATCAGCGGCGTGAAGATCTTCACGAAGAAGCGCGGGAACGAATAGCCGTCGATATAGGCGGTTTCGTCGATCTCCTTCGGCACGCCCGACATGAAGCCTTCCAGGATCCAGACCGCCAGCGGCACGTTGAACAGGCAGTGGGCAAGCGCCACGGCAATGTGCGTATCGATCAGGCCGAAGGCCGAATAGAGCTGGAAGAACGGCAGGGCGAAAACGGCCGGCGGCGCCATGCGGTTGGTCAAGAGCCAGAAGAACAGGTGCTTGTCGCCAAGGAAGCGATAACGAGAGAAGGCGTAGGCTGCAGGCAGGGCGGCTGCCACCGAGATCACCGTGTTCATGACGACATAGATGATCGAGTTGATATAGCCCTTGTACCAGGACGGATCGGTGAAGATCACCGTATAGTTCCGCAGGGTCGGGTTCTGCGGCCACAGCGAAAACGTGCTGAGGATCTCGCTCGTCTCCTTGAAGCTCATGTTGACGAGCCAGTAGATCGGCAGCAGCAGAAACAGGATATAGACCGTCGGGATCAGCCAGGAGAGGCGTTGCGACAGGGGTTGTGTTGTAGCGGTCATGGTTTTTCCTCCCTTCCGGCTCAGCTCTGCGCGTCGCTTGTGGTCATCACGGTGTAGAAGATCCACGAGAGCAGCAGGACGATGAGGAAGTAGATGATCGACAGGGCTGCCGCCGGACCGAGGTCGAACTGGCCGATGGCCATCTTGACGAGGTCGATCGACAGGAAGGTGGTCGAGTTGCCGGGGCCGCCGCCGGTGACGACGAAGGGCTCGGTATAGATCATGAATGAGTCCATGAAACGCAGCAGGAAGGCGATCAGGAGCACGCGCTTCATCTTCGGCAACTGGATGTAGCGGAAGACGGACCAGCGCGATGCGCCGTCGATCTTGGCGGCCTGGTAGTAGGCGTCGGGGATCGAGACGAGACCGGCATAGCACAGAAGTACGACGAGGCTCGTCCAGTGCCAGACGTCCATGACGATCAGCGTCACCCAGGCGTCCATGGGGTTTTGTACATAGTTGTAGTTGATGCCCAACGCTTCCAGCGTGTGGCCGAGCAGGCCGATGTCGACGCGGCCGAAGACCTGCCAGATGGTGCCGACGACGTTCCACGGGATCAAAAGCGGCAGTGCCATCAGGACGAGGCAGACCGGAACGCCGAGGCCCTTCTTGGGCATGTTGAGCGCAATGATGATGCCGAGCGGAATTTCGATGGCGAGGATGATCGCCGAGAAGATCAGGTTGCGGGTGAGCGCGTCCCAGAACCGGTCTGAGGTCAGCACGTCGACATACCAGTCGGTGCCGGCCCAGAAGAACTCGTTGTTGCCGAAGGTGTCCTGAACCGAGTAGTTGACCACGGTCATCAGCGGGATCACCGCCGAGAAGGCGACGAGCACCAGCACCGGCAGAACCATGAACCAGGCTTTGTTGTTCCAGGTCTTTTCCATGATCAGGCCTCCCCGCCGACGCGCCAGGAATCGGCGTAGATGTTGATGGCCTTCTGGTCGAAGGCGATGCGCGGCTCGGCCGGAATGGCGCCGTCCTCGTCGAGGATGATCGAGATCGGCTGGTCGGCGAAGCGGGCGCGCACGATCTTGTGGCGGCCGATATCCTCGACCTTGGTGATCGCAACCGGCATGCCCTCGCGACCGATCGACACGAATTCCGGGCGAATGCCGAGTTCGGTCTTGGCGCCGGCCTTGATCTCGGGCCGGAAGTTGAGAGCGATGGTCTCGCTGCCGATCGTCGCGGTGCTGCCGTCGATCCTGGCCGGCAGCACGTTCATGCCCGGCGAACCGATGAAGTAGCCGACGAAGGTATGGCGCGGCCGCTCGAAAAGCTCGGCCGGCGTGCCGATCTGCACGATCTGGCCGTCATACATGACGACGACCTTGTCGGCGAAGGTGAGCGCCTCGGTCTGGTCGTGGGTGACATAGACCATGGTGAAGCCGAACTGCTTGTGCAGGCGCTTGATCTGCGAGCGCAGCACCCATTTCATTTCCGGGTCGATGACGGTCAGCGGCTCGTCGAACAGGATGGCGCTGACGTCGGAGCGCACCAGGCCGCGGCCAAGCGAGATCTTCTGCTTCTGGTCGGCCGTCAGCCCTTGCGCCTTTTTGCCCGCCCAGCCGCCAAGGCCGATCATCTCGATGATCTCCTTGACGCGGCGATCGACCTCGGTCTCCGGCACATGCCGGTTGCGCAGGGGAAAGGCGAGATTGTCGTAGACGGTCATCGTGTCGTAGATGACCGGGAACTGGAACACCTGGGCGATGTTGCGGTCCTGCGTGGACAGGTGCGTCACGTCCTTGCCGTCGAAGAGGATGCGTCCCTCGGACGGATTGATCAGGCCCGAGATGATGTTGAGCAGCGTGGTCTTGCCGCAACCGGACGGACCGAGCAGCGCGTAGGCGCCGCCATCGTTCCATTTGTGGTGCACTTCCTTGAGCGCGTAGTCGTTTTCCGACTTCGGCTTGGCGCCATAGGCGTGGCGGATATGTTCGAGATCGATGCGTGCCATTTTCGTTTCCTCCCAGCGCCTCCTCAGGCGGTTCCGCCGATCGCGCGCCCATCCGGCCCGAAGACCATCAGGTGGCGGATATCGACGAAAACCTCGAGGGTTGCGTCCGGTTCGATGTCGTGAATGCCCGGCGCCAGCATGACCCAGCGCGCGCCGGAAAATCCGACGTGGATGAAGCTTTCGGAACCTGCGATTTCCGAGATTGCCGTCTTTACCGTCAGCGGCGTCGCGCCGTCGAAGGGACGGTCGAACGACAGATGGTGCGGCTGGAAGGCGACCGTGCAGGGGCCGTCCGGCAACGCCGACAGATGGGCGGGAACCGACAGCACGTGTTTGCCGTCAAAGGTGAAGATCGAGCCTGATTTGATGAGCTCGATCGTGTTCAGCGGCGGATCGGCGAAGGTGCGTGCCGTCACCAGGTCCACCGGGCGACGGAAGACGTTGATGGTCTTGCCGAACTGGGTGATCCGGCCCTGGCTAAGCGTAGCGGTGTTGCCGCCGAGAAGCAGAGCTTCGGAAGGTTCGGTGGTCGCATAGACGAAGATCGCGCCGGAGGCTGCGAAGAGCTTCGGCAGTTCCTCGCGCAGTTCTTCGCGCAGCTTGTAGTCGAGGTTGGCGAGCGGTTCGTCGAGCAGCACGAGATCGGCATTCTTGACGATGGCGCGCGCCAGCGCCGTCCGCTGCTGCTGGCCGCCGGAAAGGCTGAGCGGCGTCCGGTCGAGATAGGGCGTGAGCTTGAGCAGTTCGGCGGCCTTGCGCACTTCGCGGTCGATCGTGGCTGCGTCCGAACCCTTGATGCGCATCGGCGAGGCGATGTTGTCATAGACGGTCATCGACGGGTAGTTGATGAACTGCTGGTAGACCATCGCTACGGAGCGCTTCTGCACCGGCAGGCCGGTGACGTCGGTGCCGTCGAAGATCAGCGAGCCGGAGGCAGGCTTGTCGAGGCCGGCCATCAGCCGCATCAGCGACGTCTTGCCGGAAAGGGTCGGGCCGAGCAGCACATTGAGCGACCCCCTTTCCAGCACAAGATCGGTCGGGAGGATATGCGTCTCCCCACCCACGACCTTGGATATCTTCTTCATTTCAAGCATTGAATTCTCCGGTGTTCCACCCAGCCATCGGCAGTCTTGAATGCGGGGCCCTCAGGCGGCGGCGTGCGCCGCGCCCCGCATGTATTCCTCCAGCGCCGTCGCCTCGCCGGACGTCAGCTTCAATCCCAGTTTGGTGCGCCGCCACAGCACGTCCTCGGCGTGCCGGGCCCATTCCTGCTCGATCAGCCACTTCACTTCCGCCTCATAGAGGTCGGCGCCGAAATGATGGCCAAGGGCTGCTTCATTCGCTGCCGCTCCAATGAGCGCGGACGCGCGCGTGCCGTAGAGGCGTACCAGCCGACGCACATGGCCGGCGGCAAGGAAGGGATACTTCTTGTGAAGTTTTGCGACTTCGTCGGCGTAGCCCTTGGCCGGGAAGTCCCCGCCCGGCAGGCTTGAGCCGGCGGTCCACTTGGCACCCTTGACGCCGATGGCATCGCCGATCTTCTCGAGCGCGGATTCGCTCAGGCGGCGATAGGTCGTCAGCTTGCCGCCGAAAACGTTGAGGAGCGGGGCCGCGGCCCTGTCGCCTTCGACGCGAAGAACGTAGTCGCGGGTTGCTTCCTGCGCCTTGCTGGCGCCGTCGTCGAACAGCGGGCGAACGGCGGAATAGGTCCAGACGATGTCGTCCTTTTCTATCGGCTCGAGGAAATACTCGCTCGCGGCCTTGCAGAGGTAGTCGACCTCGGCGTCGCTGATGCGGACGTCGGCCGGGTTGCCGGTATAGTCGCGATCGGTGGTGCCGATCAGCGTGAAATCGTCCTCATAGGGGATGGCGAACATGATCCGGCCATCCGGATTCTGGAAGAAATAGGCGCGGGGGTCGTTGAACTTCTTGCGGACGACGATGTGGCTGCCCTGGACCAGGCGCACATTGTGAACGTCGTTCTTGCCGAGCGCGCCTGATAGTACCGCATCGACCCAAGGGCCTGCGGCATTGACCAGCATGCGCGCTCGGATCTGCCGACGTTCGCCGGTCGCGGCATTTTCCGTGTCGACCACCCAGTTGCCGTTGTCGCGCTTTGCCGAGATCACCCGGGTGCGCGCCATGATCCGGGCGCCGCGGTCGGCGGCATCGCGGGCATTGAGCACGACCAGTCGGGCATCGTTGACCCAACCGTCGGAATATTCGAAAGCCTTGGTAAAGAGCCGCTTCAGCGGCTTTCCGGCCGGATCGCGCGTCATGTCGAGCGTGGCCGTTGCCGGCAGCAGCTTGCGGCCGCCAATATGGTCGTAAAGAAACAGGCCGAGGCGGATGAGCCAGGCCGGGCGCGGGCCGCCCTTATGATAGGGAAGGACGAAGCGCATCGGCCAGATGACGTGCGGTGCCATTGCCCAGAGCACTTCGCGCTCCATCAGCGCCTCGCGCACCAGGCGGAACTCATAATGTTCGAGATAGCGCAGGCCGCCGTGGATGAGCTTGGTCGAGCCGGACGACGTGCCGGAGGCAAAGTCGTTCATTTCAGCGAGCGCGACGGAGTATCCCCGACCGACCGCATCACGCGCAATGCCGCATCCGTTGATGCCGCCGCCGATAATGAAGACGTCGAAGATTGCCTGCTCTGCCACTGCTTTTCCCCTCCCACGTTTCGCAATGCACAAATTGATGCAGTCGCGAAAGCGAAATCAGTTAAAGCGAAAAGATATCGAATGTCAAACGAATGTTGTTCGAATCTCAGGACAGTCTAAAAAACGATCTTCAAGCCTCGGTTTCGATCAGGCGAACGTCCTGCTCTGCGCAGATTTTCCGCACGTTATCAATGAGACAGCGATCGGTGATGAAGGTCTGAACCTGGGAGATATGGCCGATGCGGACCGGGGCCGTTCTTTCGAATTTTGTCGAGTCGGAAACGAGGATGACATGGCGGGCATTGGCGATGATCGCCTGGGCGACTTTCACTTCGCGAAAATCGAAATCGAGCAGCGCGCCGTCATGGTCGATGGCCGAGGCGCCGATGACGGCGAAGTCGACCTTGAACTGCTTGATGAAATCGACCGCAGCCTCGCCGACGATACCGCCGTCGGAGCCGCGAACGACGCCGCCGGTGATAACCACCTCGATCGAGGGAAAGACGCGCAAGTGGTTGGCGACGTTGATATTGTTGGTGATGACCATCAATTCCTTGTGGTCGAGAAGTGCTTCGCCGACCGCTTCCGTCGTCGTGCCGATGTTGATGAACAGCGAGGCGTTGTCGGGGATGAGGGCGGCGGCCGCCCTGCCGATCGCCTGCTTCTCCGGTGCGGCGATCTGGCGGCGGGCATCGTATTTGACGTTTTCCTTGCCGCTCGGGAAGATCGCGCCGCCGTGAATCCGGTTCAGGATCTTGGCGTCGCAGAGGTCGTTCAGGTCCTTGCGGATGGTTTGCGGCGTCACCGAAAAGCGCTGCGCCAGCTCCTCGACGAGCACGCGTCCTTCGTTCTTCGCCAGTTCCAGGATTTCCGCCTGCCGCCCCGTCAGATACATTCCGAAACCTCCCGTTTTCGTTTTTTTTCATAATATGCAAAAACGAAAGCTGTGCAATTTCAGAAATCGGCGTTTGTCGCGAATCTGCTTTCGTCGTCGGCTATGTCGATTGCGCGCGTTGCAATCGCCTCGGCGATAGGCGACTTTGGCAATGACGGGAAGAGGGAAAAGACATGTTTCATCCGGCCTTGTTCAAGGGCATGAATGTGGTGGTGACCGGTGGCGGACGCGGCATCGGCCTTGAGGTGGCGCGCCAGTTCCTCGATTGCGGCGCGCGTGTCTTCGTGCATGCCGGGCGATCGGTCGGGGAACTGCCGGATTTTCTGGAGACGGCAGCGACCGAGGGCCGGGCGCATGTGGCTGCAGCCGACTTCCTGGCGGATGGCGGCGTCGAGGCTTTGGCGGAGGCGATCCGCAGCCGATTCGACAGCGTCGATATCCTTGTCAACAATGCCGGCACGATGGTTGGCCGCTTTCCGGCGGCGGAACTGACGGACGAACAGTATCGCACCGTCGTTCAGCTCAACCAGACCTCGGTGGTCGAGATGACACGCGCCATGTTGCCGCTTCTTCGCAAAGGCACGCATCCGGCGATCGTCAACACCGTGTCGATTTCGGCGCTGACCGGCGGCAGCGCCGGCTCCTCGATCTATTCGGCAACCAAGGCGTTCGTCTCCACCTATTCCAAGGCGCTGGCGCGCGAACTGGCCCCGGAAGGCATAAGGGTCAATTGCGTTTCGCCCGGCACCATCACGACAGAGTTTCACGAGCGTTACTCGTCGCCGGAGAAACTGGAGGCAACGCGCAAGACAATCCCGATCGGCAGGCTCGGAACCGCCGAAGACTGCGCGCCGGCCTATCTCTTCCTCGCCTCCCATGCGCTTGCCGGCTACATCACGGGCCAAGTGCTGGAGGTCAACGGCGGCCAGTTGATCGCTTGAGACACGTGTGATGATCGACAAGCTGGAAATGTTCCTGGTGCTCGCTCGCGAAAGGCACTTCGGCCGGGCGGCGCTTGAATGCGGCGTGACGCAACCGACGTTGTCGGCGGCAATCCGCCAGCTGGAAGAACAGCTCGGCGTCATGCTCGTCAGCCGCGGTTCGCGTTTTCAGGGGCTGACCCCGGAGGGGCAGCGGGTGCTGGAATGGGCGCGGCGCATCGTCGGCGATGCCCGCACGATGCGCGAGGAAATGCGCGCGGCGCGCAAGGGGCTCTCCGGGCATATCAGGCTGGCGGCGATCCCGACGACGCTTGCCATGGTGCCGATGATCACCGCGCCGTTTCAGGAGAAGCATCCGGATGTGACGTTCTCGGTGCTGTCGACCACCTCGTTGCAGATCCTGGCGCTGCTCGAAAACCTCGAGATCGATGCCGGACTGACCTATCTGGAGAACGAGCCGCTCGGGCGCGTGACCAGCGTTCCGCTGCAGATCGAGCGATATCACCTCGTGACGGCCACCGGAACGCCGCTTTCCGATCGCGAAACCGTGACGTGGAAGGAGGTTAGCAACGTTCGGCTTTGTCTATTGACCGCCGATATGCAGAACCGCCGCATCGTCAACCAGCATCTTTCCGAGGCCGGCGTCGTCGCTGAGCCGACGCTCGAATCAAACTCGATGATCGTGCTTTTCTCCCATGTGCGCACCGGTCGCTGGGCGAGCATCATGCCGTTTAACGTCGCGAAATCATTCGGCTTTCACGATGATATCAAGATGATTCCGATCGTCGAACCGGATGCCCGCCACACCGTTGGCCTGGTTGCGACCCATCGTGAACCATTCACGCCGCTGGTATCGGCGCTTTTGCACGAAGCGCGCATTCTCGGCGAACGAAATCAGGTTCAATAGATTTTTTCTATCAATCAACGAAACAGCCTTATTGACCCTTCCGGCCAGAAGGGCGAAGCTTTTCACTCTTGGGCAAGGGCGTGGAGGAAACGGCCTTCCCAGAAGATGCCAATTCGAGCTGGGCGAGGTCCGTACAAGGGGCGCTGCAGCCGCGAGCCGGGAGGGCTCCTGAGTGAATATTCACCAGCCGCGTGGCGATGTGCCCGGACGCACGCTTGCGATCGTCGAGGAACTGAAGGGGCTCGAAGGGCCGCTGCTGCCGATCCTGCATGAGATCCAGCACGAGTTCGGATATGTGCCGCAGGACTGTCTGCCTGTCATCGCGCGGGAGCTCAACCTGTCGCGCGCCGAAGTCTACGGCGTCTTTTCCTTCTATCACGATTTTCGCGAGCACCCGGCCGGTCGTCATGTGTTGAAGCTCTGTCGCGCCGAAGCCTGCCAGTCGATGGGCGGCGATGCGCTTGCGGAACGCGCCAAGCACCTGCTCGGCATCGACTTCCACGAGACGACACCCGACGGCGCGGTGACGCTCGAGCCGGTCTACTGTCTCGGGCTCTGTTCCTGCGCACCCTCCGCGATGCTCGACGGAGAGGTGCATGCCCGGGTCGATGCCGACGATCTCGAAGCTCTCGTCGCGGAGGCGCGCCGATGACAACAAAGATCTACATTCCCCGTGATGCCGCAGCATTGGCGCTGGGCGCCGACAAGGTTGCAAAGGCGATGGAGGACGCGGTCGCCGCGCGCGGCCTCGACGTTGCCATTGTGCGCAACGGTTCGCGCGGACTGCACTGGCTGGAGCCGCTGGTCGAGGTGGAAACCTCGGAGGGGCGCGTCGCCTATGGGCCGGTGAAGGCCCGTGATGTTGTCTCTCTGCTTGATGCCGGGCTTGTTGCCGGCGGCGATCACGCGCTCTGTCTCGGGAAGACCGAGGATATTCCGTTCCTGAAGCAGCAGACACGGCTGACGTTTGCGCGCTGTGGCGTCATCGATCCGCTGTCGCTCGACGATTACCGCTCGCATGGCGGTCTTCGCGGACTTGAGAACGCCATCGCCATGGAGCCGATGGCAATCGTTGCCCAGGTGACCGACAGTGGTCTTCGCGGTCGCGGCGGCGCCGGCTTTCCGACCGGGATCAAGTGGAAGACCGTGCTCGAAGCCGCTGGCGCACGCAAATACATCGTCTGCAACGCCGACGAGGGCGACAGCGGCACCTTTGCCGACCGGATGATCATGGAGGGCGATCCCTTCGTGCTGATCGAAGGCATGGCGATATCAGGGCTCGCGACCGGTGCGACCAAGGGCTTCATCTACACGAGGTCCGAATATCCGCATGCGATCGCGACGATGGCTAAGGCGATCGAGATCGCGCGTGCCGCTGGCGTGCTCGGGCCATCGGTGCTCGGCTCCGGCCGGGCGTTCGACATGGAGGTGCGCACCGGCGCCGGCGCCTATGTCTGCGGCGAGGAAACGGCGCTCCTGAACAGCCTCGAGGGCAAGCGCGGCATCGTGCGCGCCAAGCCGCCGTTGCCGGCACACAAGGGCCTGTTCGACTGTCCGACCGTCATCAACAACGTCATCTCGCTCGCCTCCGTTCCTGTCATCATGGACAAGGGTGCTGTCTTCTACCGCGACTTCGGCATGGGCCGTTCGCGCGGCACGATCCCGATCCAGATCGCTGGCAACGTCAAGCATCCCGGCCTATTCGAAACCGCCTTCGGCCTGGCGCTCGGCGAGATCATCGATCATATCGGCGGCGGCACGGCGAGCGGCCGTCGGGTCAAGGCGGTGCAGGTGGGCGGCCCGCTCGGCGCCTATTTCCCGCGCGCGCTGTTCGACACGCCGTTCGACTATGAAGCCTTTGCCGCAAGGGACGGTTTGATCGGCCATGCCGGCATCGTCGTCTTCGACGATACCGCCGACATGCTGAAACAGGCGCGTTTCGCCATGGAATTCTGCGCCATCGAGAGCTGCGGGAAGTGCACGCCCTGTCGCATCGGCTCGACCCGCGGCGTCGAGGTGGCCGACAAGATCGCCGCCGGCATCGAGCCGGAGAAGAACCGCGAATTGCTCTCCGATCTCTGCAACACCATGAAGTTCGGCTCGCTCTGCGCGCTCGGCGGGTTCACGCCCTATCCCGTCGTCAGCGCCATGACGCATTTTCCGGATGATTTTAAACCGGCTCCGCTTGTCGAAGCGGCGGAGTGAGGAGGAAGACCATGTCTCTCATTCATGAAATCGACTATGGAACGCCGGCCTCCCGCTCCGAAACCATGGTGACGCTGACTATCGACGGCCGTGAGGTGACGGTGCCCGAGGGCACGTCGATCATGCGGGCGGCGATGGATGCCGGCATCGAGGTGCCGAAGCTCTGCGCCTCCGACATGATGGACGCCTTCGGGTCGTGCCGGCTCTGTCTCGTCGAGATCAAGGGCCGGGCCGGCATGCCCGCCTCCTGCACCACGCCAGTGGCGCCGGGGCTCGAAGTGTCGACCCAGACGCCGCGGCTGAAGGACGTTCGCCGCGGGGTGATGGAACTCTATATTTCCGACCATCCGCTCGACTGTCTGACCTGTGCCGCCAATGGCGACTGCGAGCTGCAGGACATGGCCGGCGCAGTCGGCCTTCGCGATGTTCGCTACGGCTATGAGGGTGACAATCACGTCAAGGCGCGCAACAACGGCGGCATCAACGCCAAATGGCAGCCGAAGGACGAATCCAACCCCTACTTCACCTTTGATCCGGCGAAATGCATCGTCTGCTCGCGCTGCGTGCGCGCCTGCGAGGAAGTGCAGGGCACGTTCGCGCTGACGATCGGCGGCCGTGGTTTCGACAGCCGCGTTTCCGCAGGCATGGCCGAAGACTTCATGTCGTCGGAATGCGTCTCCTGCGGCGCCTGCGTCCAGGCCTGCCCGACGGCGACGCTGACGGAAAAGTCGGTGATTGAGATCGGCCAGCCGGAGCATTCCGTCGTCACCACCTGCGCCTATTGCGGCGTCGGCTGCTCGTTCAAGGCGGAGATGCGCGGCGAGGAACTGGTGCGCATGGTGCCGTGGAAGGACGGCCAGGCGAACCGCGGCCATTCCTGCGTCAAGGGCCGGTTTGCCTATGGCTACTCGAACCATGGGGATCGCATCCTCAACCCGATGATCCGCGAAAAGATCTCCGATCCCTGGCGCGAAGTGACCTGGGAGCAGGCCTATGCGCATGTGGCCGCGGAGTTCCGGCGCATCCAGTATCAGTATGGCCGCGATTCGGTCGGCGGCATCACCTCGTCGCGCTGCACCAACGAAGAGACCTATCTGGTGCAGAAGCTGGTGCGCGCCGGTTTCGGCAACAACAATGTCGACACCTGCGCCCGCGTCTGCCACTCGCCGACCGGCTACGGCCTCGGCCAGGCCTTCGGCACCTCGGCCGGCACGCAGAACTTCGATTCGGTCGAGTTCACCGACGTTGCGGTGATCATCGGCGCCAACCCGACGGACGGCCATCCAGTCTTTGCTTCGCGGCTGAAGAAGCGTTTGCGTGAGGGCGCAAAGCTGATCGTCATCGATCCGCGCCGCACCGATATCGTGCGCTCGCCGCATATCGAAGCATCCTATCACCTGCCTCTGCAGCCCGGCACCAACGTTGCCATTCTGACGTCGCTGGCGCATGTCATCGTTACGGAGGGCCTCGCCAACGAGGCCTTCATCCGCGAACGCTGCGACTGGTCGGAATATGAGGACTGGGCAGCCTTCGTCGCTGAGCCCTATCACAGCCCGGAAGCGACCGAGGCCTATACCGGCGTCCCTGCCGAACTGGTGCGTGGGGCGGCACGGCTCTATGCCACCGGCGGCAACGGCGCGATCTATTACGGCCTCGGCGTCACCGAACACAGCCAGGGCTCGACCACCGTCATGGCGATCGCCAACCTCGCGATGGTCACCGGCAATATCGGCCGGCCGGGCGTCGGCGTTAACCCGCTGCGCGGCCAGAACAATGTACAGGGCTCCTGCGACATGGGCTCGTTCCCGCACGAGCTGCCGGGTTACCGCCACGTCTCCGACGATGCAACGCGCGAGACCTTCGAGAAGCTCTGGGGTGTCGAGATTTCCAACGAGCCGGGTCTGCGCATCCCGAACATGCTCGACGCCGCGGTCGACGGCACCTTCAAGGGCATCTACATCCAGGGCGAGGACATCCTGCAGTCCGACCCGGATACCAAGCATGTGGCCGCCGGCCTTGCGGCGATGGAGTGCGTCGTCGTGCACGACCTCTTCCTCAACGAGACGGCCAACTACGCTCATGTGTTCCTGCCGGGCTCGACCTTCCTCGAGAAGGACGGCACCTTCACCAATGCCGAGCGCCGCATCAACCGCGTGCGCAAGGTGATGACGCCGAAGAACGGCTATGCCGACTGGGAAGTGACGCAGAAGCTGGCGCAGGCCATGGGTCTCAACTGGAGCTATCGCCACCCCTCCGAAATCATGGACGAGATCGCCGCGACGACGCCGAGCTTTGCGCTCGTCTCCTACGACTATCTGGACAAGATGGGTTCCGTGCAGTGGCCCTGCAATGAGAAACACCCGGAGGGCTCGCCGATCATGCATGTCGACGGCTTCGTACGCGGCAAGGGCAAATTCATCCGCACCGAATATGTCGCGACGGACGAGCGCACCGGTCCGCGCTTCCCGCTGCTTCTGACCACCGGCCGCATTCTCAGCCAGTATAATGTCGGCGCCCAGACGCGGCGCACCGACAATGTCGTCTGGCATGCGGAGGACCGGCTGGAAATCCACCCGCACGACGCCGAGCAACGGGGCATCCACGATGGCGACTGGATCAGGCTTGCCAGCCGCGCCGGCGAGACGACCTTGCGCTCGCAGATCACCGATCGGGTGGCACCCGGTGTCGTCTACACCACCTTCCACCACCCGACGACGCAGGCAAACGTCATCACCACCGACTTCTCCGACTGGGCGACCAATTGCCCGGAATACAAGGTGACGGCGGTTCAGGTGATGCCGTCCAACGGGCCGTCGGACTGGCAGCAGGATTATGACGAGCAGGCGCGGCAGTCACGCCGGATCGCCGGCAAGCTGGAGGCTGCGGAGTAGCCTCCATGTCCGGGCCATCAATGCCGAAATTCCAGATGTCGAAGACCGTGCCGGAAGCCGCCCGTCGCAATGGGGCCTTGCGGGACGGGTCCCGTGTGGTCCCGGAGGAGACGCCGGTGGCCTTCACCTTTGGCGGTTCGACCCATGCGGTGATGATGGCCACCCCCGGGAACCTCGAGGACTTCGCCGTCGGCTTCAGCCTGACCGAGGGTATCATCACCGAGCCCGGCCAGATCGAAGCGGTCGAGGCGATGGCCGACGAGGTTGCCGGCAACCTCGGCATCGACCTGCAGATCACGCTCAAGGACAAGCAGAACGACATGCTGCGCCTGCGCCGCCGCCATATGGCCGGCCCTGTCGGCTGCGGTCTCTGCGGCATCGAATCGATCGAGCAGGCGGTGCGGCCGACGCCCGACGTTTCGGCATCGACGCTTCGTCTGTCGCAGGAAGACGTGGTCAAGGCGGTCGCGCTGCTCAACGGTCAGCAGCCGCTGCATTTCGAAACGCGCGCCGTGCACGGCGCCGCATTCTATGTGCCGGGCAAGGGATTGATCGCGGTGCGCGAGGACGTCGGCCGTCACAATGCGCTGGACAAGCTCGTCGGCGCGGCAGCGCGTGCCGGCTTCCGCGGCTGCGACGGCGCCGTCATCGTTACCAGCCGCGTTTCTGTCGAGATGGTGCAGAAGACCGCTGTCGTCGGCAGCCCAGTCATCATCGCGATCTCGGCGCCGACGGCGCTGGCGATCCGCACGGCGCAAGCGGCGGGCATGACGTTGATCGCGCTGGTGCGCGGCGACGAATTCGAAATCTTCACCCATGCCGAACGCATCAAGTCCGGAGCCGTCGCCGATGTCGCATGACACCAATGCCAAGCTGATCTACATGGCGAACCAGATCGCCACCTTCTTCAAGAGCCAGCCGCAGGACGAAGCCGCTGAGGGCGTTGCGACGCATATCAACAAGTTCTGGGAGCCGCGCATGCGGCGACAGCTGTTCCGGCATATCGATGGCGGCGGCGAGGGTCTGAGCCCGTTGGTGCTTGAAGCGGCGTCGAAGATCAAGCGCCCGGAAGCGGCCTGAGGATCTTGATTGTCTGCTTGTTTGCGGAACCGCCTGACGATGTCGAACACTGGAGAGCGGCTGTCGATCGGTACTCGCCATGCGGCGATGGCGCGATCCCATAGAGTTTTTAGGGAAGGCGGCGACCGGTCGCCACCTTCCCTCATTCCTGAGCGCGGGGTGCAGGGATTGCGCTCAGAAATTCTGCCATCCGTCGTTCAATGGTGCGCCGGCGAGCGCTTGTCTTTGTCCGCCGCGCATGGCGCGGGCGGTGGCGTTCAGTCGTGTTGCCTGCTGTCGTTCCTCGGCGTGACGCTGCATCTCGAACGGCGCCGTGTCCTGGCCGATGCGGAACTGGCGTAGCAGGGCGTGGAGGGCTTCGGCTTCCCGCGACATGTTGTGGCTTGCGGCCGTGCTTTCCTCGACCATCGCTGCATTCTGCTGGGTTGCCTGATCCATCGAATTGACCGCCTGGTTGATCTCCTTCAACCCCGTCGACTGCTCGCGTGCGGCCTCGACAATGGCCGAAACGTTGAGATTGATCTCCTGGACCTGGACCAGAATTTCCTCGAGCGCCGCCCCCGTCTGTCCGACAAGCGATACGCCGTTCTTGACGTGGTCGCTGGAGGCGGTGATCAGCGCCTTGATCTCCTTGGCGGCCTGGGCCGAGCGCTGGGCGAGTTCGCGCACTTCCTGGGCGACGACAGCAAAGCCCTTGCCGGCTTCACCGGCACGTGCCGCCTCGACGCCGGCATTGAGCGCCAGGAGGTTGGTCTGGAAGGCGATGTCGTCGATGACGCCGATGATGTTGGAGATCTCGCGTGACGATTGCTCGATCTGATCCATCGCTCCGATCGCGTTCTTGACGACGTTGCCGGAGCGTTCGGCGCCCGCCTTGGTCTTGGCGACCAGTCCGCCCGCTTCTTCGGCGCGACGGCTGGAATCGACGACTGTCGTGGTGATCTCGTCGAGGGCGGCTGCGGTTTCCTCCACAGAGGCCGCCTGCTGCTCCGTGCGTTTGGAAAGATCGTCGGCGGCCGAGCGGATCTCGCGGGCGCCGGAAGCGATGGCGTTGGCATTGTCGCCAACAGTCTGCATCGCCCGACAAAGCCGATCGATCGCGCCATTGAAATCGGTACGCACCGTTTCCATGCTGGGAACGAAGGGTGTCGGCAGGCTGTGAGTGAGGTCGCCCTCGGCAAGCGCCTGCAGGCCGAGGCCGAGCGCCTTGATTGCGCCCATGCGCTCGCTGACGTCGGTCGCGAACTTGACGACCTTGTAGACCTTGCCGCTCGGATCGCGGATCGGATTATAGGCCGCCTGGATCCAGATCTCCTTGCCGGCCTTGCCGTAACGGACAAACTCGTTGGAGATGAACTCGCCGGCGGCCAGCTTCTTCCAGAATTCGGCATACTCAGTGCCGCGCACATAGCTGGGTTCGCAGAACATGCTGTGATGCCTGCCCTGAATTTCCTGAAGGCTGTAACCGAGTGCGTTGCAGAAGTTCTCGTTGGCCATGAGGATTTCGCCCCCGGGGGTGAATTCGATCACCGCCTGCGATCTCGATATGGCATCGAGTTTGCCGCCATCCTCGTTGGCCTTGATCTTGGCCGCTGTGATGTCGCTTGCGAATTTTACGACCTTGTAGGGCTTGCCGTTGTGAAACACCGGATTGTAGGTCGCCTGGATCCAGATTTCGCGGCCGCCCTTGGCAACGCGCTTGTAGGCATTGGCGTCAAACTCGCCGCGTCCGAGCCGCGCCCAGAAGTCGCGATATTCCTGGGTCTGGACATAATCCGGCGCGCAGAACATGCGGTGGTGCTGGCCGACGATCTCCTGCAGGTTGTAGCCAAGTGCCTGGCAGAAGTTTTCGTTGGCCGTCAAAATTTTTCCCGTGAGATCGAACTGGATCATGGCCTGCGACTTTGAAAGCGCGGCGACGATCTGGCGTGAATCCAGACTCTGCCCGAAAGAGAACATGATTACCCTCTGGTTTGGTTCTTGTTGTTTCAAACCGGAAAGCCGGATCATTGTTGCTTGTGCTGTCGACAGGGCGTGCGGGGCCAAGAGCGGCGCAGACTCCGGGGACAAGGACAAATGCCGGCTTGCCGAAAATTGTCTGGTCCGTCGTCGCCGGCCCAAACGGGGTCAGCGTTTTCGTGCTTCGAGGGGGGAGTTCGAACTCGTGGGCGTTCATGCCCATGACGTCTTGCTTATACAATCTAGATTAGTGGCAGGCTTATTAAGCAGCTGTTAAAATAGCAAACATCAAATTTTAGTTGTGAAAACTCGTATGCTGTTTCTAGGTTGAATTAGCAACTCATCGTTTACGAATCATGGGTGGCGCCACGGGGCCACGCCGCCCGAACGCAAAAAGGCCGCCTTGCCCAGGGCAAAGCGGGCCTTGATGCGACGCAGAATCTGTTGTTTAGGCGGCCATTTCCTCGACTTCGCGTTCCTTGAACATGCGAGCGAGGTTGAGGAAGCAGATCATGCCGTTCTCGTTGGCGATGATGCCTTCGGCAAAGCTCTTGTCGAAGGATGCGGTGACTTCGGGAACCGGTTGCACCTGGTTGCCCTGGACCGTGAGGATGTCGGAGACACGGTCGACGACGAGACCGATCACCATGTTGTGCACTTCGGCGACGACGATGGCGCTGCGCTCATTGGCCGTGGTCGATTTCATGCCGAGCTTGTGGGCAAGGTCGATGATCGGGATCACGGTGCCGCGCAGGTTCATCACGCCGATGACCTCGGGTGGCGAATGCGGAATGGGGGTCGAGGGGGCCCAGCCGCGGATCTCGCGGATCGTGGTGGTCTTGACGCAGAATTCCTGATCGTGGAGGCGGAACGCGATGATTTCCAGCGTCTCGCCGTCGAAACCAGCCGTCCTGAGTGTGCTTGTCATCGAAGGTCCTTCCAGCTTTCCGGTCGACGCCTTAAGGCGCGCGACACCGCCAAACTCGTTACATCTCCGTGCGGTGCGGTCGCGGCTGGCGCGGCCATTGAGCCGATGGGGAGAGTTTTCAAAAGTCCGCCGACGACATCCGGCGGGGCGCAGCTGCATCATGCGCGGAGGAACCGCTTTGCGCTTTGGGAAGGGACTATAGGCCGGGATTCGTTAAGACTTGCTTTTGCAAGTGCTAATACCAACCTGTGCCGATATTGGCCTCCAGCCTGCGTCGATCCTCACCGGACGCTGGGTCCGGTTCCGGTTTTCTCCTTGCCGGAAACCAAAATCGCTCCGGCGCAATAGGCCAGTATCGGCGCAGGTTGGTAGTAAGACATTGCGCCCCGGTCGAAGCCGGGGCGCAATGGAACACAAAGAATGTCAGGGGATCAAGCGGAAGCGAGAACCTTGGCGAACTGTTCCACCGCCCAATCGACCTGTTCGGCGGTGATCACCAGCGGCGGCGCGATGCGGATCGTGTCGCCATGGGTGTCCTTGGCAAGGATCCCGAGCTGCTTCAGCGCTTCGCAATATTTGCGGGCGCCACCGGCTTCCGGCACCAGCTCGACCGCCAGCATCAGTCCGCGGCCGCGAACTTCCTTGATGATGTTCGAACGGATGTCGGTCAGGCCCTTCTGGAAGCGGTCGCCCATGCGCGCCGAGTTCTCGATCATGCCTTCCTCGGTCAGGGCCCTCAGCGCCGCGCGGGCGATGGCACAGGCAAGCGGATTGCCGCCGAAGGTCGAGCCGTGCTGGCCGGGCTTAAGCACGCCGAGCACTTCCGAGTTCGAAAGCACGGCCGAGACCGGGTAGAAACCACCCGAAAGCGCCTTGCCGATCAGCGTCACATCGGCTTCGATGCCCTCGTGTTCTTCAGCCAGCAGCTTGCCGGTGCGGCCGAGGCCGGTCTGAATCTCGTCCAGGATCAGCGTGATGCCGTGTTTGGTGCAAAGCTCGCGCACTGCCGGGAAATAGCCGGAGGTGGGAACCAGAACACCTGCTTCGCCCTGGATCGGTTCGACCAGGAAGGCGACGGTGTTCTCGTTGATCGCGGCGCGGAAGGCGTCGATGTCGCCGAAGGGGACGACCTTGAAGCCCGGCGCAAACGGGCCGAAGCCGGTGCGGGCGTCCGGATCGGTCGAGAAGCCGACGATGCCCATCGTGCGGCCATGGAAATTGTTGGAGCAGACGATGATCTCCGCTTTGTTTTCCGCGACACCCTTGACCTCGTAGCCCCACTTGCGCACCGCCTTGACGGCGGTCTCGACGGCTTCTGCGCCCGAGTTCATCGGCAGCACCTTGTGCGAACCGGTGAGTGCTGCGATCTCTTCATAGAAATGCGCCAGCTGGTCGTTGCGGAAGGCGCGGGAGGTGAGCGTCAGCTTCTGCGCCTGCTCCATCATCGCCTGGAAGATCTTCGGGTGGCAGTGGCCCTGGTTGACGGCGGAATAGGCCGACAGGCAGTCGAGGTAGCGGTTGCCTTCCATGTCCCAGACATAGACGCCTTCGCCGCGTGAAAGCACAACGTCGAGCGGTTTATAGTTGTGTGCGCCGAGCCGGTATTCGGTTTCGATCAGGTCTGCCGTGGTGTTCATCCGTCGTCCTCCGTTGTTTCTATTTCAGGCGCTGCGGGTCGGGCGGTCAAGGACACGGCGGCCGAAAAGGCTCGCGGTCAGCTCGACCAGGACACGCGCGCTCTTGCCGCGATCGTCGAGGAACGGATTAAGTTCTACGACGTCGAGCGAGGACACGAGATCGCTCTCCCAGAGCATTTCCATGATCAGGTGGGCTTCGCGGAAGGTGGCGCCGCCCGGAACGGTGGTGCCGACGCCCGGTGCCAGCTCGGGATCCATGAAGTCGACGTCGAGGCTGACATGCAGGAGGCCGTTGGCCGAGCGCACTTCATCGAGGATATGACGCATGATGTGCGCCATGCCGAGCTCGTCGACCGCACGCATGTCGTAGACACGCACGCCATGTTCGGCGATCTCTTCGCGTTCGCGGTCGTCGACCGAGCGGATGCCGACCTGGAAGACCTTGGTCGGATCGACCATAGGCCGGTCCGCAGGCAGGATCGGGGCAAACTCGGCCTTGCCGCAGTAGAAGGCGACCGGCATGCCATGCATGTTGCCCGACGGCGAGGTTGCCGGGGAGTTGAAGTCGGCATGGGCGTCGAGCCAGAGCACGAACAGCGGTCGGCCGACTTCGGCGGCGTAACGCGCCATGCCGGAAACGCTGCCCATCGAAAGCGCGTGGTCGCCGCCCAGAATGATCGGGAAATGGCCCTTGCGAACGGTGTCATGGACCGAATCGTGCAGCGCGCGGGCGAAGGCGGCGACGATCTGCAGGTTGTTGGCGCCGGGGTGGTTGGCGAGGTCGCGTGCCGGCAGCGGCTTGACGTCGCCTTCATCGTAAACCGTGTGGCCGAGTTCGCGCAGAACGGTGTCGATACCGGCGATACGAAGTGCCGTGGGGCCCATGGCCGCGCCGCGTCGTCCAGAACCTTCCTCGATGGGTGCGCCGATCAGCGTGATGGTCGTCATATCCGCCCTGTTCCTTCTGTCATGATTCCCGTGGATGGCGCGGATTATCCTCAAAACGCGTGACAGCAAAAAGATGGAAAACTGTCGATTGGAAAGGTAAGATCGACAGATTGCTAAGTCCGATTTTGCAAAGTGAGAGATATGGACGACCTTGATCAGGCGCTGATCAGTGCCCTGCGCCAAAATGCCCGTCTGCCTGTTTCGACCCTTTCGGCGCGGACCGGCGTATCGCGCGCAACCGTTGCAGCACGCATCGACCGGCTGGTCGCCAACGGGACGATCGCCGCCTTTACCATTCGCACGGGACAGGAAATCCCGGCCTCCGGCGTGCGGGCCGTGGTGATGATCGAGGTCCACGGCAAGATGGCCGACCGGGTCGCCGGGCAGTTGCGCGGTCTGCCACAGGTGAGGGCGCTGCACAGCACCAACGGCCGCTGGGACTTCATCGCCGAGCTTGAGGACAGGGACCTGGTGTCGTTCGACGAGACGCTGAGGCGGATCCGGCTGATCGACGGCATTACCGTGACGGAGACGAACATCCTGTTGAAGACCAGCAAGCTGACGGGCGCATTTTAGTGCCTTCTTTCCGCGTGGAGGGCGAGGGTCGAAAGTTGCGTTTTTGCGCCAGTCGTTCTTGATTTGTTCTCGTTTTTGTATATGATGTGCGCCTCACCCGAGATTGGAGGATGTCATGGTCATCAATGGCGGCAGGCTGGCCGATCGGCAGATCTGTGTGAAGCTATTTGTCCGGCATGGCGACGAGGATCGCGCCATTGCCTTTTATCGTGATGTGCTGGGTGCCGAACTGGTGCAACGGCATGAATGGCCGAGCGGGATTTTAACCAGCGCCGATCTCAGGATCGGCGAATCCGTCTTCCGGATCGCCGGTGCCAATCCGCGGCGGGACGCGGAGCCGAAACTAGGCGGGCCGAGATCGCCGCATGCGCTCGGCACGACGGCGGTCATTCTCGAACTGCATGTGAAGGATGTCGACCGGGTCATCGGCCGGGCGATCGGGGCGGGTGCCGCCCTCAGAAACCCGGCGGAGACGCTGTCGACCGGAGACCGCGTCGGTGCCTTCATCGACCCGTTCGGCCATATCTGGGCGTTGTTCAACGCCCTGGAAGACATCGACCTCGGCGATGCCGATATCGTCGATCTCAATATCGAGGCCCGCGACGCCGCATAAGGCGGCGCGGGCCATCCTGCGCTTGCTTTCCCCGAGGTCAGAAGAACTCGTCGAGAAGGCAATAGAAGCCGAGTTTTTCGGGATCGGCACGACGGATGCCGTAGAGATCGAGAAACGGCTGAACCCATTCCTCCCCGAGATTGTAGGCAATGCTGCGGCAGGTCAGCGCCAGATCCTGATAGGGGTCGGCGACGCCCAGACGGCTGCAATCGATGAAACCGGCGAAGCGGCCATCCCTGACGATGATGTTTGGAAGGCAGGCGTCGCCATGGGTGACGACCGGCTCTCCCTCCTGAGGGATGCGCGCCTGAAGCTCGACGAAGAGTTCGTCGGCGGTCTTGCCGAGGCGCTCGTCGTCGAAGTCGGTCTCATCGACCAGGTCCGCTTCTGCACGCAGCCTGGCGATCGCGACACGCGCACCAATCCGGTGATCGAACGGGCAGGCATCGACATCGAGCGCATGCATGCGGCGTAGCGCTTCGGCGAGCAGAACAACCTGCTCCGAGGCGGCAAGGGTGCTTGAGGCGAGGTCGATGCCTTCGACCGCCTCCATCAGCAGCCAGTTCTTTTGCGCGTACACGTCGCGGGCGACGACGCGCGGACAGGGCATTCCCTGCTTGCCCAGCCATTCGAGCCGCTCGGCCTCATCGACAAGCTCGTCAAAGGGACCGGCCTCTTCGACCTTGAGAACGAGGGGCGGGCGGTCTTTTGCGTCGAACAGGAAGACGCTGGAGTCTGACTGGCCGAGGCTATCCTTTCGGCAGTCATAACCTGCGAGCAGCGGTGCCAGGGTGGGCGGAAGATCGATATCGAGAAGCTGGAGAGACAAAAAACCACCTGAAAATACGGGTTGTTCCGAAATTGCGGCCTACAGCGCCGCGCGTCTTTTTCGACGTACAAAGGTCGCTGTGGCACTATGAACCGTTGCATGTTTTTAGCCTTAAATCGGATACGATTTAGGGAAACATGCAATTTGCGCGAGAGGGCAGGTAGGGACGGAATTGTGCAAAATCCATGGCGACCCGACCCAAGCGCGAGCATCCTCCGCGAAATCTTGATTCTACCCACACCAAATATCGCTTGAGCCGAACCTAAGGTCATACCTTAGAAGATAGTTCCAGGAGGCTCCCATGAGCGACAAGCGAAACCATGATCCCCTTTTGTCCGCCGCCGAATGTGCCGATCGTCTCGGCCTGACCGTGCGGGCGCTGCGTGTCTACGAGGATCGTGGGCTGATCGCACCGCGCCGGACGGAAAAGAACTGGCGGCTCTATGGCGCTGCGGAAATCGCCCGGCTGACCGAGATCCTCGCATTGAAGCGTCTCGGCCTGAGCCTGACCCGGATCACCGTGTTGCTGGCGGGCGCCGCGCCGGATCTCGGCCAGACACTGACGATCCAGCAATCCGCGCTCGTCGATCTGCGTGATCGGGTCGAGCACAGCCTGTCGCTGATCGGCGCGGCGCTGCAGAAAATATCGAGCGGTCGGGCCGTCTCTATCAGCGAACTCATCACTCTTGCCAAGGAGACCAGGATGACCGACCTATCGCCGGATACCGTCGCGTGGCGACGTTATGAGCAGGCACGGCCTCGAACCGAGGTTCGTTTCGATCCCGAAAAACACGGCTCTGTTGTGGGCGACTTCCAGTTCGAGGCCGGCGATGTGCTCAGCGTCACCCGCCGCGAGGGCGGACTGATGGCGCAGTTGACCGGGCAGAATGCGCTCGAAATCTATCCCGAAGCGGATGACCTGTTCTTCTATCGCATCGTCCAGGCGCAACTCTCTTTCACCCGCAACGAGCAAGGTGAGGTGGAAGGCGTAGTGCTGCATCAGGGCGGCTACGAACAGGCGGCGAAACGCATCGACGAGACGAAGGCGCGTGCCGTTGCCGACGACCTGGAGAAGCGCGTGAAGGATAAGATCCCGTTTCCCGACAGTGAGGCATTGCTTCGCCGCGTCATCGCCGAGCACCAGCGCGGCGAGCCCGACTACGAAGGCATGACGCCGCCGCTCGCAGCGGTGGCGCGCGAGCAGGCGCCCCTCGCCAAAGCCGAACTCGACCGCCTGGGGTCACTGCAGAGCGTGGCGTTCAAGGGCGTGCTGCAAGAAGGTTGGGATGTCTATGACGTGCGCTTCGAAAAGGGAACGCTGGAATGCGGGCTGATGCTTGCCCCCGGCGGCAAGCTCAGTGGCATCTATTTTCGCCCGGGGCTGTGACGGACGACTGATCCGTCCCGGCCGTCCGAAGACGGAAGACGACAAAGAATACGCCCGCGGATCGTTAGCGACCCGCGGGCGTATTCTTTGTGGCGAAGGTAGGCACGCCGTCAGTCAAAACGGTATTGATGACGCGCCGCCTCAATATTCCTTTTCGAAGAAGATGCCGCCCGATGCGGAGCCGTCACCGCCGGCCGCACCCTTCAGCTTGACGCCCTTGCCGACATCGAGATTGATCACGGCCTTGCTGGAGCCTGAATCCGAGCCTTGCTGCAGCTCGATATAGGTGCGGTCGTTAAGATACTTGCCGGCGCGCACCGAGGCGCCGCCGTTCTCGTCGGTGGTGACGTCGAGATCGTCGACGCCGAGCTTGTTGCGCAGACCGTCGAGCAGCGAGGTCGAGCCACCGCCCGCCAGCTGGCTGACGGCAGAGGCAAGCTGAGCAATCTGGAAGGCCGAGAGGTTGGACAGCGAGCGGTTGAAGATCAGCTGCGCCAAAATTTCGTCCTGGGGCAGGGCTGGCGACGACGAGAAGGTGATCTGCGGATTGTTGGCAAGGCCTGTGACGCTGACGGTGATGGTCGTCGCGCCGGCGGTCGATGTCGCCTTGAGATTGAGTGTCGGGATCAGGTCGCCACCGAAGCCGATGGTGCCATCGGTAAAGGTCAGGCGTTTGCCGAGGATTTCCAAACGGCCGCGGCGCATCTCGAAACCGCCCGAAATGGTCGGCTGCACGGCCGTGCCGCGGATCGTCAGGTCGCCGCCGAGTTCGGCATCGATGCCGCGGCCGCGCACGAAGACCTGATTGGCCGTGACGCCAAGGTTGAAGGCGATGACGCCGCTGGCATTGGCGCCTGCCGGCTTCTCGTCCTTGCGGATGTCCCTGGCCATCCGCTTGACCTTGGCCGGCGCATTCTTGTGCTTGATGTCGATAGCCGAGAGCGAGGTCGGCAGTTTCTCGGGAATGGTAATTGCTGCCTTGCGGATCGTCACCTTGCCGCCGAGTGTCGGGGTGGCGACCAGCGGACCTGTCAAGGTCATCTCGCCGGCAAGCTGCGCAGTGAACAGCGTGCCGTCGACATAGGTGGCGTTGTTGAGCCTGATGATCAGGTTGGCCGGAAAGCCGGAGCTGGGTACGGTGCCGACCGTGCCGGTGACCTCGACCGAGCCGCCGGTCGCGAGGTTGGCGGAAAGCTTGGAGATCGTCGCCTGCTTGCCGTCGAGCGCCACGTTGGCCGTCAGGTTGTTGAGCGCGAGGTTGCGCCGGACGTCGACAAGGCGTCCGCCTGAGGTGGTGATCGTGCCGGCAATCTGCGGTGCCTTGGCCGAGCCGGAAATCGAAAGGTCGACGGAGGCCTGGCCCGTGAGCGTGAAGCCCTGCTGGGCCATCAGGTTGGCAACGAGCGCGAAGGGCACATTGCCGTTGAACTTCATGGCGATCGGCATGTTGCCGCCGATATCGACATTGCCGCCGCCCTTGAATGCGAGGCCGCCGGCGCCGGAGAGCGTGGTGTCGAGCGTCACGCGGTTGTTGGCAAACTTGCCATTGGCCGAGATGTCGAAGGCACCGACGCCGGCGGTGCGCGCGGCTGCCAGCGAGGCGCCGGACCATTTGAGGTTATAGGCGACGACCGGCGCTGCCGCCGTTCCGCCGACATCGACGGTGCCGCCGATTGCCCCTTCCGCGCCGAGGCCCGGTGCGAAGGCATTGACCAGGGCTGCCGGCAGGGCGTTCAGCTTTGCGGTAATATCGAGCTTTTGGCCGGCGGTGCCGCTGACCGCGATCGTGCCTTTCGATGCCTGGATCGTGAGCGCATTCAGGCGCACGGTGCCCTTCTCGATCGCGATCACGGTCGGCGCCGCGAGCTTTAGTGCAATCTGTTTCGGCGTCGCGCCGAAGGAGGAAAGACGGATTTCCGTGCGCCCGTTCGAACTCGTCAGGTCGCCCCTCGCCGTCAAAGGCCCGCCGTCATACTTGCCGTCGATGGCAAAGCCTGTCTTGCCGGCCTGCTGGGTGAAGTCGAGGCTCAATCCGGAAACCCGGTTGGCCCCCTGGGCAATTGTCTCTGCCCGGACGCTGCCCTTGATCGCCAGTGCCGAAAGGTCGGCAATGGTGATGTCGGCCGTCGGCTTGGCGATCGTCAGGTCATCGCGCTTGATGCCGCTGCCGCCGGCCTTGAGCACGATGGAGGTGATGCCGTTGGCCGTCCGGATCGCCGCCGATCCAGAGAGATCTCCGGACGCCTTCTGGCCGGCCATGGCGGCAAGCAGCCCAAGGTCCGGAAGATTGAAATCGACAGTGCCGTCGGGTTTGAAGTCGGGGGTGAAGTTGATGGCGCCGTTGAGCGTGTTCTCGCCGATCGTGGCTTCGAGCACCGGGATCGATGTGCGACCGTCCTTCGAGACGACGTCGGCACGCACGTCGATCGGTTGACCGTCGAGCGCACCGGTTGCCGTCAGCTTGGCCTGCGGGCTGCTCTGGTTTGCGGTGGCGTCGGCCTTGATGGTCAGGTCGCTGAGCGTGCGACCGGCGAGCGTCGCGCCGCTCGAGGACAGTTCCGCCTTGATGCCGAGTTCGGCGAGCGGTCCGGTCACAGCGGCGGTGAAGTCGGCCTTGCCCTTGGCGTCGGCGAGCAGCTTGCCGAGATCCGGCAGGACACCTTTAAGATCCGCCGTCAGATTGCCTTCAGCGAGCGCCACGGAGCCGGCAGCCTCGATCGTCCCGGATTTGAGATCGATGTTTTCGACGGTGACGCTGCCGTTGGCGCCGGTCTTGATGCTCCCGGCAAGCGCAATCGTGCCGTCGAATTTTGCAGCGGCAGCGGGCGGCAGGGCGCCTGGGACCGTGAAGAGCTTGAAGGTCGCGGCAACCGTATTGGTTTCGCGCGAGAAGGCGCCTTCGACGGTGCCGCCAACGCCGGGGCTTTCCAGCGTCACCGGCGCAAAGGTGATGCTGTCCTTGGCAACAGTGATGTCGCCGACGATCTTCATCGGCGCCTGGACCAGCCGGACGAGATCGGCATTGTCGAAGCCGACCTGGCCGACCTCGACCGTCGTCTTGATCGGACCCGACTGTGTCGCCAGGTTGAAGCCATCGCTCGCAGCCGACAGCTTGATGGCGCCGAGGGCCACGTCCG
Source organism: Ensifer sp. ENS11 (assembly GCF_014851895.1). Classification (NCBI taxonomy): domain Bacteria; kingdom Pseudomonadati; phylum Pseudomonadota; class Alphaproteobacteria; order Hyphomicrobiales; family Rhizobiaceae; genus Ensifer; species Ensifer sp. ENS11. The sequence continues at coordinate 58,114 of NZ_JACVAN010000008.1, read as the reverse complement.
GCAGTGCGACAGAGGCGACGTCGGCGGCCGCGTCAAGGATTGCCGATTGGGCATCGCCGATCAGCGACAGATTAACGGTATTGATCAGGACGCGGGCCTCGCCCTTTTCCAGTGGCCAGCGGAAATCGATGGCGCCATTGGTACCGGCGAGCCTTGCCTGCAGATTGTTCTCGCCCTTGCTGTCGAAGGTGCCGAAGGCGGCGAAGGCAAGCGCGCCGGTCGCCACGTGCCCCTTGTCGACGCGCACCATGCCCTTGCCGTCGAAGGCAGCAGCAAGATCGATGCTGGTCTGGCCCTCGAACATCGGGCGCAAGGCCGGCGGCATCAGCGAGCCGAAGCCGCCGCCGCCGGAAAGCGTCAGCCGATGCATGCCATCGGTAGACTGGACGTGACGGCCGTCTAGCTTGAGGATCTCGGTGCCGTCAAGCGCAGCCGTCCCGGCGCCGGCCCAGTCCGAAAGCGGTCCTTCGCCGGTTACCTTGATGTTGACGGCGGGTTCGTTCGGCAGGCGCAGGAGCTTCGCCAGAACGCCGTTGGCGGGCTCATTGACGGTCGCTTCAAGTTTCAGTTCGTTGCCGGCCGGATTGAAGACGATGTCGGCAACGGCACGGGCCTCGGGCCGGTCGCGCTGGGCCGCCGTTATGGCGAGCGCGATGCTCTCGTTGGTGGCGTTTACCTTGCCGCTCGCCGTCAGGAACTGGTCCTCGCCGGCGATTGCCTTGCCGATGACGATTTCCTTGAGGTCGATCGCATCGATCTTGACGTCGACCGGAAGCGCGAAGGTCGAGCGCACTTCCTTGGTTTCGGTCGAAGGCACCGGCAGGCGCTCGACGCGGATGGAGCCTGCCGAAATCGCCGCGGCGTCGAAGCGGAAGGACAAGAGGGCCGCGGGCGACCAGTTGAGCGAGAGATCGCGAACCTCCGCATAGATGCCCTCGCCATCGAACAGCGTCACGCTGCCGGCGGTGAACTGGCCGGTCAGAAGCGGGCTCGGGTCGGCAATCCGCACGATCTGGTCCGGGGTCGCCGCATATTTCTCGATCGCCCAGGCGACAAGGCGGGCGCCGGGAGTCGTGAAGCCGACGAAGGCGACGAGGAGAAGAGCTGCGACCGCAAGCGCGCCAAGCACATAAAGGCAATAGCGCAGCGTCGCGCGAAGGAAGCGGACGACGTGATTCATGATCTACCCATAACGCAACTTGTGTCGCTGCGGAATCTTTGCAGGCAGAAACTCCGGGCGCTCGTGCGAAATTTGCCGGCTGCGGCGCAGAAATCGGCTGGAACCGGCGCGGATCAGAAGGATTGGCCGATACCGGCATAGATGCCGTAGCTGGTGCCGCCGGGATATTTGTTGAGCGGCATCGCCACATCGAGACGGATCGGTCCGAACGGCGTCTGATAGCGAAGGCCGATGCCGGCGCCGGCGCGAATGTCGGAGAAATCGGGCGTGGTGCTGGCAGACACGGTGCCGGCGTCGATGAAGGGCACGATGCCGATCGTGTCGGTGATGGCGATGCGCGCCTCGACCGAAGTGTTGACATAGGAGCGTCCGCCGGTCTCGTCGTTGTTGCTGTTGCGCGGGCTGATCTCCTGGTAGGAATAACCGCGCACCGAGCCGCCTCCGCCAAGATAGAAGCGGCGGTTTGCCGGTATGTCGGCAAGGCCGTCGCCGCCGACCAGAACGCCCGCACCGATCCTGCCGGCAAGAACGAAACGCTTCTCGTCGCCGAGCGCTTGGTAACCCGATGCCGCTGCTTCGAAGGACGAGAAGAAGGTCTGGCCCTTGATCTCGTAGCTTGGTTTGGCGTTGACCAACGCCCGGTAGCCCTCGGTCGCGTTCAGCTTGTCATCGCGGGTGTCGCGCACATATTCGAGCGGAATGGCAGCTGTCAGGTAGGAATTGGAGCCGAAGGCGTCGTCGATATTCGCCCAGCTCAGCTCGCCGCCACCGGAAAAGGTGTCGGTCGGCGACAGTTCGAATGTGGCGCCGGCCGCACCGGTCAGGATCTTGGCGCGATAGGCATCGGGATCCTGGATGTTGGCCTTGAGGCTTGCGGTGAAGGTCGAGGCCGGACCGAAGGCGCCGGGCTTGGCAAAGAGGATGCCCGCGGAATAGTCGAGCTTATCGAGTTCCTGGGTCTCGCCGATACGGTCGATCGAGCCCTCGACACGCAGCGATTCCGCACGGCCGAACAGATTGCGGTGTCCCCAGTAGCCGGAAAGCCCGAGACCGTCCGTGGTCGAGACCTGGGCGCCGAAGCCGAAATACTTGTGCTTGCCCTCGGACACCTCGATCTTCATCGGGATCGAGCCGTCGGGCGAAAGCGTGTTGGCTTCCTTGATGGTCACGCTCGAGAACACGCCGAGTTGACGCAGCCGCTCGGACGCCTTGCGGATGTCCTCGGGCGAATAGGGGCGGCCCTCGTTGAGCCGCGAATAATCGCGAACAAACCCCGGATCGACGGTCTTGGTTCCGGAAACGCTGACTTCGCCAACGGGCGCCACCGGCCCGCTTTCGGCTGATATCACCACGTCGACGGTCGAATCTGCATGATCGGCAACGACGCTGCGCTCGGTCAGCTTGGCAAGCGGCCGTCCCTGCTCGCGCAGATCGTTGACGACCTTTTCGCCGGCCTTGATGATCCGCGTCGAATCCGCCCGGGTTCCGAGCGCGAGATCGTAGTCGGCGGGATTGAGGCCGGCGGCGTCGCCTTCGAACTTGACCGAGCCTAGCGAAAACACCGGGCCCGGCGTCACCCTGACGGTGACGGGTATGGCCTTGCCGTCAGGGAAAGATGGATCGGGTGGCAGGCTGTCGATGTCCTGACCATTGATCTGGATTGCGACGGTGCCGCCGTATCGGGCCTTCTCATAGAGTGCCGCCAGCAGGCGGTCGCGGTCGTCGCGGGCGCGGATCGCAAGGCCAAGGTTGCCTGAAACCGGTTTTTCCTGGCCCTGGACCAGCTGCGAGCTGTTCTCAAGCGCCTCTTTCAATTCCTTGTCGTCGGTACCGGCGTCGAAGGTGAGGGTGTAGTTGACGGGGTCGATGACCTGGGCCGCGTCCTCGTCACCCTCGAAAAACTTCATGCCGAAGATCTTGAACGCATAGGCCTTGGTGACGGACATCGGGCCGAGCGCGCACGAGGCGGCAACGGCGAGCGCAGTCGCTGCCTTCCAGTACGCAATACTCGACCGTGGTGGGGACATTCGCTTCCGCATCCCGTCTTAAGGCGACCCAATACAAACTGCCTTCATGCGGCGGGGTCACTATTGCATGCCTAAGGTTTTCCATCTGTTAACGATGACGGCCGGCCGCATCCACCCCTGAGGCCCAGATTCCGGGTCGATTTCCCTGAAAAAGAGCCGGAATGTTGTCAACGCAGCACAAAAACCGGGCGCCGCCGCCACAACGTCGGCGGTGGCTCCGTGCTCGGGATTGCCGTTTGCGGGGTGTCAGATGGTCGCGCTGATGCGGTTGAATGGGGTCAAGCCGGTTCGGGCAGGCCCTGCAAACGGGGAACCTGGGAGGCGATGATCACCAGGAACTGGATGAGGAACCCGGTCGCCGCGACCACGAGGCAAGCCTTGACGCCGAAGTGGGTGGCGACGAGAGCGCCGAGCGCCGCGCCGATCGGCCTTGCGCCGAATGTCGCCGTGGTAATGAAGGCTGAAACCCGCCCCAGCATCGCGTTTGGGGTGATGGCCTGCCTGAGCGTGAGGGTGGCGATCGACCAGAGAATCGGCCCCGCACCGAAGAGAAAGAAGCTCACTCCCGCAAGCGCGCCGAGGGGGAACCAGACCGTCAGCAGCATGACGACGGCGGCGAGCAGACCACCGAGCGGACCGAGCGCGATCATGACGCCGAAGGGGATACGGCGCGCAAGTGTCGGGGCGGCATAGGCTCCGATCATCATTCCGGCTCCATAGATGCCGAGCGTGACACCGACGCCCGTTGCCGTCAGTCCGAGTGTGCGGACAGCATAGGCGACATAGACCGCCTGCAGCACGAACCAGGATGTGTTGAACACGACCGCGGTGACAAGTATCGGCCGCAGGAGTGCATGGCCGGCAAGGAAGCGTGCGCCTTCGATCAGGTCATCAAGCAGATTGCGTTGCGGCCCGGCCGCTTGCTCCTGTTCGCGAAGGCCGGCGAGCAGCACGACGGCGAGAAGGGAGAGCGTGGTGGCCGCAACATAGGCGAGCGAGGCACCGGTCCAGGCGATGATTGCTCCGCCGATTGCCGGACCACCGGAATAGGCGAGGCTGCGGGCAAGCTCCAGCCAGCGATTGGCGTCGGCGAGCTGCGTGCGCGGAACGATGGCCGGGATCAATGCCGGGGCGGCGACACTGTAGCAGACCGTTCCGATTGCGCCGACAAAACCCATGATCGCCAGAAGCGGCAGGGTGAGCATACCGCTCGCAATCAAAAGCAGAGTGGCGACCAGGGAGAGGGCACGCAGCATTTCCGAGAAGACCATTAGCATTCGCCGCGAGGCGCGGTCGACGAGCAGGCCGGCCGGAATGGAGAGCAGCAGAAACGGCAGCGTCTGGGCCATCTGCAGCCAGCCCGATTCCGCGGGGCCAGCCGAAAGCAGAAGGACTGCCGCAAGCGGTGCTGCGGCCAAGGCGATTTGCTCGGAGAATTGCGCAAACAGGTTGGACCAGGCGATGTGTTTGAAAGCTGGCGGCAAGGTAGTTGCAGGCGGTTTCAGCATGGAGTGGGCCTCGATCAAGCTATTTCGAGGCAGCTGACAGGATTGTGTTGTCGCGGGCCACCCGATTCCTGCGCGCTCGATACGGCTGCCGGGATCTGATGGCTGATCGGCAGATTGCCGAGACAGTCAGGAAAACGAAAACCCCTCACGGCAGGTGGCCATGAGGGGCGATGTTTCGTCCGGTCCGTCATTTGACAGGTGGACGTCGTGTCGATGTTGTCGACCGTCCTTGCGGCTTAGCGCGGGCAGGAGTCGATGTAGCGGCGGCCGTAGCGGTCGCGGTAGTAGCACTGGCCCGGCTGTTCGGTGACATGGCCGATGACCGCGCCCGAAACGCCGCCGATCGCAGCGCCCACAGCTGCGCCACGAACGTCACCGGTGATCGCGCCGCCGATGATCGCGCCCGAGACGGCGCCGATGCCGGCACCCTTTTCAGTCTGGGTGCAGCTCGCAACCGACAACGCAACCAGCACAAGTGCGATGGCTTTCTTCATTATTGTTCTCTCCGATCTCTACGGATTTCAGCCTGTCGCCTCGTCCGTCCCTGAGTGATTGGCGCAAAGACGAGATGTCTTTCTCCACTTGAACTTGCAAATTCAGAAAATAAACCGGCCGCTGTGAAAGTCTACAGGAGGTCTGGCGGATTCTCTTCGCCGCCAACATAATGATATCGTTCCTGAACGGGACATGAAGGCCCGATTTCAGCTAACACAACCATCACGCAAAATTTTTATCGCGCCTGACCCTTGGGCGGTTGCGACATTCCAAAAAAAGACAATGATACAAACAAGCCGCGGGAACCCGGAGGAGGGATATCGAGGCGAAGGGCATCGATAGCAGTTGGCGCGTACCTGGTCGCGTGAACAGATCATCACCCGGCTTACCGTTCGCGCTCGTGTTGGCATTGACCCACCCGGAGGAGCGAAATGGCGAAAATTACAATGACGGTCAACGGCCGTCAGGTGAGCGGTCAATGTGATGACCGGACGTTGCTGGTGCATTTCATTCGTGAGAACCTTGGGCTGTCCGGCACCCATGTCGGCTGCGACACGTCGCAATGCGGCGCGTGCGTCGTTCATATGGACGGAATGTCGGTCAAGAGCTGTTCCACCCTCGCTGCGCAGGCGGCGGGCTCACAGGTCACCACCATCGAAGGACTGGCCGCCAATGGCGAGCTGCACCCGGTGCAGGCCGCCTTCAAGGCCAATCATGGCCTGCAATGCGGTTTCTGCACACCCGGCATGGTGATGACAGCGGTCGACATGATCCGCCGGCATGGCGGGCAGCTCGATGAGGCGACCGTGCGCGCCGAACTCGACGGCAATATCTGTCGTTGCACCGGCTACCACAACATCGTCAAGGCGATCCTTGCGGCGGCAGCCGAGATGGGCGGCGCCCGCGTCGCTGCCGAATGAAGTCCGGCCCGCGGCGATGACGTTTCGCCGCGATCACATTTCACCGCAGGACTTTCGCTGGATATCTCGGGAGGAGATCGGCAATGGGCGTTGAAGGTATTGGCGCGCGGGTGGCGCGCAAGGAAGACAAACGGTTCCTGACCGGCAAGGGGCGCTATACGGACGACATGTCGGTGCCGGGCATGAAATATGCGATCTTCGTGCGCAGTCCCTATGCGCATGCGAAGATCAAGTCGATCGACGCGGCGGCGGCCAAGGCCATGCCCGGCGTGATCGGCGTGCTCGACGGCGAGCAACTGCTCGCCGACGGTATCGGCAATCTCATCTGCGGCTGGATGATCCATTCCAAGGACGGATCGCCGATGAAGATGGGCGCCTGGCGGCCGCTCGCGCACGAGACGGTGCGTTACGTCGGTGACGCCGTCGCCATCGTCGTTGCCGACAGCATTGCGGAAGCGAAGGATGCCGCCGAAGCCGTCGTCGTCGATTACCAGGAACTGCCCGTCGTCACCGATGCGACCAAGGCGCTGGAGCAGGGGCAGCCGCAGCTTCACCCGGAAGCACCCAACAACTTGATCTTCGACTGGCAGATCGGCGATGCCGCCGCCACCGACAAGGCGATCGCCTCGGCTGCGCATGTGACCGAGATCACTATCCACAACAACCGCCTGTCGCCGAACGCGATGGAGCCGCGCGCCACGCTCGGGATCTATGATGGCGGCGACGATCACTACACCTGCTACACCACCAGCCAGAACCCGCATGTGGCGCGGCTGGTGATGAGCGCGTTCTATAATGTCGCGCCCGAAAACAAGCTGCGTGTCATCGCGCCGGATGTCGGCGGCGGCTTCGGCTCGAAGATCTTTATCTATCCGGAAGAGGTCGTCTGTCTCTGGGCCTCCAAGTGTACCGGCGTGCCGGTGAAATGGACCTCCGACCGCACGGAAGCCTTCCTGACCGATGCGCATGGCCGCGACCACCACTCGAAGGTGAAGATGGCGTTCGATGCCAACAACCGGATCATCGGGCTGAAGGTCGATACGGTTGCCAATCTCGGCGCCTACATGTCGTTGTTCTCCTCGTCGGTGCCGACCTATCTCTATGCGACGCTCCTGTCGGGCCAGTACGACATACCGGCGATCCACGCCAATGTGCGCACCGTCTACACCAACACTGCCCCGGTCGATGCCTATCGCGGCGCTGGCCGCCCGGAAGCGACCTATCTCCTGGAGCGCACCATGGAGACGGCGGCGCGAGAGCTTGGAGTTTCGCCGGCGGAACTCCGGCGGATCAACTTCATCCGCACCTTCCCGCACCAGACGCCCGTCATCATGAATTACGATGCCGGCGATTACGAAACCTCGCTCAATGCCGCGATGCAGGCCTCCGACTGGAACGGGTTTGCTGCCCGCAAGGCGGAAGCCGCTAAACGCGGGATGAAGCGCGGCATTGGCATGAGCTGCTATATCGAGGCCTGCGGCATCGCGCCGTCGGCGGCGGTCGGCTCGCTCGGTGCCGGCGTCGGTCTCTGGGAATCGGCCGAGGTCCGAGTCAATGCCGTCGGCACCATCGAGGTTCTGACCGGGTCGCACAGCCACGGGCAGGGGCATGAAACCACCTTCGCCCAACTGGTCGCCGATCGCTTCGGCGTGCCGATCGACAGCGTCAACATCGTCCACGGCGACACCGACAAGGTGCAGATGGGCATGGGCACCTACGGCTCGCGCTCGGGGGCGGTCGGCATGTCGGCCGTCGTCAAGGCGCTCGACAAGGTTGAAGCCAAGGCGAAGAAGATCGCCGCCCACCTGATGGAGGCGGATGAAAGCGACATCGTCATCGAGAACGGCGAACTCAAGGTCGCCGGCACCGACAAGACGGTACCGTGGTTCCAGATGGCGCTTGCCGCCTATACCGCCCACAACCTGCCGCCGGGCATGGAGCCGGGGCTGAAAGAGGGCGCGTTCTACGATCCGGCCAACTTCACCTTCCCCGCCGGCTGCTACATCTGCGAAGTGGAGGTCGATCCCGATACGGGGCAGACCAAGATCATCCAGTTCGTCGCCGCCGACGATTTCGGCAACATCATCAACCCGATGATCGTCGAGGGGCAGGTGCATGGCGGCCTGGCGCAGGGCATCGGCCAGGCGCTGCTCGAGGGCGTTCACTACGATCCGGCAAACGGCCAGCTCTTGACGGCAAGCTACATGGATTATGCCATGCCGCGGGCCGACGACCTGCCGTCATTCACGGTCTCGACCTCGAACACGCCCTGCCCGAACAATCCGCTCGGGATCAAGGGCTGCGGCGAGGCCGGCGCCATCGGCTCGCCGCCGGCGCTGATCAACGCCATCACCGACGCCATCGGCAACAACCGGCTGACGATGCCGGCGACGCCGCAAAAGGTGTGGGCTGCCGCCCATGCCGCAAACTGAGCGGGAGGACGTGTCATGTACGAGACCCATTATCACCGGGCGTCCTCTATCCAGGATGCCGTCAAACTCAAGCAGGCCGCAGGCGAGGGCAAATATCTCTCCGGCGGGATGACGCTGATCCCGACGATGAAGCAGCGGCTTGCCGCACCGACCGACCTCATCGATCTCAGGCATGTCGCGGAAATGAAGGGCATCAAGGTGACGGGGCGAACCGTGAGGATCGGTGCTGCGGCCACCCATTTCGACGTGGCGTCCTCCGCCGAGCTGGCGGCCGTGTGCCCGGCGATCTCAGGGCTTGCCAGCCATATCGGCGACCCGCATGTGCGCCACATGGGCACGATCGGCGGCTCCATCGCCAACAACGATCCGGCTGCCGACTACCCTTCGGCGATGCTGGCGCTCGATGCGACCATTGTCACCGATAGGCGGGAAATTGCCGCCGGCGATTTCTTCACCGGTCTTTTCGAGACCGCGCTCGAAGACGGCGAACTGGTGACCGCGATCGCCTTCGAGGCTCCGGCAAAGGCAGCCTACCAGAAGTTCGCCAACCCGGCCTCGCGCTACGCCATGACCGGCGTCTTCGTCGTGCGCCGGGACAATGGCGATGTTCGCGTCGCGGTGACGGGGGCCGGATCGAGTGGCGTCTTCCGGCACAAGGACATGGAGGCGGCGCTTTCGTCGCAGTGGTCGCCGGATGCGCTTGCCAATGTGCCGGTCGACGCTTCCGACCTGCTTTCCGACATCCACGCGGATGCCGCCTATCGCGCCAATCTGGTCAAGGTGATGGCAAAACGCGCGGTGGCTGCAGCATGAGCAATGCGGGCCTGTCTTGATGCGTCAAAAAGGGCGGTTTCGGCCGCCCTTTTTTCGTCCAAGCTTGACTTCGATCAAGCTTGGAGGGATTTACATGCGCTAAGGCTTTCTTTGGAACGGTTCAAAACTAGAGGCCTTTTGCCGCAGGCGGCGGCCGCGTCGCATTGCGGGGTTGACCCCCGGTCGCTTTGAATCAAAAAAAGCGGCAGGGCACTGGAGAAGATGATGGATTTCGAGAATTTCTTTAAAACCGAGCTGGACGGGCTGCATCAGGAAGGTCGCTACCGGGTTTTCGCCGATATCGCTCGCCATCGCGGCAACTTTCCGAAGGCCGCGCGCCACACGGCTGAAGGCATTCAGGAAGTCACCGTCTGGTGTTCCAACGACTATCTCGGCATGGGCCAGCACACCATCGTCACCGAGGCGATGAAACGCGCCATCGACGAATGCGGCGCCGGTGCCGGCGGCACCCGCAACATTTCCGGAACCAACCACTACCATGTGCTGCTCGAGCGCGAGCTCGCAGATCTGCATGGCAAGGAATCGGCGCTTCTGTTCACCTCGGGTTACGTGTCCAACTGGGCCGCCCTTGGAACGCTCTGTTCGAAGATTCCCGGTGTCATCGTCTTCTCAGACGCCGGGAACCACGCTTCGATGATCGAGGGGATTCGTCATTCCAAGTGCGAACGCGTCATCTTCAAGCACAACTCGGTGGCCGACCTCGAAGCCAAGCTTGCCGCAGCCGATCCGCGCGCGCCGAAGATCATTGCCTTTGAATCCGTCTATTCGATGGATGGCGACATTGCCCCGATCAAGGAGCTCTGCGATCTCGCCGACAAATACGGCGCGATGACCTATCTCGACGAAGTGCACGCCGTCGGCATATACGGCCCGCGTGGCGGCGGTATCGCCGAGCGCGAAGGCCTGATGCATCGCCTCACCGTCATCGAAGGCACGCTCGGCAAGGCCTTCGGCGTCATGGGCGGCTACATCACCGGCTCGACGGCGCTTTGCGATTTCATCCGCTCCTTTGCTTCGGGCTTCATCTTCACGACGGCGCTGCCACCGACGCTTGCGGCCGGTGCGCTTGCCTCCATCCGTCATCTGAAGGAAAGCCAGATCGAACGCTTCGCCCATCAGGAGCGCGTGCGCCGGCTGCGCTCGCTGCTCGACCAGCGCGGCATTCCGCATATGCCGAACCCGAGCCATATCGTGCCGGTCATGGTCGGCGACGCCGCCAAGTGCAAGTGGATCTCCGACCTGCTGCTCGACCATTTTGGCGTCTATGTGCAGCCGATCAACTACCCGACGGTGCCGACGAAGACCGAGCGCCTGCGCATCACTCCGACGCCGCTGCATTCGGATGCCGATATCGACCATCTGGTCGGCGCGCTGCATTCGCTGTGGTCGCGCTGCGCGCTGGCACGGGCCGTCGCGTAAGGCTTCACTTATCTTTCGAGAAATCTGCCCCTAACCTTCTCTCCGCGTGCGGGGAGAAAGTGGCGGCAGCCGGATGAGGGGCGGGAACGCCCGATCAGCAAACTATCGGATCAGCCCGGCAGCCAGTTGTCGGGCTTTTTCGTCGGCGGCAAAGACATCGTCCATGGTGACGGCCGCAGGCAGGTCCGAGAGCTTGTCCATTACCTGCTCGACAATTTCGGCCATGTCCAGGAACCCGGCCCGACCGGCGATGAAGGCTTCCAGCGCCGTCTCCTTGGCGCCGTTCAGCACGGCCCCCTGCACGCCGCCCTGTTCCATGGCGCGGCGCGCCAGGCGGATTGCCGGAAACCTGATTTCATCGGGCGCTTCGAAATCGAGGCGCGACAGCTTGGCGAAGTCGAGCCGTTCGATCGGCAGGTCGCAGCGGCTGGGATAGGAGAGCGCATAGCCGATGGCGGTGCGCATGTCGGGGCAGCCGAGCTGCGCCAGCACCGAGCCATCGGTGTAGCCGACCATCGAGTGGATGACCGACTGCGGATGCACGATCACCTCGATCTGCTCCGGCCTGAGGCCGAACAGGTGCTTGGCTTCGATCATCTCCAGCGCCTTGTTGAACATCGAGGCGCTGTCGATCGAGATCTTCAGACCCATCGACCAGTTCGGATGGGCGCGGGCGACGTCGGCCGTCACGTGGCGCATCTCTTCGAGTGTCTTGGTGCGGAAGGGGCCGCCGGAGGCTGTGAGGATGATGCGCTCGACGGCATGGCGCTGGTGCTCTTCCAGCACCTGGAAGATGGCGTTGTGTTCGCTATCGACCGGCAAGAGGCGGCCGCCGCCCTTCCTGACCGCTTCGATGAACAGGCTGCCGGCGGAAACCAGGCATTCCTTGTTGGCAAGCGCGATGTCGGCGCCGCGGCTTGCGGCGGCCAGCGTCGGGGCAAGTCCGGCATTGCCGACGATTGCCGCCATCACCCAGCCGGCGTCGCGCTCCGCCGCCTCGATCAGGCCGCTCCTGCCTGACGCAACCTCAATGCCGGTGCCGGAGAGCGCTGTCTTCAGGCTGGCGTAATGGCTGTCGTCGGCGGTAACGGCAAGCTCTGCGCCGTGGACAATCGCCTGCTGCGCCAGCAGCGGAATGTTGCCGTTTCCGGTCAGAGCGACGATCTCGAAACTGTCGCGACCGCCCAGCCGCTCGACGACATCGAGCGTATTGGTGCCGATGGAGCCGGTCGAGCCCAGGATCGTCAGTCGGCGCTTCGCGTTTTCGCGGGATGCCATGCCAATTCCCATGTTCTTGTTCGTTCTTCCAGCCTTACAGCGGGGCGGGGGCGCAAGCGCCCGGCCGAGCGCCTAACGCTCGCTCCGACAGAGGGAAGCCGCGTTTTGGTTTTGCCGAAAACCGATGCCGATCTTCATTGTATGCGCTAGGCTCTACAGGCGAAATCGACGTGCAACAAGGGCGCGGTCTTCAATCCGGCGTGTGATCGGGCTAAGAATCGGACGACGAGTCGAAGCGCGAAGGAGTTCCCGATGCTGAAAGTCGCCACCGCCCTTTCCTGCGCCTGCGTGCTGATCGAAATGGCCTCAATGCAGACGGTCGCTGCCGAAAACGTGCCGCAACAGCTTGTCGGCATCTGGCTTGCCGAAGATATCGCCGGCCGCGGGGTGATCGACAATCTTCAGTCGACGCTGGAGATCCGCGACGATGGAACCTATGGCGGCATGGCCGGCTGCAACCACTTTACCGGTACTTTCAGCCTTTCCGGTGCGAAGATCACCTTCGGCCCGGCGGCCTCGACCCGCAAGATGTGCGTGCCGGCGGTGATGGATCAGGAACAGAAATTCCTGGCGGCACTGCGCACCGAGCTTTCCTGGGATGTCGAAGGGTCGAAACTGATCCTCGGCAAGTCGGCCGGCGCGCCGGCGCTGACGCTGGCGTCGATGGCAGCGGGCGGATCGGGCAGTGTCGATGTCACGATTTCGGTTCCGGGGGCAGAGACCGTCGATCGCCAGTCGGCGCGCTATGACTGCGGCGGCAAGACGGTCGAAGCCGAATACATCAATGCCGGCCCGGCCTCATTGGTGACCTTCACCCTCGACGGCAACTTCACCGTCGCCTCTAACGTGATTTCCGCATCGGGTGCCAAGTATGCCGGCGGCCAGTATATCTGGTGGACGAAAGGTGACGAGGCAACGCTCTACGATGCGACGAAGGGCGAGAATGATGCCGGGATCGCCTGCAAGGCGGCCGGCTGACACCCTTCTCCCGATCTTCCATGCAATCAACGCTGATGAGCCAGTCGTGCGCGGCATGATCGCCGCGAGCTCTGATTTCGTGTGCGCGGAACTGCTGCCAGTCGGCAGGGACGGAGGCCGGAACCCAGCCTTATCTAAATAAGTATTTGCCAGTATTGGAACTTTTCGGCTCGCCTCATAGTTACAACTCAGACGACTTCGCGTCGCCTTGAAAAGGGAGTTTGTCTATGGGGCTTCTTATCAGCATTCTGATCACGTTCCTCGTCATCGTGCTCGTGCTTTATCTGGTTCAGCGCCTGCCGCTGGACGGCCGGGCGAAACAGATCGTGCAGGCTATCGTGCTCGTTATCGGTATCATCTCGCTGTTGAAATATCTGGCCGTCTTCTGACGCAGACGCCGACCTCAGTGGTTAGCATGGTCCGACAAGGCCGCCGGCTCCATCCTCGGAGCGGCGGCTTTTTTGCGCCGGGCATGATTTCGATGCTGACAAAAGCTGACAGTGGCACGCGCTAGCTTGCGACCATCGAACAACGGAGATGATCGACGATGCTGACCCCGAACCTCATCCTGCTTTACGTGGAAGATCCTGAACAGAGCGCCGCCTTCTACACACGGCTGCTTGGCCGTGGGCCGGTTGCGGCCTTTCCGGCCTACGTCGCCTATGCCCTCGATAACGGCCTGAACTTCAGCCTCTGGTCCACCAAGGCCGCGAACTTCGTCTCCTCCGGTTCGGGCCACCGGATGGAGATCGCCTTCATGGTCAAGGACGACGCCGAGGTCGAGCGGCTTTACGCGGAATGGCGCAAGGCTGGGATCCCGATCGAGCAGGACCTGATGACCGCCGTCTTCGGCCGCACCTTTGTCGCGCTCGATCCCGATGGCCATCGCCTGCGCGTCTGCACGCCAGACAAGTGACGGCGCGGTTTTAAGCGCCCGCTTTCTACACTTGCACGAAGTGCTCCGCCGAAATCTGGCGGTACTGCCGCTCGCCCACGACATAGTCGGGCGCGCGCATCGGGCTCTTGATCTCGTCGCTGGCGACATTGCGCCTGGTGTGCCGCCGGGTCGGATCGGCGATCGGCACGGCTGCCATCAGCTTGCGGGTGTAGGGGTGCTGCGGGTTTTCGAAGATATCGGTGCGCGGGCCGATCTCGACGATCTCGCCGAGATACATTACCGCGACACGGTGGCTGACGCGTTCGACGACGGCCATGTCGTGCGAGATGAAGAGATAGGCAAGGCCGAGGCTCGCCTGCAGGTCGAGCAGAAGGTTGATGACCTGCGCCTTGATCGAGACGTCGAGGGCCGAGACCGATTCGTCGGCAACGATGACCTTCGGATCGAGCGCCAGCGCCCGCGCAATGCAGACACGCTGGCGCTGTCCGCCGGAGAATTCATGCGGGTAGCGCGCGGCCATGTCGGCCTGCAGGCCGACGCGCTCCAGCAGGTCGGCGACCTTGTCGCGGGCCTGGCTCGCGGTGCCGAGCTTGTGCTCGAGATAGGGTTCGGCGATCGCAGCCCCCACGGTCATGCGAGGATTGAGGCTGGCGAAGGGATCCTGGAAGATCATCTGCATGGTCCGGCGCATTTCGCGCAAGCGTTTGCGATCCATGGCCAGCACGTCCTGGCCGTTGAGAACGACCGACCCGCTCTGCGGTTCGATCAGCCGCATGATGGCGCGACCGGTGGTCGACTTGCCGCAGCCGGATTCGCCGACGAGCGACAGCGTTTCGCCCGGCTGCAGGCTGAAGGAGACGTTTTCGATGGCGTGCACGCGGCCCTGCAGCTTGCCGAGCAGCCCGGCATGAATGTCGAAGCGCTTGACGAGGTTTTTCACCTCAAGGATCGGGCGGGTCTGAGCGACCGTGCTCGTTCCCTCGGCCGGCGTATCCGGCAGGCCAGTGACGCTGTCGATAACAGGAAAACGCAGCGGCTGCGGCTTGCCCTTCATCGAGCCGAGCATCGGTACGGCCGAGAGAAGTGCGCGGGTATAGGGATGTTTGGCGCGCAGGAAGATGTCGTCCGTCCGGCCGGTTTCCACCGCTTCGCCGCGGAACATCACCACGGTGCGGTCGGCGATCTCCGCAACCACGCCCATGTCGTGGGTGATGAACAGGACGGACGTTCCTTCCTCCTCCTGCAGCACCTTGATGAGGTCGAGGATCTGTCCCTGGATCGTCACGTCGAGGGCGGTCGTCGGCTCGTCGGCGATCAGGAGCTTCGGACGGCTGGCAAGCGCCATGGCGATCATGACGCGCTGGCGCATGCCGCCGGAGAAGCGGTGCGGGTATTCGTCGAAACGGGAAGCGGCCGACGGGATCCTGACCTTGTCGAGCAGGCGAATGGTCTCGGCCTTCGCTTCCGCCTTGCTCATCGGTCGATGGCAGAGCAGCGCTTCGGAAATCTGGTCGCCGATGGTGAACAGCGGGTTCAGGCTGGTCATCGGCTCCTGGAAGATCATCGCCACTTCGTTGCCGCGCACGCGACGCATGTCGCTTTCCGGCAGATCGAGGATGTTGCAGCCGCCGAGCATGACTCGCCCTTCGGTTCGGCTCATGTCCTTCTGCAGCAGGCGCATGATCGAAAGGGACGTCACGCTCTTGCCCGAGCCGGATTCACCGACGATCGCCACCGTCTCTCCCGGCATGACCGAGAACGAGATGTCCCGCACCACAGGCTTCCAGGCGCCGTCGACCAGAAACGAGGTTGTCAGGTTCTCGACCGAAAGCACAGCTTTCGACGGATCGGTGGCAGCGTCGGTGCGGGTCATGTCTCACATTCCTTGTCGTTCTGCACGGGGTGGGCGGATCGGTCTCAGTCGGGCCAGCGCAACAGGCCGGCGAAGCGGCGGGCATTGCGCTCATGAAGCGGCGTGGCGATGATCTCGTTGGAGCTGCGCGCCTTTGTCAGCTCCTCGGAAAGGCGGTCTGCCACGATGGTTTCCTGGCCGGGGTGCAGGTTGCAGGGGTCGAGATAGAAGTAATTGTGCTCGACCTCGTGGTCGCGCACGATGATCGGCGGCTGACCGCGCGCCAGCGCATCGGCGAGATCCCAGGCGGTGATGTGGGCTTCCTGCGGATCGATGGTGACGCGCAGGCGGTCGAGCGGATTGCCGGTCGGGTCAGCTTCGATCACGTGCTTGACGCCCGGGCGGCCGTCGAGCGTGTCGCGCCAGAGATGGAGATAGCCGGCCTCGCGGTCGCGGATCCCCTGGTGGTCGCGCGTTTCCCAGGCGATGAGGGCTGCCATCACGCCGAGCATGCTTTCCTTGCCGACCTTCATGCCGCGGCCGATGCCGAGGTTCTGCAGGAAGGCGTTGCGCACCAGCGTCTTTTCGCCGGCGACGATGCCGGAGGTCGGGCCGCCCAGGAATTTGTGACCGGAATAGAGGACGATGTCCGCGCCCTGTTCGAGGAAGATCTTCAGATCATATTCGGATGCGGCATCGACGATGACCGGCACGCCCTTGGCATGGCAGGCCTCGGCGAATTCCTTGAGCCCGATAAGGCCGTACTGAACCACATGGTGGGAGACGACATAGATGGCAGCCGCCGTGCGCTCGTTGATGGCGCCTTCGATGTGATAGCGATAGGCCGACGTCGCCTGGCCGACGAGCACCGGCTTGCCGCCGGCAATGCGGATCGCCTGGTCGACCGGCGCACCATAGCTGACGACATGGCCCATCTGGATGATGACTTCGTTCTTCAAGCCCGTGGCATCGGGCAGGCGCTCGATCGCGGCGAGGTCGTTGCCGGTCATGGTGCCGGCGACTGCAAGGCTGATGCCGGCGGAGCAGGAGGCGGTGATGAAGCCGGCCTCGGCGCCCGTCAGCCGGGCAATCACCGGGCTGATCTTGCGCTGCAGGTCGTTGATCTCGACGAATTGCGGCAGTATGCCTGTCATCGCGGCGATCGCTTCCGGAACCACGATCGATGCGCCGAGGCTGGTCATCGTGCCGGATACGTTGATAACGGGCCGAAGTCCGAGAGCTTCGCGGATGTCGCGGTCAGGCATGGTGGTCTCCATATGATTTTCTGGCAGTCGGAACAGGTTAAGCTATTCCGTTTTCGCGGAATATCTACCATAGTAATGAGATATGAACGGGCCGTTTCGGATCGCCGAACCGGCCGTTGTCGCGGGTGAGACGGAAAGCCGTTGCTGACCGCCCATCTGATGCGAATTTCGAATTGCATGGGAGTAGACCCTTGGACAAGACGACGATTGCCGCCGAAGCCGGCGACGACATGGAGCCGACCGGCAAGACCCGCCGTTCGCGCGTAAGCGGCATGGATCGGGCATTGCAGGTGCTCGACTTCCTCTACGAGACCGGTTCTCCGAGCGGCGTCTACGCGATTGCCAAAGCGGTCGGCGCGCCGCTGTCGACGGCCTATGTCATCGTCGACGACATGGTGGAAAAGAACCTGCTCAGCCGCGATGCCGACGGCCAGGTCTGGCTCGGTGACAGGCTCTACCATTACGGTCTCGCCTATGCGCGCTCGCTCGATTTCCTCGGCGTGGCGACGCGGGAGATGCATGATCTCGGTCGCGAGGTTGCCGAAACCATCCAGCTCTGCGGTCGCGACGGCGACTACATGCAGGTGCTCGCCATGGCGGACGGCCCCGGCCATTTCCAGGTGACATCCAGGGTCGGCACCCGGGTGCCGCTTAACTGGACGGCCTCCGGACGATTGCTGGTCGGCCATCTGCCCTCCGACGAGAGGTTGGAGCTGTTCCGCCGTTGCGCCCGCACATCGCCGACGGGCCGGGCCGATGTAGATCCGGCCGCACTGTCGAGCCAGGCCGAGACGGCGCTTGCCGCCAAGCTTTCGATCCAGGCCGGTGAATCCGACTATGCGGTCGCCTGCGTCGCCGCCCCGATCCTCGACGACAAGGGCAGTTGCGTCGCGACCATCTCCATCGTTCTGCCCGAACAGAAGATCGTCGACGATCGCAACTTCTACGCCGATCACGTCAGGGTTTCCGCCGAGCGGATCGAGAAGATGATGGGCTGGCGCAGCCATTGATCCGACCTCCCTTAAACCGTCACTCGTGAAGCGAGACGATCGCTTCGATCTCGACGGTGATGTTGCCGGGAAGCGATCCGAAACCGACGGCCGAGCGGGCATGCTGCCCCGCTTCGCCGAAGACGTCGATCAGCAGGTCGGAGCAACCATTGATCACCTGCGGATGATCGGCGAAGTCCGGTACGGCGTTGACCATGCCGAGGAGCTTGACGATGCGCTTGACGCGGCCGAGATCGCCGAGCGCATCATGCATCACCGCCAGCAGATTGATGCCCGTCAGCCGCGCGTGCTCATAGGCGCTTTCAACGTCGACGTCGGCGCCGACCTTGCCGGCATGCAGGTGGCCGTCGACCTCGCGCGGGCCCTGTCCGGAGAGGTAGAGAATGTTGCCCTCCTGAACATGGGTGACGAAGTTGGCGATCGGCGGCGGTGCCGGGGGCAGGTCGATGCCGAGGGCTGCAAGCCTCTGGTAGGGCGAAGCCGGCACACGGCCCTTGGTCTTATGGTCCAAACTGTTCACGCGATATCCTGCCAGTTTCTGTGTTCTGTGATGGTTCAACGGTAGCTGAAGCCGTGGCTGTGGTCGGGGCATTCGACATGCTGCGGCTGGTATCTGTTTGCCGCCACGACGTCCGTGCCCATGAGCGCATATCGCGGCTCGAAGAGGCGGTTGAGATGCGCTTCGGCTCCAAGTGAATCGAAGACGCGCAGTTCGGAATCGACGAGATCGAAGAGGGTGAACTCGGCGCGCGCGCCGACGGTCAGAAGCCCGTCCATCGGCAGGCGAATGACCGAGGCCGGAGCCTGCGTCACGGCCTCGACGACCTTTTCGAACTGCATGCCGACGCTCAAGAGCTTCGACATGGTGGTGCCGAGGTCCCAGACTGACTGGTTCATGCTGCGCAGGTGCACATCGGTGGAGATCGAGAAGGGCAGCAGGCCGCGGGCAATGGCGACTTCCGCGACGCGGAACGAAAACGACGCGCCGCCATGGCCGATGTCGAGCCGGATGCCTTCGCCGGCGCAGCGCTCGGCAAGCTCGAACAGGTCTTCGTCCTCGATGATGCTACTGCCGGCCTTGCCGTTGAAGCAATGGGTGACGATGTCGCCGGGGCCGAGGATTTCAAGCACTTCGTCATAGAGCGCCGGCGGTTCGCCAACATGCACCATCATCGGGATCTTGAGGATCTTGGCGATCTTCTTGCCGAGCTTGACCGGGGTTACGCCCCAGGAGCCGGTGATCACGTGGCTGGCGCGCACTTTCAGGCCGACGATATGCTCGCGGTTTTCCTGGTAGCAGGCGATGATGCGGTCGATGTCAATCGAGCGGATGTCGCTGAGCTCGCTGACGCGGTTGCAGGCGACGAGGCCGATCGAGCCGAGATTGAGGAAGGCCTTGATGCGCTCGCGCGCCGGCTCGATGATGTATTCGCGAAAACCATGGAAGTTGGCTTCGCCGGCCGAACCGGCGTCGACGATGGTGGTGACGCCGCGCTCCATGCCGCAGAGTTGCGGCCGGACCGAAATGTCGGTGCCGCCATGCCAGACATGGGCGTGCAGATCGATCCAGCCGGGCGAAATCCAGGCACCCTTGCCGTCGATGCGCTGGGTGCCTTCAGGCGCCGACAACTGGCTGCCGATGCGGGCAATGGTGCCGTCGCCACCGATCAGGATGTCGACGGTTTCGCTCGGTGCCGCCATGCCGAAGGCGACGGGCTTCACGTTGCTGATCAGCACGGGGCTGGTGCTACGGGTTGCGGTGGGCATGGATCACAGGTCCTTTCTGAGGCGGGGGTCGAGCATGTCGCGCAAACCATCGCCAACCATCTGCAGGGACAGAACCGAAAGCACGATGGCGATGCCGGGAAACAGCGTCACCCAATCGGCCTGTCCGATATATTGCCGGCCCGAGGCGATCATCGTGCCCCAGGTCGGGATCTCAGGACTGACGCCGACGCCGAGGAAGGAAAGCCCGGCTTCGGCCAGCATGGCATGGGCAAACAGGAACGTGCCCTGCACCAGGATCGGCGAGAGCAGGTTGCGCAGCACATGCCGCGTCATGATGTGCGGCGTCGAGATGCCGAGCGCGCGAGCCGCCTCGACATAGGGCAGCTCGCGGATCACCAGCGTCGAGGCGCGCACCACCCGCGCCAGCCGCGGCGCGTAGACGACGCTGAGCGCGACGATCACCGTCGTCAGCGACGGGCCGAGGGCGGCGACGAGCGCGATCGCCAGCAGGATATCGGGAAAGGCCATCATCGCGTCGATCAGGCGGGCGATCGGCGCGTCGAGCTTCGGAAAGAAGCCGGCGACGAGGCCCATGACGACACCGACGATCGTTGCGAGCGTGACGACGGCGGCGCCGACGAGCAGCGAAAGCCGGCCGGCATAGAGCGTGCGCGAAAACACGTCGCGCCCGAATTCGTCAGTGCCGAAGAACCATTGCAGGCTCGGCGGCGACAGGCGGTTGACGATCGACAGCTTGCCGGGCGCATAGGGCGCGATCAGCGGCGCGAAGACGGCCAGGAGCACGAAGACGACGAGAACGAAGAGACCGAAGGCAACGGTCTTGCGCTTGAGCAGGCGGCGCAGGAACTTGGCACGCTCGCTTGCGACAGGGGTTGATACGGTGGCGGTCATCAGTAGCGAACCCTTGGATCAACGAGGAGATAGAGCATGTCGATCGCGAAATTGATCAGCACGTAAAGAGCGGCGATGACGAGCAGCGCGCCCTGGATCACAGGGTAGTCGCGCCTGAGCACGGCGGAGACGACGAGATTGCCGACGCCCGGAAGGCCGAAGACGGTTTCTGTGACGACGGCGCCGGAGATCAGAACCGCGGCGGTGAGACCGATGATGGTCAGGATCGGGATGAGGGCATTCTTCAGCGCGTGTTTCATTACCACCTTGCGTTCGCCGAGACCCTTGGCGCGGGCGGTGCGGATGAAGTCGTCGCCGAGCACATCGAGCATCGAGGCGCGGGTAAAGCGCAGGATCAGCGCCGAGGAGACGACCCCGAGCGCAATGGCCGGCAAGGTCAGATGGTACATGCGCTCTGCGAAGGATGAACCCGGCCCGCCGTAACCCGAAACCGGGAACCAGCCGAGGCGGACCGCGAGGAACTGGATGAGGATCAGGCCGAGCCAGAAGCTCGGAATGCTGGCGGCAAGCATCGCCAGCGTGGTGGCCGCCTGGTCGACGAAGGAGCCGCGGCGGTAGGCGGCGTAGATGCCGATCGGCAGCGCAATGCCGCTGGCGATC
The DNA here is from genome assembly GCF_014851895.1 of Ensifer sp. ENS11. Taxonomy (NCBI): domain Bacteria; kingdom Pseudomonadati; phylum Pseudomonadota; class Alphaproteobacteria; order Hyphomicrobiales; family Rhizobiaceae; genus Ensifer; species Ensifer sp. ENS11. The sequence goes on along the minus strand of NZ_JACVAN010000008.1, from coordinate 36,757 downwards.
AGAATCGAGAACAGGGTCAGGAAGAAGGTCGGCTCGGCACGCTCGGCAAGCGCCGAAGTGACCGGCTGGTTGAGGAAGATCGACTGGCCGAGATCGCCCTGCAGCAGCTGCCCGATATAGTAGACATATTGCAGGCCGAGCGACTGGTCGAGACCAAGCTTGGTGCGCAATTCGGCGATGTCTTGCTGCGTCGCTTCCGGTCCGAGCATGACGGCGGCGGGATCGCCGGGTGTCACGCGGACGATGACGAAGACAATGGTGACGACGAGCGCCATGACCACGATCATGCCGAACAGGCGCTGGAGAATATAGCGTATCATGGGTGCCTCGAACTTCTTCCGCACGGGCACTGGCAAGGCAGCGCCGGGCTATCCGGCGGGCAGCAATCCGTGAAGGGAAAGACCGCCCGCCGAAGGCTTCAAGTGGATGAAAGCTTACTTCTTGATCGAAGCGTTCCAGAAGTAGGGCCACGGCGCGGGGGAGACGCCGTCAAGCGTCTTGGTCTTTGCCGACAGGGCGTTGAAGTCGCCGATCTTGATGAACGGCACTTCCTCGTAGATCACCTTCTGGACGTCGGCCCAGAGTGTGACGCGCTTGCCAGCATCCGATTCGGCGTTGAAGGCATCGACGGCCTTGGCGCGGGCCGGCGTATCCCAGTTTCCGGGCGCCTTGGTCGACATCATGCCGATCAGCGCCGGTTCCGGCAGGAACGGGCTGTGGGTGATATAGATATCCCAGAGTGTCGGGTCGGCGCGGCGCTGGGTGAGCGTTGCCCAGTCGACCACCTGCAGATCGACGGTGAAGCCCGCGAGCTTCAGATACTCGGCGGCGACCTGTGCCATTTTGTAGTGGAACTCGTACTGGCGGCTGGTCAGGATGCGCAGCGGCTCACCCTTGTAGCCGGTAGCCTTCAAGAGTTCGCCTGCCTTTTCCGGATCGGCGACATTGTAGCCGCCTTCCGTGCCGGCTTCGGTGCGCCAGACATACTGCGCCGGGTAGAGGGCGGCATCGAGCGCGTAGAAGTCGGTGCTGCCGAAGGCGGCCGCCATCATGTCTTCCATGCTGAGTGCGGCGCGGATCGCCTTGCGCAGTTCCAGATTCTTGGTCATGCCGTTGCCTGAGTTGAGGACAAAGACAGGCCAGCCGAAAGGCTGCAGCATCACAGGTTCGGAAGCGCTCGAGCCTTTCACCCGTTCGAAGGATTCGACCGGCAGCGAATCGACGTAGTCGTACTGACCGGAGACGGCGGCCTCGACACGGGTGTTCGGGTCGGGAACCGGCACGAAGCGGATCTCGTCGGCATACTGGTGACGCGCGCCGCCATAACCGTTGCTTTCGCCCTCGGGCGAGACATAGCCGTCGTAACGCTCAAGCTGGATGTACTGGTCGGCCTTGCGCTCCTTGAGCTTGTAGGGGCCGGTGCCGACGAAATCGACCATCGGCTCAGCCTGCTTTTCCGAAGGCAGTACGATTGCCGCGGAATTGTTGAAGGCGAGCAGCGAGACCAGCGGCGCATAGGGGGTGTTGAGCGAGATCTTGACCGTGGTCGGGTCGACGGCCTCGATGCCGGCGATCGTCGTTGCCGTCTGCTTGCCGCGCGAGGCGGTCTTCGTCCAGCGCTCGAGCGAGGCGACGACGTCGGTCGCATCCATGTCGGTGCCGTCATGGAACTTGACGCCGGAGCGCAGCTTGATCGTGTAGGTTTTGCCGTCGGCGCTGATTTCCGGCATGGCCACAGCCAGAAGCGGCGTCGGCTTCCAATCCTTGTCGAAGGTGTAGAGCGTCTCGAACATATGCTGCGAGACGATGCCGACCAGGTCGGCCGTCGAAGCCATAGGGTCGAGCGTCGGCGGCTCGCCGACCGTGGCGACGTTGATGACGCCGCCCTTTTCCTGCGCGAAGGCGAAGGACGAGGAGGCGATGAGTGCCGTTCCCAGAAGCAGTGCAATCCTTGCTGATTTCATCTTATGTTCCTCTCTTATAGTTATATCATAGTTATGTATTAAGATACTTTATATTGGAATGATAAGGTCAGCCTTACGGAAATGTCAAGCCGCAGCCAAAACCGACGGTCATCATGGCAGCGGGGCCGGCGACGCTGATCAGTCAGGGGAGGGATCGATGAGGGAGCACTTTTCGCTTTGGGCGGGCACGCATTGATCAAGCGGAGCGCGCTGCTCGACGCTTGAACACGACGAAATCGGCTGTCCTGCGCTCAGGAAAGTGCTTGCCTTACATCAGGTTATGCTTTCACCCGCCGCCCAGACGGGCGGCAGGGCCTTCATCGCAGGTTTACCGATAAGGCGAGTAGCAGGCGCGGCGGGCGCCATAATAGGGCTGGAAGGTATTGTCCCATGCCCGGTAGGAGCTGTATCGACTGTAGCACCAGCTCGTATGGGCGTTGCCGCCATAGTACCGTCTCGGCTGGGCCATCAGCCCGCCGATGATGGCGCCGGCGGCAAGGCCGCCGATGATCGCGCCTACATTGTCATCGTCGTCGTCGTCATCCCAGTGGCGGTGACGGTAATAGCGCCGATCGCCCCGCCATCGGTAGCCATCGTATCCGCGATACCAGCGGCGGTGATAGTACTGCACGGTCTCGACGTCGGAGATGCCTGCCTTCATGGGTGTTACCGACGGGAATGCCTGTACCGGGGCTGCGCTGGAGAAGGCCGTTGCCAGCGAAAGCGCAACAATTGCCAGCTTTTTCATTGGCTTCACCATTTCCTTTCATTGGGGAAATGGATGAGGGCATGTTTTGTGCCGGAGAACGGGCAGAAACTCACGGCTTCGTGAATGCGCGGCAATCGGTTGGCTAGACGCTGAACTCTTCGAGCCTCTGCATGAAAATGCCGAAGCCGGCGCGGCGATAGGTGTCCTGTGCCTTGGCGTGATCCCAGGTATCCGTGTGCAGCCAGACGCGATCCGGTGCCCGATCCCAGATGGCACGCAGTGAGCCATCGAGAAGAAACGGCCCCAGCCTTCTTCCCTGCGCTTGCGGGATCAGGCCGAAATGGGTGAGTTCGACATCGGAAGTGTCAGCGCGCTCGAATTCGCAGAGCCCGACGGCACTGCCTTCCACCCGCAGGATATAGAGCGCGGTCGACGGGCTGCGCAAAAAGGCATCGAGCTCATCGGCAGGCATGCGCAGTCGCTGATCCCAGCGCAAAGGTTCGGCGACTGCGCGGTAGAGCGAGAGGAATTCCTCTGCTGCCAAGCGCTCAGGCGCAAACGCCGTGCCCTCGACAGGCGGCAGCAAAGGCTCGCCAGTCGGCCGAGTGCGCATTTCCATGTAGGTCACAAGCAGCTGAACCATGATCGCTTACATCGGCATCGGGTGCATCGGCATCGCAAGAGCCGGCTCGGCGGAGCGTCGCGCCTGTGATTTGTCCTGCTGACGAGAAGGATGGTGATCCCGGCGCGATTCGAACGCGCGACCCCCAGATTAGGAATCTGGTGCTCTATCCTGCTGAGCTACGGGACCACTCGGATAGCACCCATACAAAAGCAAGGCCTCTTCGCCAAGTGTTTTTGCGCGGTGCCTTCGCGAAATAGGGCATGGCGTGCGGTGCCGGGAATGCAGGGGATTGCGGAAGGCGCCTGTCCAATCCGGTTTCCTCCTCTACCGAGGCGTGCCGAAATCGGGGGCTGGTGTTTCCCGTCTTTCGGATGCTAAGCAGTGATCAGCGCCGGCTTGAGGAGGCTGGCGCTCCTTCATGCGACCTTCACCCAGAGACCTGATCCAGACATGTTCATCGGAATTGATTGGGGCGGCACGAAAATGGAAGTCATCGCGCTTGATCGCGATGGTGAAACGCGCGCCCGCCACCGCGTCGCGACCCCGACCAGCGGCTATGACGACTGCATTCTGGCCGTTCACGGCCTTGTTGCCGCCGCCGAAAAGACGGCGGGCGAACAAGGATCGATCGGCATCGGCATTCCCGGCAGTCCCAATCCGCGCACCGGTATCGTGCGCAACTCCAACGCTGTGCTGATCAACGGCAAGCCGCTCGGGCGCGACCTCGAACAGGCGCTCGGCCGCAAGGTGCGGCTCGCCAACGACGCCAATTGCCTGGCGGTGTCGGAGGCAGTCGACGGTGCCGGCAAGGACGCGCAGACAGTGTTCGGCGTGATTGTCGGCACCGGCCATGGCGGCGGGCTGGCGATCGGCAAGAAGGTGCATGCCGGCTACCAGGGCGTCGCCGCCGAAATCGGCCACTATCCGCTGCCATGGATGACCAAGGACGAGTATCCCGGCCACAAATGCTGGTGCGGCAAACACGGCTGCCTCGACATGTACGCCTGCGGCACCGGGGTCGAGCTCGACTATCGCCTGACCACCGGCGTCGAAAAGCGTGGTCGCGATATCATCGAGGCGAAGCGGGCCGGCGATCCGGCGTCAACAGGCGTCTACAATCGTTTCGTCGACCGGCTGGCGCGCAGCCTTGCGCTTTTGACCAACATCGTCGACCCGGATGTCTTCGTGCTCGGCGGGGGCATGTCGAATGTCGACGAGATCTATGAGGATGTGCCGCCGCGGGTGGTCAACTACCTCTTTGGCGACAGTTTCGAAACGCCTGTTCGCAAGGCGATGCACGGGGACAGTTCCGGCGTGCGCGGCGCGGCTTGGCTCTGGAAGGATTGAGCGGAGGCTTCATGAATATCGACAATGATCTCAAGCGCATCGGCCAACAGGAGCGCGAGCTGCAATTCGACAGTTTCGACCTGGAAATGGCATGGCAACTGGGCACGACGTTGCGCCGCATGGCCGCCGAACGCAAGCTCGGCGTCGTCATCGATGTCACGCTGTTTTCGATGCAGGTGTTTTATACCGCGCTTGAGGGCGCGACGCCTGACAATCCGAACTGGGTGCGCCGCAAGCGCAACACCGTTTTTCGCCTGTTCAAGAGCAGCTACTCGACCGGCCTCGGGCTGTTGAAGCAGCAGACCAATCTGCAGGCGAAGCTCGGGCTTCCGGATGCCGAATATGCGGCCCATGGCGGCAGTTTCCCGATCGTCGTCAAGGGCACGGGCTGCATCGGTGCGGTGACCGTGTCCGGCCTGCCGCAGCGCGAGGACCACAACATGGTGGTCGAGGCGCTGGCCGAGCTGCTCGGCAAGAACCATGATGAACTGAAGCTCGAGGGCTGAACCGTTGCCGCAGGATATTTTCTCGCAATCCGCTATCTTGTCGGCGTGGCTGGCCGAAAGGGCCCTGCCGCTCTGGCGCGAAAAGGGCGTCGATGCCACGGGCGGCGGTTTCGCCGAAACCATCGACATGGCCGGCGAGCCAACGCGGGCCAATCGCCGGGCGCGGGTGCAGCCGCGTCAGGTCTACTGTTTCGCCGAGGCCGGCAGGCGCGGCTGGGCGGGCGACTGGAAGAGTGCCGCCGAGGGCGGGCTTGCCTATTTCGATCGGGTCTATCTGCAGCCGACGGGCTTTTACGGCGCGCTTGCGGATGCCGACGGCAACCTCATCGATGCCGCCTTCGACCTCTACAATCAGGCTTTCGCGTTGCTGGCCTTTGCCTATCTGGCCGAGGTCTTCCCCGAGCGCAGGCCGGAAATGATCGAGCGCAGCAACGGTTTGCGCCAACGCATCGAGGCCCACTGCAAGCACCCGCTCATCGGCTTTGAAGAGGACGATCCGTCGCGGCTGCCGCTCTGCTCCAATCCGCACATGCATCTGTTCGAAGCGTGCCTGGCGAGCGAGGAGGTCGTCGGCTTTGATCGCGTCGCCTGGTTCAACCTTGCAGACGAGATCGCGCATCTGGCGATGGATCATTTCATCGACGGCGGTACCGGCGCGTTGCGGGAGTTCTTCGACCACGACTGGGCGCCGTTCCCGGGTGACAAGGGGCGTATCGTCGAGCCCGGCCATCTGTTCGAATGGGCGTGGCTGTTGCTGCGCTGGGCCGAGCGGCGCGGCAATGCCGAGGCGATCGTCAAGGCGCGGCGGCTGTTTGCGATCGGCGAGGCGCACGGCATCTGCCCGACCCGCAATGTCGCGGTCATGACGCTCTTCGACGATTTCTCGGTCGCCGACCCGATCGCACGGCTTTGGCCGCAGACGGAATGGCTGAAGGCTTCGGTTCGTTTTGCAGCCCTCACAGAAGGCGCGGAGCGTGAGCGCTATCTCGCCTCGGCGGCGCGGGCGGCTTCGGCACTCAACCTGTTCCTGGAGACACCGGTGGCCGGGCTGTGGCGCGACAAGCAGAAACCAGATGGCAGTTTCGTCGACGAACCGGTGCCGGCGAGCAGTTTCTACCATATTCTCTGCGCCATCTATGAAACGCAGGATTGCCTCGGCCGTCTTTAGAGCATTTCCAGGAAAAGTGCGAAGCGGTTTTCCGTCAGGAAATGCGGAAAAACGAAGCGACAGAGCGTTTCCGCGGCTCAATTTAAGCCAGAAACGCTCTGAGTTTGTCTTCTGATGGCATTCGCATGGCTCGCTGCGGTCGCGGCGGGCCATTTTCTTTGCCGTGGCGTTCACCCAAAAGGCGGAATCGCCTTTCTGTCGCTCCTGTGCGCAGACTGAAACCGCATGCGCCAAGGCTACCAAGCCAACGTCATTGCGGCAAATTAAATCCGTTCATATGTTGACATAAAGATGTCTTTATGTGATTGACTTGACTATTGCTTGTCGTTTTCAGAACGGGAGATTTCCCATGTCCGCCATCGACGCCCTTTTCGGCGACCTTTCCTCCAAGCCGGATGGCTCCGAAGTCATGCGGGCGCTGAAGCAGGCGGCCAGCGAGCGCATCCTGATCATGGATGGTGCAATGGGCACGGAAATCCAGCAGCTGGGTTTCGTCGAGGATCACTTCCGTGGCGATCGCTTCGGCGGTTGTGCCTGCCATCAGCAGGGCAACAACGACCTGTTGACCCTGACGCAGCCGAAGGCGATCGAGGACATCCACTATTCCTACGCCATCGCCGGCGCCGACATCCTGGAAACGAACACGTTCTCCTCGACCCGCATTGCCCAGGCCGACTACGGCATGGAAGACATGGTCTACGACCTCAATCGTGACGGCGCCCGCCTGGCGCGCCGGGCGGCAAGGCGCGCCGAAGCGCATGACGGCCGTCGCCGGTTCGTCGCCGGAGCGCTCGGCCCGACGAATAGGACCGCGTCGATTTCGCCTGACGTCAACAATCCGGGCTACCGGGCGGTGACCTTCGACGATCTCAGGATCGCCTATGCCGAACAGATCCGCGGCCTGATCGACGGCGGCGCCGATATCATCCTGATCGAGACGATCTTCGATACGCTCAACGCCAAGGCGGCGATCTTCGCCACCAAGGAAGTGTTCGCAGAGAAGGGTATCGAACTGCCGGTGATGATCTCCGGCACGATCACCGATCTTTCCGGCCGTACGCTGTCGGGCCAGACGCCGACGGCGTTCTGGCATTCCGTGCGCCATGCCGAGCCTTTCACCATCGGGCTCAACTGTGCGCTCGGCGCCAATGCCATGCGCGCGCACATCGACGAACTTTCGAGTGTCGCCGACACCTTCGTCTGCGCCTATCCGAACGCCGGCCTGCCAAACGAATTCGGGCGATATGACGAGACCCCGGACCAGATGGCAGCCCAGGTCGAAGCCTTTGCCCGCGACGGTCTCCTCAACATCGTCGGCGGCTGCTGCGGCTCGACGCCCGCCCATATCAGCGCGATCGCCAAGGCGGTTGCCAAACACCCGCCACGCCTGATCCCCGATGTCGCGCCGCTGATGCGGCTCTCGGGCCTCGAGCCCTTCACGCTCACCTCAGACATTCCCTTCGTCAATGTCGGCGAGCGCACCAACGTCACCGGCTCGGCCAAGTTCCGCAAGCTGATCACCGCCGGCGACTATTCCGCAGCGCTCGATGTCGCCCGCGATCAGGTCGCCAACGGCGCGCAGATCATCGACATCAACATGGACGAGGGCCTGATCGATTCGAAGCAGGCGATGGTCGAGTTCCTCAACCTTATCGCTTCCGAACCTGATATCGCCCGCGTGCCCGTCATGATCGATTCGTCGAAGTGGGAGGTGATCGAGGCCGGATTGAAATGTGTCCAGGGCAAGCCGCTGGTCAACTCGATCTCGATGAAGGAAGGCGAAGAGGCGTTTCTGCATCACGCCAGGCTTTGCCGCGCCTATGGCGCTGCCGTCGTCATCATGGCCTTCGACGAGGTTGGGCAGGCAGATACCAAGGCGCGCAAGGTCGAGATCTGCACCCGCGCCTACAAACTGCTGACCGAAGAAGCCGGCTTCCCGCCCGAAGACATCATCTTCGACCCGAACATCTTTGCCGTCGCGACCGGCATCGAGGAACACAACAACTACGGCGTCGACTTCATCGAAGCAACGCGCGAAATCATTGCGACGCTGCCGCATGTGCACATCTCCGGCGGGGTCTCCAACCTGTCGTTCTCCTTCCGCGGCAACGAACCGGTGCGCGAGGCGATGCACGCCGTGTTCCTCTACCATGCCATCCAGGCGGGCATGGACATGGGCATCGTCAATGCCGGCCAGCTTGCCGTCTATGACGGCATCGATGCCGAGCTGCGCGAGGCCTGCGAAGACGTGGTCCTGAACCGCCGCGCCGATTCGACCGAACGCATGCTGGAGATTGCCGAGCGCTATCGCGGACAGGGCGGCGCCCAGGCCAAGGAGAAAGATCTTTCCTGGCGTGAATGGCCGGTCGAAAAGCGACTCGAGCACGCGCTGGTCAACGGCATCACCGAATATATCGAGGCCGATACCGACGAGGCGCGGCTTTCGAGCGCCCGGCCGCTGCATGTCATCGAAGGTCCGTTGATGGCCGGCATGAATGTCGTCGGCGATCTTTTCGGCTCGGGCAAGATGTTCCTGCCGCAGGTGGTGAAATCGGCGCGCGTGATGAAGCAGGCGGTTGCCGTTCTGCTTCCGCACATGGAAGCCGAGCGGCTGGCCGCCGGTGGCGAAGGCGAGCGCCAGAGCGCCGGCAAGATCCTGATGGCGACGGTCAAGGGCGACGTGCACGACATCGGCAAGAACATCGTCGGCGTCGTGCTTGCCTGCAACAATTACGAGATCATCGATCTCGGCGTCATGGTGCCATCCGCCAAGATCCTCGAGGTGGCCAAGGCGCAGAAGGTCGACATCATCGGCCTTTCCGGCCTGATCACGCCATCGCTCGACGAGATGGTGCATGTTGCCTCGGAGCTCGAGCGCGAAGGTTTTGATATCCCGCTGTTGATCGGCGGCGCGACGACGAGCCGGGTGCATACGGCGGTCAAGATCAATCCGCGCTACGACCGCGGCCAGACGGTCTACGTCACCGATGCGAGCCGTGCGGTCGGGGTCGTCTCCAGCCTGTTGTCGTCGGAAGCCAAGGGCTCTTACGTCGAGACGATCCGCGCTGAATATCGCAAGGTTGCCGACGCCCATGCTCGCAACGAGGCGGAAAAGCGCCGCCTGCCGCTATCGCAGGCGCGCGCCAATGCTCACAAGATCGACTGGAGCGGCTATCAGGCCAAGGCTCCCTCGTTTCTCGGTACGCGGGTGTTTCAGGGGTGGGAGCTGGACGAGCTGGCGCGCTACATCGACTGGACGCCGTTCTTCCAGACCTGGGAACTGAAGGGCGTCTATCCCAAAATCCTCGATGACGAGAAGCAAGGGCAGGCCGCACGTCAGCTGTTCGAGGATGCGCAGGCCATGCTTGCCAAGATCATCGCCGAGAAATGGTTTGCCCCGAAGGCGGTCGTCGGCTTCTGGCCGGCCGGAACCGTCGGCGACGACATCCGGCTGTTTACCGAGGAAACGCGCGGCGAGACGCTCGGCACCTTCTTCACGCTGCGTCAGCAGCTGAGCAAGCGCGACGGGCGACCGAACGTGGCGCTGTCGGATTTCGTCGCACCTGTCGACAGCGGCAGCAGAGATTATCTCGGCGGCTTCGTCGTCACGGCCGGTATCGAGGAAGTGGCGATCGCCGAGCGCTTCGAGCGCGCCAACGACGACTATTCGTCGATCATGGTCAAAGCACTGGCCGACCGGTTCGCCGAAGCCTTTGCCGAGCGCATGCATGAATACGTGCGCAAGGAACTCTGGGGTTATGCTGCGGACGAGACATTCTCGCCGCAGGACCTGGTCGGTGAGCCCTATGCCGGTATTCGCCCGGCACCTGGCTATCCGGCTCAGCCCGACCATACGGAAAAGGAAACGCTGTTCCGGTTGCTCGACGCCGAAAAGGCGATCGGCGTGACCTTGACCGAGAGCTTTGCGATGTGGCCCGGTTCGTCCGTCTCCGGTCTCTATGTCGGCCATCCCGAGGCCTATTATTTCGGTGTCGCCAAGGTCGAGCGGGATCAGGTGGAGGATTATGCGGGGCGCAAGCGTATGCCGGTGCGCGAGGTCGAACGCTGGCTGTCCCCGATCCTCAACTACGTGCCGATGCCCGAAGCAGAGGCAGCCGAGTAATCTCGGGAATCCAACAATAGTGCTGGCGGGCAATCATGCCCGTCAGTCTCGCGCTTGAAGCGAGGCGGTCTGCAAGGCCGGCCATGCGGCGAAACCGTCTTTCCCACTTGCCTCAATCCAAGATGAAACTGCGCCGAGCGCTTGGCGATGCCGGCACTTGCCGATTTCTTGAAGCCTCTATGCTTTCCTGAACTGGGCTATTGCTCTGTATTCGTCGTTTATGGTCGGTAGCGCCAATATATTTCTTGAGGCGCCCAAAAATAATGGGATGGAAATTCCGAAAGGATTCCAATCGAAACGAACGTGATTCAACGTTGTTTTTCGGCAGTGCCGCTGCATTTCGGGCCGTATTCCAAATGAAACATTGAAAATCCCGAAAAAAGAATTATATGGGTGCAATCGAATATTGCTTGCGACCTTTGTCAAAGCGCTGAAAAGCGTTGTCAGATTTCCTCTCAACATCGACACGGCTCGGCGAATACCCGTCGAGCGAAATCAACGATTGAAAGGAGATCGTTATGAATTCAGGCACTGTAAAGTGGTTCAATGGCACCAAGGGTTTTGGCTTCATCCAGCCGGATGACGGTACGACCGACGTGTTTGTTCATGTTTCCGCTGTAGAGCGTGCAGGCATGGGCTCGCTGGCGGAAGGCCAGAAGGTCACCTACGACATCGTCCGCGACCGCAAGACCGGCAAGAACTCTGCCGACAATCTCCGGGCGGAATGAATCGTCATCTGCCTCCCCCGACCACGGATGTACTGGCTGGGGACGTTTGATTGACGGGAAGAGGTCGGGTGAAGCCCGGCCTTTTTGCGTCCGGACCCTGCACATTCCGGGGAAGGAAACTATCATGACCCGCAGAATTTGTGCCGTTGGCGACACGGTGACCGTAAGGGCCGATTTCACCAAGCTGGCACCCGCCGTCAGGACGTGCCGGATCATCGGTGTTCTGCCCGCCGACCACGGCGAGACCCAATATCGCGTCCGTTTCGACGGCGAGAACTTCGAACGTCGCATCGTTGCAAGCGACGTCGAGACCACTGAGGCGGCCTCTCCCATCGAAGAGGGACCGTCGCGCATCATTGCCAAGGGTGAACCCTGGCTGAAACCGTCGCGCATCCGGATCGGAAGATAGCTACAGCAATCTCGGTCCGCCGATGTGCGGCCCCAACCAAAGGGAAGGATACATCTTGCAGGTACTCGTCAGAGACAACAACGTCGACCAGGCACTCCGCATTCTGAAGAAGAAAATGCAGCGCGAGGGACTGTTCCGCGAATTCAAGGCGCGCAGCGCCTATGAAAAGCCGTCGGAAAAGCGCGTTCGCGAAAAGGCCGAAGCCGTTCGTCGCCAGCGCAAGCTCGCGCGCAAGAAGCTTCAGCGCGAAGGCCTGCTGCCGGCACCGAAGAAGGCTGTCCGCACCCGCTAAATCTGAGGTACCGATGCCGATTTCGGCATCGGTCCACGCCCGAGCGAGGAGGTACGCATGACGTCGACGAAGAAAGATCTTTTCAAGCCTGAGCGTTTGTCGGCAGCCGACAAGGCTGCGGCGACCGACCATACGGCCCGCGGTATCGTTGCGGCGGAAAAGCTGGCGCGCGAGAAGAAGACCGAAAAGCTCAAGGCTCAGCGGTTGTTGCAGGAGGCTGACGCCGAACCCGTGGCCCCGGCGCCCAAGCGCCAGCCGGCACGCAAGCGCACGAGCGCCTGATTGCGCTCATCGGCCGGGCGCAGCCATTGCCCGGCAATGTTCTGCCAACCAAGCCCGACATAACCTCCTTGATAGATCGTCCGCCCGCCGCGCATCCCACTCGACGCGCGGCTAGGCAATGTTTGTGCAGTTGGTTCCAACGCCGGGCTAGTTGACCGCGCTCGGCTCAGGAAACTGCCACTTTCCATCCAGTATTTCCTGCCGCGGCCGATAGAGACGCACCGCGTAGTTCCAGCCCTTGGTTGTCGGCAGGCAGTTGGCGATCTTGCCGTCGCAACCGCCGAACTGGATCGCCACCGTGCCATCATCGCCCTTCTTCGCGGTGATATCGTTGACCGTGTAGGCATCATACTTGTTCTTCTCGAAATACCCGGCAGCATTGTAGACGCTCACCGACCAGAATGCGTCGACGGGCACGTCTTTCACATCGAGCTTGTACACAGTCGCGCCGTCATTTTTGGTCGGCGTGATGTTGAGATAAACCGCATCCTTATCCGGATTCCCGCCCCAGCCCGACGCCGTGCCGATCAGATGGCGAACGGGATCGACTTGCTCCTTGGTCCCGAAGGCTTTCTTGAAGTCGGGCATCGTCGCGCCGAGCACGAGCAATGCCTCGCGCACCGTCTTCTGGCTCGCCGGATCCCAGGCGGGGACCTCGAAGCTGCCGCTCTTCGCCTGACTGGCCTTGATCGCGTCCTGCAAGGCATGGACCGCTTCGATATCCTTGGCGTCGGCCGGGTCGACGAGCGTGCGAATTGCCACGACGACATAGCGCGTGCCGACACCCTCCTTCGTCAGCGTGTGCTCTCCGGCATCGTAGACGACCTCGGGCACGTAGTGATCCTCGTTGATCACCTGCATCGACATGAAGCGCTTTCCTGCATCGGGCAGCGTGATGGTGACAGGACCGGCATCAAGGTCGAACACCGCCGAGGAATAGAGCGTGTCGCGGTTGAGGCGTATGACCGTCTGGTTGTCGATCGAGGCGGGCTCGCGGCGGTGCAGGAACTTGCCCAGCGCCCCGTCCTTGACCATGGCCGCGGCATACATGTCGCTCTCGGCGCGGATGAAATTGTCGACTCCGACGATTACAGGATCTGCGGCGGTGGCCGGCAGGATGCCGATCAAGGCAAGGGTCGCCGCGAGAGCAACAGTGGTTCGAAATGTATTCATGCTGGTCATCCTCTCTGCTCATGTCGCAGATTTCAGTGGCGGGGCTTTCCATTTGCCGTCGAGGGCATCGGGTTTTGGCCAGTAGAGGCGCATCACCACGAAGAACGGGCCCTTGGGAGCCGGTAGCCAATTGCTCTCCCGATCTGCGCCTGGGCTCTCGTTCTGGACATGAAGCGTCAGGCCGCCGTCGGCATCCTGCTTCAGGCTCGGGAGCATCGGCGAATTGATGAGATAACGGTTGAGCGGATTGGCGTAGAGCAGGCTTGCCGGCAGTTCGTAGAGCGTCAGCGACCAGAAGGCATTGACGGGGGGCAGTTGGCCGTGTTCGAAGCGCAACGCATATTTGCTCGCGCCGGAGAGCGGTTGCTTCTGATCGTCGATGAAATAGGCAGGATAGATCGCCTCTTCCTTGGAGTTGCCGTAGATGCCGAGCACAGCACCGGACATGCGCTGCATGTAGTCGTTCTTCAGGAAGGCTCGGGTTCCGAAGCAGTCGGCGCTCGAGAGCTTGCCGGTATCGATCATGGTTTCCTTGTGTTCCTTAAAGGCCGCCCAGCCGTCGGCCATGCCGTCGGTGATCGCCTTCTGGATATCCGGCGGGAAGGCCGTGAAGTCGAATGTCTTGCCAGCACCGATGTTGAGCTCGGAAAAGCGTGCCATCAGCTCCTTTTCCGAAGGATCGGTCGGGCAGAACTGCAGAATGAAGTTGAGTTCGCTGAAGACCTCGGGCGACGTCTTTTCCTCCTCCGCACTGAGCGGCGTGAAGAAGTCGACGGCGGGGGCGGGCGCAGGCGCCGGCTTTCCGAGAAATGCCGACAAGGGCTCGACCTTGTAGCCGGCCTGGATCTTCTTGACGTTCTCGATATCGCCAGGATTGAAGAGCTGCGTGCGGTAGAGCACGAAGGCAAACTCCGTTTCCGAGCGGATGACGTCCTTGATGCCGGGAGGGGTTTCGCCCTTCCAGTTCGGCCCGGCAAGCAGGTAGCTGCCGGCATCGTTGCCTGTCGCGCGGCTGCCGACATAGGCGAAGTTGAAGGTGTACTGTTCGATGAACTGAAGCGAGTAGTACCGTTCCTTCTCGATTGCCGGCACGGTGAACACCAACGGTTCGGCCCTGAGATCCGCGCCGACATAGGAGTAGGGCGTGTCTGAATTCGGCGTCTGGATCGCCTTGTCGTCCGGCGTATAGACCCGGGCATTGTTGAACAGCGTGTTCCACGGCGCCTTGAACTCCGGCCCGCCGGCGTCGACGAAATAGGAATGTTGCACGCGGTAATTGTCGACCAGCGGAAATCCGTAGATCGTTGCCTCCTTGGCGATCGCCCGCGCGTCATCAGGCGTGAGGGCCGCATCTGCGGCGAAGGACGGCAAGGCTGTCACATGGGGAAGCGCGGTAGCAAGCGCGCCGTACATCAGAATGGTCCGTCGTTTAATCATGGCAAAATCCTCCGGATGAGCGCGCAAAGCAGATAACCGAAGGACAATCCGACGGCATGCGCAAAGCCGTGCGGGGCCAGCAATGCTTCGATGGTGCGCGATGGGCGGAAAACCGCAAGTACGTAACAGTTACTACGGTGCTGGTGCCGTTCGCTGCCGACGCGATGGCGGCGCCTGACGACCTGCGGTAACATCGTCGCTGGAATACATCGCACGTGAAGAGACCGTCGATGGAGCGCCGCCTCGCAGCCGTCCTGATCGCCGACGTCGCCGGATACAGTCGCCTGAGCCGGCTCGACGAGGAGGGAACGCGCGCCAATTTCCAGAGCGACCTGCATGACATTCTGGAGCCGCAGTTTGCCGAACATCACGGCCGGCTGGTCAAGACCATGGGTGACGGGCTGCTGGTGGAATTCCGCAGCGTCGTCGATGCACTCCGCTGCGCGGTGGAGATCCAACAGCGCAAGGCCGAACAGGCCGACAAGGTCACAACTGACCGGCGGCTCGATTTCCGCATCGGCATCAATCTCGGCGACATCATCGTTGAAGGCGACGACATTCACGGCGATGGCGTCAACACCGCCGATCGGGTGCAGGGGCTGGCCGAGCCCGGTGGCATCGCGATATCGGGTACGGCCTACGACCAGGTTCGATTGAAGCTTAGTGTCGGCTACGCCTCGCTCGGCGAGCAGACGGTCCGGGGGATGGCCGAACCGATCCGCGTCTATCACGTGCTTCTCGACCCTGATGACGCTGGCAAGACCATCGTCAAGGATACGCAGCAGCATTTTGCGCGAAGGAGCATGCTCATTGCCGGCGCCCTCATGTTGCTCCTCGCATTTGTCGCCGCCTGGTGGCAGCCGTGGACGCTCATCCTGCCGGAGACGCCGACCGAGCGCTTTGCCTATCCCCTGCCGGACCAGCCATCCGTCGCAGTCCTGCCGTTCATCAATGTCAGCGGCGACCGGGATCATGACCATCTGGCCGAAGGGTTGACCGACGACCTGATCACCGAGCTTTCGAAGGTGTCCGGCCTGTTCGTAATCGCTCGCCATTCGGTGTTCGCGATGAAGGACAACGCTTCGAAGATCCAGGACGTGGCAGCGGAGCTTGGCGTTCACTACATTCTGGAGGGCACGTTGCAACGGGCCGACCAGCGGCTGCGCATCAACGTCAAGCTGATCGATGCGATGAGCGGTCTATCGCTCTGGGCGGAGCGCTATGACCGGCAATATGCCGATCTCTTCGCGGTCCAGGACGACGTCATCGGCAAGATCATCGCGGCGCTGGAGGTCAAACTCAGCGAAGGCGAACGCGACCAGCTGGCGCGCATCCCGACCGACAATCTCGAAGCCTACGACTACTACATGCGGGCCGAGCAGCAGGGGCTCATCTATAGCGATGTCGATACCTATCGCCAGACGCTGGCCTTCTATCAGAAGGCGATCGATCTCGATCCGCGTTTCGCCGATGCCCATGCGGGGATCGCGCGGGTCGCCGTCGACGTCTGGCGCAATGACTACAATTATCTCTGGTCGGCGGCCGTTGCCCGCAAGATCGCTTATGACGCTGCCGGCCAGGCCCTGAAGCTCGACGCCAACAATGCGCGCGCGCACACAGTGCTGGCATTGCTGCAGCTCGTCGACGGTCGCGAAACGGAGGCGCGGGAATCTGCCGCCAGGGCGGTCACGGCGCAGCCGAGCGATCCAGAGGCCTTTGCCAACCTGGCGCTGATCCTGGCGCAAACCGGCGAACACGAACAGGCAATCGCCGATCTGGAACGGGCATTGAGGCTCGATCCGTCACCGTCTCCGAGTTTCCGGCTGCTGGCGGGCATCGTCTACTACACCGCACGCGACACCGACCGGGCGATCCCGCTGATCGAAGCAGCCGGCGAGGCCCTACCGAATGCGGAGGCTGCACGGGAGTATCTGGCCTCGGCCTATGCCCAGCGCGGCGATCGGGCGCGCGCGGTGGCAGAGGGCGCAAAGCTGCTTCAGCTCTTTCCCGACACCAACCTCACCTATTACAGCTACCTCTATGATTACTGGCGCGAAGAGGACCTCAATCGCCACCTCTACGGACTGCGCACTGCCGGCATTCCGGAGTGGCCCTTCGGCTTCGTCGGGGCGGCGGCGGACAGGCTCGGGCCGGCGGAACTTGGCACGCTGACCCAAGACAAGACCTGGGCCGGGCAGCACAAGAATGGCACGAGCTTCGTGCAATTCTTCGATAAGGCCGGCAACACCGCCTATCGCAGCGCCAACACAAACATCACCGGGCGCGCCGAGGTGAAGGGCAACCAGCTCTGCGAGAAATTCGACGGATATTTCCTCGACCGCATGGTCTGCGGCTATGTCTATCGCAACACGGCCAAGGGCGAGCGCGGCGCAGACTTCATCCACGTGACGCCGCAGGCGCTAAAATTCTTCTCGATCGAGCAGTGATCGCTATCCGGTCAGCGCGCCGCCTGCCAGGTCGTGCCGAGCTTTTCCGAAATGAGCGTGTTCTCCACTTCAGACCAGTGCTTCTTCGAATCGACCAGCTTGTTCGGGTTCTTCTCGAAGCCTTCTGCCGCACCCGGATCGTAGCTCAGGAACAGCTTGCCCTCGATGATGCGCCAGGCCTTCGGATCGATATTGGTGGTCACCGTGCCAAACGACACACCGTCGGCGCAGTAGCCGCCATATTGCGGGGCGTAGCGGGTGGGTTCGCGGATGAAAAGCTCACGGTTCTCGGCGCTGGCAAACTGCCAGTTCGCTCCGAGCCAGCGGTAGGAAAATTGCGGCGAGCCTTCGAGCGCCTTGCTCTCGGTGAAATAGGCGACCGGGTCGTAGCCCTTGATGGCGACATCGCCGAAGTAGCCGGTGTTGACGAGGTCTTCCGCCATTATCGGCCCGGACAGTGCCAGAAACGCCGTCGCAGCGAGGCCGACGGCGCATGCGTATCGATTGTAAAACATTCCTCTTCTCCGATTCCGGATGCGGCTGGCGCACGCTCTGGCGTCACTTCCGCTTCGTGCATTCGGTATAAAGCCAGTCGCCGACGAGGTCGGCCTTCTGGCAGGTGGCGCCCGCTTTCAGCAGAAGCTCGGCGGCGTCCCAGTGCGAGCGCCAGCCGGCCTGTGTCAGTGGCGTGTAGCCGTTGCGTTCCTTCGCCTCGACCTCGGCCTTTTGGGTAAGCAGCACAGCCACGACATCGGCGTGACCCTCCTCGGCTGCGGCATGAAGCGGCGACATCTTGTAGAAGTTCTTGGTGTCGTTGACGTCGGCGCCCTTGGCGAGCAGCAGCTTGACGGTGTCGAGATTGCCGCCATAGGCCGCGGCGTGCAGGGCGGTCAGCCCGCCCTTGTTGCGGATCTCGATGTCGCAGCCGCGATCGAGCAGCAGGGCGACGACATCCGGCCGTCCGGCAAGGGACGCGACCAGCAATGCCGGCTCGCCGGCCGTATCCGGCTCGGTGATGTCGGTACCCTGATCCAGCAACAGCGTGACGCGCTTGACGTCGCCGTCTCTTGCCGCGTCATGCAAGGGACCCGCAAAAGCCGCCGAGGTGAAAAACGCTAGCCCGGCGACCGAAGCACAAACATAGTTCATAGCGCCACCTCCGCCCCAGCTTCGGTTTTGCATGTAAGAATGTTCGAAAATATCACAGAGTCCTTGCCGTCAACAAGGTCAATCGCCCGGCAAGGAGCGGGGGGCGAGGCGTTTGCTTAGAGCACTACCAGGAAAAGCGCGAAGCGGTTTTCCAGTTCTGACGGTCGATATATCGATCTGATGCGGGTCAGGCGTTGACCCGCATCAGATCGAGCACGCGCTCCACCGCACAAGGGATGGGGGCGATGATCGGCGTGGTGAAATGCGGCTGCAACTGTTCGGCCGCCTGGCCGAGCGGGCCGCCGCCGATGATGACGGCCTCGGCGCCATCAAGCTCGATGCATTGCCGCACCGCCTCGTCGAGTGCTTCCCGCAGCAGCTTTTCGTCGCCGGCAAGCGCGAGCGGATCGCCGGGCGTACAGCGGATGCCGGTATATTGGCCGGCAAGGCCGAGGTCGCGGGCGCGGTCGTCGATGGCCTCGATCAGGTCCGGCGTCGTGGTTGCGACGCCGAACTTGCGGCCGCTCAGCGCGGCTTCGATCATCGATGCCTCGCAGATGCCGACGACGGGGATGTCGACACGGTCCCTGAGGGTAGCAAGGCCGGGATCGCCGAAGGCACTGACGATGATGCCGAGGCAACCGGCGCCATGGGCCGCGCCGATCTCGATGACCTCGCCGGCCGCAGCGGTCAGCTGCTGCGGCGTGACGATCATCTGCGGGTTCCGCACGGCCGTGGCGACTGCCACGGCCGTGCGTCCGGTTACAGCCCGCTCAGCGATGGCGAGCATCATGCTGCTTGTTGCCTGCGAGCTGTTCGGGTTGATCAACAGGATATGTGCGGTCACGTTCTGACTTCCATGCCGACATTGACCTGTTTGGGCTCAGCCTTGGCGAGGTCGGCGTCCGCCGGCTGGTCCAGATCTTCCATCGACATGCCATAGGTCTCGGGACCGAGCTGGATGCAGAATGCGAAGACTGCGTACATGCCGGCTGCCAGCCCGAACACCCCGACCATGCCATAGGTGTCGAACAGCATGCCGGAGATCGTTGGCACGAAGGAGCCCGCGGCCGACCCTGTCGCCAGGATAAGTGCTACGCCGAAGGCGCGAATGCGTGTCGGGAAGAGCTCCGGCGCGTAGATCCAGATCGAGGTGTTGAGCAAAAGCACGAAGAACTGGAAGATCGCTCCAAACATCAGGACGAGGTAGATGTTGGTTCCGAGATAGGCGATCGAAATGGCCGCCAGGCACGCGAAGACCGCACCGAACGTCAGCACTTTCTTGCGCGGGAAATAATAGCCGAACATCGAGGCGGCGATGGCGCCGAGCACGCTGCCGCTCTGGATGATCATGCTGTAGAGCAGGCTGCCCTGCAGGGTGTAGCCCATCGACACGAAGATGATCGGCATCAATGTGAGCACCGATAGCTGGGCGCCGTAGCTCATCAGGATGGCGATTGCGACGGGAATGGTTCTGCCGATGAACGGTGCCCGGAAAAGCTCCTTCCAGTCGCTCTTGGCAGGTGCTTCGTCCTGGAGATGATCCTTGGTCAGGTATTCCTGAACCTTCAGATTGCGGGGCCGCAGTGATCCGGAGGCCAGAATCGACAGCACCTTGTTGGCCTCGTCGATCTTTCCCTGCGAAGCAAGGAAGCGCGGTGTCTCCGGCACAAACCGGCGATAGAAGACCACGAGCAGCGCGGGCAATGCCAGCGAGGCGAAAAGCCAGCGCCAGCTGTTTTCACCGGGAAAGAGCGTGAAGATCAACAGGCCGAAGGCGGGGGCAAGGAAGTTGCCGAAGCCGCCGGCGCCAACATTGACGAGGCCGGCCGCCGTCCCGCGGAATTTCGGCGAGCAGAATTCCGACAGCATCGTCACCGCGGTCGAGATTTCGCCGCCGACGCCGAAGCCGACAATGGCGCGGGCAAAGCACAGCGCTGCGAAATTCGGCGCGAGTGCGCAGGCGGCCGAGCCGATGGTGAAGAGCAGAAGGTTGATCGTCAGCATCACGCGGCGGCCGTAGCGATCGCCGAGAATGCCCGACAGCAACCGGCCGAGAGCGGCGCTGCCGAAGGTGATGGTGTTGAGGAAGCCGATATCCGTGCCGGTCAGGCCCCAATGTTCCTTGAGGATCGGGCCGGCGACGCCGATGGTGTTCTGCTCGAAACTGTCGAACAGGCAGCCGATCAGAACCAGGGCGATGATCTGTTTGTGGGCGCCGGTGACGCCGATCTTGGTGAAGGCTGATTCCAATTGTCGAATGACCGGCGAAGACTTGCCGGACGGCACCATATTTTCCGCTGCCATGGTTTGTTCCCCTTTATGGCTTAACTGGCGTGAAAACTTAGTTTCATGATGCTATATCAAGAAATCACAGTTTCATACAAGAATCTTGCTCCGAAACGGATGAGCCGGACGTTTCGCGCCTGACGGGCGCTCTTGCCGGACAGCACAATTCACCTTCGAAACAACGCCATTGAGGAATGCAGGTTTCATGCCAAAAGGTTAGAAACTACAGTTTCTCCTTTTCAATCAAAGATATGGAGCGCCGTTGGTCGGTATCTACGACTTGAAACTGTGGTTTCTTGTGATCGAATAATGCACTGCTGTTTCAGGCAGATGCCCAAACAACGATCACAGCTCTTCGAGCGCGTCGTTTAACGCTTCGATGCCGCGCAGACGGTTGCGGCCGCTGATGCCTGCCGTTTCGATGCAACGCGTCGTCAGCAGATGGCAGAGCGCCATGACCGAGACGTGGTTGAAGAGCGGCCCGGGTGCCAGCGTCTGGCAGCGGAAATGCCACTCGGCCTGGCTGAGGAAGGGCACGCCCTCGTCGGTGATATAAAGCAGGCGGGCACCGGATTTTTCCACCTGGTTGATGAGCGCATCCATCAGGGCGATGCGGCGGCGCAGGCCGAAGACGATGACGACGTCGTCGGGCGTGAAGCTGACGAGATGTTCGCCCAGCGTCTGGCCGCCTCCGGGAATGGCCGAGATGTTCTCGATCACCTGCGTCAGCTGCCATTGCAGATAGGTGGCGAAGGAGTGGCTGGCACGAAAGCCGATGACCCAGACCTTGCGTGCCTTCAACAGCGCTGCCGACGCAGCGTTGATCTGTGTTTCCGATATCGCAAGGAAGGTCGCCTCGATATTGGCGACCCCTTGGGCCACATGGGCGGTAACGGATTGCTCGCCGGCCGTATCGGCGCTTGTCGCCAGGAAGAGCCGTGATCCCGTCTGCTTGTCGGCGCGCGCATGGCGGCGCGCCTCTTCGTAGTTTTCATAGCCGAGCCGCTGGATGAAACGCGATACGGTGGCCTTCGACACATGCGCCAGTGCCGCCAGCTCCTGGGCGGAATAGCTGGCGACCTCGCCGGGAAAGTCGCAGAGAAAGTCTCCAAGGCGTCGCTCTGCCGGATGGAGTTCCGGCAGGACCTGACGAACGCGAGTGAGGAAGGATCGCTCTTTGGGACTCATTGCCAATTCCATGAAACTGTCGTTTCACGGACTGTCCGATTTCCACGGGGTGTTTGCAAGTGCGCAGGCCCGGAAAGCCAGGCCTGCGCCATTTCGCGTTGACGTCGCCTTAGTATTTTGACGGCACGTAGAGTTCAGGCGGCAGCACCTTGCGTTCGTAGTCCGGGTTGAACACCCGCTCCGGCAGGGTGATCTCCTCGTGCGGCACATCCTCATAGGGGATCTGCTGCAGCAGGTGGTCCATACAGTTCAGCCGCGCCCGCTTCTTGTCGTTGCCTTCGACGATGTGCCACGGCGCCTCGGGGATGTTCGTTCTGGCGAAGGTCTCTTCCTTGGCCTTGGTATAGGCCTCCCAGCGCACGCGCGATTGCAGATCCATCGGTGACAGCTTCCACTGCTTCAGCGGGTCGTGGATGCGCACCAGGAAGCGCATCTGCTGCTCCTCGTCGGTGATCGAGAACCAGTATTTGACCAGCCGGATGCCGGAGCGCACCAGCATGCGCTCGAACTCCGGCACGTCGTTGAAGAACTGCTCGACCTGGTCTTCGCTGGCAAAGCCCATGACGCGCTCGACGCCGGAGCGATTGTACCAGGAGCGGTCGAACAGCACGATCTCGCCGCCGGCCGGTAGATGCGGCACGTAGCGCTGGAAATACCACTGGGTCTTTTCGCGGTCCGATGGGGCGGGCAAGGCCGCGACCCTGACGACACGCGGATTGAGCCGCTGGGTGATGCGCTTGATCACGCCGCCCTTGCCGGCGGAATCGCGCCCCTCGAAGATCACCACGACCTTTTCCTTGTGGTGCACGACCCAGTCCTGCAGCTTGATCAGCTCGGACTGCAGCGCGATCAGAGCGCGGAAATAGTCGATGCGTGGCAGCGACGGCGGGTGGCTCTTGCGGTAGATCTTGCGGATCTCTTCCGAAAGCGCCGGCTCGGAAAGCTCGAGTTCATAGTCTTCATCGAGCGTATCGGCGAGTTCCGCCTCGAGCCAATCCTGTCCTTCGAAGTCGCCAGTTGATCTGTTCATCGCATCCCTCCAGCGCGCAAATCGCGCAATGCGGCAGCCCCGCGGCATGATGCTGCCGTCATCTGGCTTATTCCATAGCCGCATGAAGGGAATTTGACGCTGTCCTTGGCGGCCGACGCCGTGCTGCGGGGCGCTCTACGCCTTGATGTACCAGCCCCACGGCTCGTCGGTATCGAAGCTGGTGATCTGCTTGGTCTCCAGATAGTTGGAAAGGCCCCAGCGACCGAGTTCGCGACCGATACCCGATTGCTTGTAGCCGCCCCAGGGCGCCTCGGGGAAGGTCGGTTGCGAGCAGTTGATCCAGATGATGCCAGCGCGTAGCGCCCGGGCGACGCGTTCGCAGCGCTCCTTGTCCTCCGACATGACCGCCGCGGCAAGGCCGAAGCGGCTGTCGTTGGCCATGCGCACCGCATCGGCCTCGTCCGCGAACGGCTTGACGCAGACGACAGGCCCGAAGATCTCCTCGCGCCAGACATAGCTGTCTTCGCTCATGTCGGTCAAAACGGTCGGCTCGATGAAGTAACCGCTGTTGAAACCGGCGGGCCTGCCGCCGCCCGCCGCGATGGTGGCGCCGTCCTGGCGGGCGCGGTCGATCGCGGTCAGGATCTTGTCATATTGTCCCTTGGAAACGATTGGCCCGAGCAATGTGCCCTCGTCGAGGCCGTTGCCGATGGTGATCTTGCCCGCCTCTTCGCAGAGCCTTTTGACGACGGTATCGTAGATCGGTTCCTCGATGAGCACGCGCGAGGTTGCCGAGCAGACCTGCCCCTGGTTCCAAAAGATGCCGAACATGATCCATTCGACGGCCTTTTCGATATCGCTGTCGGCAAAGACCACGAAGGGCGACTTGCCGCCAAGCTCGAGGCTGATGTTCTTGATGTCCTGGGCGCCGGCCATCATCACCTTTCGCCCTGTCGGTACCGAGCCGGTAAAGGCGAGTTTGTCGACCAGCGGGTGCTCGGTCAGCGGCTGGCCGGCATCCTGGCCGGTGCCGGTGACGATGTTGAGCACGCCGGGCGGAAGCTCGACCTCCTCGGCGATTGCGCCCAGTTCCAGAGCCGTCAGCGGCGTCAGCTCGGACGGTTTCAGCACCATGGTGCAGCCGGCGGCAAGCGCCGGCGCCACCTTCCAGGAAACCATCAGCAACGGATAGTTCCAGGGCGTGATCGCGCCGACGATGCCGAGGGGTTCGCGGATGGCACGGGCTCTGAACCTGGTGTCGCCGACGGCGATCGTTTCCTCCGGGTTGGCGTCGAGTTCCTCGGCAAGCCCGGCATAGTAGCGGAAGCACCCGGCGGCATCGTCGATATCCCACAGTGCTTCCGGCAGCGGCTTGCCGTTATCGGTGACTTCGAGATGCGCCAGCGCATGGCGTCTTTCCTCGATCTTCTCGGCAATCGCGCGGAGATAGACGGCCCGCTCCGTGCCGGTAAGCTTCGGCCATGGGCCGCTGTCGAAGGCGATGCGGGCAGCTTTGACGGCGCGGTCGATATCGTCGTAGGTGGCGGCCGGCACGCGGTGGATGACCTCCTCCGTTGCCGGATCGATCACGTCGAGCATACCGCCGCGGCGGGGTTTCTCCCATTTTCCGTCAATGAATAGTTTGTCTCGCATGCCCGTGCCCTCATTTCAGCCCGGGAGAGTATGACCCGCACGGTGGCGATCGCGCCAGCCGCCGGCCATACTTTTTCTGGGCCATGTCGCTTTCGGTTCAGGCCCTTACGATCTTCGGCAAGGTCTGAAGGCAAGAAACGGAAGAACGGGAAGGATAGCGCCGGCACTGGCGACGAACCAGAACTGCCGAAGCGTCATCCAGCCGCCGCTGTGCAAGGTGCCGGCGAGGACGCCCGCCACCATGAACAGATCCATCAACGGCAGGCTCAGCGCATAGAAGACGGCCTGGCGCTCAAGGTTCAGCCGCTGCTGGAGCAGCGTGAAATAGGCGGCAAAAGCCACCATCTCCGGTATGCCGCCGATGATCAGCACCACCGTCGCCAACGCATGGGTCGGGGCGAAGACCAGCGCAAGCGTCGTCACGCCTTCGAGAAGGCTTGCGACGAGATAGGCCATCAGCAGCGAGTGTGTATCGATCAGCGTTCGCGCCAGGCGGTTTGAGACCAGCGCGCCGATGACGGCACCCGTCCCTTGCGCTGCAAGCAGCACGGTCCACGTGGCGGCGCCAAGCCCGAACTGGTCGTGATTGAGCCAGAACAGGAAGGGCTGCAGCGCGCCGAGAGAAATCATGTAGCCGAGAGCAGGCAGGACGAGTACCCAAAGAACCGGGTTCTCGCGCATGGTCGCCGCGGCCTCTCGGAAAAGACCGGATCGAGCGGCTGGCTCCCGTTTGACCCGCATCTGCTCCGGTGTTGCAACGCCCCGGCAAAGGGCGAACGCGGCCACGAGGTGGCCGGCTGCAAGCGCAAGGAAGGTGAGGGCAGGGGATATAACCGTCAGCATGAGACCTGCCGTCGGCGGGCCAAAGATTTTGGCGAGACGATCGATCGTCTGAAACGTCGTGTTGGCTTCCATATTGCGGCCGGAAGGCACGGCGGCGGCGCGCAACGCCAGCAGGCCTGGAACGACAATCGTGTCTGCAAAGCCGATTGTCAGAACCACCATCTGAAGCGTGCCTGCGTGTTCGACGCCGGCAAGGGCGAAGAGGCACAATGCAGTGACGATCAGCCCCGCACCAACGGGCAGCCGAGAGCCCGCGCGGCGGATCAGGCTGGCGGCAGCCGGGGCAAACAGGATGCGCGGTGCGAGCCGCAGCGCAAGGCTGCCGACAAGGTCTGTGCCGGTGCCGAACCGTTGGGCGACGAGAAGTGGCAGTGCTGCGACCAGCATCCACGAGCAGAAGGAATAAAAGGCGAGAGCGAACCCGACGCGCCGGAAGTCGGCCGATTTCCAGGGGGATGGCGATGTCATAACGAGCCCGAATGGCAGTCGATTGCCTCGCGCTCCCGATCATCGTGGCGACCTGTCGTTGGGCCGTGCCGTCGATCTAGGAGAAGGAGATCAATCGAATCAACGAAGACCAGCCCGTGAGACACGGGCGACTTTGGGCTCGCTGCTGCAAGCCCCGCCTTGCGGGGCTCGTCACGCCATCAGGTGTGGTTCGGTCGACATGACCGTGTGTTAACATGCTTGCGGGGTCAGCGACAAGAATTGTGGTTGGAGGCGTGCATGCTCACCGGGCCTGGCTTGCCAGCGCGGGCATGGTGCTTGCAATTTGCGTGATGACCATACCGCCGATGATCAGCGCAACGCCGACGAGGCGGGCGAGGCTGACCGGCTTTTCCGGAAAGCCCATCAGGCCGAAATGATCGATGACGACAGAGACCGCCATCTGTCCGGCGATCACCGCGACAATGAAACTGGCGGCGCCGAGTTTTGGGGCGAGCAGCAGTGCGGCAGTGATGTAGATGACGGCCGCCGATCCAGATCCACCAGGGACCCTTCAGTGTCTCACCGAGCGTTGGCATCGGTACGCGAACGGCGATCATGATGGGAATGATGAGGGCGAGGCTGGCGCCGAGCGAAACGACCGTCGCCCAGAGGGGATGACCGATTAACCGGCCAAGCATGGCGTTGGCGCCGGGCTGGAACGGCACGACGGCTCCGGCGAAGACAGCGGCGAGGATGAGGAGGAGTGATCCGGCATTTGGCATGACAATATTCCGATCTGTTTGACCGCCCGATGGTTCATCATCCAAATGAAGAATGGAAATTCGCAGTTCGCACGATCTATATTCGTTGAATGAATAATCTGACTGGAATCGATCTGAACCTGCTGGTCGTGCTCGATGCGTTGCTGACTGAGCGCCATGTCTCGCGTGCGGCAGTCCGTCTGAACAAGAGCCAGCCTGCGGTCAGCCATGCGCTGGCGCGCTTGCGCGAACTCTTCGATGATCCCCTGCTGGTGCGCCACGGCGGGCGGCTGGAGCCGACCATACGGGCGCTTGAGCTCGCGCCACGGCTCGTGGAGGCCATGGGTCGCGTGCGGTCGTTGCTTGCGCCCGCAGGTTTTGATCCCGCAACGGAGCGGCATGTGTTCCGATTGGCAATGTCGGATTACGGGGCTGCCGTTCTGCTGCCGAAGCTGATGGCGACCCTGCGGGCCGAGGCACCATATATCGATCTGATCGTCAGCCAGGCGAGCCGCGAGGTCATGGCGTCGCAGGTGGTGGACGGCGAGATCGATCTGGCGCTGGGCGTGTTCCCGACGCACGGCGGAGGCATCCGATCATCGTTGCTCTTTCGGGAAAGCTTTGCCTGCCTTGCCGACGCGTCACAGCTTGGCGGATCGCTGGCCATCGATCTTGGTGACTATCTCGCCCGACCGCATGTGCTGGTGTCATTGCGTGGCGACGCCGGCAACGAGATCGATCTTGCGCTCGCGGCGACCGGCAAGACGCGCCGCATCTGTCTTGCGGTTCCGCATTGGAGCGTCGCACCGGGCTTGGTGCGCGGCACGGATCTTGTCCTGACCGTGGCGCGCCGCATCCTTCCACAGGGGGACGGTCACGGGCTGGTCGTCTTCGAGCCGCCCTTTGCCATTCCGCTGTTCGACTTCGAGCAGATCTGGCATCGTCGTCGCGACGGCGATCTGGGGCATCGCTGGTTGCGGACGCTGATCGAGCGCCTTCTCGGCGATGAGGAGCCGGTTGCGGGCTGATGCGGAGTTATCACTCGTCTGCGTCCTTGCACGAACCAGGTGGGCCTGCGCTTCACCCCGTCGCGCGCTAGAGTCGGGCGGTGTCGCAAGCGCAAAAAAAGACCCGGTCGGATGGGCCGGCCGGGTCTCAAAGGTTTTGGATTGTTGGCGCTATCAGGCGTGCCCGACGCCCTGGATCGCCGACACCTGCCATTCGCCTTCGGGCTTGCGTACGAAGGTCCAAAGCTCGACGGCTTCGGTCAGGTTGTCCGGATCGCCGCTGATCACCTTGCCGGTCGTACGGTCGCGCATGACGTCGATGCTCTCGTAGCGCATGGCGACGGTCGCGAAGTCGGTGCCGTTTTCCGACCAGGCCTCGGCGACATCGCCCTGGACGAGATGGACTTCGGTGACGTCGTTCTTGACGCCGCTGGTGGCGTTGTCGCTGAGTTCTTCGGCCAGGTAGGACATGGCTTCCGGCGTCGTCAAACGACGCAGGGTGCCGTAGTCCTCTGCCGCATAGGCTGCTTGAACGTCCTTCAGCATCTTCTCGAACTGTTCGAGATCGGACTGGCCGACACCGATTTCATCGGCCGGGCCGTCGGTGACGGGGGCTGGTGTCGGTACGACGGTCGGGCGTGCATTCGATTGGCCGCCTGCCTGGCCACCGCCGATGCTCGGGATCTTGAACGACGGTACGCCAGTCGAAGGCGAGTGGGCCGACGAACGCTCGGACGGACCGGCATAGGCCGGCTGGCGGTTGCGGCCGAAGAAGCGCATAGCGAGCATGATCACGCCACCGATCAACAGCATCTGCACGATCAGGCCGAGGAAGCCGGCAGCACCGCCGAAGCCGCCGCCCATCAGCATGCCGATCAGGCCGCCGACCATGAGGCCACCGAGGAGCGAACCACCGAAGCCGCTGAAGAAGCCGGGCCGTGCGTTGGGCGTGTTGGCGCCGGCGGGGCGCGTCTGAGCTGCCCCGGGATTGGTCGTCGTTGGGCCGGCGTCCTGGCGCGGCGTCATCGTGCGGTCGATCGGTGCCGCGTTTGTCGGCGCGGTGCGGGTGGCTGGCGGCTGCGAAAAGGTGCGCGTGCCACGGCTGCCGAAGCCGCCGCCCGAGCGCCGGGCCTCGGCGACATCCACAACCGTGAGCGCGACAGTGAGACCGATCGCCATCATCGCCAGAGCTCGTCCAAAACGCTGCATTGCCATTCAAACCCCTTGTATTGTGCTTGGGCCCATGAGGCCTTCACGGGCTCATATAGAGGTTCCGGTCCCGGAATTTAAGGTTTTCGAGTCGCTTTTGGCCTGGTTTACCGTAATCCCGACGGTGAAATCGGCCCGGAAAAGCCCTCAGCGGTTGGCTTCCAGGATCATCGTCGCCGCTTTTTCGGCGATCATGATCGTCGGCGAATTGGTGTTGCCCGAGGTGATTGTCGGCATGATCGAGGCATCGGCAATCCGCAGGCCTTGCAGGCCACGCAGCCGCAATTCCGGGTCGACGACGCTTTCCGGATCTGCGCCCATCCGGCAGGTGCCGACCGGGTGGAAGATCGTCGTGCCGATATCGCCGGCAGCACGCCGCAGATCCTCGTCGCTCTCATAGGAAGGTCCCGGCTTGAACTCGGTCGGGTTGAAACGGGCGAAGGATGGCTGGCTGACGATGCGACGCGTCAGGCGAATGGAACGGACCGCGACATCGCGGTCGGCCTCTGCCGTCAGATAGCGCGGGCGAATGTCGGGTGCTGCGGCGAAATCGGGCCCTTTGAGATGCACCGACCCCCGGCTTTCGGGGCGAAGATTGCAGACGCTGGCGGTAATCGCCGGAAAGGGATGAACCGGCTCGCCGAACTTTTCGAGCGTCACCGGCTGGACGTGATATTGCAGGTCCGGCGTTTCCTTCTCGGGGCCGGAACGGGTGAAGATGCCGAGCTGGCTCGGTGCCATGGCCATCGGGCCTGAGCGCCTGGCGAGATATTCGAGGCCGATCGCCGCCTTGCCGAGAAACGTGCTTGCCTTCTCGTTCAGGGTCGGCACCCCGGTCACCTTGTAGGCGAGGCGCAGTTGCAGATGATCCTGCAGGTTTTCGCCGACGCCGGCCAACTCGTGCCGGACCTCGATCCCATTATCCCTCAGGACATTGCCCCGGCCAACACCGGAAAGCTCCAAGATCTGCGGCGAGCCGATGGCGCCCGCCGAAAGAACGGTTTCGCGGCGACAACGAACACGCTTGACCAAACCATCGTGCTGGAATTCGACGCCGGCGATGCGACCTTCCTCGATCACCAGCCGCCGGACATGCGCCTTGGTCAGAATGGTGAGATTGCTCCGGCCGCGTGCGGGCCGCAGAAACGCCTTTGCCGTGTTCCAGCGGATGCCGGAACGCTGGTTGACGTCGAAATAGCCGGAGCCTTCATTATTGCCGCGGTTGAAATCGGGCGTTTCCGGGATGCCGGCCTCGGTCGCTGCCTTCTGGAAAGCGTCAAGCACGGCCCAGCGAACGCGCGCCTTCTCTACCCGCCACTCGCCGCCGGCGCCATGCATTTCGTCGGCGCCGCGATAGTGGTCTTCCGATTTGCGGAAGTGCGGAAGGACGTCATCCCAGCCCCAACCGGTGCACCGGAGCTGGCGCCAGTGATCGTAGTCGCGCGCCTGGCCACGCATGTAGATCATGCCGTTGATCGACGAGCAGCCGCCGAGCACCTTGCCACGCGGGTAGCCGAGAGCACGACCGTTCAACCCTTCCTCTGCAGCTGTGGTGAAACACCAGTCGGTGCGGGGGTTGTTGATGCAATAGAGATAGCCGACCGGAATGTGGATCCAGTGATAGTTGTCGCTGCCGCCGGCCTCGAGCAGCAGGACGCGGCGATCCGGGTTTTCGGAAAGGCGGTTGGCCAGAACGCAACCGGCGCTACCCGCTCCGACGACGATATAGTCGAACGTGTCCATGGGCTCATCACTCTCTTGTCGATGCCCGGTCCGGCCGTGAGCCAATGTCTCCGACCTGTCTAGAGAGCGTTTCCGGTTAAACGGCGTCGCGGAAACGCTCTAGCTCTCTGTTTTTACGCATTTCCTGACGGAAAACCGCTTCGCACTTTTCCTGGAAATGCTCAGTGTCGATGTTCAAAGCCGAGCTTGCGGCCGAGCCTCGAATTATAGAACTCGCCGACGATACCGCGCCGGAAGAGCAGCACGCAGACCATGAAGACCAGGCCGGTAATGATGGTGACCGGGAATTCGGAGGTCGCGAGATAGTTCTGCAAGGTCACGACCAGGCCGGCGCCGAACAGCGGTCCGATCAGCGTGCCGATACCGCCGAGCAGCGTCATGAGGATGACCTCACCGGACATCTGCCAGCTGACGTCGGTCAGCGTCGCGAACTGGAAGACCAGCGCCTTCACGCCGCCGGCAAGGCCGGTGAGTGCCGCCGACATGACGAAGGCCGCAAGCTTGTAGTTGCGCACGGAGTAGCCGAGCGACACGGCGCGCGTCTCGTTCTCCCTGATCGATTTCAGGATCATGCCGAAGGGCGAGTGAATGATCCGCCAGATGATCGCCACGCCGATGATGAAGACTCCGAGCACGAAGTAATACATGTTCGCCGACTGGCTGAGATCGATGAAGCCGAAGAGATGGCCGCGCGGCACGGACTGGATGCCGTCCTCGCCCTTGGTAAACTCGGCCTGCAGGCAGAAGAAATAGAACATCTGCGCCAGCGCCAGCGTGATCATGGCGAAGTAGATGCCCTGCCTGCGGATAGCGAGGAAACCGATGATCGCGCCAAGAAACGCGGCTCCTGCGACACCGACGAGAATGCCGAGTTCCGGCGGCAGCCCCCATTCCTTCACCGCATGGGCGGTGAAATAGGCGGCGCCGCCGAAGAAGGCCGCGTGTCCGAAGGACAAGAG
Source organism: Ensifer sp. ENS11 (assembly GCF_014851895.1). Taxonomy (NCBI): domain Bacteria; kingdom Pseudomonadati; phylum Pseudomonadota; class Alphaproteobacteria; order Hyphomicrobiales; family Rhizobiaceae; genus Ensifer; species Ensifer sp. ENS11. Next base: position 5,326 of record NZ_JACVAN010000008.1, on the reverse strand, counting down.
GCCGGTGTAACCGAGCAGCAGGTTGAAGGCGCAGGCAAAGAGCGCGAAGCACAGCAGCTTCATCAGGAATACGGGATAGAAGAACAGAGGGGCGAGCACCAGCAGCGCAAGACCCGCCGCCAGGAAGATCGTTTGTGCGACGACCGGCTTCTTTTCCCTGGGCTTATCGATATCGAGTGTCAGTGTCATATCAAACATCCCGGCCGAAGAGGCCTGCCGGCCGTATCAGGAGAACGATGGCCATGATCACGAAGATCACGATGTTGGAGGCTTCGGGGTAGAACACCTTGGTCAACCCCTCGGCAACGCCAAGCAGATAGCCGGTGATGATTGCTCCCATGATCGAGCCCATACCGCCGACCACCACCACGGCGAAGACGACGATAATGATGTTCGATCCCATCAACGGCGAGACCTGGTAGATCGGCGCCGCAAGCACCCCGGCAAGGGCGGCAAGTGCAGCCCCCAGCGCGTAGGTGAGCGTCAACAGGAACGGCACGTTGATGCCGAAGGACTGGACGAGAATAGGGTTTTCTGTCGCCGCCCGCAGATAGGAGCCGAGCTTGGTCTTTTCGATCACCAGCCAGGTGCCGATGCAGACGACGAGCGAGAAGGCGATCACCCAGCCGCGATAGACGGGCAGGAACATGAAGCCGAGATTGGTGCCGCCGGCAAGGGCTGCCGGCGTGGCATAGGGCTGGCCCGAAGCGCCATAGAGATAGCGAAAGGTGCCTTCGATCGTCAGCGCCAGGCCGAAGGTGAAGAGCAGGCCATAAAGCGGATCGAGCGCGTAGAGCCTTCTCAGCATCGTGCGCTCGATGACGGCGCCGACAAGCCCGACGGCAAGCGGTGCCACGATCAGCGCCGGCCAGTAGCCGATGCCGAAATAGGAAAGCAGCATCCAGGCGAAGAAGGCGCCGAGCATGTATTGCGCGCCGTGAGCGAAGTTGATGACGCGCAAGAGGCCGAAGATGATCGCAAGGCCGAGGCTCAGGAGTGCATAGAACGAGCCGTTGATCAGGCCGATCAGCAGTTGGCCGAGGAAGGCTTGCAGTGGAATTCCAAAGATCATGGTCATGGCTCAGACCCCCAGCACGTCATGCAGCATGCCCATGCGATCGGAGAGCTCCGAGACCGGAAACTCGCCGACCATGCGGCCATGATCCATCAGGTAGAAACGGTCGGCAACCTTGCTGGCGAAGCGGAAGTTCTGTTCGACCAGAAGAACGGTCATGCCGCGCTCCTTCAATGTCTTGAGCACGTCGCCGATGCGCTGGACGATGACCGGGGCGAGTCCCTCGGTCGGTTCGTCGAGCAGCATCATGCGCACGCCGGTTCTCAAGATCCGGGCAATCGCCAGCATCTGCTGTTCGCCGCCGGAAAGCTTGGTGCCCGGGCTGTTGCGGCGCTCGTGCAGATTGGGAAAAAGCTCGAAGATTTCGTCGACCGTCATGCCGCCCTTGGCCACGGCCGGCGGCAGCAGCAGGTTTTCATAGACCGAGAGCGTCGAGAAGATGCCGCGCTCCTCGGGGATGAAGCCGAGGCCGCGATGGGCGACCCGGTGCAGCGGAACCTTGATCAGGTCCTCGCCAGAAAAATCGATCGCGCCCTTGCGATTGCGCACGATTCCCATGATCGAGCGCAGGGTGGTGGTCTTGCCGACGCCGTTGCGCCCGAGCAGGGTGACCATCTCGCCTTCGCCGACCGTCATGTCGACGCCGTGCAGGATGTGGCTTTCGCCGTACCAGGCGTTGAGGCCGGAGACTTTCAGCAGCGGTTTCATCTCAAGCCTCCTCGGTGCCCATGTAGGCGGTGCGCACCCGCGGGTCGGCCGACACTTCTGCATAGTCGCCCTCGGCGAGGATTTCTCCCCGCTGCAGCACGGTGACGTGGTGGCAAAGGGTCGAGACGACGGAAAGATTGTGCTCGACCATCAGCACGGCGCGTTCGCGCGCCACCTCGCGGATGATCTCGGCCACCATGCCGACATCCTCGTGGCCCATGCCGGCCATCGGCTCGTCGAGCAAGAGAACCTTCGGGTCGAGCGCCAGCGTGGTGGCGATCTCCAGCACCCGCTTGCGGCCATAGGAAAGATCGGCGGCAACCGCGTTTCTTTCCTTATCGAGACCAACGGAGCGGATGAGATGATCGGCCTTTGCCGTCAGCCCGTCGAGCGCCGACATCGGCTTCCAGAACTGGGTGGCAAGTCCGTTCGGCCGCTGCAGCGCCACCCGCACATTTTCGAGCACGCTCATATGCGGAAACACCGCCGAGATCTGGAACGAGCGCACCAGCCCCATGCGCGCCACCTTGTCCGGCGCCATGCGGGTGATGTCTTCGCCGAGCAGCGTGATCGTGCCGTCGGTCGGCTGCAGGAACTTGGTCAGAAGGTTGAAGACGGTCGTCTTGCCGGCGCCGTTCGGACCGATCAGTGCGTGGACCCGTGCATCGTGGACGTCGAGGTTGACGTTGTTGACGGCGGTGAAACCGCCGAAATCGCGACGGAGACCGCGGGCGGACAAAACCACCCGCGGCGCTCCATTCTGTTCTGGCAAGACAGCGGTCATCGCGATCCGACCGCTCACGACTTCACGAGGTCGCAGCCGCTCTTGGCCGGATCGATGAAGGCGTCGGAACCGGGGATGGTGGCGAGCACTTTGAAATAGTCCCAGGGCTCCTTGCTTTCGTCCGGCTTTTTCACTTCCAAGAGATACATGTCGTGGATCATGCGGCCGTTCTCGGCGACCTTGCCGTTTTCGGCAAAGACGTCGTTGACGGGCAGCGCACGCAGTTCCTTCGAAACGGCATCGCCGTCATCGCTGCCGGCCTTTTCGATCGCCTTCAGATAGGAAAGCACGGCGGAATAGGTGCCGGCATGGACCATGTTCGGCATCTTGCCGGTGCGCTCCATGAAGCGCTTGCCGAATTTTGCCGTTTCCTCGTTGCGGTTCCAGTAGAAGCCTTCGGTCAGCGTCAACCCCTGTGCCGCTTCAAGGCCGAGGCCATGGACTTCCGCGAGCGTGAAGAGCAAGGCCGCCAGGCGCTGGCCGCCCTGGACGATGCCGAATTCGGCGGCCTGCTTGATGGCGTTGGAGGTATCGAGGCCGGCATTGGCGAGGCCGATGACCTTGGCGCCGGAAGACTGCGCCTGCAACAGGAAGGATGAGAAGTCGGTGGTCGCCAGCGGATGGCGAACCGAGCCGACGACGGTGCCGCCGTTTTCCTTGACGTAGTTGCCGGTGTTTTCCTCGAGCGAGTAACCGAAGGCGTAGTCGGCGGTCAGGAAGAACCAGCTGTCGCCGCCCTGCTTGACCAGCGCGCCACCGGTGCCGACCGCAAGCGCATGGGTGTCATAGGCCCAGTGGAAACCATAGGGCGAGCATTGCTTGCCGGTAAGCTCTGTGGTGGCAGCGCCGGTATTGATGGTGATCTTCTTCTTTTCCTTCGACAGTGCCTGGACGGCGAGGCCGACCGAAGAACTCGTCAGCTCCATGATGCTGTCGACCTGCTCGGTGTCGTACCATTGCCGGGCGATGTTGGAGGCGATGTCGGCCTTGTTCTGGTGGTCGGCGGTAATCACTTCCACCGGCACACCCAGAACCTTGCCGCCGAAATCCTCGACCGCCATCAGCGCTGCCTCGTAGGAGGATTTGCCGCCGAAATCGGCATAGACGCCGGACTGGTCGTTCAAGATGCCGATCTTGACCTTGCCGTCGGATGCATCGGCGAGCGCCGCGGTGCTGCTGGCAAGCATCATGGCAAATGCGGTAAGCAGTTTCTTCGTCATCGTGTCCTCCTCCAAGGGTCATCAGTCCGGCACAAACCATGCGAAATCCCGCTCGGCTCCGGCAAGCGCATGGCGTTGCCGGACCATCGGTCCCGTTCTGTTCAAATTTGGCCAGACATGCTCCTCAGATGTCGGCTCCGACGATACAATCCGGAAAAATTCGCTTGGACGCAAGCGCTGCTGCCCGTAAATTGCAAACAGGGTCTGTTCATTTTCGAACAGATGGGGGCAGCGAGATGAATCCGAACTTCACCTGGGACGACCTGCAGTTCTTTCTGGCGGTCGCCCGCACCGGGCAATTGTCGACCGCGGCAAGGCGGTTGCGCACCAGCCACGCGACGGTTTCCCGTCGGATCGACCGGCTGGAATTTGCGCTCAAGGTCAAGCTGTTCGAGCGCAATCCGCGCGGCTACGTGCTGACGGCGATCGGCCAGCGGTTCGTCGAGACCGCCGAGCGCATCGAGCGCGAGACCGAGCAGCTGCAGCTCGATATCAGCGACGGCCTGACGGCGCAGCGCGGCGTCGTCAGGCTGAGCACACTCGAAGGTTTCGGTAACTTCTTCCTGTCGGACAGGCTTTCGAGCTTCGCCGCGACCTACCCCAACATTTCGCTGGAGCTGGTGGCGATCCAGCAGATCATGTCGCTGTCGCGCAAGGAGGCGGATCTGTCGGTGGCGCTGACGGCGCCAAAGGCCGGCCCTTACCATTCAGAGGTGCTGACACCCTATACGCTGCATGTCTATGGTTCCCGCAGCTATCTCGCCAGTCATCCGCCGATCAGGAGCCGCAACGATCTCGCTGCCCATCGTTTCGTGGGTTACATCGAAGACATGATCTTCGCGCCCGGGCTCGATTATCTCGGCGAGATCCAGCCGGGCCTCAGGGCGCATTTTCAGAGTTCCAGCATCCTCACGCAGCTGAAGGCCGTACGCCAAGGGCTTGGCCTCTGTGTGCTGCCGCATTTTATGGCGCGCGACGAAAAGGACATTGAGATCGTGCTGCCCGACGAGATCGAGTTGAAGCGGACCTATTGGATGATCTGCCACCGCGACTTGATTGCCGTGCCGCGGGTGAGGGCGGTGCGCGAGTTTCTGACGCAGATCGTGCGGGAGAACCGGGGGTGTTTCAGCCGCGAGCGAGTGTTGGCGGTGGTGCCAGGTGGTCTGGCGCTGCGGCCATAATCGGCTGCCGGCCAGATCCCTTCCGCGGTTCCCTGGCTCTTGGCAACGCTTTTTGACCGATTGGCCAATGATTCTGGTTTTGGTTTTGCTGGTCTGGTGATGCGGAGCGGGCTGTTGATAACTCTCGCTTCCAATTCGTTTGTATTTTCAATGTGTTGTTCGATCTTGTCGATTTTTTGCGAATGCCTGTTGACGTGTTCGGTGAGTGGGGTCTATAAGCCCGATCACTGAACGAGGGCGGCGGCGCTGCTGGCGACGATGTCCTTCGTTTTAAGGTTTCCTTGATTGGCGGATGCTGATTGGTCGGGACGCGAGTTTCGGCGGGAAGTTTTGACGGTTTGACCGTCTGTTTTTTGAC
>NZ_JACVAN010000089.1:0-266 GCF_014851895.1 Ensifer sp. ENS11 | reverse complement strand
CGGTCGGGGGCTTGCCTCAGCGCCAGTGGAGATGTCGAGTGTCGCATGTCTAAATGGCTGACGACGCGCCGCCCAAAGTGACATTTCTACTTTGCGCCAACGTGGACAGTTCAACCTTGCTGCCACAGATGTTGTAGCCGGGTACATTCTAATTTGAAGTGCGACATGCCAATGATTTCAATGGTTTCCCCTTGGAGATTTTGGGATGTCACGAAGCTATTCGCAGCTGAATCTGGCGGATCGTCGCCGCCTCTATCACTTTGTCG
>NZ_JACVAN010000088.1:0-269 GCF_014851895.1 Ensifer sp. ENS11 | reverse complement strand
CCGACCATGCCGAGCCTGATCCGCCGCTCGCGCTTCTCGCTCGTTCCCTCGATTGCCATCGTTTTGTCTCCCTGTTCTGAACCTGCTCTATCGTCTCGTTGTCATCGTCGTGCGGCTGCCCCTCATCCGCCTGCCGCATATTCCTTCTCCCCGCCGGGCGGGGAGAAGGAATATGCGGCACCCGCTCGCACCACCAGCCAAGACAGCAGCGCCAGCGTCAGCTCACATCCCCTCCTCCAGCAGCTGGCAGAAGGGCGATCGCGACGGCG
>NZ_JACVAN010000087.1:0-284 GCF_014851895.1 Ensifer sp. ENS11 | reverse complement strand
ATGGCGCGGGGTGGAGCAGCCCGGTAGCTCGTCAGGCTCATAACCTGAAGGCCGCAGGTTCAAATCCTGCCCCCGCAACCAAATCAAACAAAAAACCCGCGAGACCGAAAGGTCCGCGGGCTTTTTGTTTGTCTCGTAACGGCGCGACGAGTTGAGCTGACCTGAGACCCTGAACTTCCTCCAAATTTTGGTAGAGTCCGTCACATTGTGCTCTGAGCCCAAACCTTGGATCGCCGGGGATTAGAGTTTCCGGGCTTTTGCTCTGAGCCCAAACCTTGGATCGC
>NZ_JACVAN010000086.1:0-308 GCF_014851895.1 Ensifer sp. ENS11 | reverse complement strand
CCATGAAGAAGGTAGCGTCAGAGCGCCGCCGTTTCGGCTATCGGCGCATCCACGTGATGTTGGATCGGCAGGGTATCGTCATGAACCTGAAGAAGCTCAGGCGGCTCTATCGGGAAGAGAAGCTGACTGTCCGCAAACGCGGCGGGCGCAAGCGTGCCCTGGGAACCAGGCGGTCGTTGGCATTGCCATCGCGTCCCAATGAGCGCTGGAGCCTGGACTTCGTTAGCGACGCCTTCACCGATGGTCGCCGCTTCCGCGTCCTGGCCGTTGTCGACGACTTCACCCGTGAGTGCTTGGCGCTAGTCGCC
>NZ_JACVAN010000085.1:0-309 GCF_014851895.1 Ensifer sp. ENS11 | reverse complement strand
GCACCAGCCGGATAGCGCCGATGTCGCCATTTTCGACCATCGCGCGCGCCTGGCGCACCATCGGATAGCCGGTGTAGTTGTGGGTGAGCACGAACAGCGCCTCGCTGTCGTCGGCCGCCTTCTTCAGCTTCTTCGCATCCGAAAGCGTCGAGGTCAGCGGCTTGTCGCAGATCACATGGATACCGCGCTTCAGGAATTCCTTGGCGGCGGCATAGTGCACATGGTTGGGGGTGACGATCGCCACCGCCTCGATGCCGTCCTTCAGCTTGGCCTCGCGGATCGCCATTTGCTTGAAGTCGGAATAGACCC
>NZ_JACVAN010000084.1:0-315 GCF_014851895.1 Ensifer sp. ENS11 | reverse complement strand
CTACTACCTCGGCTTCGTCGCAACCCAACGCGAAATCGGAGAAGTCGGGCGCTTCGACGGGTTTGCAGCTTCTGACCGGGTTCGATGCCGATATCGGCGTGAACATCAGGGATCTTGTCCTTGGTGACTTCTCGGCATCAGACGTTGCCTTGGCGGCAACGCTTAAGAACGGGCTGGGTTCGGCAAGGATAGAACATCTCGGCATCGATGCCGGCAGCGTCGCGGCAAATATCTCTGCCGATATTCGCGAGGTTGAGCCGACCTTCAAGGGCCGCATATCCAGCAGCGGGCTCGATGTCGCCAAAGTGGCAAATC
>NZ_JACVAN010000083.1:0-317 GCF_014851895.1 Ensifer sp. ENS11 | reverse complement strand
CTTCGAGGCGGATCCCGCCCCCGCCCCCGGGCTCTCCGCATTCGAGGCCACCGGACAAGTCGCCCTCAACACCAATGGCAGCTACCAGATCCGCGGCGGCAAATTGCTCGTTGGAGACGAGGCTCTTAGCCTCGACGCACTCTTCATACCCGGCAATCGCCCGCGGTTTCTCGCTGACATCGACGCCGAGCGGTTGGACCTGAGCGCATTTCTTGAGGCTACTACCTCGGCTTCGTCGCAACCCAACGCGAAATCGGAGAAGTCGGGCGCTTCGACGGGTTTGCAGCTTCTGACCGGGTTCGATGCCGATATCGGCG
>NZ_JACVAN010000082.1:0-320 GCF_014851895.1 Ensifer sp. ENS11 | reverse complement strand
GTGGAGAATCTAATCCAAGTGCAACAATGACGTGTGAAGCGTAGAGGGTTAGCCACTTTCGCGCAAATGGGCCATGAAGACTTCGGCGGGCGTGCGGTAACCAAGGCACTTCCTCGGCAGTGAATTGAGATGGTGGGCGAGGGCGACCAGTTGCGGCTGGTTGACGGCAGACAGGTCCGTATCGCTCGGCACAAAGCGACGGATGCGCTTGTTGGTGTTCTCGACCGCGCCTTTCTGCCACGGTGAATTCGGATCGCAAAACCAGCTCCTGGCGCCGAGTCCATCTTCCAAAGCCTTGAAACCGCGAAACTCGGTACCAC
>NZ_JACVAN010000081.1:0-323 GCF_014851895.1 Ensifer sp. ENS11 | reverse complement strand
AGGCCCTGGATGACATTGAGGCCGATGCCGCCGAGGCCGAAGACGATCGCGGTCGCGCCGATCTCGACCTTGGCCGTGTTGATCACCGCGCCGATGCCGGTGGTGACGCCGCAGCCGATATAGCAGATCTTGTCGAACGGCGCGTCGGGGTTGACCTTGGCCAGCGCGATCTCCGGCAGCACGGTGTAATTGGCAAAGGTGGAGCAGCCCATATAGTGATGGATCTTGTCCTTGCCGATCGAAAAGCGCGAGGTGCCATCCGGCATCAGGCCCTGGCCCTGGGTCGAGCGGATCGCCGTGCACAGGTTGGTCTTGCGCGACAG
>NZ_JACVAN010000080.1:0-361 GCF_014851895.1 Ensifer sp. ENS11 | reverse complement strand
CTGGATCACCTCCTTTCTAAGGAAGCTGTGGAATTGGAAGACGATCGGTTCGCCGATATGACCTTTCCCGTGCTTTTTAGAACATAGATCGGATCAGTCAGATCACGATCGAAACGCAATACGCCACATAGGTGCTTGCATCATGATGGTATGGCGAGAGCCGCCGTCCACGTTTCTCTTTCTCACAAGGATACGAACCACGCCCGCTTGTCGTTTGCGTCGAGCGAATGTTGTGTGCGTGCTTTACCCAAGATGGGCCCGTAGCTCAGGTGGTTAGAGCGCACGCCTGATAAGCGTGAGGTCGGCAGTTCGAGTCTGCCCGGGCCCACCATTCTCTTTGGAGAATGGTTGTTTGTCCTGA